>NZ_JBFBAF010000004.1:124819-340239 GCF_040682095.1 Amycolatopsis sp. NPDC051372
CGCCCAGCGGGTGGTCGGACGCGCCGGCCGGGATCGCGTACGGCTTCCCGCCGACCACCCACCGTGCACATGCGGGACAAGTCGCTCCGCTCGCACCAGCGCCTGGTCTCAAGCGGTGTCTGCAGGCGGGAGGCCGTGTCCAGCCGGCGTAGCGGTCCAGCGCCGACCGACACCAGCGCGGTACTGTGCCCGGACAGCCCTGTGCATCGGAACATCGGAGAGCGTCGAGCGTGAGCGAAGCAGGCAGCGAAACCGCCGGACTCGGTTACGAGCAGGCGCGCGACCGGCTGGTCGAGGTGGTCAGGGAGCTCGAAGCCGGCGGACTGTCCCTGGAGCAGTCACTAGCGTTGTGGGAAAAGGGCGAGGAGCTCGCCAAGGTCTGCGAACGCCACCTGGAGGGCGCGCGCGAGCGGATCGAGGCCGCGTTGGCGTCCGTCGAGAACACTGAGAATTCCGACGACGCACAGTGATGTGCACCATGCGCGACTGAATCGTTCAGGTGACGCGATCATCTGAGACACTGTTCTCCCGCCGAATTCCGCGATCCGGGAGGCCCGCATGAGCACCGCCAGTGACCCACGTCGCGAAGCACCCGACCGCAACCTCGCCATGGAGCTGGTCCGCGTGACCGAAGCCGGGGCGATGGCTGCCGGCCGTTGGGTCGGCCGCGGCGACAAGATCGGAGGCGACGGAGCCGCCGTCGACGCGATGCGCCAGCTCGTCTCCACCGTCTCGATGCGCGGTGTCGTCGTCATCGGCGAGGGCGAGAAGGACGAAGCGCCCATGCTGTTCAACGGCGAAGAGGTGGGCAACGGCGACGGCCCCGACTGCGACGTCGCGGTCGACCCCGTCGACGGCACCACCCTGATGGCCAAGGGCATGCCCAACGCGCTGGCCGTGCTGGCCGTGGCCGAGCGCGGGGCGATGTTCGACCCGTCGGCCGTGTTCTACATGGAGAAGCTGGCCGTCGGGCCGGACGCCGCGGGCAAGGTGGACCTGGCCGCGCCGATCGCCGAGAACATCCGGCGCGTGGCGAAGGCCAAGAACTCCAGCGTCGGCGACGTGACCGTGTGCGTGCTCGACCGGCCGCGCCACGAGCAGATCATCAAGGAGATCCGCGAGGCCGGCGCGCGCATCCGGTTCATCTCCGACGGCGACGTCGCCGGCGCCATCGCCGCGGCCCGCCCGACGACCGGTGTCGACATGTTGATCGGCATCGGCGGCACGCCGGAAGGCATCATCGCCGCGTGCGCGATGAAGTGCCTCGGCGGTGAGCTGCAGGGCCGGCTGTGGCCCAAGGACGACCTGGAGCGCGAGAAGGCGCTGGCCGCGGGCCACGACCTCGACCGCGTGCTCACCAACGACGACCTCGTGCGCGGCGACAACATCTTCTTCTGCGCCACCGGCGTCACCGACGGAGACCTGCTGCGCGGCGTGCACTACCGCGCGGGCGGCGCCACCACGCAGTCGATCGTGATGCGGTCCAAGTCCGGCACCGTCAGAATGATCGACGGTTACCACCGGCTGGAGAAGCTGCGGGCCTACTCGTCCGTGAACTTCGACGGCAACCTCGACGTGCGCGAGGACGAAGACGTCGTCCCGCCTCTGCCCTGACCCCAAGGAGTCGCCAGGTGCCCAAGCGGTTGTTCGCGCTGCTGCTCACGTTGTTCGCCGCAGTGGCATTGACCGCAGCGGCGCTCGCCGCCGGCAGCGCGACCGCCGGGCCGGCGATCGTCGGCGGGACCGGCGCCGACGAGCCCTACCCGTTCGCGGTGTCGATGCACACCGAATCGGGCACGCTCTTCTGTGCCGGCTCGCTGATCGCACCCACGTGGGTGGTAACCGCGGCCCACTGCGTGTCCGGAAAGGACCCGGCGACGCTCACGTTCCGCTTGGGCACCAACGAAAGCGACTCCGGCGGCGAGACGGCCCAGCCGGCGGAGATCGTGCTCAACCCGCACTTCAACGCCTCGACGCAGACGGGTGACATCGCGCTCGTCCGCCTCGCCGCGCCCGCGAAGACGGCGCCGATCACCGTCGGAGGCGCCGCCGCGCCGGGCACCCCGACCCGGGTATTGGGCTGGGGCCAAACCTGCGCCACTCCCGGCTGCGGCGGCCCCGTGCCGACGTTGCGGCAGCTCGACACGCACCTCGTCGAGGGCGCCAAGTGCACGTCGTCCTTCGACGGCACGGCCGAGCTCTGCACCGACAACCCGTCCGGCAAGGCCGGCTCCTGCTACGGCGACTCCGGCGGCCCCGAGCTCACCCGCGACGGCGACCGCTGGTCCCTCATCGGCGTGACCAGCCGCCCCGGCAACGGCTCCCCGACGTGCGCGACGGCCCCGTCGATCTACACGTCGGTGCCCGCGTACGCGCCGTGGATCGCGTCGAAGACCGGCTGAGTCACTCGGCGTTGCTGGAGTGGCCCGGGAACAGATGCGCGTCCGGGTCGAGCGCCACGGCGATGTTGTTCACCGCCGTCGCCGCCTCGCCGAAGCCGGTCGCGATGAGCTTCACCTTGCCCGGGTAGTGAGCCACGTCCCCGGCCGCGTACACGCGCGAGCGGGCCGTCGCCATCGTCGAGTCGACCGTGATGGCACGGTGGTCGATCTCCAGGCCCCAGCTCTCGATCGGCCCCAGATCGGCCGTGAACCCCAGCGCGGCGACCACGGCGTTGGCCGGCAGCGTGAGGTCCTCGCCGCCCTTCACCGACACCTCGACGCCCTCCAGAGCACCCGAAGACGACTCGACGAACCGCGTCACCTCGGCGTCGGTGACCAGCGGCACGCCCAGCTCCCGCACCTGCCGCACGATCGACTCGGCCGCGCGGAACTTCCCGCGCCGGTGCACCAGCGTCACGCTCGCCGACACCGGGTGCAGCGCCAGGCACCAGTCGAACGCCGAGTCCCCACCGCCGACCACGACCACGTGCTGCCCGGCGTGGACCTGCAGCGACGGCACGAAATGAACCATTCCGCGCCCCAGCCAGCCGTTGCCCGCGGGCAACGGGCGGGGCGTGAACTCGCCGATCCCGGCCGTGATCAGCACGGCGCCGGCGCTCAGCACGTCGCCGCCGTCGAGGGTCAGCTCGACGCGGTCTCCCACCGTTTCCAGCTTCTCGGCCTTGCGGCCCAGCAGGTACGCCGGGTTCCACGGCGCGGCCTGGTCGACGAGGCCTTGCACCAGGTCACGGCCGCGGACGGCCGCGAAGCCACCCACGTCGTAGATCATCTTCTCGGGGTACATCGCGGTGATCTGCCCGCCCGGCTCCGGCAGGGAATCGACCACGGCCATGGAAAGGCCGCGGAATCCCGCGTAGTAGGCGGCGAACAGCCCGGTGGGCCCGGCGCCGATGATCACGAGGTCGTAGTCCATTTAGCTCGCTCCAGCCAGTGGTGGTTGGCGGTGATCGAGAACACAGCCATCCTAGTGCTATCCGGCGGGTGAATTACCGGATCGAGGTGGGCGACGCCACCCCGCCGGATGCGCGAAACAGGGCCAGAATCGAGGGTATGGCAGAACAGGAATACCGGATCGAACACGACACGATGGGTGAGGTCCGCGTCCCGGTCGACGCGCTCTACCGCGCGCAGACGCAGCGTGCCGTGGAGAACTTCCCCGTCTCCGGCCGCGGTCTCGAGCGCGCTCAGATCCGCGCGCTGGGCCTGTTGAAGGCCGCCGCCGCGCGCGTGAACCAGAAGCTGGGCGTGCTGGACGCGGACGTCGCCGAGGCCATCGCCGCGGCCGCCGACGGCGTCGCCGAGGGCAAGTACGACGACCAGTTCCCGATCGACGTGTTCCAGACCGGCTCGGGCACGTCGTCGAACATGAACGCCAACGAGGTCATCGCGACGCTCGCCACCCGCGCCCTCGGCCGCGACGTGCACCCGAACGACCACGTCAACGCCTCGCAGTCGTCCAACGACACGTTCCCGACGACCATCCACGTGGCCGCCACGGAAGCCGTGCTCACCGACGTCATCCCGGCCCTGGAGCACCTCGCCGGCGCGATCGAGACGCGCGCGCAGGAGTGGGCCGACGTCGTGAAGTCCGGCCGCACGCACCTGATGGACGCCGTGCCGATCACGCTGGGCCAGGAAGCCGGCGCGTGGGCCGCGCAGATCCGCTTCGGCATCGAGCGCCTGCAGTCCGGCGTCGGGCGCCTCGGCGAGCTGCCCATCGGCGGCACCGCCGTCGGCTCCGGCCTCAACGCCCCCGACGGCTTCGGCGCGGCCGTCTCCGCGGAGCTGGCCGCGCTGACGGGCCTGCCGCTCACGGAGGCCCGCAACCACTTCGAGGCGCAGGCGACGCAGGACAGCGTGGTCGAGACGTCCGGCCACCTGCGCACCATCGCCGTGTCCCTCAACAAGATCGCGAACGACCTGCGCTGGCTCGGTTCCGGCCCGCGCACCGGCCTCGCCGAGCTGGCCCTGCCGGACCTCCAGCCGGGCTCCTCGATCATGCCGGGCAAGGTCAACCCGGTCATCCCGGAGGCCACGCTGCAGGTCGTGGCCCAGGTCGTCGGCAACGACGCGGCCGTCGCCTTCGCCGGCGCGGCGGGCAACTTCCAGCTCAACGTGAACCTGCCCGTCATCGCCCGCAACGTCCTCGAGTCGGCCCGCCTGCTGGCCGCCGTCTCGCGCCTGCTGGCGGACAAGGTCTTCAACAGTGTCACCGCCAACGTCGAGCGCACCCGGCAATACGCCGAAGGCTCGCCGTCCATCGTGACTCCGCTGAACTCCTACATCGGCTACGAAGCCGCGGCGGCGGTGGCGAAGCAGGCACTCAAGGAGCTCAAGACCATTCGCGAGGTCGTGATCGAACGTGGCTTCGTCAAGGACGGCAAGCTGACGGAAGAGCAGCTCGACGAAGCTCTCGACGTCCTGCGCATGGCGCGCGGCGGCAAGTAGGGATTTCCGCCTTACGGCCCGCTTCCCGGCTCTTCCGGGAAGCGGGCCGTTAGTCGTTTCACCGCGCTGTGCGGCCGACGAACCGTCACCGCAAGTGGACAAGGCGTATCTCTACGCACAAATTCATTCCGGCGTATCGCTTCATTGTGCGTGAAACACAGGGCTGGTAACGTCGCTCACCGCTCTGATTTCCTTTTCCGCAGCGCAGTTTGATCACAGCGCAGTTTGATCAATTCCGCCGCGAAGAGAGAGCAAGCAGTTGGGAGGCTGCGATGGCGACGTATCAATATCGATGCGCCCGGGACGGTGTCTTCGAGGTGCGCCTGCCGATGGGGACGGCCTCACCGAGCTCACCGTGTCCGGCCTGCGGTGGCGAAGCGGCCCGGAACTACTGCGCGCCGATGCTGTCACTGGCGCCACGTGAGCTGGTCACGGCCATCGACCGGACCGAGAAAACTCGCGACGAGCCGGCTGTGGTGTCCGCGATACCTCCCGCTCGTGGCCGGTCGCGCGGGCCGGCACCGACTTCGAACCCCGCGCTGCGACGTCTGCCGAGACCGTAGGCGAACGCGGCCCAGCCTGCGCCCTGCCGGGCAATGGCCCGCTCGCTGGGCCGGCGAAGAACAATTTGCGGCTGATGCCCGGAGTGCTCTGCGGAGCCGCCACGCTCCGCGTTGCGGAGGCGCGCAGCACGCACATTGCCGGGTCGGTCACCCACCAAGCTGTCGGGAGATACCATGCCGCAAGTTGTTTTCTCACTCGATTCCACAAAGAAATTCTCTGAACAAGCAATTGTCGGCCACAACCGGTGGCACGGGGATATTCCCGCCCAGGTTCAGGTCAAGCCGGGAGACTCGTTCCGCGTCGACTGCCGCGAATGGTTCGACGGCGCGATCCACAACGACGATTCCGCCGAAGACGTGCTGAACGCGCCGCTGCCCACCGTGCACGTGCTCAGCGGGCCGATCGCGGTCGAGGGCGCACAGCCGGGCGACCTCCTCATCGTCGACATCCTCGACGTCGGCCCCATCCCGCAGGAGGACTCGGGACCGCTCGCCGGCCAGGGCTGGGGCTACACCGGCGTCTTCGCCACCAAGAACGGCGGCGGCTTCCTCACGGAGTGGTTCCCCGACGCGTACAAGGTGGTCTGGGACTTCATGGGCGGGGTCGCCACCTCGCGGCACGTCCCCGGGGTCTCGTACACCGGCATCGTGCACCCCGGGCTGATGGGCACGGCTCCTTCCGGTGAGCTGCTCGCCAAGTGGAACGCGCGCGAACAGGCGCTGATCGACACCGACCCGGACCGGGTGCCACCGCTGGCGCTGCCCCCGCTGCCGGATTCCGCGATCCTCGGCAGCCTCACCGGTGCCGACTTCGACCGGGTCGCGGCGGAGGCCGCACGCACCGCACCGCCGCGGGAGAACGGCGGGAACCAGGACATCAAGAACTTCACCAAGGGAACCCGGGTGTTCTACCCGGTCTTCGTCGACGGCGCGAAACTCTCGATGGGCGACCTGCACTTCTCGCAGGGCGACGGCGAAATCACGTTCTGCGGCGCCATCGAGATGGGCGGGTTCATGGACCTGCACGTCGACCTGATCAAGGGCGGGATGGAGACCTACGGCGTCTCCGAGAACGCGATCTTCATGCCGGGCAACGTGGAACCGCTGTACAGCCAGTGGCTCGCATTCTCCGGCACCTCGGTCACGCTCGACGGAACCCAGCACTACCTCGACTCGCACCTGTCGTACCAGCGGGCCTGCCTGCACGCCATCGACTACCTGCAGAAGTTCGGCTACAGCGCGATCCAGGCGTACATGATCCTTGGCTCCGCGCCGATCGAGGGCAGGCTCTCGGGCGTGGTCGACATCCCGAACTCGTGCTCCACCGTGTATCTGCCCACTGCGATCTTCGACATCGACGTGCGTCCTTCGGCCTCCGGCCCGGCGCAGGTCGAACAGGGAATGAGCGTGCCGACGGCGAGTTTCTGACGCCCGCACCGGCTCGGTGACCGGGCGGGAGGCGGCCTGTCTCCCGCCCGGTCCGGCACGTCGAGAAAGCACTCCACCCGCCGGAGGAGGCGGTCATGACCACAGCACCACCTGAACGCGGCCACCACGGGCCGTGGCGATGGATCAACGGCACCATGCCCGAGGTCGACGAACGGGCGCTGAAGGTGCCCGTAGTCGGGTTCGTCGAGTACTGCCTGCGCGGGATCGGGCAGGTGGTGTTCATGAACAGCCCGATCACGGGCGCGTTCATCCTGCTGGCCACGTGGCTCCAGGAGCCGTGGCTCGGATTCGGCGCCACAGTGGGGGTATTGGCCTCGACCCTCGCCGCACTGGCACTGGGGTTCGACAGAGACGCGATCCACGCGGGTCTCTACGGGTTCAACGGTGTGCTCGTCGGCCTCGGGCTCGCGCTGTTCCTCGCACCCGAATGGGACGCGATTGTCATCGTGTGGATCATCGTGCTGAGCGCGGCGTCGTCGATCCTGATGGCCGCGCTCGCAGCGGCGTTCGGCGGCGCGTGGGGCGTGCCCCCCTTCACACTGGCCTTCAACATCATCACGCTGCTGTTCCTGATCACTGCACTGCACATCACGCGTGGGCGGCTCGGCGAGGCGATCACCCCGGCGGCGCCCGAGGTAAACGGGCCCGCTGTGCGGACGTCACTGCGGGCGAGCGCCGACGCGGTCGGCAACACCGACGTTGTGGCCGTGATCAACGCCATCTTCCGCGGCATCGGCCAGCTGTTCTTCTGCAACAGCATTTTGGCCGGGGTCCTGATCATCGTCGGGATCGCGTTCTGCTCGCGGATCGCGGCGATCTTCGCGCTGGTGGGCTCGGCGGTCGGGATGCTGACCGGCATGGCCCTCGGTGCCGACGGCGTGCTGATCTACAACGGCCTGTGGGGCTTCAACTCGTTCGACGCCGCGCTGGCGATTGCCGGTGTGTTCTACGTGCTGACCTGGCGCTCGGCAATACTCGGTGTGCTGTGTGCGATCTTCACCGCCTTGCTCTTCGGCGGCATCGGGTCGATCTTCGTGCCGTGGGGCCTGCCCGCGCTCACCCTGCCGTTCGTCTTCGGGACGCTGACGTTCGTGCTGCTGAAGGGCACGTCGAAGTACTTCGAGTGGGTGCCGCCCGCGGAGGTCGTCACCCCTGAGGAACACCTGCGGCGCGCGCACCGCGAACACGCCATGGCGGCCTCCAGCAACCCCCAGCGGCAAACCGAAACCCCGTGACCTGTCCGGTCACTCGGCTGGGCTGAAGGGAACCTCTGGCCGGCGTACCTGTCCGCACCGCGAATGCGCCGAAGCTGAAGCTCGCGATCACGGCGGGGATCGGCTCGGACCACGTCGACCTCGCCGCCGCGATCGACCGGGATCACGGTCGCGGAGGTCACCTACTCCAACAGAGTCAGCGTGTCCGAACACGTCGTGATGATGATCCTTTCCCTGGTGCGCAACTACCTTCCGGCGCACCAGCGGGTGCTCGACGGCGGCGGGAACATCGCCGACTGCGTCGCCCGCTCCTACGACCTCGAGGCAATGGACGTCGGCACTGTCGCCGCGGGTCGGATCGGGACCGCGGTGCTGCGGCGGCTGAAGCCGTTCGACGTCCGAGTGCACTACACCGACCGGCACCGCTCCCGGAGGAGCGGCCAGATCAAGCGGGGCGCCTACCTGGTCAACACGGCGCGGGGAAAGATCTGCGACCGGGACGCGGTCGTGCGGGCCCTGGAATCCGGTCAGCTGGCCGGGTATGCCGGCGACGTGTGGTTCCCGCAGCCCGCGCCACAGGTCCACCGGTGGCGGACGATGCCGCACCACGGCATGACCCCGCACACGTCCGGCACCTCGCTGTCGGCGCAGGCCAGGTATGCCGCCGGGACGCGAGAAATCCTCGAGTGCTACTTCGCGGGCCACCCGATCCGCGACGAGTACCTGATCGTCGAAGGAGGCAGCCTTGCCGGGACCGGCAAGCATTCCTACAGTTCGAAGTGACAGCCCTTCGTGATCGGCACGAGCGAAGGAAAACCTCGTACGCGGGGCGGGCCAGACCGGGTCACCCGCCGGCGATTGGCACGCCCTGGTCCGTCGGGCAAGCCGCGACCCTGGTCGAGTCGGCGCACGCCGGCGGGCGCCCGAATGTTTCAGGAGATGACCCGGAGCCGCTCCGGTGGCCGGAGGCGGAGTTCCGCGACCGCCCGAGCCGTTTCTTCGTCGTCCGGCAGGAAGACGACCAGCTGCTGCGCGTCCTCCGCGAGTTCCAGCGTCTCCCTGTTCAGCCGCAACGAACGTCCGCCCGGGTGGTTCAGCCGCAGAACTCCACGTGGTGGCACGACGGTCGAGTTCAGCCGGCTGGTGAACTCCGGACCGGCGACGGGCGCGAGTTCCACCGTGAGCCACTCCGAGTTCTCGACCGCGGGGCCCAGCCACAGGTCGAACGCCCGCTCGTCCGCGACCTCGGCCCAGTCGGCGAAGAACGCGCGAGCACGGGGGTCGGTGAAGACGTAGCGGGTGAGGTTCGGGGCCTCGGCGTCGAGCAGCCCCGTTCCGCTCGTCACCGCGGCGAAGCCGCTGGTGTGGGCGAGGACGTCGCCCAGCCGGTTGGTCACCGCGGCGATGCCGGGTTCGAGCAGCCGGAGCGTTTGGAGGACCGGGGCACGCACGTCCCGCCGCACGGGTTCGGGCCGGACGTGGGCCGTGCACTCCCCGCCGGTGATCTTCGTGAGGTAGCGCAGGTGGGTGCGTTCGACGGCGGCCAGGCTGAGCGCGTCGGCGAGGGCGTTCACAACCGATACGGAGGGGTTGCGGTCGCGGCCCTGCTCGATTCGCGTGAGGTATTCGACGCTGACGCCGGCCCGCGCTGCGAGGTCGGACCGCCGCAGGCCGGGCGAGCGGCGACGGCCGTGCGAGGGCAGGCCCAGCGTGTCCGGCTGGGTGCTGTCGCGCTTGGCCCGGATGAAGTCCCCCAGCGGTGTCCCCATGTCACCGAGCATAAGCCGATTCCGGCGTGCTCAGCGTGGCCGTAAGGGGGCCAGCCTGAGCGCGGTCTGGTTGCGGGCGCGGCTGAACCCCACGGTGGTGACCATGGCGAACAAACTCGTGATCATCGTCGGCAGCGTCCGCGACGGCCGGTTCGGCCCCACCGTCACCTCATGGGTGGCCGAGCAGGCCCGGGAACACGGCGGGTTCGAGGTCGAGGTCGTCGACCTGGTGGACGTCGAGATCCAGCTGTCGCTGCCCGAGGCATCCCCCAAGTACGCCGGCGGCAGCTACCCGCGCCCCGCCGGGATGGCGACGCTGACGGCGGCACTGGAGAGCGCGGCCGCGTTCATCGTGGTCACCCCGGAGTACAACCACAGCTACCCGGCGTCGCTCAAGGCGGCCATCGACTGGCACTTCTCGCAGTGGACGGCCAAGCCCGTCGCATTCGTGAGCTACGGCGGCGCGGCCGGCGGGCGGCACGCCGTGCTCCACCTGGAGAACGTGCTGACCGAGCTGCACGCGGTGACGATTCGCGACGGCCTCACTTTCCCGAACTACTTCACCGCATGGGAGGCCAGCCGGCCGCTCGACCCGCAGGCCCCTGCGTACGCGAAGACGATGCTCGACCAACTGGCCTGGTGGGCGGGCGCGCTGAGGACGGCGCGCGAGGCCGAGCCGTACCCCACCTGAGGGTGTTTTCCCAGTTCAGGACCATTCCACCGGGAAACTGTCGGTGCCTCGGGTCATGATGGTCGGGTGCTGCTCACCCAGATCGTCACCGCGTCCGCCGAGCTGGCGGCCACCCGGTCGAGGAAGGCGAAGATCGCCACCCTCGCCGCGGTGCTGCGCGCCGCCGAGACGACCGAGCTGCCGGCGGTGATCGCGTACCTCACGGGGCAGACGGCGCAGGACCGGCTGGGCGCGGGGTGGCGCACACTCGCGGAGCTGGCCGTCGAGCCGGCCCCGGAGCCGAGCGTCGAGGTGCGGGAGGTCGACGAGGCGCTCACGGAGGTCGCGGCGGCTTCGGGGGCGGGGTCGGTGAAGCGGCGCGCGGAGGTGCTCACGGCGTTGTTCACGCGGCTCACTCGAGGCGAGCAGGAGTTTCTCTTCCGGCTGGTCACCGGAGAGCTGCGGCAGGGGGCGCTGGAGGGCGTGATGGTCGACGCCGTCGCGGCGGCGGCCGAGGTCGATGCCGCGGACGTGCGGCGGGCGTTCATGTTGTCCGGCAAGCTTTCCGTCACGGGCTATGCGGCGATGACGGGCGGTGCGGCGCGGCTGGCCGAGTTCCGGCTCACGCTGGGGCGCCCGATCAAGCCGATGCTCGCGTCGCCCGCGGAATCGCTCGACGAGGCGGTGGCGGAACACGAGCACGCGATCGTCGAGTACAAAATGGACGGTGCGCGCATCCAGGTGCACCGGGCCGGCGAGGAAGTACACGTCTACACGCGCACGTTGCGGGAGATCACGTCCAGCGTCTCCGAGCTGGTGGACCTCGTGCGGGCGCTGCCGTGCGAGTCGGTGGTGCTCGACGGCGAGACGCTCGCGCTCACCGACGACGGCCGGCCGAGGCCGTTCCAGGAGACGATGAGCCGCTTCGGCAGCACGCGGGAGGAACAGGTGCGGGCGCTGCTGCTCCGGCCGTACTTCTTCGACTGCCTGCACCTCGACGGTGTGGACCTGCTCGACGCGCCGCTGTCGGAACGCAACGCGGCGCTGCGGAAGGTCGCGGGCGAGCACGTGATCCCCGGCGAGGTGGAGCCGGCCGACGCGGCGGCGGTGCTCGACGCGGCGATGGCGGGTGGCCACGAGGGCGTGATGGTGAAGGACCTGGCGTCGCCGTACGCGGCGGGGCGCCGGGGCCGGGCGTGGCTGAAGGTGAAGCCGGTGCACACCATCGACCTGGTCGTGCTCGCGGTGGAGTGGGGGCACGGGCGGCGCACGGGCACGCTGTCCAACCTGCACCTCGGCGCGCGCGACCCGGACGGCGGGCCGCCGATCATGGTGGGCAAGACGTTCAAGGGCATGACCGACGAGCTGCTCGCGTGGCAGACGAAGCGGTTCCAGGAGATCGAGACCCACCGCGACAGCTACACCGTGTACGTGCGGCCCGAGGTGGTCGTGGAGATCGAGCTCGACGGTGCGCAGATCAGCACGCGGTATCCCGGCGGGCTGGCGCTGCGGTTCGCGCGCGTGGTGCGGTACCGGCCGGACAAGGAAGCGGCCGACGCCGACACGATCGACACCGTGCGCGGTCTGCTGCGCGGTGATCGGGCCGAATGACATCCGGACACCAGCGGCCAATTCGCCCGGCCGAGGCCGAAAGGCCAGACGAAAGTCGATGTTGTGCCCTCCGGTGATGCATGAGAGTGGGCTGTACCGCACCGCTCACCACTGGGGAGACGACATGACTTTTCGGGTTCGGTCCGCCGTCCGGCCGATGACCCTGCTCGCGGGTGTTGCGCTGGCCGTCACGGCCGTGGCGGCTCCGGCCGGCGCGGCCACGAACGCGCCGGCTCCCGCGCTGCACCATTTCTCGGCGGCGGCGAAGTCGTTCATCGGCGCCCGCACGGTGGCCGACCGCGTCGCGAAGCTCGACGCCGCGATGTCCGCGCTGCCCAGGGAAAGCGTCGCGTACAACGCCACGAAGCTGTGGAATCAGGGCATCACAGGCGCGGGCGCCACCGTCACCACGCTGGTGTCGTTCGGCGACGACCAGGTGAAGCAGGTGCTCGACGAGTACTCCCAGCGCCACGGGTTGCCGCCGGCCAACGTCGAGGTCCTCCAGCCGTCGGGCTCGGTCCCGGCGTGCACCGACCCGGGCGTCGACACGGCGACCTGCGAGTCCTGGGGCGGCGAGACCGACCTCGACGTCACGATGATGCACGCGATGGCGCCCAACGCGAAGATCATCGTCGCCGCGACGCCGGTTGCCGAGACGCAGGGCTTCACCGGGCTGCCCGAGATGATGAACGCCGTCGACTACCTCACGAAGCACAAGCTCACCGACGTGATCTCGATGAGCTTCGGCACCACGGAGGAGAACTTCCCGTCGTTCCAGTCCATCAAGACGCTCGACCCGGCGCTGGAACGTGCGAGCAAGGCGGGCATCACGATGGTCGCGTCCTCGGGTGACGACGGCCCGACCGGCGGCTTCCTGCAGGGCCCGGGCAACTACCCGTACCGCGTCGCGAGCTGGCCGGCCAGCGACCCGCGCGTGACCACCCTCGGCGGCACGCAGCTGCACCTCGACTCCACCGGCACCCGCACGAAGCCGGACGACCTGGTGAACGTGGCCGACAACGGCTTCGGCGAAGGCGCGGGCCTGTCGAAGGCCTACGCGCGCCCGTCGTGGCAGGACAGCGTCAAGAAGATCACCGGCAGCAAGATGCGCTCGTTCCCGGACATCAGCATGGAAGGCGTGCAGGGCACTTCGCAGTCGGCACCGCTGTTCGCCGGCGTGCTCGCCCTGGCGGTCCAGGCCAACCACGGCAAGCTCGGCCAGATCAACCCCGCCCTCTACGAAAAGCTCGGCCCGAAGGGCGCCAAAGCCGGCATCGTCGACGTCACCACCGGCGACAACAGCCAGGACGGCGTCGAGGGCTTCACCGCGGCCCCGGGCTTCGACATCGCCAGCGGCTGGGGCACGGTCGACGCGTCGGTCTTCGTCCCCGCCTTGGTGAAGGCGCTTCGCTGACGCGGCTGGTGAACAACTACTGCGCAGGGCGCGACCTACGGGCCGCGCCCTTCGTCGTGCTTGTCGCCCCGGCAAATCAACAGCCCGCTACGCGACGCTGAAGCACCTCCACCACAGCCCGGCCCCCGGCTACGGCCGCCAACGCGCCGAGCACGACCGCTGCCGAACCACTCACCGAACGACGCAGCCCGCGCTGCGCCACCGAGACAAGCCGGCACGTCGCGACCGGCCGCTCAAGCACCTCAGACGCAGCCCGCCCGCGGCTACAGCCACTCGCCCAACAACAACCGCCACCAAACCAACCACCGAACGCCGCAGCCCAAGCTGCGCCACCGAGACAAGCCAGCACGTCGCAACCAACTGCTCAAGCACCTCAGACGCAGCCCCGCCCTCCGCTACAGCCACTCGCCAAACAATGGCCGCCGCTCACAGCGAGGCCGAGGGCGCCGGCACCTCGCGTCTTGTCGGCCTTCACATCACGAGCGGCCGGGGCCGCCGGCTCCTCCGTCTTCGTGCCGGCGGCCCCGGCGGCGGCTATTCGCTGAACCACTCAACGAACGGCGCGGCCCGCGCTTGCCGCCGAGGCAAGTCAACAGCCCGCAACCAGCCGCTCGAAAACCTCCGCCTCCGGTCGATCCGCCGCCGCCACCACGGACAACTCCGCCAGCAACACCCGAAGCTCCGCTACGCCAAGGCCAACCGCGCCCGCAATCCGCCCTGGGTCGACCTCCGCGGTCAGCCCCATCGTCACCGCGAACTCGGCCACCGCCTGCTCGGCCGGCACTCCGGGTCGCAGCTCCGCCAGCGCCGCGCGCGCCCCGGCGGCGGCCTCGCCGTGCGCCCGCAGCACGAGCGGAAGAAACAGCGCGTGCGAACGGCCGTACCCGAGCCCACGCCGCGTGGACACCAGGTCGCACACCTGGTGCACCACACCGGGCCGGCCCAGTTCGTGCAGTGCGTGGCCCGCCAGGGCGGCGCCGGCCAACGCGTCTTGGCACGTCGCGAGATCCCCGGCCGCGAGCGGGGCGAGGCTGCTCCACAGCAGAAGCAGGCCTTCGCGAGCCGACGCCAGCGCTTCCTCGCTCGCTGGATGGCACAGCACCTCCAGGCAGTGCGCGACGGCGGTGATGCCGCTGCTCGCCACCACCTCGCGGGGCAGCCCCCCGACGAGGTCGGGGTCGTAGAGCACCGCGCGGGGCAGTGCGCGGCCGGACGTGCCCGTTTCCTTGCCGCGGTCGGTGGTGACGAAGTAGCGCGATGTGCGTTCCGCGCCGGAGAAGGTGGTCGGGACCGCGATCAGCGGCAGCCGCAGCGCGAGCGAAACGATCTTGCCCAGCCCGATCGCCGAGCCGCCGCCGATGGCCAGGACCGCGTCGGCGTGCGTTTCCTGAGCCGAGCCGACGGCGAGGTTGGCCTGGTGGGCCGGCACGTGCGCGGGCACGTCCGACCACCGGCCGAGGTAGCGCCCGCCGAGCAGACCCGGCAGCCGGGCGACGACCGGGTCCGCCGACCGGGAAGCCACCGCCAGCACGCGGTGGCAACCCAGGGCGTTGGCGACCTCCGGGAGTTCTCCCAGGGATCCGCTGCCCCACACCAGGTTCTGCTCGGGCGCGGCGTCCTGGGACCGGCGGACGGGTTCAGCGGTCCGCGCCACCGTGGCCATCCGGCGTGTACTGCAGCAGGTGGTGTCCGTAAACGTCCGAGCCGATCGCGGCCAGCGCAGCCGGCACCGGCTCGGGGTCCTGCAGGAAGGGCTGCGCGACGTCGCACGGGTGCTGCCACGTGGCGAACTCCAGGGCGATCTTGTTCACCGGGTCCTCGAAGTAGATCGAGTGGCAGAACCCGTGGTCGAGTTCGCTGTTGACCTTGATCCCGTTCTCCTCCAGCACCGATTTCGCGTGCTGCAGTTCACCCTCGGAAGGCACCGTGATCGCGAGGTGGTTTCCCGCTCCGAGCAACGAGTTGTCCGCGGCGATCTCGACGTCCTTGAACTCGAAGAACGCGATCGTGTCCTGCTCGCTGATGCGGAAGAAGTAATGCCTGCTGCCGGCAAGGTTCCCCGGCACCGCACCGGGGAACGGGTCCGGGTCCGGCAATTGCAGCGTCACGACAATGGGAAACCCCAGCACTCCATTGTAGAACTTCACGGTTTCTTCCATGTTGTTGGTCACGAAAGCCATGTGGTGACACCCGGTCGTCCGAATCCCCATGACGATTCCTCTCACTGTTCCCGGCGATGTGAGAATGACAGTACGCGCAATCTTGTTTCCACGTCAACAATATTTCCGCAAAGGACCCTGCCGGCCCAACGCGCGCACGCTCGGTTACGGTGAGGACGTGACCGCGACGCACGGGGAACGCCCGGTGCCCCACCTTTCGGAGGACGAGCTGCTCGCCTGGCGTGGACTGCTCGAACTGGAAGCACGCGTGCTCGGCGTACTCGACGCCGAGCTGCGCGCGGACCACGACCTGTCGGTCGCCGAGTTCGACACGCTCTACCAGCTGTGGCTCCAGCCCGGCGGCCGGTGCCGCATGAAGGACCTCGCGGAGAAACTGCTGGTCAGCCGCGGCGGGGTGACCAAGCTGATCACCCGGCTCCGCAGCCGCGGGCTCGTGGCCCGCGTGTCGCAGCCCGGTCAGCAAGCCGTCGACGCGCAGCTGACCGAGACCGGCGAGGCGCTGCTCGCCACGGCGATGGACACCCACTTCGACGGCGTCCGCCGGCTCGTGACCTCCCGGCTGTCCGCCGCGGAGCTGCACACCCTCCGCACGGTCACGCAACGCCTGCGCGAGCCTCCCGCCTGAGCACCCCGACGGGGTGACACCGGGCCGTTTCGGCTGGGTCCGAGCAGGCCGGAACCGTAATCTCACCGCATGCCACCGACGCGACTGACCCGGATCTGGTTCGGGGTGACGGCCCTCGTCGTGCTGATCGGCCTCGTCACGCAGGGCTTCGTGAGCGCCGGAACGCCGGGCCGCTACGCGTCGGCGGGCGCGCGCGTCGCCAACATGTTCGCGTACTTCACCATCGAGTCGAACGTGCTGGTGCTGCTGGCTTCCGTCGCGTTCGTGGCGGGCGCGCGGGCCGACGGGCTGGTACGCGTGCTGTGGCTCGACGCGCTGGTCGGCATCGCGGTGACCGGCGTCGTCTACCACGTCGCGCTGTCGGGGCTGCTCGATCTGAGCGGCGCGGCCCTGTTTGCCGACGTCATGCTGCACACCGTGGCGCCGATCATCGCCGTGCTCGGGTTCCTGGTCGCTTCGCCGCGCATCCTGCGATGGCGCACGGTCGCCTGGTCAGCGTGCTGGCCCCTGGCGTGGCTCGCGTTCACGCTGATCCGTGGCGCGCAGGGCGGCTTCTACCCGTACCCGTTCGTCAACGCCGCCGAGCTCGGTTACGGCCGTGTGGCCGTGAACTGCGTGCTCATCGCCGTGCTGTTCGTCGCGCTGGCGAGCGTCGCGAAGGTCCTCGACGGCTGGCTCACGCACGCACCCGCCGAAACGCGTTCAGCGGATCGTTGATCCCTGTGTGCACCAGCGCGCGCCACGCGCCGCGGCTGCGATCCGCCGGTTTGCCCGCGGCCAAGCGGTGCAGCTGCTGCGTATGCCACTGGACTTCGAGCAGGCTGTCGGCCAGGCGGATCCCGATGTGCGGGCACAGCCGTTCCGCGCGCACGTCGTCGCCGGCGAGCAACCGCGCCGGCAGATCCGGGTCGACGGTCAGCGGCCGGCCCAGCCCGATCACGTCCGAGGCCCCTGACCGCAACGCTTCGGCCATCCCGGCGGCCGTGGTAAAGCCGCCGGTGACCATCAGCGCGACGTCGCTGACCTGCCGCGCTTTCGCCGCGTAGTCGAGGAAGTACGCCTCGCGCCGCATGGTGCTCTCGCGTCCGGAGCCCATCATCACGGCTTTTTCGTAGGTACCGCCCGAAATCTCGAGCAGGTCGATGCCCGCGTCGCTCAGCGCGCGGACCACACGCAGCGACTCGTCCTCGTCGAAGCCACCGCGCTGGAAGTCGGCACTGTTGAGCTTCACCGACACGGGCACGCCGTCGCCGACCGCCGCGCGCACGCGGCGCACGAGATCCAGCAGGAAACGGCTGCGGTCGCGGCCCCACTCGTCGTCGCGAAGGTTCGTGAGCGGCGAGAGGAACTGCGAGATCAGGTAACCGTGGGCGCCGTGCAGCTGCACGCCGGTGAACCCGGCGTCGACGAACGTTCGCGCTGCCAACGCGAAGCGGTCCACGATCGACTCGATCTCGTCGCCGGTCAGCGCCCGCGGTGCCGCGAACGCGGTCCGGACGCCGCGGTCGCCGAACGGCACCGCAGACGGCGCAACCGGTTGGCGTGAAAGGAATCGCGGGCTCTGCCGGCCGGGGTGGTTGAGCTGCACCCACAGCTGCGCGTCGGTGCCGGCCACGCTGCGCGCCCACTGCTCGTACGCGGCGGGATCGGGGACGGCGGGCAGGGCGACGTTGCGGGGTTCGCCGAGGGCTGCGGGGTCGACCATCACGTTGCCGGTCACGAGCAGTCCCGCCCCGCCGTGCGCCCACGTGCGATACAGCTCGGCGAGTTCACGCGTCGGGGCGTTGCGGCGGTCGCCGAGCTGCTCACTCAGCGCCGACTTCCCCAGGCGGTGCGGCAGCACAGCGCCGCAGCGCAGCTTGAGGGGTTCGGCCAGCAGATCCCGAGCGGCGGTCATGGGCGCTCCCGTCTTCGCGGATAACTTACCGCTAGTAAGTCTACTCGGAAGTAGATACCGGCGGTATGTCTGCTGGACGGGCGCGTGGGCACTAGGGTCTGCAGACCATGACGGCGATAGTGCAGAACCTGGTCACGTCAGGCGTGTTCGAGCTCGACGGCGGCAGCTGGGACGTGGACAACAACGTGTGGATCGTCGGCGACGACTCGGAGGTGATCGTGATCGACGCGGCGCACGACGCCGACGCGATCGCCGACGTGGTCGGGGACCGCGCGCTGCGCGCCATCGTGTGCACCCATGCCCACAACGACCACGTCAACGCCGCGCCCGCCCTCGCCGAGCGCACCGGCGCGCCGATCCTGCTGCACCCGGCCGACCGCGTCGTCTGGAACCTGACGCACCCGGACCGCGCCCCGGACGGCGACCTTGCCGACGGTCAGACCATCACCGTCGCCGGCACCGACCTCAAGGTGATCCACACCCCGGGTCACGCCCCCGGCGCCGTCTGCCTGCACGCCCCGGACCTCTCCGTCCTGTTCACAGGCGACACCCTGTTCCACGGCGGCCCCGGCGCCACCGGACGGTCCTATTCGGACTACCCCACCATCGTCAAGTCCATTCGCGAACGCCTTTTCTCCCTCCCGGACGCCACTTCCGTCCGCACCGGCCACGGCGAGGGCACGACGATCGGCGAGGAGAAGTCGGCGTCGAAGGACTGGCCGGCAAGCTGAACCGCGCGCGCAACCCCGGCGCGCTGGGCACCTGGCGCCTCAACGACAGCTCGCCGACCACCGCACGGCAGGCCACCCGGAAGCCATGCCGACCGCGAGCGCGCCGGGCCGAACGGACCGCCCTGCTCGGCGTGGCAGTCGGCACCCCGCCTGGCCACTCGCAGCCCAGCGACAATTCACGGCCACCGGCCGAAAGCTAAGCCAGCCGGGCCAACGCGTGGGCAGAAGGGCTGCCCGGTTCGGCGTGGTAGATCAGCACATCCCACTCCCCGCCCGGCACCGTCAGCACCTGACGCCCCAACGACAACTCGCCCACCACCGGGTGGCGGAAAACCTTGCGCGGCGCGGCGTTCGTGCGCACGTCGTGGCGGGGCCACAGCCGAGCGAAGTCCGGGCTGGCGGCCAGCAGCTCGGCAACGAGGGTGTCCAGCGCCGGAACGCGCAACGCCGTCCGGGCGCGGAGCATCGCGGTCACGTTGAGGGCCATCGTGGCCCAATCCGGATGCAGCGAACGCACCAAGGGGTCGAGGAAAAACGCGCGGGCGAGATTCGTGCCCGGGCGGTACATCGGCGCCAGTGCGACGGCGAGCGGGCTGGCGGCGAGCACGTCCATCCGCCGCCCCCACGCGAGCGCCGGGGCGCCACCGAGCTCGACCAGCTCGCGCACGCCCGCGGGCAGCTCCCCGCCGGTGACCCGGGGTGGCGAAGCGAGCCGGTGCAGGTGGGCGGCGCCGTCGTCGCCCAGGCGGAGCGCGCGGGCCAGCGCGTCGAGCACCTGGGGCGACGGGTGCCGGTCGCGGCCCTGCTCGAGGCGCACGTAGTAGTCCACGCTCACGCCCGCCACCGCGGCCAGCTCCTCGCGCCGTAGGCCCGGCACGCGCCTCGAGCCGTCATCGGGCAGGCCGACGTCGGCGGGGCTGACCAGCGCCCGCCGGGCGCGCAGGAACTCGCCGATGGCGTTCATCTCCCCAGGTTAACCGCGGGTGGCCCTGTCGCGGCCTGGTGACCGTCGGCCCTTGCGACGACGCTGGGGCCATGATCACAGCCCTCGTGAGCGGCGCCAACAAGGGTCTGGGCCGCGAAATCGCCCGCGGTCTGGCCCGCCGGGGCGCCACCGTCCTGCTCGGCAGCCGCGACCTCGCCCTCGGCGAGAAGACCGCCGCCGAACTCCGCGCCGAAGGCCTGGCCGTGACACCGGTCCGGCTCGACGTGACGTCCACAGCGGACATCGACGACGTCGCCCGCCACCTCGAAACCCACCACGGCAAGCTCGACGTCCTCGTCAACAACGCCGGTGCCCGCTTCTCCGTCGAGCCCGCCGAGCTGACCGCGGACCACCTTCGCCGCGCGTACGAAACGAACCTCTTCAGCGTCGCCGCCGTCACGCACCGGATGCTGGGCCTCCTGCGAGCCGCGCAAGCTCCGCACGTGATCAACGTCGCCAGCACCTCCGCGTCGCTGGCCCTCACCACCGCCGAGGGCTCGCAGTTCGCGGCCGCGACGGACACCATCGCCTACTCGTCGTCGAAGACCGCGCTCGTCATGCTCACCATCCGCTACGCGACCACCTTCCGCGCCGACCCCGCGTACACGCACTTGCGCGTCAACGCCGTCACCCCCGGCTTCATCGCCTCCGATCTCAACGGCCACACCGGCCCCCGCACCGCCGAACAGGGCGCGCGCGTGGTCCTCGAGCTGGTCGCGCAGGGCGCCGGGGCGCCGACCGGGACGTTCCTCAACGAGGACGGCCCCGTGCCCTGGTGACCTCAGGACGTGTGCCGCCGGGCTCGTGAACGCACCCCGTTTCGGGCGGCGAGGTGGCTCTCTATCGCTTCGGAAATTCCGTGTCGTGGTCGTCCGCCCGTTTATGCTGCCGAGGTGTCGCAGTACCGGATCTCCGAGGCAGCGAGGCTGCTCGGCGTCAGCGATGACACCGTCCGGCGCCACATCGACGCCGGAACGCTCGCCGCGACCAAGGACAAGGTCAACCGGTCCGTGATCGACGGTGCGGAACTCGCCGAGTTCGCTCGCCTCCAGGGCGAGTCCGCGCCTGACCCGACCTCGGTGGGGAGCTCGGCGCGTAACCGCATGGTCGGGCTGGTCACGTCGATCGTCGCCGACCAGGTCGAGATCCAATGCGGCCGCGACCGCGTGGTCTCCCTGATGAGCACGGACGCGGTCAGGGAACTCGGCCTCGAACCCGGGTCGCCGGCCGTCGCGGTGATCAAAGCGACCACCGTTGTGGTCGAAACGCCGAACGCCTGATCAGCTGCGCACTCTCGCCCGTCGGATCAGGCGAGCGTGGCTTCGATGAGGTAGAGCGCGCCGATGCTCATGGCGAGGATGCCGAGCAGGAGGCGGAGCCCGGTTTCGGGTAACCGGGGCTGCAGGCGGGTGCCGAGGTAGCCGCCGAGCAACCCGCCGAGCCCGCAGGCGAGGCCGACGAGCCAGTCGGGTGCGATGTCGCCGGTCGAGGTCATCGCGAGCACGGCGAACGAGGCGGCGCCGACGAGCGAGGTGACGAAGGTCGATGCCAGTGCGGCCGGGGCGGCGGTGGTGACGGGGACTCCGCGGCTGACCAGGATCGGGCTGAGCAGCGAGCCGCCGCCGATGCCGTAGATCCCGCCCACGATGCCGACCACGAGCGCCAGAGCGACGGTCGCGCGCGGCGACGGTGGTGTGTCGGAGCGCTGCGGGCGAGGGTGCAGCGTGCGGACGCAGATCCACAGGCCGAGGGGCAGGAGGAAGGCCGCGGCCAGGAGGCGGAACACCTGCGGGCCAGGCACCGCGAACACGCGGATGACAGCTCCGATCACAACCCCGGGCACGGTGCCGGCGAGCAGCAGACGCGTCAGCCTGCCGCGAAGGTGCACGCTCCGGCGGTGCCGGACGAGGGCTCCGGGGCCGGCGACGACGTTGAACAGCAGGTTCGTCGGGGTGACGGCCGGGTTGGGGACGCCGAGGATGCTGACCTGCACGGGAAGGAGGAATACCGCACCGGACACGCCGGCGGGAGTGGTCACCGTCGAGATGATCAGGCCCGCGAGGAACGCGAGCACCTCCGTCGACCAGCTCACTGCTGCCCTTCCTGTCGTCGCGCGACCGCGACAGCTTGCGGCAGAGGCAGTCCACCAGGCGCCTGGTGGGATGGCCGCCGAGCGAGGCCGTCGCGAGTGTCCTGATTGTGGCGCGTGAGCTGTTCGGTGCTGTCGTCCATACCTCACGGTCGCTAGCCTTGCTTACTCTGCGACGAGGCAGGAGGTAGCACGGTGCGACGGGGCTTCGGGCTCAGAGTGCTGGCAATCGGTGCGGTGGCGGCGGTGGTGACCGCGTGTGGGTCGTCGCCGGCGGCGCCGGCGAGTGGGCCCGCTCCTCCGGTCACCGGCACGTTGATCGTGAACGGGGCGGGCACGTTGGCCAAGCCGTTCGCGGCGATGATCGCGGCGTTCAAGGCGCAGAACCCGGGCGTGACGGTGCAGTCGCGGTTCGCCGGGAGTGTCGAGGTGGTGCGGGGCATCACCGAGCTGCACAACCCGGTCGACGTGCTGGGCGTGGCGGACTACTCGCTGATCCCGTCGAAGATGTACGGCACGAACGGTGGCACGCAGTTCGCGAACTGGTACGTCGGGTTCGCCTCGAACCGCATCACCTTCGCCTACACCGACCAGAGCAAAGGCGCTGCCGGCCTGACCGCGGACAACTGGTACCAGGTGCTCGCGCAGCCGGGGGTGAAAGTCGGCCGGTCCAATCCGGACACCGACCCGTCCGGCTACCAGACGTTGCAGATGCTCGCGCTGGCGCAGGCCTACTACCACCAGCCGAACCTGTCGGCCGGGGTGCTGGCGAACTCTCCGCCGGAGACCATGGTCGGCACCGAGACGCAGCTGCTGCCCGCGGTGTCCTCGGGGCAGATCGACTACCTCGGGATCTACCGCTCCGACGCCTTGCAGCACCACCTGAAATTCCTGGACCTGCCCGCACAGATCGACCTTTCCGACCCCGCGCTGGCCGCGACGTACGCGACCGTCAGCGTGCCGACGTCGTCCGGGCCGCGGACGGGCAAGCCGATCGTGTACGCGCTGACCGTGCCGACCAACGCACCGAACTCCGCCGCGGGGCTGCGGTTCGTCGAGTTCGTGCTCTCCCCGGCAGGGCAGAAGATCATGAGTGACAACGGGTTCACCGTGGTCAACCCGGCGGTCGCGGGAACCGCGAACGGCGCGCAGCTGCCCGCGTCGGTGCAGCCGCAGACAGTTCCGGCCAAGCTGTCCGGGGGCTGAATGAGCGACAAGGCCGAACGCGTGGTGCCCCGGCGGGTGCACGGGCTGTTCCCGGCACTGCTGTGGGTCGCCGGCGGGCTGCTGCTCGGGTTCATCCTGCTGCCTGTGCTCGGCCTGGTCACCGCCACCTCGCCCGGCGGCCTCCGAGCCGCCGCGGCCAACGACGAGATCCGCGACGCCCTGTTGCTGAGCGTCCAGGACGCCGCGATCACCGCGGTGATCGCCACGGTGCTCGGTGTCCCGCTGGCCTACCTGCTCGCGACGCGGCGATTCCCCGGGCACGCACTCGTACAGGCGATCGTGGACCTGCCACTGGCCGTCCCGCACACCGTCGCCGGGATCTCCCTGCTGTTCGTGTTCGGCCGCACGGGCTGGCTCGGCGCCCCGCTGCAGGCCACCGGCTTGTCCTTCTACGGCACGCAGGCCGGGATCATCGTGGCGATGCTGTTCGTCAGCGCGCCATTCGCCGTGAACAGCGCACGCGTTGCGTTCGAAGCACTGGACCCGAACGTGGAACGCGCCGCGCGGAGTCTGGGCGCCTCGGCCGGGCAGACGTTCCGGCGAGTCAGCCTCCCGCTGGCCTGGCGTGGAGTCCTGACCGGCGCGGTGCTCGTGTACGCCCGCTCGATCAGCGAGTTCGGCGCCGTCGTCATCCTCGCCTACTACCCGGCCACCGCCCCCGTGACGATCTACAACCTGTTCCTCTCCTCGGGCCTCGCCGAATCCGCGTCGGCCGCGGTACTGCTCCTGCTCGTCGCCCTGGCCACGTTCCTCGTGCTGCGCACTCTCGCCTCGGGCTGGCTCGTCGCGGGGAACACCCGCGCGCGGCGGTGACTCGTGCTCATCGTGTCCGACCTGCGCACCGAGGCGGGATCATTCCGGCTCGGCCCCGTGGACCTCACCGTGTCCCCGGGCCGCGTCCTGGTCGTGCTCGGCCCCTCCGGCGCGGGCAAGAGCATGCTGCTCGACACCATCGCCGGATTCCGCGCCCCCGGACGCGGCCGCGTGCTCCTTGACGGTCAGGACATCACCGGCCGGCCCGCCGACCAGCGCCGGATCGGCGTGGTGTTCCAAGACGCGGCCCTGTTCCCGCACCTGTCAGTTCGCGGCAACGTCGGCTTCGCACCCGCCTTGCGTGGCCGCCGGCGCAGCCCGGAAGTCGACGAGCTGCTCGACCGGTTCGGCATCACGCACCTCTCCCACCGAGCGCCACGCTCGCTCAGCGGCGGCGAGCGGCAACGAGTCGCACTGGCCCGCGCCCTCGCCGCCCGACCGGCCGCCCTGCTCCTGGACGAACCCCTCTCGGCACTCGACCAACCCGTCCGCGAAGAGCTGCGCGAAGTGCTCCGGGCGACACTGCGGGACCTGGCCGTGCCCGCCATCCACGTCACCCACGACCGCGACGAAGCACTCCGCCTCGCCGACGACCTGGCCATCCTCGACGCCGGCACCCTCCGCCAGACCGGCCCCACCGACGAGCTCACCCGCCACCCCACCGACACGGTCACCGCCCGCCTGCTCGGCTGGGCGGAACTCGGCCCCGCGGCCCGCGGCCCCGAAGGCCTGCGCGTCGGCAACCTGCCGATCGATCCGGCGGTCCGCGGCGACGCCGCGACTCCGGGAACGGTGTTCTATCGACCGGAAGAAGTCCTCATCGGTGGTCCGGACCGGATCTCGTCCCCCGCGCTGCGGGTGTGGACCCAGGTCGTCGAGGTCGTCCGCACGCTCCCGCTCGCCCGGGTTCTGCTCGCCACCACACCACCCCTGACCGCGCTCGTGTTGCACCGGGACCTCGACGGGCTGGACGGGTTCGACGGCGAGGTGGAGGTGACCGTGCCCCAGCACGCGCTGCGCGTCATCGAGCCCGGAACACCGCTCCTCCTGCCGAGGTGAGCCCGGTTCGATTCTCGCTCGGCAGGATCACTGCTCCGCTGCGGCACCGGCCGATGTCCCCCACGTACGCAAGCACGCCGAGGCCTCGGCCCCGATGTAGTCGCCCTCATCCCGAGCAGGCCGGAACAACCCCGCGCAACGGTCGGCGCGGTCCTGCAGCAACCGCGCGCGTCGGCCGCGCGCAGCTTCACCGGCTCCACGAAAGCCCCCAGCGTCACGCCCGCCGTCGACGGCGGCGATGATCGCGGCACCCACAGCGGTCAGCACGGCAGCGGTGTGCCGGCCGGCACCGACAGGGATCAGCCGATCAGCCGCGGTGCCACCGGTTCGGCCCGCGCGCGCGTCTTCGCCTCGCCGGCCAGCCCGCGAGCCCACGCCTGCAAGCCGGGGACGTCGATCCCATGCGGCGGAGCGGCCGCGAACGGCTCGAGGTTCGCCGCACCGCGCTCCAGCAACGCGACGGCGCCCGTGCCGTTGCCGCGCAGGGCGTGGGTCATGCCGACGGCCAGCTGCGCCAGGCCGCGCCAGAGCTCGCGTTCGGGGCTGTCCGTCGCCTTCCACGCGTCCTCGAAGACCTCGTGGGCGTGGAACGGACGGCCCTCGTCGAGGAGCAGCTGAGCTTCGGCGAGCGTCTCGCCCGGGGTACGGACCACGCCTTCCGGCTGGCGGGCGACGCCGTCGGCGCCGTACGGCAGGGGCCGGCCGAGGCCGTCGCGCGGGCGGGCGTTGCGCGCTCGGCCCGATTCGTCGCGGTCACGGCCGTTCATAACGGCATTGTTCCACGGGTCACGCCGGGTTCGCGTCTGCGGCGTCAGGCACGTAGTCTGGGGACTCGTGCGCTTTCTCGACGGGCACGTGCCCGCTCACGACCTGACCTACGACGACGTGTTCCTGCTGCCGAACCGTTCGGACGTGGAGTCCCGCTTCGACGTCGACCTGTCCACTGTGGACGGCACCGGTGCGACGATCCCCGTGGTGGTGGCCAACATGACGGCCGTCGCCGGACGGCGGATGGCCGAGACGGTGGCCCGCCGCGGCGGCTTGGTGGTGCTGCCGCAGGACGTGGACACGGAGGCGGTCGCCGAGATCGTGACGTGGGTGAAGAGCCGCCACACCGTGTGGGACACCCCGCTCGTGCTCACCGGCGGTGACGCCGTGGCCGACGCCCTCAACCTGGTCCACAAGCGCGCCCACGGCGCCGTCGTGATCGTGGACGGCGAAGGCCGCCCCGTCGGCGTTGTCGACGAAGCCGCGTGCGCCGGTGTCGACCGCTTCGCGCGCCTGGCCGAGATCGCGGAGCCCGCGACCGTCGCCGTGCCGCTGGACACGCCGCCGCGCGAGGTCTTCGACCTGCTCCACACCCACGGCGGGCGCCTCGCGCTCGGCCTCGACGCCGAAGGCCGCCTCGCCGGCGTGCTGACCAGCGTCGGCGCACTGCGCGCGGGCGTCTACACCCCCGCCACCGACGCCGGCGGCCACCTGCGCGTGGCCGCCGCGATCGGCGTGAACGGCGACGTGGCCGCGAAGGCCGAGGCCGTGCTGGCCGCGGGCGTCGACACGCTGGTCGTCGACACGGCCCACGGGCACCAGGAGAAGATGATCGCCGCGCTGAAGGCCGTCCGCACGATCTCGCCGAGCGTGCCGGTGGTGGCGGGCAACGTCGTCACCGCCGAGGGCACCCGCGACCTCATCCACGCGGGCGCGGACGTCGTGAAGGTCGGCGTCGGCCCGGGCGCGATGTGCACCACGCGCATGATGACCGGCGTCGGCCGGCCGCAGTTCTCCGCCGTCGCCGAGTGCGCCGCCGCCGCGCGCGAGCTGGGCAAGCACGTCTGGGCCGACGGCGGCGTCCGCCACCCGCGCGACGTCGCCCTGGCCCTCGCCGCGGGCGCCTCGGCCGCCATGGTGGGCTCCTGGTTCGCCGGCACCCACGAATCCCCGGGCGACCTGCGCTACGACGAGCAGGGCCGCCCGTACAAGGAGTCCTTCGGCATGGCGTCCAAGCGCGCCGTCGGCGCCCGCACCCGCACGGACAACGTCTTCGAGCGCGCCCGCAAGGCGCTGTTCGAAGAGGGCATCTCCACGTCGCGCATGGCCCTGGACCCCAACCGCCCCGGCGTGGAGGACCTGCTCGACTCCATCTGCTCGGGCGTCCGCTCCTCCTGCACCTACGCCGGCGCGCGCACGATGGAGGAATTCCACGAGCGCGCGTTGCTCGGGGTGCAGTCGGCTGCGGGGTTCGCGGAGGGGCGGCCGCTTCCTTCAGGCTGGTGAGACCGAGGGTCACCGCCACCCCGGCCGGGGTGCTCGGCCACGCAACTTCCGAAATCAGCGCCACGGGAAGCCCGTTCTCAGGGCAATCGCCAGCGATGGGCCGACACCGCCCGGAGCCTGCCCGCCCCAGATCGGGACGGGCAGGCTCGCGAGCAGATCAGCCGTGATCCTCCAGCATCTCCGTGACCAGCGCCGCAATCGGCGACCGCTCCGAGCGCGTCAGCGTGACGTGCGCGAACAACGGATGCCCCTTCAGCTTCTCGATCACCGCCGAGACGCCGTCGTGGCGGCCGACGCGGAGGTTGTCGCGCTGGGCGACGTCGTGGGTGAGGACCACGCGTGACGCGGTGCCGAGGCGGGAGAGCACCGTGAGGAGCACGTTGCGTTCCAGTGACTGTGCCTCGTCGACGATCACGAAGGAGTCGTGCAGCGAGCGTCCGCGGATGTGGGTCAGCGGGAGCACCTCGAGCATGCCGCGGTCGAAGACCTCGTCGAGCACGTCCTGGCTGACCAGCGCGCCGAGGGTGTCGAACACGGCCTGCGCCCAGGGCTGCATCTTCTCGCTCTCGGACCCGGGCAGGTAGCCGAGGTCCTGGCCGCCGACGGCGTAAACGGGGCGAAACACCACGACCTTGCGGTGCTGGCGGCGTTCCATCACCGACTCGAGGCCGGCGCACAGCGCGAGCGCCGACTTGCCGGTGCCCGCGCGTCCGCCGAGCGAGACGATGCCGACGTCCGAGTCGAGCAGCAGGTCGAGTGCCACGCGCTGCTCGGCGGAGCGGCCGTGCAGGCCGAACGCCTCGCGGTCGCCGCGCACCAGCCGCACACGCTTGTCCGCCGTGACGCGGCCCAGGGCGCTGGAGCTGCCCGCGAGCAGCCGCAGGCCGGTGTGGCACGGGAGCTCACCCACCTCGGGCACGCCGTACTCGACCGGGTCGACGGTGCCGCCCGAGAAGAGGCTGTCGATCAGTTCCTGAGGGGCGTCCACGTCGGCCATGCCCGTCCAGCCCGACGGCGTGACCTCGCCCGCGCGGTACTCGTCGGCGGCCAGACCCACGGCCCCCGCCTTGACCCGCAGCGGGATGTCCTTCGTCACCAGCGTGACCGACGGCCGTTCCACCGCGAGGTTGAGCGCGCACGCGAGGATGCGGTGGTCGTTGGAGTCGGTCCGGAAGCCCACGGGCAGCACCGACGGATCGGTGTGGTTGAGCTCCACCTGCAGGGTGCCGCCCTCTTCGCCGATCGGGATCGGCGCGTCGAGTCGGCCGTGCTTGAGCCGCAAGTCGTCGAGCAACCTGAGCGACTCGCGGGCGAACCAGCCGAGCTCGGGGTGGTGGCGCTTCGCCTCCAGTTCACTGATGACGACCAGGGGCAGCACGACCGCGTGTTCGGCGAACCGCGTCACCGCCCACGGGTCGGAGAGCAGCACAGACGTGTCGAGCACGTAAGTGGACTGCCCGGATTCGGGCGAGATCGAGGCTTTCTCCGGGCCAGAGGCACCGGTCGAAGAACGGCCAGAGGCCTTGCGGGGTGAACGCTGCGCAGTCACGACGGCATCTCCCTCGAGGGCGTGTTGCACCCCACGCCCGCACTCGCTGGGCCGGGCACCTCCCTGGCTGGGTCCGCACTCCCTGACGTTGGCTACGTCAGCGCGCGCGGCCACGAGGGCCGGGTGCCGGCCCCCTCGTGCATCGTGTGGGCGGCTGTGCCGCCCCCTCGATCAACGCCACGACCAGGGCCTCCCGTGAGGACCCGCACGGAACGCGTGCCCTCACTTCCGGAAGGTACCGACGGATCGCGGTTCGTGCAGGCAGCCACACAGGTGATTCGCTCATTCGTCATCTCACCGTAGGTCGTCCGACATCGACGCCCCGTCACTGTCACGCTACGTCACCAAGTTGGCAATCGAGTGATCACGCGGTCGCGTGATCATGGAAAAAAGATCACCGAACGCGTTCGAAAGATCAGCGCAAAGGCTTGTACCACGGGGTGGACGAGAATGCATTTCGCGTCCTGAAGACAGGACCGGACCGGGTGAACCACGCGATTTCGGCCTCACACAATGGGCGTACCCGGCATTCATTTCGGCCTCGGAGCGGGTAATTTTCTCACTGCGGGACACACCACCGGAAACTTCGGTGCCCCGGATCCCAGATATCTCTACCTAGGAGTGTGCGAAGTGCTGAAGAAGGCTGGAATCGTCGCCGGTGCCGCCGCAGGCCTGCTGATGATCGGCGGCACGGCGTTCGCCTCGCCGGCAGACCACAGCTACACCCCGGACCCGACGTTCGGCGACGCCTACGCGACCTTCATCGAGGGTGGCGGGGCCCTGGGCTTCGGCGCGGCCTCGCTGGTCGCCGGTGCCTACACGGGCATCGCCACCACCCCGGCGCTGGTCCTCCACTCGCTGGAGCACCACGGCTGATAGCCGATCTCGGCTATGGAAAGGCCCCGGAGTCTCGACTCCGGGGCCTTTCTGCTGCGTTCATGTCCAGTCCAGTGCGGCTCGGGTGGCTCAGGTACCGAACCGGCGGTGGCGCCACGCGTAATCGCGAAGCGCGCGAAGGAAGTCCACCCGCCGGAACGCGGGCCAGTAAGCCTCTGTGAACCAGAATTCCGAATGCGCCGACTGCCAAAGCAGGAATCCGGAAAGCCGCTGCTCTCCTGACGTTCGGATAATAAGGTCGGGATCCGGCTGGCCGGACGTGTAGAGGTGTTCCGAGATGTGGTCCACGTCGAGGATTTTCGCCAGCTCGCGGATCGACGTGCCCTCGTCGGCGTGCTGCAGCAGCAGCTTGCGCACGGCGTCGGCGATCTCCTGCCGCCCGCCGTAGCCGACCGCGATGTTCACCTCCATGCCCGTCCGGTCCTCCGTGCGGGCCGCGGCGGCGGTGAGCTTCTTCGCGACGTCCAGTGGCAACAGGTCCAGCGCCCCCATGATCCGCAGCCGCCACGGCACGGCGGGACCCGCGAGCTCGTCGGTGACGTCGGTGATGATCTTGAGCAGCGGCTCCAGCTCGTCGGGGTCGCGGTTGAGGTTGTCGGTCGAGAGCAGCCACATGGTGACGACCTCGACGTCGGCCTCGCGGCACCAGCTGAGGAAATCAGCGATCTTCTTGGCACCCGCACGGTGCCCGTCGGCCACGTCGGCGAACCCGGCTTCCCGCGCCCACCTGCGATTTCCGTCGAGCATGATCGCGATGTGCCGCGGATGGCGGCCCCGCGCCTGCTGGATCAGGCGGCGGCCGTAGACGCTGTAGACGACGTCGGACAGGAAGGACCGGAGGCTCACGTCGGCTGAGCGTACGCACCCCCGCGCCACACGTGTGACGCGCCACGGGGGGTGGCGAAAAACCTACGCTCCCGTAGCCTTGGCCGGGTGAGCGTGACGACCGAACCCCCACCGTCCGGCCCGACGCCTGTGGACACCCGCCCGCGCCTGCGCGGCCACATCCACTTCTGGTCCTTCTTCGGTGCCCTCGTGGGCGCCGCCGCTCTGGTGAGCCTCGCCGCGTCGACCGTCTCGCCCCTGGCCGCCCTCGCGACGTCCGTCTACGGTCTGACCGTGCTCGGCGTCTTCGGCGTGAGCGCGCTGTACCACCGCCGCCTGTGGGGCCCGCGCGCGTACAAGTGGATGAAGCGCGCCGACCACTCCATGATCTTCCTGTTCATCGCCGGCACGTACACCCCGTTCACCCTGCTGGCCATGTCGAAGCCCACGGGCTACATCATCCTGGCCATCGTCTGGGGCGGCGCAATCTTGGGCGTCGCGATGAAGATGCTGTGGCCGAACGCGCCTCGCTGGCTGGGGGTGCCGATCTACATCGCCCTGGGCTGGGTGGCGGTCTTCGTCATGCCGGAGCTCGCCCAGCACGCCGGCGTCACCGCCCTGGTGCTGATCTGCGTCGGCGGCCTCTTCTACACAATGGGCGCGGTGTTCTACGCGGTGAAGTGGCCGAACCACTGGCCGGAGACTTTCGGGTACCACGAGTACTTCCATGCGTGCACGGTGTTGGCGGCGGTGTCGCATTATGTGGCGATTTGGTTGGCGCTCTACGCGTAGCCGGTTTGCGGCGAGCGGCTGATCAGGCGTCGTCGCGCCAGGCGCGGATGGCGAAGCGGTCACCGGAGCGCTCGATTTCCGCGACCGAAGCCTCCGCGAAGTGCGCTGGGATGACCAGTTCGTGCAGGTCGGCGGCGCGGCCCAGCACGCGGGTGCGCGTCGAAGCTGCCAGGGCGCGGTCTTCGCAAAAGCAGCTGCTGTACGAGGGTTCCAGGATTTGCACGGGGCTGTGCAGCAGATCCCCGACGAACACCGCACGGTCTGTGCCGGAAGTCAGGCGCAGCAAGGAAGAGCCGGGCGTGTGGCCGGGTGCCGGCTCGAGGACGAGGTTGCCGTCGATGCGGTGGGAGTCCTCCCACAGCACGGCGCGGTCCAGGACCGGCGTGATGCTGTCGGTGTAGACCAGGTGGCTGCCGCGCAGCCGCAGCGGGTCGACGCCGGCGCGACGGTGGGCGTTGCGCGGATCGAACCACTCCGCGTCGGCGCGCGGAATGAGGTACGTGGCGTTCGGGAAGGTCGGCACCCAGCCGTCGCCGTCGGGGCGGGTGTTCCAGCCGACGTGGTCGTAGTGCACGTGGGTGTTGACCACGACGTCCACGTCTTCGGGGCGGACACCCACAGCGGCCAGCCCGGCCAGGAAGTCCGTGGCCAGGTGGTCGAACAGCGGGATCTGCGGCCGCGCGCGGTCGTTGCCGACGCCGGTGTCCACGAGCACCACCTTGCCCTCGCTGCGCAGCACCCACGTCTGCACGGCGGCGTGGTACGCGTCGGCCTCCGGGTGCCAGTGGCGCGGCGCGAGCCAGCTCTGGTTGTCGCGCCAGAGCTCGGCCGGGGTGTCCGGCAGCACGGACCGGATGGGCGCGATGTCACCCGCCCATTCGACGACCTTGGTCACTTCGACTTCACCGAGTTTCATGCGTTCGACGGTAATCCTCACCTGTGAGCATTCCAATGCGTCAGATGCGCTGTTTGATGCTCGAAAGTCTCACCGGAGTACACTGTGCCGCATGGACGTCCTCAGCGACGCGATCGCCGTGATGCGCACGGGTGAGCCGTCGTCGAACCGGCTGCGCGTCGGCGGCGACTGGTGCTACCGGTTCGCGCCCTACGCCGGCGCGGGCTTTCACGTCGTGCTCCGCGGCACGGGCTGGCTGCTCGGCGGCGGCGAGCCGGTCCAGCTCAGCCCCGGTGACGCCGTCCTCCTGCCCCACGGCGCCACCCACGTGCTGTCGGCCACGCCCGACGACCGCCGCGCCGTCCCGTTCGAAACGGCCGTCGACGATCCCTCCGGCCCCACCGACCTGTTGTGCGGCAAGTACCGCTTCGACCGCTCACGCGCGCACTTCCTCGTCGAGGGTCTCCCCGACCTCGTGCATCTGCCCGCGCGCGTCGGCGCGCACCGCGAACTGGGAGCGGCCATCACGCTGCTCGGCGGCGAGGTGAACGGCACCCACCCGGGCCGCGACGCCGCCGTCGCCGGGTTGCTCGACCTCCTGCTGGTGTACCTGCTGCGCGCGTGGTTCGCCGAAAACCCTGGTGCGGGCTGGCCGAAAGCCTTGGCGGACCCCGAAATCGCCGCCGCGCTGGACCTCCTGCACACCGATCCCGCCCGCGCGTGGCGGCTCGAAGACCTCGCCGACGAGGTCGGCCTCTCCCGCGCGACGCTCGCCCGCCGCTTCACCACCCTCACCGGGCGCGCACCGATGGCCTACCTCGCGTGGTGGCGCATGGCCACCGCCGCTCGGCTCCTACGCGACGGCGACCGTCCGCTGCCCGCCATCGCGCACCAAGTCGGCTATGGCTCTCCGTACGCGTTTTCCCACGCGTTCAAACGCCACTTCAGCGTCGCGCCCGGGCAATACCGGCTCAGTCCCGCGGCGTAGATGCGGGCAGGAATGGGGACGGGACCGCGAACGTGTCCACCAGGGTTCCTGCGTCGGGCGCGGCTCGGCAGCCGGCTGGTCACCGCCGATTACCGCACCAACAACAACACCGCCGCCCCGACAGTTCCTCGGGTGATCAGCACCAGCAGGGCGTAGCGAAAGGTTGTAGCCCAACCGGCAGTGGCGGCGGCTAACAAAGTGGTCCCCCGTGTGGCGGTCAAGGCCAGGACCTCCGGTGGTTGCGGACTGCGAAACCCCCCGGCGCACCATGGTGCCAGGCCGCAAGAATAGCGACGGTACCCCGGCGTGAGCGAGCGGCCGATCAGGTGGCTTCCGATCGGCCGCTCGTCGAGACAAGGACTACCGAGCGTCAGTCCCGCAGCATAGGTGCGGCCAAGAATTGCGAAGGTATCGCGAAAGCGTCCACGAGGGTGCCCGCGTGGGGACGCAGCTCAGCGCACAAACCGTTCACCGCGGCGCTCACCGCCTTCGACCGCGAAGTCGTGAGGCGGCCGTGCTCGAGGAACCAAGCCCGGTCCTCCTCGATCGCCGACAGGGCGTACAGATCGCACACCCGCGAGAGCAAAGCGGCGGCCTCCGGATCGGAGCAAGCGTCCACCGCGCGCGCAAACGCCGACAGCACAAGGTGATCCACGTGCACCCGGCCGGCGCGCAGCACGTGGTCCTGCGCGGCGTTGAACACCCCGAACGGGTCGTCGCCGGCTTTGCGCAGGCGGTTCGCGACGCCGTCCAGCACATGTTCCTCACGGTCCTCGAAGAGGCGCAGCTGCCATTCGCGGTCGAAGAGCACCTTGGCGTCGTCGAATTCCGTCAGGCGTTCCACGAACTTGCGGGCGGAGGTGCGTTCCAGGACCACGTCCATGAGTTGTTCGGCGACGAAGCGCGCGGTCGCTAGTGGACTGAGGTCCGCGAAGTGCTCTTTGTATTGCGTGAGAAGGCCTTTGGCCACGAGCTGGAGCAGCACCGTGTTGTCGCCTTCGAAGGTGGTGAAGACGTCGGTGTCGGCTTTGAGGCCGGCCAGCAGGTTTTCCGACAGGTATCCGGCGCCGCCGCAGGCTTCGCGGGCGGCCTGGATCGTGGCGGTTGCGTGCCAGGTGTTGGCGGCTTTCAGGCCGGCCGCGCGGGATTCCAGTTCGCGTTGTTCCTCTTCGGGCGCGTCGGGCGCGATGTCGTTCAGCTTCGCGACGAGCTCTTCCTGCGCGAAGTGCAGCGCGTACGTCTTCGCGAGTGCCGGCAGGAGCTTGCGCTGGTGGCCGAGGTAGTCGAGGATCACGACCTCCTCGCCGTCGGGGCTCTTGAACTGCCGGCGCTGCTCGCCGTAGCGGATGGCGAGCGTCAGCGCGCGTTTCGTGGCGCTGCCTGCGCTGCCGCCGACGCTCACGCGGCCGCGGATGAGCGTGCCGAGCATCGTGAAGAAGCGGCGGCCGTCGCTTTCGATGGGGCTGGAGTAGGTGCCGTCCTCGGCGACGTCGCCGAAGCGGTTCAGCAACGCTTCGCGCGGGACGCGGACGTGGTCGAACGCCAGGCGGCCGTTGTCGACGCCGTTGAGGCCCGCCTTGCGGCCGCAGTCCTCGATCGTGACGCCGGGCATCGGCGCGCCGGAGTCGTCGCGGATGGGCACGAAAAACGCGTGCACGCCGCGGGAGTCGCCGCCTGTCACGAGCTGCGCGAATACCACTGCGGCGTGGCCGTCGCGCGCCGCGTTGCCGATGTATTCCTTGGTGGCGCCGGGATCCGGGCTGTGGACCACGAACTCCTGCGACGCCGGGTCGTACGTCGCTGTGGTGTGCAGGTGCTGCACGTCGGAGCCGTGGCCGTGCTCGGTCATGGCGAAGCAGCCGAGCAGATCGAGGTCCATGATGCGCCGCAGGTACTTCTCGTGGTGGCGCTGCGTGCCAAGGAGTTGCACGGCGCCGCCGAACAGCCCCCACTGCACGCCGGCCTTCACCATCAGCGACAGGTCGCCGAGGCCGAGCATCTCGAACGACACCACCGAACCGCCGATGTCGCTCTGCCCGCCGTACGCACGGTCGAACCCGAGCGCCGGCCGGTCCGTGGCGGCGAGTTCGCGCAGCTGGTCGAGCACCTGTGCGCGGTGCGCCTCCACATCGAGGTCCACGGGGTCGCGGAACTCCTCGCCCGACATCTGCACGCGTACGCCGCGGCGCAGCTCGGCCCAGCGGCCGTCGAGAACGGCGGTGAGCGCGTCCGGGTCCACCTTCGCGGGAACGGCAGGGATGTCCACGATTCCTCCGATGCGGCTGGCGGCTACTCACTGGTAAGCCTGCCCGCGCCGCCGCGTCGTCGCAGGTCGAGGTGACGAAGACGACTCGATCGTTTGGTGGCTGTCCCGGTGGGGAAAGCGCGTGGCGATGAGTTCGTCAGTCACCGCCGCTCAACCACGGCGGGTACTGGGGCGGCGGGACTCGGGCGGGTGGCCGGCCCGGACAGATCTGCGGACTCTGCCGGGACAGTGGCGTTCCCGGGCCGGACGGGGACGTTCGGGCGACCGACCCCAGCCGACAAACGCGCGCGACCCCTGTGCACGAGGGACTTTTGCACCGCGGCGAGAAGCTGTGCGCCGCGGCGTCGCTGCGGACACAAACGAGCGTCGGCGACGGATGGTGCTCGGCTCACGCGCGAAGGGGACCTTCGCTCCGTAGGCCAACCCCACACCGACCACGGCCCGCGCGGGCCGGGCGCATTCGTCGGCCGCCCACACACACGAAGCCCCCACACACACGAAAGGGACTCTCGCGCCGAAGCACGAGAGTCCCCGCCGATATCCGGCCGTCAGCTCAGGTCCGGGCCCTTCGAGCGCAGGTCGTCGACCTTGGTCATCGCGTCGCGCAGCTCGGCGAGCCACGTGTCGGCGTGTTCGCCCACGAGCCGGACGGCCCAGGCCAGCGCCTCGGAGCGTGAGCGGGCGACCCCGGCCGCGACGAGCGTGTCGAGGACCAGCCGTTCGGGCTGACGCAGGCGCGTCATCACGGGCGCGGACAGCGTCGTGAACAGCACCTGCGTGCCGCCCAGCTTGGCGCCCCACGCGACCTTGCGCTGGTAGCGGTGCTCGGCCTGCCGGGCGATCTCGATGCGCTCGTCGCGCGTGTCCTCGCGGAACCGGCTGATGCGGCCGTCCTCGGCGGCCGCGCGGGCCGCGTCGTCGGCAAACTCGCCGGTCAGCGCGGGCAGCTCGCCCACGATGATGATCTCCTCGCGGTCGACCGTGACCTCCGGGTCGCCCGTGAACCAGCCGTCCGGGAGGCGCCCGCCGAACCAGGCGGCCGCGTCTTCGGCCGACGGCACCTCGGCCTGCTGCCAGCCGCCGCGGCCCTTCCAACCTCGTCCCATGTGTCCCACCACCTTGAAGTGCGTGCGTGTACATGTTCGCCTCGGCGATTACATGATTACCTCGCTACTCAAGCTACGCCGAATACACGTCAGACAGGGCACTGTTCACCAGGGGCGGAACTCAGAGCTGCGCCAGCAGGTCCTCCGCCGAGGTCACCGGGCGATCGCAGACATAACCGCGGCAGACGTACGCCGCCGCAGCGCCGTCCACCAGCGGACGGTCCGCCAGCAGCGGCACGCCGGGCGCATCCGGAGCGCCGCCCAGCACCACGCCGCCGCCGTGGATCTGCCGCGCGGCCGCCGCGACCAACTCCGCTCGCGCCTCCCCCACGACGGCCACCTGCACCGGCCCCGACTGCGCCGCTTCAGCCACCGAAAGCCAGTGCCCGGCGAAGCGCGGCGCCCGATCCACGAGCAGGCCGGCGCGCTGCAACGCCGCATCGGCCGCGTCACGATACCGCGCGGCCTGCTCGAACCCGGCCAACGCCGAGGCCGTCAGCAACGCGCCCGCCAACGCTGAAGCCCCCGAAGGGCTCGCGTTGTCCGTGGGGTCGGATGGCCGCTGTACCAACGTTTCCGCGTCGTCCGCGGTGTCGTGATACGCGCCCACGGCGTCCGAAGCGAAGTGCGTCAACGCCAGGTCCAGCAGCCGCGAGGCCTCCTCCAGCCACCGCGGCTCCCCCGTGGCCTGGTGCAGCGCGAGCAGCCCGTCGGCCAGGCACGCGTAGTCCTCGAGGACGCCCGCCGGCACGCCGACCACGCCGTCTCGCGAGCTGCGCCGCAATCGGCCGTCCACGAGGTGAGTGGAAAGCAGCAGCGACGCCGCCCCACGCGCCAGCTCGATCCACTGTGGACGCTCCAACGCGACACCCCCCTCGGCGAGCGCGGTGATGGCGAGGCCGTTCCACGCGGCCACCACTTTGTCGTCGCGCGCCGGCTGCGGCCGCGAAGCCCGCGCGGCCAGCAGCGTCTGGCGGACGTGCTCGAACCGGTCGGCAGACTCCGGCGCACCCGGCAGCTGCAGCGTCGAAGAGCCCTTTTCGAACGTCCCGGACTCCGTCACCGAAAACACCGAAGCCGCCCACACGCCGTCCTCGTCCCCGAGCACTTCGCGCAGCTCGGCGGGCGTCCAGACGTAGGTGAGTCCCTCGACGCCGTCGGTGTCCGCGTCCAGTGACGCCGCGAAGCCGCCCCCCGCGGTCAGCAGATCCGCCTCCAGGAACCGGACGATCCCCTCGGCGACACCCAGAGCGAATGAAGACCCCCGCCGCGCCAAATGGGCGTAAACGCGGAGCAGCAAAGCGTTGTCGTACAACATCTTCTCGAAGTGCGGCACGATCCACTCGGCGTCCACGGAGTACCGCGCGAAGCCGCCGGCGAGCTGGTCGTGGATGCCGCCGCGAGCCATGGCCTCCGCGGTCGACGAAGCGAGCACCAACGCTTCGGCCGAGCCTGTGCGCTCGTGGTGGCGCAGCAGGAACTCCAGCACCATCGACGGCGGGAACTTCGGCGCGCCGCCGAACCCGCCGTGAACGGGGTCTACCTCGGCCGCGAGCTTCTCGACGGCGCCGGCCAGCACGCCGGCGTCCACCGCCGAAGCCTGCAACGGCCCGCTCTGCTCGGTGAGGTGCCCGATCAGCCGCTGCGCGCCCTCGCGCAGGTCTTCGGGACGCTCGGCCCACGCCTCCGAGACGGCCACGAGCAGCTGCCCGAACGACGGGATGCCCGGCCGCGGCGTCGGCGGGTAGTAGGTGCCGCAGTGGAACGGCTCGCCCTCGGGCGTGAGGAAACAGGTCATCGGCCAGCCGCCCTGGCCGGTCATGGCCTGGGTGGCGGACATGTACACCGCGTCGATGTCCGGCCGCTCCTCGCGGTCGACCTTGATGTTCACGAAGTGCGCGTTCATCAGCGCCGCGGTGCCCTCGTCTTCGAAGGACTCGTGGGCCATCACGTGACACCAGTGGCACGCCGCGTAGCCGACCGACAGCAGGATCGGCACATTGCGCTGCCGCGCCTCCGCCAGCGCTTCGGGCCCCCACTCACGCCAGTCGACAGGGTTGCCCGCGTGCTGCAGGAGGTACGGGCTGGTCGCGTCCGCCAGTCGGTTCGCCATGCCTCCAGGGTGACATGGCGCTCGCCGAGGCGAGTCAGGCGCGTCGGCGAACCCGCCCGGCGGGCGAGGTCAGTCGGACTTGGCCCGCGCCGGGTCGGCCGGCTCGGCGGCCTTCACCTCGGCCCGTTCGCCCGCGCCGTCCGACTCCGGCGTTTCGCCCGAAGCATCCGAGGACGGCTCTTCCTTGTCGAAGCTCGCCGGCACCTTCTTCAGGTGCTTACTCATCGACCGGATGAGGAACGCGACCGCGATCAGGAACAGGATCAGCACGAGGAAGCCGACGGGCGACGACTTGCCGAAGTCCTCACCCTGACCGCCGTTGTCGCCGCTGTCGGGCTGCTGGGCCAGGAACAGGGCCGACGCCGTCAGCGGGGCGACCGCGACGGCCGGCACACCGAAACTCATGGACTCACCTTCTCCTTGATGCCGGCGAACAGATCATCCTCCGGCAGCGTGCTGTCCACCAGGGAGCGGTTCAGCTCGTACTCCTCGGTCGGCCACGTCTCGCGCTGGATCTCGAGCGGGACCGCGAACCAGCGGCTGGTCGGGTCGATCTGCGTGGCGTGCGCCTTCAGCGCCTCGTCGCGCACCTCGAAGTATTCACCGCACTCGATCCGGGTGGTCACCCGCTCCATGATGTCGGCCCGGTCGGGGTCCCAGGACTTGAGCCACTCCTCGTACGGCGAGGGCAGACCGGCCGCCTTGAGCGCGGTGTCGAAGGCGGTCATCCGGGCCTTGGAGAAGCCGTGCACGTAGTAGAGCTTGAGCGGCTGCCACGGGTCACCGGCGTCCGGGAAGCGGTTCGGGTCGCCCGCCGCGTCGAAGGCCGCCATCGACACCTCGTGGGTGCGGATGTGGTCCGGGTGGGGGTACCCGCCGTTCTCGTCGTAGGTGATCAGCACGTGAGGGCGGAACTCCCGCACCACGCTCACCAGCGCCTCGGTGGACTCCTCCAGCGGCACCACGGCGAACGAACCCTCGGGCACCGGCGGCAGCGGGTCACCCTCGGGCAGCCCCGAGTCGACGAAGCCGAGCCAGCGGTGCTGCACCCCCAGGATCTTCGCGGCCCGCGCCATCTCGTCGCGGCGGATCTCGGTCATGTTGGCCAGCACCTCGGGGCGGTCCATGGCGGGGTTGAGGATGCTGCCCGCCTCACCGCCCGTGCACGTCACGACCATGACCTCGTGGCCCTCGGCCACGTACTTGGCCATCGTGGCGGCACCCTTGCTCGACTCGTCGTCGGGGTGCGCGTGCACCGCCATGAGACGCAGGTTCGAGATACGGTCGCTCGTCGTCAGCTCGTCAGCTCGCACCATGTTCCGAACGACCCTTTCGTGGTCCGTTATTCCGTCGTACCCTGCCCCGGCTCCACGCCACCGGAACGGCTCGCGGATACTCGACGACAGGTGGTGCCCCCAGTCGGGCTCCACCCATTGTCCCCACGGGTACGACAAGAACGACCGGAGGCCCGGACTTGCAGACCGGAGAGACCGCAACCGCCGAGGGAGACGCCCGCCCGGCGCCGCCCGCGGACCGGTACGGCTCGCCCGCCAAGACCGGGTCGAAGCGCTGGAAGCGCCGGGTTTTCGGTGCGGTCGCCGTGGTCGCGAGCTTCGGCGTGGCGTGGATCGCCTACGTCAACCTCGGCCAGACGTCGATCGACGCCGAGCGCGTGGCGTTCGAACCCCGCCCGGGCAACGCGATGGAGATCACCATCAACGTCACGCGTGACGACCCCGACAAGGCCGGGGTGTGCGTTGTGCGGGTGCAGGACAGGTCCGGCTCCGAGAGCGGCCGGAGAGAGGTGCTGGTTCCCGCCGGGGCCGGCCACAGCCGAGTGAGCACAGTCGTGAAGAGCATCGGGGAACCGGTGACGGCCGACGTGTACGGCTGCTCGTACTCCATACCACGTTACATGTCAACCCCATAGCGGCCAACGGGGTGAAATGCGCGGCGAGTGTCCGCGCGACGTGGAATGGACCGGCGTCGCTGCAGCGTGCCGTGATAAGCTGACACACCAGCACGGCCCGAGGCGGGCCGTGTTTTTCCTTTATCCCAGCCGTGCGGGCGCAGTGAGCCCGTGCGGAGGCCGGCTTGAACACCCAAGCCTGGCAGGCCCGACGAGGAGATGGTGACCGTGAGCGACAAGGTGACCTGGCTGACCCAGGATGCCTACGACAGGCTCAAGCACGAGCTCGACGAAATGATCGAGAATCGTCCGGTCATCGCTGCGCGCATCAACGACAGCCGCGAAGAGGGAGACCTCAAGGAAAACGGCGGCTACCACGCGGCGCGCGAAGAGCAGGGCCAGGCCGAGGCGCGCATCCGCCACTTGCAGGAACTCCTGCGTTCGGCGAAGGTCGGCGAGGCCCCCGCGGACGACGGCACCGCCGGTCCGGGCAAGGTCCTCACTGTGAAATACGCGGGCGACGACGATGAGGAGAAGTTCCTCCTCGCCACCCGCGAAGAGGGCGCCGAGGGCGCGCTCGACGTGTACTCCCCGGAGTCGCCGCTGGGCAAGGCCCTGCTCGGCGCCAAGGAAGGCGAGTCGCGCGAGTACGAGCTGCCCAACGGCCGTACGCAGCAGGTCACGCTGGTCAAGGCAGTGCCCTACAGCGAGGCCTGACCCACCGCGGTCTTCGCGTACCCGGCTCGCGTGAGCCGGGTACGCGACTAGCGTGGCTCCTGAACACCACTGGGAGGCCACGATGAGCACCGAACCGATGTGCCGCACTTGCGCGATGCAGTACTCCGAGCCCCGTGACGACTGCCCGATCTGCGAGGACGAACGCCAGTACGTCCCGCTCACCGGCCAGGCGTGGACCGACCTCGCGACGCTGCGATCGAGTGGCGAGTATCGCCCACGCGTCGAGGAGCAGGGGCCGGGCGTGATCGGCATCGGTTCCGAACCCGGTTTCGCGATCGGCCAGCGGGCACTGCTCGTACGGGCCGAATCCGGCAACTTCCTCTGGGACTGCGCCGCCTACCTCGACGACGAGCTGGTGCGGCAGGTCAACGACCTCGGCGGCATCACCGGCATCGCGATCAGCCACCCGCACTACTACTCGACGATGGTCGAGTGGGCCCAGGCGTTCGACGCGCCGATCTACCTGCACGAAGCCGACCAGGAGTGGATCGGGCGGCCCGATCCGTCGATCCGGCTCTGGTCGGGCACCACGCTCGACGTGGCCGACGACCTGCGACTGATCAACCTCGGCGTGCACTTCACCGGCGGCACGGTGCTGCACTGGCCGGCCGGAGAAGAGGGCCGCGGGGCGCTGCTGTCGGGCGACATCGTGCAGGTCATCCCCGACCGCACCCACGTCGCTTTCATGTACAGCTACCCGAACCTGATCCCCGAGCGCCCGAGCGTGGTGCGCCGCGCGGCCGAGCTGCTGGAGCCCTACGCGTTCGACGCGATCTACGGCGCGTGGTGGGACCGGATCGTGCGCAGCGACGGGCACGAGGTCGTGCAGCGTTCGGCGAAGCGGTACCTGGCTCACGCTCTCGAGGCGTTCTAACCGCGCGCGGTGCGTTCCAGCAGCGGACGCACACGCGGCGGCACCGGCGTGGACAGCGCGATCGACGTCGACGTGCGCAGCACCCCGTCCACGCCGACCACCTCGTCGATCACGCGCTGCAGGTCGTCGTTGTCACGCGCGACCAAGCGGACGAACAGGTCGCCCTGCCCGGTGGTGGCGTGCACCTCGCACACCTCCTCGATGGCGGCAAGCGCCTCGGCGACGCTGCCACGGCGGCCCTGCGCGATCTCGAGCACGGCGAACGCGGTGAGCCCGTAGCCCATCGCGGCGAGGTCGAGCTCGGGCGGAAAACCGCCGAGGATGCCGCGTTCGGTGAGCCGGTCCAGGCGCGCTTGCACGGTGCCGCGCGCGACGCCGAGGCGGCGCGCGCACTCCAGTACGCCGAGGCGCGGCGAGTCGGTGAGCAGCAGCAACAGCCGGGCGTCGAGCTCGTCGAGCACGGTTTCCTCCCTGCGCAGGTTGTCCATGTTGACCGCAGCTTACGGCTTGCCGCTGAGCAGATTGTCCAGCAAATTCGGTGACCGTTGCTCATCTTGCCGTGGCGGACCCATGCTTCAGGGCATGACCCACACCATGGATCCGCAGGGCGCACTCGACGACGTCAGCTTCGACCAGCTCCGTCAGCTCGTGGGGCTCGTCGAGCACGACGCCACCAACGACCCGTTCCCGGTCAAGGCTCTCGACGCGGTGGTTTTCGTCGCCGGCAACGCGACGCAGACCGCGTGGTTCTACCAGGTCGCGTTCGGCATGCAGCTCGTCGCGTACTCCGGGCCGGAGACGGGCCGCTTCGACCGCAAGGCGTTCGTACTCAAGTCCGGCTCGGCGCGGTTCGTGATCACCGGCGGCGTGCGGCCGGACTCACCGCTGCTCGACCACCACCGCCGCCACGGCGACGGCGTGAGCGACCTCGCGCTGGAGACGACCGACGTGGACAAATGCGTGGAGCACGCTCGCGCGCAGGGCGCGACGATCCTCGAGGAGCCGCACGACGTCTCCGACGAGCACGGCACCGTGCGGATGGCCGCGATCGCGACGTACGGCGAAACCCGCCACTCGCTGATCGACCGGTCGCGCTACGACGGCGTGTACCTGCCCGGCTTCGAGGCGCGCGAGAGCACGGTGACGCGGCCTGAAGGTGCGCCGAAGCGGCTGTTCCAGGCAGTGGATCACTGTGTGGGCAACGTCGAGCTCGGCAAGATGGACTACTGGGTCGATTGGTACCACCGCGTGATGGGCTTCGTGAACATGGCGGAGTTCGTCGGCGACGACATCGCCACCGACTACTCGGCGCTGATGAGCAAGGTCGTGTCCAACGGCAACCACCGCGTGAAGTTCCCGCTCAACGAACCCGCTGTGGCGAAGAAGAAGTCGCAGATCGATGAGTACCTCGAGTTCTACGAGGGCGCCGGCTGCCAGCACATCGCGTTGGCCACCAACGACATCATCGCGACGATCACCGCGATGCGGGCCGCGGGCGTCGAATTCCTCGACACCCCTGACTCGTACTACGAGGACCCGGAGCTGCGCGCGCGGATCGGCGAGGTGCGCGTGTCGATCGAAACGTTGCAGGAGCACAAGGTTCTGGTCGACCGCGACGAGGACGGGTACCTGCTGCAGATCTTCACGAAGCCGATCGGCGACCGGCCCACGGTGTTCTACGAGCTCATCGAGCGGCACGGTTCGCTGGGCTTCGGGAAGGGGAACTTCAAGGCGCTGTTCGAGGCGATCGAGCGGGAGCAGGAGCGCCGGGGCAATCTCTGACGCCCTTGCAGCGCCACAGGAAACCCTCGATCGGCGCGCTTGTCAAGGATTGAGTGGTGCGAGCGGCCCGTTCGCGACAAAACGTCGCGGGCGGGCCGCTTGCCACGTTTTGTGTCGGTGCGAGCACGTACAGTCGATTCAGGTGCCGGAGAGACCGGTTGACCCGGATGGCAAACTGGGCCGATCGGATCAATTCGGACGGCACCGGAACCTGGGGCGGACCGGATCCGTCACTGTGGGGATATCACTGTGGGGAAGTCGGCTCGAGAGGAACGGGGGCCCGATGTCGGACGGCGTCGACGCCAGTCAGCGGATGGTGGACGGGTGGACCCGGCAGCTGCAGGAGACGGCTGCGCGCTACCAGGCGATGGCCGACCGCATGCAGGGCCAGACCGTGACCGAGCGGGCGAAGGACGGCTCGGTCACGGTGACCGTGGATGCCAAGGGACTGCTGAAGAACCTGGTGATCTCTGAGTCCGCCGGCGGCAAGCGGATGGCCGAGGTGTCGGCACAGGTGATGCGGCTCGTGCAGAAGGCGCAGGCGCGGATTCCCGAGCTGCTGCAACAGGTCGCGAGCGAAACGCTGGGCAGCGACGCCACCGGCGACAAGCTCGTGGAAGACGCGAAGAGCACGTTCCCCGCGCCGCCGCCGGAAGAGCCACCTCCGCCGCCGGCACCGGTGCACCGGTTCGGACCCGAGGATTCCGACCCGCCTCCCCCGCCGCCGGCCGCACCGCCGCGGCAGCAGGCGCCGCCTCCGCCACCACCGCGTCGTCGCCGGGCCGAGACGTCCGACGATGACGACGATTTCGGCGGCTCGATCCTGTCTTGATTCCGGTTTTACACAGCCATCCTGGGGGATGAACACCATGGCACCTAAGGGATACGAGGTCGGCAGCGACCTCGAGGCACACGCGGGCCAGCTCGACGGGATCAGCGACGGGCTGCGGCAGGCCGTCGACGCCGCGAACCAGGTCAGCATGCCCACCGACGCGTACGGCATCCTCTGCCAGCCGTTCCGGGCCATGCTCGACCCGGTGGAGGAGTTCGGCATCAACGCGTTGCAGAACACCGTGACGGCGATGGACGCGCAGGCGCAGAAGGTCCGCAATGCCGCACAGGCGTACCAGACCTACGAAACGGGCACGACCGACGCCATCGCTTCCACGAAGGTCCCCGACTGATGGCCGACGGCAACCCGCTCGTCGTCCAGGCGAAGCAGGACGGGGACGGCCCCGGGCCGCTCACTGCGGGCAACGGCGACTACGGCTACGCCACGGGCATCGGCGTGGCCGAGTCGGCGATGGACGCGTTCAACGGCATCAAGGACGGCGACTGGGTCTCGGGCGGCCTCGGGGTGCTGAGCCTCGCGGGAGAGATCGCGGGCGCGGCGATCGACCCGTTCGGCTACCTGATGTCGTCGGTGGCGTCGTTCCTCATGGAGCACGTGCAGCCGCTGAAGCACATGCTCGACTCGGTGGCGGGCAACCCGCCCGTGATCCAGTCCTATGCGGACACCTGGGGCAACGTCGCGAAATCGTTGCAGGACAGGCAGGCCGACTACACCAACGCGGTCAAGACCGGCACCGCGGATTGGACGGGCGACGCGGCCGACGCGTACCGCAAGGGCGCGGCGGAGTGCGCGGAGGCCCTCGGCGGAGCCGCCACGGTGGCGAGCGCGATCGGCACCGTCACGATGATCATGGGCCAGGTCGTGTCGTTCGTGCGGGAGACCGTGCGGCAGCTGATCGCCGACCTGGTGGGCAAGCTGATCTCGTGGGTGATGGAGGAGGTCTTCTCCCTCGGCTTCGGCACGCCGCTGGTTGTCGCGCAGGCCGTCACGGCGATCTCCAAGTGGGGCGAGAAGATCAGCGGCCTGCTGACCAAGCTGTGCGACACGATGCGCCGGGTGTCGCCGCTGCTGGGCAAGCTGGCCGACGTCTTCACGAAGATCATCAAGATCCTGGGCAAGCTGGCCGGCAAGGTCACGGGCCTCGACGTGATCAGCACGAAGAACATCAAGGCCGGCGGGTTCGCGCACCGCACGGGCGGTGGCGGCTCAGGTGGCGGTTCGCACCACAGCGGTTCCGACGGTGACGGGGACTCGCCCAGCGGCGAGGGTTCGGACAGCCCGGATGGCTCGGACAGTTCGCATTCGGGGGACTCGGACGCCGACAGTTCCCACTCCGGTGATCCGGACTCCGGCAGCTCGCGGTCCAGCGACTCTGATTCCGGCGACTCGCAATCCGATGGCTCGGACGCCGACGGCTCGGATTCCGGCAGCTCGCACTCCGGTGACGGTGACTCCGCGTCGTCGAGCCCCGACGGTGGCGGTCCCTCCACAAGGGACGGTTCTTCCGGTGACTCGTCGCGCCGCAGCACGGGCAACGGCACCCACGACGGCGACACGGGCGGGGCCGGCGGCGACAACTCGGCGTCGACGTTCAGCGGCGATTCCCCTTCCTCCAGCACCTCTGCGCCGCACAGCACCAGCGGTCCGTCCGGTGGCGAGTCGCCAAGTCACGCCGGTTCTTCGCCGAGCTCGCCGAGCCACGCGGGCAGCTCTTCGCCGTCCGGTGGCGGCAGTTCCGCGCCCTCGCACACGGGCGACGCGCCGAGCGCCCACACCGGTGACGCGCCGAGCTCGTCACACGCCGGCAGCTCGCCGTCCGGCGGCTCCGCACCCCACAGCACCGGCGGGTCCGGAGGCGGCGCACCGGCCCACTCGGGCGGCGGCTCTTCCGGGAGCAGCTCGCCGTCCGCGCATCAAAGCTCGGGAGACAGCTCGACCTCGGCGTCGGGCTACGCGCCGCCGAAGGTCGACGAGCCGGCGCCCAGCGCGCCCGCTCCGCGCACCGGTGATGGCGGAAGCCCGTCGGGCTCCGCCACGCCGAATCAGCCCGTCGCCGGTGGGATGCCGCCGCAGGGTGGTGGCGCTCCGGCGGGTTCGCCCTCGGGCGGTGTCCCCGGTGGCACACCGGCAGCTCGGCCCGGCAGCGGCGGTGGCTGGACGGGCACGCCGGGCAGCCCGGGCGCGCGCACTCCGGAACCCTCAGGTCCTCGCACCGGCCCCGATCGCGGGCCCTGGTCACGGCGGCCCGGTGAGGGTCCTGAGCCCTCGTCGCGACGACCCGACTCGGGTTCACCGCGCCGCCCGAGCGACCCGAACACGCGCTCACCCCAGGGCCCCGATGGCTCGCGCCGCCCGGGCGACCCGGCTGCGGGCGGACCGCGGCGGCCGAGCGACACGCCGGAGCCCATCGCGCGTGGCGGCTCGCCGGCCGCGACCCGCCCGGAGGCCGACAGTCCACATCGGACGCCCGGCGGCAAGCCGGGCGACGGGATCCCGCACCACGGGGAGCCGAACGACCGCGCTCCCCATCACAACGAGCCGGACGACAGGGCACCTCACCACGACACCGACGGCTCACCCGACCACCACGACACGCCCGATCACGACAATCCCGATCACCACGGCCCAGCCGATCACCACGACACGCCCGATCACGACGGCGGACCGCACCACCACGACGACGAACCGCTGACGCCGGACGAGGTCAACCAGCACCACTCCGAAAGCACGCCGGCGGGCAGCTCGTACCACCGCGGTGACACGGACCTGGGCGACCTCCCCCACCGCGTGCAGCCGGATCCGGACGGGCGCTACACCGTCGACGTGCACGTGACAGCAGACGGGCACGCGCGCATCGGCGACCGGCACTACACGCCGGAGGAGTTCGCCGACGTCCTGCGCCACAACGCGGACTACGACGGCCGTCCCATCCGCCTGATCGGCTGCGACGCCGGCTCCAACGACTTCGCCAACCGGCTCTCGCGCGAGCTCGACACCGACGTCATGGCCCCGACCAAACCGGCCTGGACCGACTCGAACGGCCGGGTCTTCTCGTCCGACTACGAGATCGGGCCGGACGGCCGGATGCGGCCGCGGATCCCACCGGACGGCGAGTGGTCCGTGCACCACCCGGACGGCACGTCGCACCACGCCGGCCAGGACGGATTCGCGCCCGAGTCGCACCACCACGACCCGCACGACGTCGACGCCGAAAGCGCCCACGCCCGGGGAGACGACGACGCCGCGGACATCCCCGAGGAGGAGTTCGACCTTCCTCCGGCGACCCGCACGTACAACCCGGACTCGCCGGAGTTCGACCGGCGGTTCGTGGACTGGGACCGGCCCGACGACTCCGAGTTCGCCGGCCCGCGCCACCGCGACGGCCACCCGGACATCGACTCGCCGCGCGACATCGACGACGTACCCGCGCGGACCAGCAACGCCGACCCGGACCCGGACGGCGTGCCGCAGACGCTGCACGGCGAGCGTCCGCTGGCGGGCCACGCCGAGTACCACGTGTCCTACGAAAACGGTGCCAGCACACGGTTCTACACCGACGCCGACGGCCACGTCACGCACGTCGAGGCCACGCCCGGCACCTCCTCGCCCAACCACAACCCCGACCTGCGCTACCCGCTGATCCCGGGCGCGCAGTACCGCGTGCCGAACTTCCACGACGCGGACAAGTCGTGGACGTTCCACATCGGCGAGAACGGCAAGCCCGACGCGATGACGGGCGACCCGAGCTTCGACGGCCGCAACGACACCTTCCGCGACACCAACTCGCAGAACCGCTCCGGCGGCGAGGGCAAGGAGGCGTTCGCCGACCACCCCGAATACGGCGACAAGTACGAGAAGGTGCGCTGGGCGGGCGGTCACCTCGCGGCCAACGAGATGGGCGGCCCGGGTGAGTACGTCAACATGCACCCGCAGATGGCGGCGTCCAACAGCGGCAACTACCGCGACGGCTGGATCCACGAGGCTTCGTGGCGCAACCAGGAGACAGAGCTCGGCAAGTTCGCGAACACCGAAGGCCAGGACATCCAGAACTACCAGGTGGCCATGCACGGCGAGAGCAACGGCGTGCCGGAGAGCGTCACGATGCGCTGGCAGGAAGTGGTCTACAAGACCGACGCCGGCGGGCACCTCGTCCTGGAAAACGGGAAACCCGTCGAAATCTCGCGCGTGACCAAGGAGCGCGAGTTCCCGAACAACCCCGCGGACATCAACTTCGGAAAGAACAGGCAGTACAGTGACCGATCCCGTTCCCGCTGAAATCGCGACGGCGCTGGGGAACGCCGCGCCGCCCGGGTGGGCGGAGATCGCGCTCACGGTGTCGGCGACCGTGGTGGCCAACGACTTCGCGCTGCAGGTGCGGATGCGCGACGGCTCCCCCGGCTCGATGGAGCTGCCCGCGCCCGTCAAAACCGCGTTCCGCGCGCTGCGCGACCAGATGTACGAACCCGGCCGTGGCACGTGGTTCTCCGCGAAGGTCGTCCTGCGCCCCGATTCGTCGCCGGAGTTCACCTACGACCTCGACCTCGACCCGAACTGGTGGCCGCCCTTGCACCCCAGCGCGTTCACGCGTGATCTGGAGGCGTACCCGCGCGACGACGAGCACGTGCCGGCGTGGCTGCGGAAGCTGCTCGACGAGGGCGGCGAGCAGGACCGCCTGCGGGCCCAGGAGTGACCGCGGGGCCCGTGCCATGATGGGCCCGCCCGAAAAGTCCGAACGATCAGGAGGACACGACCGATGCCGTTCAAGTGGCCGGAGCTGGACCCGATCCAGCAGAACGAGCTGCTGGGTGAGATCACCACGGCCGTGGTCGAAGCCCTGCCGCCGGGCTGGCAGCAGGTGATGATCGACTACCGCATGGTCGGCCGCAACGTCGACGTCGCGGTCGGGGTCAAGGACCCCAGTGGCACGTTCCGCCCGTGGGACCCGCCGGTTGACGTGTGGAAGATGTTCCAGCGCCTGCGCGGCGGGATGTACACCGAGGGCGAGGGGACGTGGTTCTCCGCGCGCTTCGGCATCGAGCCGCCGAGCCGGTTCACGATCCAGTACAACTGGCGCAACGAGCCGGACTTCGACCCGTACCCGGCCGCGGAGCAGTTCGCGATCGAGCAGGAGCGGTTTCCCCGCGCCGAGGAGTTCATGCCCGACTGGTTCCGCGAGCGGCTCGCCGCCGCCGGCAACTGACCTCACCGCGGGGAGACGCATTGAGCCAACCGCCGGTATCCCTGAGCCCGGCCCAGCAGCAGGACCTCGTCCAGCGGATCGGCCACGCGTGCGCCTCGGCCGTGCCGCCCGGGTGGCGGCAGCTGCGGGTCGAGTACCGGGCCGTGGGGCGGCACGTCGAGGCCGACGTCGTCACCACGGCCCCGGACGGGCGCGACTACCCGGCCCGCCCGCACCCCGAGGCCGTCCGTCTCCTCGCCGTCCTCCGCGGCGGCATGTACCGCCGCGGCCGCGGCACCTGGCTCAGCGCGACGCTCCTGTTCACCCCCCAGCAGCCACCGCGCCTCGACTTCCGCCCGGACGTCGAGCCGATCTGGCGCCGGCCGCCCCCGCAACTCGGCTTCCAGGACGAGCTGCGGTTCTTCCCGCGCTCGGAGGCCTTCATCCCGCCTTGGCTGCGGACCCGCGCGGGGCTGCCGCCACTTCCGGCGCCGTGGACGCCTGACACACCACCTCCGCCGCCCGACCGCGCGGTAGCTCCGCAAGGCGGACCGGCTGCGGCACCTCCGCCCGTTGCGCCGCTACCTCACGCCGACGCGCCCGCCTCACCGGCGAGCGGCGTCGCACCCGCCGCGCCGCAGCTCAACGCCACCGCAGTGCCGGCGAGCAGCAGCACAAACACCACCGCGCCAGTGCCGACGGACGAGCGCACGGCAGCCGCGCAAGAAGGCACCTCAGCACCGCAGAGCGCGGCGCCACCGCCCCTTGTGCCGCCGATTCACACCGACGCACCTGCCACGCCGAGACAGGATGCCGCCACTTCGGCGCCGACGAACGGAAGCGCAGCCCCCGCCTCGCCACAGGAGAACACCGCCGCGGCGCCGGCGAGCGGTGGCACCCCCATAGCACAGCAGCGAGACACGGCCGGCATGGCAGCCTCCATACCAACCGAGAGCGGCACTGAACCGCGCCCGGACACGGGCGCAACGCCCGCAACTCAGCAGCAGGACTCGACCGCGCCCGTACCGGCGGCCGAGGCGGCAACCGTCGCGCCGCCAGAGGACATTCCGTTGGCACCGGAAAGTGGCGCTGCCCCCACGGCACCGCCGAACGAAGCGGCCAGCCCCGCTGCACCACCCGAGCAAACAGCCAGCCCCGTCGCACCACCCGAGGAAGCAGCCAGCCCGGTCGCACCGGCTGAGCCCGGCGTCGCGGATCCGCCGGCGACGACCGCGGCCGAGATGCGGACGCCGCGGGTCTACGACGGGCTCGACGAAGCCGGGCGGCCCGTGGTGGAGCGGGAGGCGCTGCCCGAGGCGGAGCGCGAGCGGGTGCTGGCCTACCTCGAATCCGCTCCCGCCGTGTTGGCGTCGCGGAGTTTCGACGTCGACGCGTTCGATCCGGGGCGCGCGGACGTGGTGCCGTTGACGTTCCGAACCGATGGCAGCTGGGTGTGGCCCGGCGCCGTCGCGTACTACCTGCGCGAGCACGCCGTGGCGCCGGACCCCGAGCTGCTGAGCCACATCCGCGGGCGGCGGTTCGAGGTGCCCGAGGTCGGTGAGCCGGCACGAGAGCTGGCGCTGGCGGCGGTCACCGGGGAACAACCAGTCCACTGAGGACGGTCACGGGACGATGGTGAACCCGGCGTCGGCGAGGGCGGCCTCGACCTCCTTGCAGTGTTCGGGGCCGCGGGTTTCCAGTGCGAGCGCCACGTCGACCTCGCCGAGGGCGAGGCTGCCGGAGATGCGGGAGTGCTCGACGTCGAGGACGTTGGCGCCCAGCTCCTTCACGCACGTCAGCACGGAGACAAGCGAGCCAGGCCGGTCGGGCACGCGCAGGTGGAGCTTGAGGTAGCGGCCGCCGGCCGTCATGCCGTGCTGGATGATCTGCTGGAGCAGCACGGGGTCGACGTTGCCGCCCGACAGGATCGCCACCACGGGCGGCTCGAAGGCGCCCGGGTGCTGCATCAGCGCCGCCACCGTCGCGGCGCCGGCAGGCTCGACCACGAGCTTGCGCCGCTCGAGACACAGCAGCACCGCGCGGGACAGCGACTCCTCGCTGACCGTGACGACGTCGTCGACCAACGAAGAAACGTGCGCGTAGCTCACCGGGCCCGGCTCGCCGACCGCGATCCCGTCGGCCATCGTGTGCAACTCACGCAGGCGCACGGGCGAGCCGGCGGCCAGCGAAGGCGGGTACGCGGCGGCATCCTCGGCCTGCACGCCGACCACGCGAATGTCTGGCCGCAGGCCCTTCACCGCCGCCGCGACGCCGCCGACCAGGCCGCCGCCGCCCGTGGCCACGAGCACGGTCTTCACGCCGGGCACCTGCTCCAGGATCTCCAGGCCGACGGTGCCCTGCCCGGCGATCACGTCGACGTGGTCGAACGGGTGGATGAACACCGCCCCGGTGCGCTCGGAGAACGCGATGGCCTCCGCCAGCGTCTCTTCGAGGACGGCGCCGTGGAGGTGCACGTCGGCGCCGTAGCCGCGGGTGGCCGCGAGTTTGGGCAGGGGCGCGCGCAGCGGCATGAAGACCGTCGACGAGATCCCCAACAGCGACGACGCCAGCGCCACGCCCTGCGCGTGGTTGCCGGCGCTGGCCGCGACGACGCCACGGGCTCGTTCCTCCTGAGTGAGTCCGTGGATGCGGGTGTAGGCGCCGCGGATCTTGAACGAGCCGGTGCGCTGCAGGTTTTCACACTTGAGGTAGACCGGGCCGCCGTGTAAGCGCCGCAGGTCACGGGCGTGTTCCATGGGGGTCACCCTGGTGATGCCCTCGAGGAGCTTGCGCGCCTCCTCGATCCGCTCGATGCTGACCAGTTCCATAGGTCGCGATGATGCCACCGACGGATGGCCGAGGTGCCACGGCCGCGGGACCGGTACTCTGATAACGGCAACCTCACGTGATCAGGGAGTGCGACCATGGCCCGCGCGAAAAACGCGACGACCCCTCGCGGGACGCGCGCGACCCGTTCGGCCGGAGTCCTGCCCGTCGTGCTGGGCGTCGCCTCCGCCGTCGCCCTCACCGGCGCCGCTTACTTCACCGTCGACGCGGCCGGCTGCGGCGCCCACCCCCAATACATCCGCCACGACAACCACGTCGAGCTCGTCGGCGGCTGCATCGACGGCTCCGAGCTCCCGGCCGCGCCCGCCGAGCAACAGGAGGCGGTCCACCACTCGATGCACACGGCGGGTCCGCAGCCGAGCAGCTACCGGCCCTGACTGGTCCAGACCTGTCCTTCGAACCCCGCACCTCGAAGTTCGTGCGGGGTTCTTGTGTGTTCGGGTCCGCCCGATTCATCGGCGCGCGACCACGTCCAGGCACCCGCCGTCCGAAGTTCGTCCGGGGTCCGTCCGCGGTCCGTCCGAGTTATCCACAGCAGATCCCGCCGACCCTGAGTTGTCCACAGATTTCCAGACCACCGTTTTGAGGCCCGTGACCTCGATAAACTGGAGCAGGGCAGTCCCCCCGAGGAGGGCGGGGGTCTGTCCGCCTGGTGTCTCTCCACCGGGCGAGCGCTCTGTTCACGGGCGAGGGCTCTGCCCACCGGGCGTCTGCCCACCGGGCGTCTGCCCACCGGACGTCTGCCCACCGGACGTCTGCCCACCGGACGTCTGCCCACCGGACGTCTGCCCACCGGACGTCTGCCCACCGGACGTCTGTCCACCGGCGAGGGCTCTGCCCACCGGGCGTCTCTCCACCAGGCGAGCGCTCTGTCCACCGGCAAGCGCTCCGCCCACCGGACGTCTCTCCACCAGACGACCGCTCTGTCCACCAGTCGAGGGCTCTGTGCCACCTGATTGTGGTGCGAGGGCCACAACAGAAACCCCCGCGCCACAACCAGTTGGCACGGGGGTTTCGCAAGAACGCAGGGCTCAGCCCAGCGCAGCCGTGAGGTCGGCGACCAGGTCGGTGCCGTCCTCGATGCCGACGGAGAGGCGGAGCAGGTCGGCCGGGACCTGGAGCGTGGAGCCCGCCGTGGAGGCGTGGGTCATGCGGCCCGGGTGCTCGACGAGGGACTCGATGCCACCCAGGGACTCGGCCAGGATGAAGAGTTTGGTGCGCGACGCGACTTCCAGCGCGGCCTGCTCGCCGTCGGCGTGGCGGAAGGACACCATGCCGCCGAAGCGGCGCATCTGCTTGGCCGCGACCTCGTGGCCGGGGTGTTCGGGCAGGCCCGGGTAGTAGACCTTGGAGACCTTCGGGTGCTTGGCGAGCGTCTGCACGATCAGCTCGGCGTTGTCGCTGTGCCGCTCCATGCGCAGCGCCAGCGTCTTCAGGCCGCGCAGCGTGAGCCACGCGTCGAAGGGACCGGGGACGGCGCCGGCGGCGTTGCGGAGGTAGAAGAGCTGCTCGCGGACCTCGTCCTCGTTGGTCAGCACGGCGCCGCCGACGACGTCGGAGTGGCCGCCGAGGTATTTGGTCGTGGAGTGGACCACGATGTCGGCGCCGAGGGCCAGCGGCGTCTGCAGGTACGGCGTGGCGAAGGTGTTGTCGACGACCAGGCGCGCGCCCGCGTCGTGGGCCACGCCGGCCAGGGCCGCGATGTCGGCGATGCCGAGCAGCGGGTTGGTGGGCGTCTCGCACCAGATCAGCTTGGTCTCGGGTCGCAGGGCGGCGCGGACCTCGTCGACGTTCGCGAGGTTGGCGACGGTGTGCTCGATGCCCCAGAGGCTCAGCACCTTGTCGATCAGGCGGAACGTGCCGCCGTACGCGTCGTTGCCCAGCACCAGGTGGTCGCCCGGGCGCAGGGTCGTGCGCAGCACCGCGTCGGACGCCGCCATCCCGGACGCGAACGCCAGCGCGTGCCGAGCGCCCTCCAGCGAGGCCAAGGCCTGCTCCAGCGCGGTGCGCGTGGGGTTCGCCGTGCGCGAGTACTCATAGTCACCCTCGCGGGTGCCCCCGACGCCGTCCTGCGCGTAGGTCGACGTCTGGTAAATAGGCACGATGACGGCGCCCGTCCGCGGATCGGGCTGCTGCCCGGCGTGGATGGCGCGTGTTTCGAAGCCCAGCACGGAGTAGTCGTCGACCATGGTTCCAGGGTACGGCCCGGTACCGACAATCCCGCCAGGTGGGATGGAATTCACGCCTGCTGCCACCCGTCACCGCAGGTCCCGCCGGTGCGGTCCCACCCGGCGGCGATTGCGCCTGGCGGGACCGGCCCGTCACCAGCCTTGTTGCGGAGGGTAGGTGCCCGGGTACTGCGGCTGCGCCGGTGCGCCGAGCCCGACCCACAGCTGGGTGGGCTTCACGATCGCCAGGACCAGCGTGGCCACCGGCGGGATGAGCGCGACGAGGCCGCTCGCGACGCCGTAGCCCAGGAACTCGGCCGACGAACCGAGAGCGGTGGCGCCGGCCGCGGTCAGGATCACCGAGATCACGGAGAACGCGATCGAGACGCCGCAGCCGATGATCACGCACATCCGGCCCGCCGGCTTGTGCATGATCAGCGCGATGGCGCCGTAGAGCAGCAGACCGGCGAGCGCGAGTTCGACGACCAGCGAGACGATGAGGAGCACCTCGGTACCGCGCAGCGCCGACAGCCCGACGATCGAGCCGATCACCCCGATCAGCGCGACGACGCCACCCAGGATCGCCAGCACGGCCGCGGTGATCGCGGTTCCGCCGCCCGGCTTCTGCTGGAGCACGCCCGGGCCGCCCGGGTACGCGGGGAACGGCTGGCTCGGCTGGCCGTACTGCTGGGGGTACTGGCCGGGCACGGGCTGCTGGCCCGGGTACGGCTGCCCCGGCATCGGCTGCGGACCGGAGTAGGGCGCCGGCTGCTGGCCCGGGTACGGCTGACCGTAGGGCTGCTGGCCGGGGATGGGCTGTGGGCCGGAGGGCTGCTGACCGTACGGCTGCTGCGGATTCTGCCCCTGGCCGGGGTTCTGGGGATAGCTCACGGAAGTCCTCGGGAATCCGGCCCCCACCGGCTGCGGGGAGATGTCCTCGTATCGTGCCAGGCCGGAGCCGTTTTCGGGGCGAAAATCACCACTGTCCGGGCACGTACGCCCGGTACCTGAGATACGAGAACGTCGGGCGCAGCGCCGCCAGCACCAGCACGAGCGGCGCCAGCACCACCAGCACGGCCCGGTCGACGGCCGCGAAGCCGTTCAGCGCGAACACGACCTCGAAGTAGGCCGCGTAGCCGCCGTTGCCGAGCGTCGGCTCCAGCAGAATCGCGCCGATGGCGATCACCGCGCCGAGGATCAGCAGTACGGCGCCGGCGGTGGCGCGGAAGATCGTGGCAAGCGCGCCGACGAGCAGGAAGAGCCCGGCACCCAGGTAGCCGCCGAGGTCCACGAGTGTCCACACAGGAAGGTCGCCGAGGCTGAACCCCGAAGGGATGTCGATGAACAACGTCACCGGCAAGTAGCCCGCCGCCCCAGCCGCCACGAGCCCCAGCAGCGCCGCGACCAACGCCGTCGCCCCGGACGGACGGCCGCGCCGCGCAGGCGGTTCCCCGTGCGCGGGACCTGACCGCTGCTGCGCTGGAGATCCGTACGGGCCGCTCAACTCTGCTCTCCCTCGGGCCGAAGGCGAAAACGAACGGCTCACCCTAGCCCGGAAATCGCGATCATGGACGAGAAATGGTGAAGCGATGAACAACCAGTGCCCGTTTCGCCCAGGTCGGGTAATAGTTCAAGATCAGGAGGGTGAAGCGTTACCGAAAAACAGCATTTCTCAATTTTTCGCAAAGATCGGCTGTGTGGGTGACCGGGGGGCCGTGTTGCGGCTCCACGCTCCCGGAGCGCAACGGGAGAAGTGCCGACAGTGGGGAAATGCCCGCGGAGGTGGGGTGCGGACTGATTCGGCCGGAGCAGACCGCGATACCGAGTGGTATTCGACGGGCCGACCAGTCTTCCGGTCACGAAAGGTCGGCGGTTGGTGGCAACGTCCGGCAGTTCATCAAGGCGGGCGTGCCACCGCCCGCGGCCAAGGTCGCAAACCCGAACCGTGCCGGGATCCGGCTAACGGGTGCAGGGTCGCGGAGGCGACTGTAGGCAGCAACGCTTCGCGGGTTCCCAATCATCACGGCTCGCCCTTTATGGCGGGGCGCATCGCCGATCCGAACCCGACGAGCGAGACCTGGCCGCGTCCTCCGCGCCGCGAGGTCAATCGCGGCCTGCGGAACTCCGCGGCTCACTGCTTCTCCGCAACGCCGCGCTGGTGCCCAGCCTGGTCCTCCACCCTGCGAAGTCGATTGCGCCAGCCAAGCGCCACGATCCGCCACCGCGCGGCACGGGCCGCCGTGCGACCGGCGAGAGGACAGGCCTCAGCGATCGCCGAGCGGCAGCGCGAAAGCGAGCGCGGGTCGGTCCAGTTACAGGGCCAATGGTCCGCCGGACAGCGAAAGCGCCTTCGATGCCGTGCTCCGCTGCCCCGCGAAGCCAATTGCGCCAACCAGGCGGACGGTCCGCCGCCGCGCGGCGCGCCGGGCACGGGCCGCCGTGCGACCTGCCAAAGGGCGGCCGCAGCGATCGCCCGGCAGCGACGCGAAAGCGAGCACGGGTCGAGCCAGCTGCAGAGCTGAAGCCGCCGGCAGCAAAAGCCCCTTCAATACCGTGCTCCGCCGCCCCGCGAAGCCGATCGCGCCAACCAATCGCGCCAGTCCGCCACTCCCGCGCCGCGCGCGGGCACGGGCCCGCCGTCGACCTGCGAGAGGACAGGCCTCAGCGATCGCCCGGCGGCAGCGCGAAAGCGAGCACGGGTCGAGCCAGCTGCAGAGCTGAAGCCGCCGGCAGCAAAAGCCCCTTCAATACCGTGCTCTGCCGCCCGCGAAGTCGATCGCGCCAGCCAAGCGCGACGGTCCGCCACCGAGCGGCGCGGGCGGGCTCGGGCGGGCACGGGCCGCGGTGCGACCTGCGAAAGAGCGGCCGCAGCGATTGCCGGGCGGCGACGCGAAAGCGAGCGCGGGTCGGACCAGTTGCAGAGCCGAAGAGCCACCGAGCAGCCCAAAAGGCCCCTTCGATGCCGTGCTCCGCCGCCCCGCGAAGTCGATCGCGCCAGCCAAGCGCAGCGGACCGCCGCCGCGCGGTGCGGGCCGCCGTGCGACCTGCGAGAGGACAGGCACGAGCGATCGCCCGGCGGCGGCGCGAACGCGAGCACGGGTCCGACCAGCTGCAGAGCCGAAGACCCGCCGGCGGCAAAGCGCCTTCGACGCCATGCTCCTGCGCCCCGCGGAGTCCGTTGCGCCAACCAAGCGCGACGGTCCGCCACCGCGCGGCGCGGGCCGCCGTGCGACCGGCGAGACGACAGGCCGCAGCGATCGCCCGGCGGCGACGCAAAAAGCGAGCGCGGGTCCGACCAGTTGCGGAGCCGAAGAGCCGCCGGACAGCAAAAAGCCCCTTCGATGCCATGCACCGAAGGGGCCCTTCACGTGAAGCTCAGCTGGTCACCACTGCTGTTGCTGCGGCGGCTGGCCGTAACCCGGGGGCTGCTGCCCGGGCGGGGGGCCGTAGCCCGGGGGCGGCTGCTGACCCGGCTGGGGCTGACCGTAACCGGGGGGCGGGCCGTAGCCCGGAGGGGGCTGCTGGCCGTAACCGGGCTGGGCCTGGCCGGGCTGGGGCTGGCCCGGCTGCGGGAAACCGCCGCTGCCGGGCTGTTCGCCGGGCTGGCCGTAGCCGGGCTGCGGAGGCTGGCCGTAGCCGCCGGGCTGGGGGAAGCCGCCGCTGCTCGGGTTGGGCTGCTGGCCGAAGCCGGGCTGGCCGAACGGGGGCTGCTCGCCGGGCTGGCCGAAGCCAGGCTGACCCGGCTGACCGGGCTGACCCGGCTGGCCGAAGGGGCCCGGCTGACCGAAGCCCTGCTGCGGCTGGCCGAAGGGACCCGGCTGGCCGAAGCCACCGGCACCACCCGCGGGGCCGCCGAAGCCGCCCGCGCCGCCCGGGGTGCCGCCGCCGAGGCCGACGAACTGGGCGGTGGGCGGGATCAGGCCGAGGAGCCCGACGATGAAGATCAGGATGCCGAAGATGAGCGTGGGCATGCCGATGCTGTCGGCGCCGTTGCCGCCGGCCTGGTCGAGGAGCTCCTGGTTCGGCGTGGAGCCGGCGATGAGCAGGACGCCGAAGACGCCCAGAAGCACGCCGCCCACGGCGACCACGATCGGCACGATCTTCTTGATCCCGCCGAGGCGGCCGGCCAGGATGAGCCCGGCGCCGCCCGCGATGGAGACGACCGCGCCGACCAGGACCATGATCACGTAGAACCAGATGGCGCCCGGCGAGGCGAGGCCGGACTGGCCCAGCAGCTCGTCGACCTTCGCGTCACCGGCCGACTGGCGGGCCTGGTCGAGGCTGGACGAGTAGTCGCTCGCGTCGCCCATGTAGAGGAACGACCAGATCAGCGACAGCACACCCAGCAGCGCCACCACGCCACCGGCAATGAAGCCGTACATGCTGTTGCCGCCACCGGACGCGACAGGCGCGGCACCGAAGGCCGGGGGCGCTCCGAAACCGCCCGGCTGACCCGGCTGCCCGGGCTGACCCGGCTGACCGAAACCGCCCTGCGGCGGGGCACCGAAGGCACCCTGGCCCTGGTCGAACCCGCCCGGGGCGCCGAAGCCCTGCGGCTGGCCCGGCTGGCCGAAGCCACCAGGAGCACCAGGAGAACCCGGAGCACCGGGCTGTCCCCCGAAGCCTTGCTGGCCGAACCCGCCGCCCATGGCAGCGGGGTTGTCGGCCGCGCTCGGCGGCGGGGAGTACGGGATGGCCGGCGGCTGCGAGCCGGGCGGGACGAGCTGCGTCGACTCGGCGCCGAAGTGGCTTTCGCCGCCGGCGTTCGCGTCACCGGGCCGCACGACCTGCGTGGGCTCGGGGGCTTCGCCGAACAGTCCGCCATCACCCGAAGACGGGGCCGACGGGTACGGCTGGCCCGGCTGGACCACCTGGGTCGGCTCCGACGCGCCGAAAGGACTGTCCTGCTGAGGTGTGGGACCACTCGGTGGGCCCTGCGGCGGCTGCTCGCCGCCGTCCCCGGGCTGGTTCGGTGGCTGCGGAGCACTCATGTGGGTCTTGAACCCCCTTGACGAGGACGCGAAAAAGTTCTATCGCGCCCACGCTATCGGATAGCGGGGCAGGGCGCTCGGAACGCCCCGGCCCAGGTAGGCCAATTACCGATCCGACCAGAAGCAGGCGGGAACCTGTCCGGACGGTGCCGCAGCCGGCAACCTTCCCCGCCGTGACTGTGGCCGGATCGGTAACGAAGAGCGCAGTGTCGCCCTCAGCGCCCGGCGAGGAACCCGAGCAGATCGTGCCTGGTGACGACGCCCGCGGGCTTGCCGTCGATCAAGACCAACGCGCCGTCCGCGCCCTCGAGCGCCTTCATCGCGGAGCCGACCTGTTCGCCGGCACCGATCGTCGGCAGCGGCGGCGACATGTGCGTCTCGAGCTTGTCGGCGAGCTGGGCCTTGCCGGTGAACAGCGCGTCGAGCAGGTCGCGCTCGTTGACGGCGCCCACCACCTCGGCGGCCATGACCGGCGGCTCCGCGCTGACCACGGGCATCTGGCTCACGCCGAATTCCGACAGGATCGCGACGGCCTCCGCCACGGTCTCGTTCGGGTGCGTGTGCACGAGACTGGGCAGGGAGCCACTCTTCTTGGTGAGCACGTCGCCCACCGTCGCGCCCGAGGAGTCGGGCGGGAGGAAGCCGTAGGACGACATCCAGTCGTCGTTGAAAACCTTGGTGAGGTAGCCGCGGCCGCCGTCGGGCAGGAGGACGACCACGACGTCGTCCTCGGTCAGGCTCTCGGCGAGCTTCAGCGCGGCGGCGACGGCCATGCCGCACGAGCCGCCGACCAGCAGGCCCTCTTCCACCGCGAGGCGGCGGGTGGTGTCGAACGAGTGCGCGTCGGAGATCGGGATGATCCGGTCGGCGATGCCGCGGTCGTAGGTCTCGGGCCAGAAGTCCTCGCCCACGCCTTCGACCAGGTACGGGCGGCCGCTGCCGCCGGAGTAGACGGAGCCCTCGGGGTCGGCGCCGACGACCTCCACTCGGCCGTCGCTGGCCTCCTTGAGGAAGCGGCCGGTGCCCGAGATCGTGCCCCCGGTGCCGACGCCGGCGACGAAGTGCGTCACCTTGCCCTCGGTCTGGCGCCAGATCTCCGGGCCGGTGGAGAGGTAGTGGCTCTCGGGGTTAGCGGGGTTGGCGTACTGGTTGGGCTTCCAGGCGCCGTCGATCTCGCGGACGAGGCGGTCGGAGACGTTGTAGTAGGAGTCGGGGTGCTCGGGCGCGACGGCCGTCGGGCACACGACGACGCGCGCGCCGTACGCGCGCAGGACGTTGCGCTTGTCCTCGCTCACCTTGTCCGGGCAGACGAACACGCACTTGTAACCCTTGCGCTGCGCGACCATCGCCAGGCCCACGCCGGTGTTGCCCGACGTCGGCTCCACGATCGTGCCGCCCGGCTTGAGGGCGCCCGACGCCTCGGCGGCCTCGATCATCCGCAGCGCGATGCGGTCCTTCACGCTGCCGCCCGGGTTCACGTACTCGACCTTCGCGAGCACCAGCGGCTTGAGCCCCTTGGTGAGGGAGTTCAGCTTGACCAGCGGGGTGTTCCCCACGAGGTCGACGATGTGCTCGGCGTACTCCACGACTGCGCTCCTGCCCTTCCGCGCCGGATCTCGGCGGCGAGGCCCAGCCTAAACGCTGGACCTGCGGCGCGGTCCACTCAGGCGGGGCGGCTCGACTCTTCGGTGACAGTCCCGCCCGGGGTGGGCGTTCCGGGCGGCGCTCGATCCCGCGGCGTCGGGCGGCTCGGCGAACGTCGCCGCGGTGAAATCCGCCTTGGTCGCGAAGCTGGTGTAGCGGAACGTCGTGGCCCCGGTGAACTCCACGTCGGCGAACACCGCCGACGTGGACGCGGCAGTACTTCAGCGACAGGTCGACGAGCTTCGCACCGGTGAGGTCCAGGTCGACGTTCGGCCAGAACCAGCTGTCGCCGTCCTCTGCGGGGCGGAGGTGCAGGGTCAGGATCCGCTGCGCGACCTTGCGGACCTGCCGCTCGTCCGGACCGCCGTCGGAACGGCATCCGCAGGTAGGCGCAGAGCAGGTTGACAATCGTCTGGCGCTGGAGCGGGTGTTCCTGGGCGAGGCGCTTCAACGCGTAGAGGCCGGCGAGGCGGACCGGGGCCTTCTCGCTGCCGAGCTGGTCGGCGGCCTTGCCGCACATCTCGGTGATGCGGCGCTGGGTCGCGTCGTGGTCCTTCTGCTCGAGGTCGAGCTCGGCCGAGCGCCGGCGACGGGCGGCGAGCAGCAGGGCGGCCGCGCCGCCGGTGCCTACGACGCTCGCGGCGGTGCGCAGGGCGTCGAGCCGGGCGGTGTCCTGTGGGGTGCCGCCGCCGAGCGTGGCCCGCAGAGGAAGGCGGCAGCCACGGCCACCAGGATCAGGCCGGCTCCCCACCACACGATCGTGCTCGTGCGCAGTGCCCTGTTCCGACCGGTCACGGCGGAGATCCTGCCGGCGCCCGATAGTGGTCCGCGTCGCGTTGGGCTTTGCGGGAGGCGTGACAGGCGGCACTATGGTGAGCAACCGCTTAGCGCCCGCCCGTTGCCACCGACCCGAGGAAGTGTCACGCCATGCCCGAAGCCGTAATCGTCTCCACCGCCCGCTCCCCGATCGGCCGTGCCGCCAAGGGCTCGCTGGTCAGCATGCGCCCCGACGACCTCGCCGTGCAGATGATCCGGGCGGCGCTCGACAAGGTGCCGCAGCTGGACCCCGCCGACATCGACGACCTGATGCTCGGCTGTGGCCTGCCCGGCGGCGAGTCGGGGTTCAACATGGGCCGAGCGGTGGCCGTCGAGCTCGGTTACGACCACCTGCCCGGCTGCACGATCACCCGGTACTGCTCCTCCAGCCTCCAGACCACCCGCATGGCGATGCACGCGATCAAGGCCGGCGAGGGTGACGTCTTCATCTCCGCGGGCGTCGAGGCCGTGTCGCGCTTCGCGAAGGGCAGCTCGGACTCCTGGCCCGACACGCACAACCCGCTCTTCGCCGACGCCGAGGCCCGCACCGTGGCGACCGCTTCGTCGGGCACGGACACCTGGACCGATCCGCGCGGTGAGGGCGCTGTGCCCGACGTCTACATCGCCATGGGCCAGACCGCCGAGAACCTGGCGCGGCTCAAGGGCATCACGCGCGAGGAGATGGACGAGTTCGGCGTGCGCTCGCAGAACCTCGCAGAGAAGGCGATCGCCGACGGCTTCTGGGCCAAGGACATCACGCCGGTCACCCTCCCCGACGGCACCGTCGTGTCCAAGGACGACGGCCCGCGCGCCGGCGTGACCATCGAGGGCGTATCCGGCCTGAAGCCCGTGTTCCGCCCCGACGGCCGCATCACCGCCGGCAACTGCTGCCCACTCAACGACGGCGCCGCCGCCGTGATCGTCATGTCCGACACCAAGGCGCGCGAGCTCGGCCTCACGCCGCTGGCCCGCATCGTGTCGACGGGCGTGACGGGCCTGTCGCCGGAGATCATGGGCTACGGCCCGGTCGAGGCTTCGAAGCAGGCACTGTCTCGCGCGGGTCTGTCCATTTCGGACATCGACCTCGTCGAGATCAACGAGGCGTTCGCCGCGCAGGTCATCCCGTCCTACCGCGACCTCGGCATCGACCTCGATCGCCTCAACGTCAACGGCGGCGCCATCGCGGTCGGCCACCCGTTCGGCATGACGGGGGCACGCATCACGTCGACGTTGATCAACTCTCTGCAGCACCACGACAAGCAGTTCGGACTGGAGACGATGTGTGTTGGTGGCGGGCAGGGGATGGCGATGGTGCTGGAGCGCCTTTCCTGAAGTAGACCGCTTTTTGAGGTAGCGCGCTTGGGCCGCCCGCGACTTTGGCTGCGGGCGGCCCTTTTGCCGCTTCGGGCACTGCTGGATGAACAGGTCGCGGGCAACGGCGCGTTCGCGACTCGCGACGGTCGTTCGATGGTTCCTCGCAGTGCTTGCGGGCTCCGGCCGTGCTCGCCATAGTCGACGAAGCCGCCTTCCGCCGAAGCAAACCGAGCGCCGACGGGAAAGGCTGCTCACAACTTGTTCGTTGGCGCGATTCCGCGAGAGTGCTGAAGTCGGCCGCAAAATGAGTGGCGAGCGCCCGTTCTCGCGATGATCCCGCGACAGCCGGGAAACCGGTCGCCGGACGACGCGCCACCGTGACGGCCATATTCGGAGGCAGCACGACGGCGCAGCCCAAGCAAGCCCGGTCACGCGAAGAAAAGGGCCGCCCGTGGCAAGCGCGAAGCGGCCCTCTCGCGTGAAGCAAACCCAGTCAGTGCAGCGGCGCCACCGGGATCGGGGCCGCCGCGTCGTCCGAGCGTGCCGGAGGGGGCGACGGGACGAAGCGTCGGTTCGGCAGGAACGCGGCGGGCACCAGGCACACGGCGAGGATCACCGTGGCGATCAAGAAGGGCGTCGCGAAGGCGCCGGCGGCGAGGGCGGACGCGGCGGTGTGCGTGGCGGGGTTCAGGGTGGCCACCGTGGCCGCCAGCTGGCCCTGGCTCGTCGGGACGCTGAAGCGGGAGCCGAGCAGGGCGGCCAAAACGATGGACATGATCGCGGAGCCGATGGCACCCGACGTCTGCTGCAGGATGCTCGTGGTGGTCGAGGCCTTGGCCATGTCCTCGGAGCGCAGCGTCTGCAGGGCGGCTGACGTGATCGGCATCATCGTGCAGCCCATGCCGAGGCCCATGACGAACGCGGCCGACAGCAGCAGCGCGTACGGCGTGGTCGACGTGACCTGGGTGAACGGCACCATGCCCACTACGATCAGCGCCAGGCCCGGCAGCACGATGCGGCGGGCCGCGAACTTGTCGAACAAGCGGCCCGCGATCGGCATCATGATCATCGCGCCGAAGCCCTGCGGTGCGAGCAGCAGGCCGGCGTGCAGCGCGGATTCGCCGCGCACCAGGGTGAAGTACGTGGGCAGTAGCAGCATCGCGCCGAAGAAGCCCATGCAGAACACCGAAAGCGTGATCATCGAGACCGAGAACGTCCGGTTGCGGAACAGGCTCAGGTCCATCAACGGGTCCGCCACCCGCAGCGCGCGCAGCACGAAGCTCACCAGCAGCACGATGCCCGCGACCGCCGGCAGCCACACCTGGATCGCCGTGACCGTGCCGGTGGACGGGATGCGCGAGACGCCGAAGATCAGGGCCGCCAGGCCCGGCGACACCATCAGCAGGCCCGCGAAGTCGAAGCGGCCCGACTTCGTCGCCTTGTCCTTCGGCAGCAGGCGCAGCGCGAGCACGAACGCGATGACGCCGATCGGCACGTTGATGTAGAAGATCCAGCGCCAGCTCACGGCGTCGACGAGCCAGCCGCCGAGGATCGGGCCGCAGATCGGGCCCAGCAGCATCGGCACGCCGAGCACGGACATCACCCGGCCGATGCGCTGCGGACCCGCCGTGCGCGTCAGAATCGTCATGCCCGCGGGCATCAGCATGCCGCCGCCGAGCCCCTGCACGACCCGGAAGATGATCAGGGACTCCACGTTCCACGCGAGCCCCGCGAGCATCGAACCGACGAGGAACGTGCCGATGGCCAGCAGGTACAGCCGCTTGGTGCCGAAGCGGTCCGACGCCCAGCCCGTGACCGGGATGACCGTGGCCAGCGCGAGCATGTAGCCCGTGGCGACCCACTGGATCGTGTCGAACGACGTGGAGAACTGGATCGTGAGCTTCTGCAGCGCGACGTTGACGACCGTGGTGTCGAGGATCGCCATGATGGCGCCGAGCACCACCACGGAGGCGATCTTGAGCACGCCACGGTCGAGTTTGTCGTCGAGCCCGGCTGCGCCCGGCGCGGCCGGACTCGGTTGTTCGGACATGCGGTGGACCATCCCCATCGTCGAGAGCGAAAAAAGGCACGCAAGCCCACGGCAGCGGGTCCCCCTTGCGTGACGCCGTCGAGGCTAGAGGACGCCACCGACAAAAAGCCATCGATTTCGCCCGAAGCACGGCGAAGGCGGCTTTTCGCGTTCTCGGCGCCCCTGCGGAAAGTCCTCCACCTGCACCGACACGGCCAGGAATTGGCCTCGCACAAGCACTCTGCGTACGCGCTCCGTCGCGCGAAGAGCATTTCTCCGCGTACAGAACGCGTACACAGAAAAGGCGCCCCGTAGTACACGGAGCGCCTTCTCGGGAGTCCTACGCGAGTACTAGTCGCGCAGGTAGGACAACAGCCGCAGAATCTCGAGGTACAGCCACACCAGCGTGGTCATGAGGCCGAAAGCCGCGAACCACGCCCACTTGGCCGGCATCCCCGACCGGATCATGCGGTCGGCCTGGTCGAAGTCGAGCAGGAAGCTGAACGCCGCGATGCCGATGACCACCAGGCTGAAGATGATCGCGATCGGCCCGCCGTCGCGCAGCGGGTTGAAGCCGAAGAACAGCGCGGTGAGCAGGTTGACCAGCATCAGGACCACGACGCCGCCCACGGCGCCGACGATCCACTTGGTCAGCTTCGGCGTGACCTTCACGGCGCCGGTCTTGTAGACCACCAGCATCGCGATGAACACACCCGCCGTGCCGATCAGCGCCTGCAGCGCGATCCCCGGGTAGAGCAGCTCGAACAGCCCGCTGAGCGCACCGAGGAAAATACCCTCGGCGGCCGAGTAGGCCAGCGTGAGCGGACCGCTCGCCTTCTGCCCGAAGATGATCACGAGCGACAGCACGAGCCCGACGATCAGGCCGCCGAACAGCGCACCGAGCAGCGCGCCGTTCATGCCGGTGACGCGGCCGAGCGCGTCGGTCACCAGCTGGGTCTGGGCCCACAGGGCCGTGACGACACCGAACACCAGCGCGGTGCCCAGCGAAAGACCGGTCTTGACGACGACGTCGTCGACCGTCATCGGACGGTCGGCGGAACCGGCGGCCATCTGCCCGGGACCGTAGCCGGGCACACCGCCCTGGCCCTGCGGAGTGCCGTAGGGCCGCTGGTCGAAGCCCACGTTCGGCCCGTACTGCCCTGAAGCGGCCGAACCGCGGGACAGGTTGCGGAACGCCGGGTTGCTACTGGAACGCACCTGATCCTCCTGGATCTGCTGGCACCTTGCATGGGGTTCAACGACCGCTCGGGCCTGCTGGTTCCCGTCGAGACGGTCGAGTAAAGGAGACTTTACCCTTTTGCCCGATCAGGGGACCGGACCCGCGCCGGGCTACACCGTATGCGACTGAGATCACGACCGTTCACCGCAGGTCACCCGATGGCCCCCTAGACAATCCGGGTGATCAGCCGCGAACCTTCACTTCGCGTGTTCGGAATGTGACCGAACGCGTGTCGGGGAGTTGTTCGATCGTGTGACCTGCGTCGACGCAAAGGCGTCACTGCAGAGCATGTTGAAGGAGTCAACACACCATGGGGTGGTCTTCACGCCCGCGCGCTCGCCTGCGCGCGGCCGCCGGTCTGGTCGCCACGGCCGTGCTCGGCGCACTCTCCCTCACCGCACTCGGCCCGACCGCCGCCGACGCCGCGACCCAGCAGGGCATCGGCGTCGAGGTCCCGGCACAACGGTTCGACAACAAGGACCACAGCGGCAACTGGCTCGGGTCCTACCTCGTCGCCGGCAAGCAGGTGTTCTGCGTCAGCTTCCAGCTGAAGGCACCGGACTCGAACGAGAAGTACAAGCCCGGCGACAAGCTGCTCACCAAGTGGGGCGACGAGATCCCCGCCGACAAGGCGGCCAACATCTCGTACCTGCTGCTGCGCTACGGCGACACCAAGGACGCGAACATCGCCGCCGCGCTGGCGCACCTGCTGCACTCGTACACCTCCGCGCCGCGGCCCGGGCACGACGACCTCAACCAGGCGCTGCCCGCGGACAAGATCGGCTACGACATCGACATGCACCTGCAGGGGCTGAAGGACAAGGCCCCCACGGCGTACGACGACGTCGCCAAGCTGACCACCGACGCCGAGGCCAACCGCGGCCCGTGGACCGCGTCGGTCACGCCGCCGAAGGAGGACCAGCACCTCGGCAGCGCGGCGACCTGGACGGTCACCGTGAAGAACGCCAAGGGCACCGGCGTCCCGGACGTCGCGGTCAAGCTCGACGCCACCGACGCGACGCTGACGACCGGCACCGACTCCGACTCGCAGGACGACGCCCAGGCCACCGACACGGCCGGCGGCAGCGCCACCGTCCAGGGCGCGCAGACGGAGACCACGCTCAAGACGGGCGCCGACGGCACGATCTCGGTGAAGCTCACGCCGACCGGTGACCAGCCGAAGCTCGCGACGTCGCTCTCGGCCCCGGCCGACCGGCCGTACGTGCAGAACCCGGTGAACACCGGCATCCAGAACGTGGTCTCCACCGGCGGCGAGAAGACGCTGACCGCGGAAGGCGTCGTCGCCGTCGCGAAGCCGGGCAAGGTCCAGGTGACCAAGACCGACGCGAAGACCGGCAAGGGCATCGGCGGCGCGACGCTGCGGATCACCGGCAAGGACAAGAAGACCGCCGCCACCGGGCAGGACGGCAAGCCGCTCAGCGGCCCCGACGGCAAGCCCGTGGTCGTCACGACCGCCGGCGACACCGGTGCGGTGACCGTGGACAACCTGCTGGCGCCGCAGGACATCTGCGTCGTCGAGGTCAACGCACCGCCGGGCTACGAGAACGCGTTCGACCCGAAGAACCCGCCCTCGGTGTGCGGCTCGCTGAAGCCGGGCGAGACACTGGCGCTCAGCCTCGCCAACACGCCGAACGAGGTCCCCCACGCGATCCCCGCGGGCGACCAGCCGGTGGCGATGGCGAAGGGCGCCGTCGAGACGAGCTTCTCCGCGCCGGGGCTGATCGGCCTCGCGGTGCTCGCGCTCGTCGGTTCGGGTCTGGTCGGGTTCGCCGCGCGGCGCGCGTCCCGGAGGTAGTGAGAGCGGAACGGGTATGGCAAGCAAGAGCCGGTTGATCACCGGTTTCGTCCTCGGCGCGGCGAGCGTTCTCGTGGTGGAGCTCGCCACCGTCGTGATCAGCGCACCCCCGATGGCGATGGTGGCCGGCAGCGCTCAGCCGGCCGCCGCCGCCCTCGCGGGTCTGCGGCCGGCTGCGCCTTCGGAGGCGCCTTCTTCTTCGGCGCCGCCTTCACTACCGTCCACCGCGCCGGCCGGGCCGCCGCCCGCCGCGCCGGTGGAGCACAAGCAGCCCCCGCTCGCGCCGCAGAAGCCGGGCACGCTCCGGCTGCCCGGCGGCGGGACGGCCGCGATGGTGCGCCAGAGCCTCGGGCCGGGCAACACGCTGCCGGTGCCCTCGGACATCGGGCAGGCGGCCTGGTGGGGCGCCGCGCTCGACGCGGTGAGCGGCGCCAGCGTCTTCGCGGGGCACGTGAACTGGAAGGGCGCGACGGGGCCGTTCGCCGAGCTGTGGAACGAGCGTATCGGCGGCGAAGTGACCATTGTGGACAGTTCGGGGAAGAGCTCGAAATACCGGATCTCGCAACTGGTCACCGTGCACAAGGACGATCTGCCGGCCCGCGCCGACGACCTCTTCGGGCAGGCTGGGCCACACCGGGTGGTGCTCGTGACCTGTGGCGGCCGGTGGGTCGGCGGGACCGACGGGTACGAGGAGAACCGGGTCGTCATCGCGGATCCGGTCTGATCCTTCCACCGAGTTTTCACCGCGCTTTTCGCGCCGTGCTATTCGACGAGGGTGCCCCGGCGGGATTTCGCCGGGGCACCGGTTTTTCTGCCTTTTTCTCCTGCGTGGCAGGCAACGGCGTGCAGTTCACCTGATGCGAGGGGACCGTTCGCTCCGCGCGGCGGGTGTCGCGAACGGTCACTTCGTACCGCCCATCGGGACACCGTCGCCGGAAAAGGTGCCTCCGACCTGCGGGACCCGGGTTTCACCGCAAGTTACTAGCGAGTAACATCACTCGGGCGCGCTGTGGTCAGCGCGGCTTCCATGCAGCAGAATGCGGCAAGGGTCCAGCGTTGTACGGCGGAGGGTGATGGAGATGGCGACGTTCTTGGTGACGGGTGCGACCGGGTTGATCGGCCGCCAGTTCACCCGGCTGCTGCTCATGCGGCCGGACGCGGAACGCGTCGCCCTCGTGGTGCGCGCGTCGTCGAGGGAGAAGCTGGCGAAGCTGGTCGACGGGTGGCCGCACGCGGACCGCGTGACGCTCGTGACCGGCGACCTCGGCGAACCGATGCTGGGTGTGTCCGAGGAGGACCGCGACGCCCTGCGCGGTGTCGACCACGTGGTGCACCTGGCCGCGCTCTACGACATCACCGCCGACGACGAGATCAGCATCAAGGCCAATGTGGACGGTACGCAGCACGTCGTCGACCTCGCCGCGGACCTGCGCGCCGGCGGACTGCACCACGTGTCGTCGGTGGCCGTGGCCGGTGATCACGAGGGCCTGTTCACCGAGGACATGTTCGACGTCGGGCAGCGGCTGATCACGCCGTACCACCGCACGAAGTTCGAGGCCGAGAAGCTGGTGCGCGAGCAGCACGAGGTGCCGTGGCGCGTGTACCGGCCCGCCGTCGTGGTCGGTGACTCGAAGACCGGCGAGATGGACAAGATCGACGGCCCGTACTACCTATTCCCGGCCATCAGCAAGCTCGCCGGGCTGCCCGACGTGCCGATCGTCGGGCCGGACCTCGGCGACACCAACGTGGTGCCGGTCGACTACGTGGCCAAGGCGCTGCTGGAGCTGGTGACCACGCCAGGCCTCGACGGGCGCGCCTTCCACCTCGTGAACCCCGAGCCGCAGCCGGTGGTGTCGGTGTACAACGCGTTCGCGCGGTCCGCGGGCGCGCCGACGATCACGGTGCAGCTGGGCGAGGGCGTGTCGAAGGGGCTCGTCGGGCTGGTGAAGCTCAGCGAGCACATCCCCGGCTTCACGATCGCGCGCGACGCGGTGATGGAGCGCCTCGGCATCCCGCCGGTGCTGCTGGAGACGATGGCGTTCCCGTCGGTGTTCGCGTCGACCGAGACGCGCAAGGCGCTGGCGGGCACGGGCGTGGAGGTGCCGCGGCTCGAGGACTACGCGGCCACGCTGTGGCGCTACTGGCGCGAGCACCTCGACCCGTTCCGCGCCCGCAAGCACGGCCCGCGCGGTGAGCTGGACGGGCGGCGCGTGATCATCACCGGCGCGTCTTCGGGCATCGGGCGAGCGACGGCGCTGAAGGTCGCGGCGGCGGGCGGTGTGCCGCTGCTGGTGGCGCGGCGGCAGCACGAGCTGGAAGAGGTGCGCGACGAGATCATCGCGGCCGGCGGCACGGCGTCGGTGTACCCGGCGGACCTGACCGACGAGGAGTCGGTGCACAAGGCCGTGGACGCGATGCTGGCCGAGCACGGCCGGATCGACATGCTCGTGAACAACGCCGGGCGCTCGATCCGCCGGTCGATCAAGCTGTCGTACGACCGGATCCACGACTACGAGCGCGCGATGGCGATCAACTACTTCGGCGCGGTGCGGCTGATTCTCGCGGTGCTGCCTCACATGTCGGAGCGGAAGTTCGGGCACATCGTGAATGTTTCGTCGATCGGTGTGCAGGGCATCGCACCGCGGTTCTCCGCGTACGCCGCGTCGAAGGCCGCGCTCGACTACTTCTCGCGAATCGCGGCGACGGAGACGCACGGTGACGGCATCACGTTCACCACGATCCACATGCCACTGGTGCGCACGCCGATGATCCGGCCGACGAAGATCTACGACGCGTTCCCCACGAAGTCGCCGGAGCAGGCGGCCGACATGGTCATGAAGGCGCTGATCGACCGGCCCAAGCACATCGGCACCCCGGCGGGGCAGGCCATCGGGCTCACCTACACGCTGGCACCGGGCCTCACTGACGCGATCGCGTACCAGGGTTTCCGCATCTTCCCCGACTCGACGGCGGCCGGCGGTTCGGGCCGGCTCAAGATCGGCCGTGGCGAGAAACACCTGTCTCGGGCTGCGATGGCGCTTGCGCGGCTGTCGCGCGGGTTCCACTGGTAGTCACGGTGCGTTTCCGGGGTGAGGCCGTTCAGGCGACGATCACCAGGTAGGGCCCGACACATGGCGGTGAATCACCAGTCCTGACGCCGACGACACAATGTGCGCGGGTACCGTCGGGCCCATGGTTCCCGAGCGAGACAACGGCCTCCTGCCCCTGCGGCGCGAGTACACCCAAGCCTGGCACGGCTTCGACCGCAACGAGGTGCGCCAGTACCTCGATCACATCGAGGCGCAGCTGCGCCGGCTGCTCAGTGATCGCGACGCGGCGGCGACGCAGGTCGCCACGCTGTCGCGCGAGCTCGAGGCCGCGCGCGGCGAGGTGACCAAGCTGCAGGGCCGCGTCGAGGAGCTGATGAAGCCGCCCGAGCGGCTCGAGGACTTGGACGAGCGCATGCAGCGCACGGTGCAGCTCGCGCAGGCGCGCGCGGACGAGATCACCAAGCGCGCGCAGGTGGCGGCGGAGAAGCACTGGGCTTCGTCCACCGAGGCGTCGACGAAGCTGCGCGAGCGCTACACGCGTCTGGTCTCGGAGCTCGACAAGCAGGCCGAGGCGCTGCACTCCGAGCACGAAGAGGCTTTGAAGGAGACGCGCGCCGAGGTGCAGCGGCTCACCGTCGAGGCGGCGCAACGCCGGGAACTCCTCGACAACGAAGCCGAGCGCAAGCGCCGCAAGATCGAGCGCGACTTCGACTCGAAGATCACCGCCGAGCGCACCGCGCACGAGAAGCTGATCGCCGACCAGCGCACGGCGAGCAAGAACCAGGCCGAACGCCGCATCGCCGAGGCGACGGCCGAGGCCAAGCGCCGCGTCGACGACGCCACCGCGGAAGCCAAGCGCCGCCTCGACGAAGCCACCACTCAGGCCGCCCAGCGCACCACCGCGGCGACCCGCAAGGTCGAACGCCTCGCCGAGATCCGCGAGCAGGCGCGCAAGAACCTGGCGATGGCGGACGAGGTGCTGAAGAGCAGCGAGACCCTGCTGGCGGCGCTTCCGGTGGAGTCGGTGATCCCGTCGGCGTCGAAACTGGTGGGCGGGGATGATCCGGCTGCTTCTTCTGTGTCGGCCAAGCCTGCTGCCTCTGCGCCTGCTGCCAAGCCTGCGCCTGCCCCGGCCGCTTCTGCCAAGCCCGCTGCCGCGCCGGCACCCGCTGCTTCTGCCAAGCCCGCTGCCGCGCCGAAGCCCGTTCCGGTCCCGAAGCCAAAGCCCGAGGTCGTCTCGGTCGACTCCCCGACCACCCCGGCCCCGACGGTGAAACCCAAGCCCGCACCGGCAAACGGCAACGCCGCCACCGCCGCGAAGCCCACCGGGAACGCCAACGGCTCCACTCCTCAGCCGGTCTCCCAGGTGGCCGGCAAGTCCAACTCCTGACCCGCACTTCACGACCGAAGGCCGCTCCCCCTCCACGGGGAAGCGGCCTTCGTCGTTTCTTACGGTGGCCGCGCGAGCGTCTGTCAACCCCCGCCCCGCAGTTGTCCACAGGCAGCCGCCTATCCACAGGAAATGCCGGATTCCCTTGCTACCAGCGGGTTTTGTCGGGGGTGGCCGATAGACTGGACGTGGGACGCCCCCCTGGGAGGGCGGGGCCATGCCACCGGGGCGAGGGTCAGCGGCTGCGGGGCCAGGGGTTTGCCGCCTCGAGTTGAGCCGCGAGGCCCAGCAGTAGCGATTCGCCGCCGGGTGGGGCGATGAGCTGGACCGAGGTGGCGAGGTCGAGGGGCGGGTGGTGGCCGACGGGCACGGAGAGGGCGGGGAAGCCCGCGAGGTTCCAGAAGCCCGTGAAGTCGGCGACGCGGACGGCCGGCAGGGCGTTCGCGAGCCAGGAGCGGCGGTGCCAGCGCTGGGCTTTCGGGGGCAGCGTGGCGAGCGTCGGGGTGATGAGGACGTCGTGGGAGGCGAAGAACGCCTCGGCGCGGGAGATCCACGTGGTGCGGGAGCGGTCGCGGACGAAGGCGCGCGTGAGGTGGCCCAGGCGGACGTGGGTGCGGGTGCGGGGCTGGAGGTGGCGGAAGGTGAACTCCGCGTCGGCTTGGGAGGCGGGGCCGGCGAACCAGCGGGCGACGAGGGCGAGCATGGTGTCGAAGCCGTAGGCCGGGGTGGCTTCCGTCAGCGAATGACCAAAACCGGTCAGCAACGTCGAGGCTTGGGTGACGGCCTGGCCGAGCGGGCGCGGGAGCGGGGCGCGCGTGACGGGGACTTGGGTGGAGAAGGCGATGCGTTGCGGGCCGGGCACCGGAACCTCGGCCAGCGAAGTTTGCTCGCCCAGCACGGACATCAGCAGGGCCGCGTCGGCCGTGGTGGTGGCCAGCGGGCCGTGCGTGGACATGCCGTACCAGCCCTCGGTGGGCTCCTGGACGACGCCGCGGCCGGGCTTGAGGCCGACGAGGCCGCACATGGCGGCGGGCAGGCGCACGGAGCCGAGGCCGTCGGTGCCGTGGGCGATGGGGACGAGGCCGGCGGCGACGGCGGCTGCGCTGCCGCCCGAGGAGCCGCCGGCCGTGTACGCGGGTTCCCACGGGTTGCGGGAGACGCCGGTGGGGTCGTCGCTCATCGGGTACAGGCAGAGCTCGGGCACGCGGGTGAGACCGACGATCACGGCGCCCGCCGCGCGCAGGCGGGCGGCGATCACCCCGTCGGAAGAAAACGGCGTCCGCGGACCGGCGACCGAGCCCCAGCCCGCGTATTCGCCGGCGACCTCCGTGACGTCCTTGACCGCCACCGGAACACCCGCCAACGGCAAATCACGCAGGTCCGGGCGGGCGGCGACCTCCGCCGCCTCCGCGAGGGCCTCCGCCGCGCGCACGCGCCGGAACGCGCCGACCACGCCGTCGGCCGCCGCGATGCGGGCGAGGGCTTCCTTGGTCACCTGGACGGGATCCAGCTCACCGGCGCGCACCGCGCGCGCGATCTCCACCGCAGTCTGCACCATGATGCGCACCCTAACCGTCCTCAGTGGACAGCGACAAGGCTCCGCGCGCAGTCGACGACGGTCGCGGCCGCGGGCCGGGGCTGCCAGCCGAGCAGCTTCTGCGCCTTGGCCGAGGTGTACACGTTCTTCCGGCCGAGGTCCGGCGCCACCTCGCGCACGCCGGCATTGACGAGCGCGAAGCCGCGCAGCACGAAGTCGGGCAGACCGCGCGTGGGCACCTTGGCGGCGTCGGGGCCGAGCTTCGCGCGGATCTCGCGCGCCGCCTCGCGCAGCCACAGGAACTCGCCGACGGCGACGAACCGCTCGCCCGCGGCCTCGGGCGCGAGCATGGCTCGAAGGTGGAGATCGGCGAGGTCACGGACGTCGGTGACGCTGTAGCCGAGCCGCGGGACGCCGGGGAGGCGGCCGTCGAGCAGGGCGCCGATCAGCTGCACGGAGCCGAGCGCCTGGCCTTCCAGCACCGGGCCGAGGATCGCGCCCGGCAGCACCGTCGCCAGCGAAGTGCCACCGCCGGCGGACTCGATGAAGTCCCACGCCGCGCGCTCGGCCACGGCCTTGGAACGGCGGTACGGGTTGAGGCGGCGATCGTCGGGGTCGGTCCACAGGGTCTCGTCGAACACCTCGGCGCTGCGCGTGCCGATCGGCGGCGCGGCGGCGGCCAGCGAGGACGTCATCACGACTCGCGACACCCCTGCCTCGGTCGCGGCCTTCAGCACCCGCAGGGCACCGTCGCGCGCGGGGCCGATGAACGCGTCGGGGTCGCGCGAACCATCGCCGCCCAGCGGCGAAGCGACGTGCAACACGTAGGTGCAGCCGGCCACGGCCTCGGCCCAGCCGGCGTCGGACGTCAGGTCGGCGACCACGACCTCCAGCCGGTCACCGGGGTCGATCTCGCTGCCGACCGCGCGGCGCACCGCGGCTTCCTTGGCGGCCGAACGCACCGTCGTCCGCACGTCGTAGCCACGCCGCAGCAGCTCGGCGAGGCACCAGCCGGCGACGTAGCCGGTCCCGCCGGTCACCAGTACGCGCATGTGTCTCTCCTCGAAGTTCATTAGCCATTCGGCTAATGAAACCACCGTAGCCCATCCCCGCACCGAACGCCGTGGGTTAGCATCGCCGGGTGTCACCCACCCGGACTGAACAGGCCGAGAAGACCAGGCGGGCCGTGCTCGCCACGGCGCAGGAGCTGTTCGCCGAGCACGGGTTCGACGCCACGTCACTGCAGCTGATCGCCGACACGATGGGCGTCACGAAAGCCAACGTCTACTACTACTTCCGCTCGAAGGCCGACATTCTCGCGGCTCTCCTACAGAGCAGCATCACGGCGTTCGACGAACTCCTCGAAGCGGCCGCGGAGGTCCAAACCGGACAGCAGCGGCGCGAGCTGCTTGTCGACGGTTTCGTGGACCAGGTCGTGGCCCACCGGTCCGTCTCTCCGCTCAACCGCACCGACCCGGGCGCACGGCGGCACGAGAGCATCGGCCAGGCGCTCGACGACCAGGCCCGGCGCGGCCTGCGCCTGCTCTTCGGCGACCACCCGACGCCAGACCAGACAGCCGCCTACTGGACGGCGACCGAACTCGGCCCCGCGCTGCGAGGACTGGACCACCTCTCCGACAACGACCTGCGCGCCACCCTTCGCCGCCTCTGCCTGCGCGTCCTGGACGTCTGAACCACCACGGACAGATACGAAAAGGGCCTTCCCCACGAAAAGGAGAAGGCCCGAAGCAAGGGCGGCGGCACCGCCCCGGTCGCCGCCCGGCGAGAGTGGTTCAGATGGCGCCGGCACGCAGGGCGTAGGCCACGGCGTGGGCACGGTTGTTGAGGCCGCAGCGGGTCATCAGGCCGTACAGGACGTTCTTCACGGTCCGCTCCGAGTAGCAGAGCTTCGTCGCGATCTCCTCCGTGCCGTAGCCCTCTGCGACGAGCCGCAGCACGTCGCACTCGCGGGCGGCGAGGCCGGACAGGGTGAGGCCGTTGGGCTCGAGCACGTCGCGGCGCATGCGCTGGACCTGGCCGAGCAGCGCGCCCTGCAGCCGCGGCGGCAGGCTGGCGGTGCCGTCGCCTGCGGCGAGCACGGCGGACACCAGTTCAGCGCCACCGGTCTCGCGGCGCGGCAGGATCGCGACGACGCCGCACTCGATGGCGGTCATCAGGTCGCTCTCCCGAAAGTGGTCGGCGACGATGACGAGGTGCGGTCCGGCCAACTGCTCGGACTCGCGCCCCAGCTCCTTGACCCGCGACAGCACTCGATCGGTCACGTGCTCCTCCATCACGAGGACCACGTCGGCCTGCGCGGCCGAGTCCTCGGGGAGGACCTGCAGCTCGGCGCGGGTACCCAGCAGGCTCGCGGCGCCGGCCTTGGTGATCGGGTCCGAGGCGAGAACAGCGACTTTGACGAGCTTCACGAGATCTCCTACCACCACTCCAGGTTGACGGTGATAAGTCTCGCGCGGACGACTTCACGTTTTCTTACCAAGATTCTTCACGCCCGCCGCGATCGTGAAGCATATCCCTATAATCGCAGGTCAACGTCCTCTACGCACTGCTTCACGAAGGTCTTGACGGCAGGGTTGAGCCGCCCGTCGGCCCGGGCTTCACGCCGGCCTTCACGCCTCCCGGCACACCCCGCATGCGTTCGGCCCCGCCGCGCCGGAGTTCCCGGCGATCTCCCGGAACGCCTCCCGCGCCCGCTCGACGCAGTCGGGCATGCGGCCGACGGCCTCGGTCCAGGCCTGCTTGGCCGCCCAGTAGCGCGCCTGCGCCTCCGGCGTCCAGCCCGCCAGATTTCGTTCCACAGTGGACTCCAGCTCCGCCAGCACGGCCCGGATCCCGCCGGTCGTCCTGCCCATCCGGTCGAGGATCTCGTCGGCGTCGGTGAAGTCGAAACGCCCTGGGCTCATATCCCGCTCAGGCCACCCGTCCACGGCGTCGCCCGCTCGTCGGCGGCCGGGCGCGCGTCCGCCGCGCCGCCGGTGACCGTGAGCAGGTCGGCGAGCCGGCCCAGGATGAGGTCGTACTGCTGTTCCCAGTCGTTCATCGCCTGGCCGAAGCGCACCGAAGCGTCGCCCCGCCACGACGCCTGCAGCGCCGCCATCTCGCTGTTGACCCGCCTCAAATGTGCGTTGGCCGAGTCTATGGCGCGGGCGAACTCACCCGCCGCACCGCGCATACCGTCCGGCACCACCGTCGGAGGGATCGATTTCACGACGCTCTCCTCACCACCACGTCCCCAGAACCCGCGCCCGTGCCGCGCGGCCTGCTCATGCGAGCGTGACCCACCAACGGAGGGTGGCGAAACCGGAGACCAGGTGGTATGCCCGATTTTCGGATATCCTTGCCTGCCGTTCCACCGGCGCCTCGGCAGCGGAGTTTCCCGGGTGTTCGCCGTTACGCCGAGTGGCCGTTACACCGCGCCCCGAGACTGACGGTCAGGGCGACCGGCGAGACCCGGCCCCGGCCCGCTCCACCACCCGTTCGGGCGTAAGATCACCACTGGCATCCGGCGTGTGACGATCCGTCAACGCGTGAAGGGAGACCGATGTCGGCAGCGGACGGCGCGGCAGGCGGTATCACCGCGCCGAAGATCCGGCTGCTCGGCCCGGTCCGCGCCTGGCGCGGCGGCACAGAACTCGACAGCGCCGAGCTCGATCTCGGCTCCGCCCACCGCCGCACAGTTCTCGCGGTGCTGGCGATGTCGCCCAACCGCACCGTTTCCCGCGAAGAGCTGATCGACGCCGTGTGGGGCGACTCGCCCCCGGCCAGCGCGCAGGGCAGCATCTACACCTACATCTCCGGCCTGCGCCGCGCGCTCGAACCCGGCCGCGCGAAAGGCACCGGGCCGCAACTGCTCGCGTCCATCGGGTCGGGTTACTCGCTGTGCGTGGAGCCCGCAACCATCGACGTGCACCACTTCGAGGCCCTGCGTGACCAGGCTCAGCGCCACCTGTCGGCCGGCGAACGCGGCCCGGCGCTGGCGAAGCTCGACGAAGCGCTCGCGCTGTGGCACGGCGAGCCGCTGCAGAACCTGCCCGGCCCGTTCGCGGCGTCGCAGCGCACCCGGCTGGAGGAGCTGCGCCTCGCGACGGTCGAGCGTCGCGCGGAGGTCGTGCTTGACAACGGCGGACACCGGGAGCTGGTCGACGAACTGCTCGAGTCGGCGCGCGAACACCCGTTCCGCGAACCACTGCACGGGCTGCTCATGCGAGCGCTCGCGCTCGGCGACCGTCGCGCCGAAGCGCTGGCCGTCTACACGGACTTGCAGGACAAGCTGATCGAGGGCTTCGGCACCGAGCCGGGGCCGGCGCTGCGCGAGCTGTACGAGCGCCTGCTGGGCGGCGGTTCCGCGGTGGAGACCCCGGCGCCGGCGCCCCGGCCGGCGCCGCCGCCCGCCCGCGTGCCGCGCTTCCCGTTGCCGGTGCTGCCGCCGCGCGCGGAAGTCTTCTTCGACCGCGCGAGCGAGACTTTGCTGCTGCGCGAAACCGTCGCCGGTCTCGCCGGCGGGCTCGGCCGTTCGGTGTGGGTCGAGGGCGAACCCGGCATCGGCAAGACGGCGCTGCTCGCCGAAACCCTGTTCATGGCCCAGGACGCGGGCGTCAAACCGCTGTTCGCCTCCGCCGACGCGCTCGACCAGCGCTTCGCCCTGCGGCCGCTGCTCGACGCACTGGGTGTGCACCCGCGCGCGTCGGATCTGCGACGCGCGGAGCTCGCCGTCGCGCTCGCCGAGAACCCCGGCGCCGACCCGCTGGAGGGCATCCTGGGGCTCGTGCGCGAGCTGTGCGCGGACGAACCGCTCGCGCTCGTGGTCGACGACCTGCAGTGGGCCGACGACACGACGGTGCGCGTGTGGCGCTACCTGAGCCGCGAGACGCGGCGGCTGCCGCTGCTGCTCATCGGCGCGTGCCGCCCGGTCCCCCGTCCCGCCGAGCTGGACGGCCTGCGCGCGGAGCTGGCGGCCGACGGCACGGAGCTGCTCACGCTCGGGCCGCTGCCCGAAAGCGCGATCCGCGACCTCGCGGATGATCTCGCCGGCGCCCCGCCGGGCCAGGTGCTGCGCACGCTGATCTCGTTCGCGTCGGGAAACCCGCGCTACGCCAAGGAAATCGTGGAGACGCTGCTCTCCAACGCGATGATCCTGCTCGACGGCGCGCAGGCGATCGTCGATGGCAACAGCTGCCGCACGATCCCGGCGCCGCTGGGTTCGCGCATCACGCTGTACCTGAGCTTCCTCTCCAGCGGCACGCGCGACGTCCTGCGCTGGGCGGCCTTGCTGGGCAAGGAGTTCTCGCTGTCGGACATCGCGATCGCCACCGAGCGGCAGGCGACCGCGCTCGTCGGCGCCGTGGAGGAGGCGCTCGCGGCAGGCGTGCTCACCGAGTCCGACGAGCTGCTCGCCTTCCGCCACCCGCTGCTGCGCCGCGTGCTCTACGAAAAGACGCCGGCCGCAATGCGCGTCGCGTTGCACCGCCAGCTCGCCGAGGCGTTCCAGGGCGCGGGTGCGTCGCCCGAGCGCGTGGCCGAGCAGCTGGCCGCCGCGCCGGTGCAGGTCGACCCGTGGGTCACGGGCTGGCTCACCGAGCACATCGGCACCGTCGCCACCGAGGCGCCGCGCATGGCCGTCGATCTGCTCAAGCACGTGGTCACCCAGGCCTCGCTGCCCGCCGACGCCCGCGAACCGCTCACGGCCACGCTCGCGCGGCTGCTGTTCTGGCTCGGCCGCGAACCGGAAGCCGAGGCGCGCTCGGTCGTCGCGCGGACCGAGGACAGCAGGCAGGCCGCGGAGATGCGCTGGATCCTCGCCTACATCTACTACCGCCGCGGCGAGTTTGCAGAAGCGTCCGAAGAGGTCCGTCGCACGCTCGCCGACAGAGGTGTCCCCGAGATGTGGCGCGGCCGGCACGAGACGTTGCGCGCGACGCTGGAACGGCTGGCCGTGGACGAAACGTCCGAACCGGACTTGTCGGAACTCGGTGTGCTCGACGGCCTCGACGACGCCGCCGAACCGCTGAGCACCGCGCGCCGGCTGGCCGCGACCCGCGCCGTGCCCGGCGAGATGCACCTCGCGGGCGCCGTGCACTACTACTGGCGCGGCCGCTGGCCCGAGGCGCTGGCCGAGCTCGACACGGTGATCAAGGGCGGCGCCGAGACGGCGTCGTACGTGTTGCGCAGCCCCGGTTCCGCACTGCTCGTGCACGGCGTCGGCGCGTTGATCGCGAGCCACCGCGACGAGCCGGAAGAAGCGAGCGCGCACCTCGACGCCGCCGCGCACCAGCACTGGCCGCAGGGCCTGGAGCCCAACGGCGGCGACTACCTGCTGGCCGCCGAGGCGCAGCTGTCCGAACTGGAGGGCAACCCGGAGGCGGCGCTCGCCGCGCTGACCCCGTTGCTGGACCAGGGTTATCCGCCTTCGGCGCGCCAGCAGTGGCTGCCGGACCTGGTGCGCCTGGCGATGCAGCTGGGCGAGACGCACTACGCGTACCAGGCGCTGCGGCTGATGGGTGACACCGACGGCTCCGACGTCCCACCCGCGCACACCGCCGCCGCGGCCCACTGCCGCGGCCTGGTCGCGGGTGATCCCGACGCGATCCTCGGCGCGGCCGCGCACTACGAGGCCGCCGGCCGGGTGCTGAAACACGCGCGCGCCACCGAGGACGCCGCGATCCTGCTGGCGGAACACGGCCGCCTCGACGAAGCCCGCTCGGCGTTCCGCGCGGCGCTCACCAGCTACACCACGCTCGGCGCGGCGTGGGACGTGCGCCGGGCCGAAACCCGGATGCACCCGCACGGCATCCGCCGCGCGAACCCCGTGCGCAGCCGCGCGGCGGGGGAATGATCCCGCTTTTGCCACCACAGCGCTCCGCTGAGCGGGACTGGCCGTTGGGCCCGGATGGAACTGGCCACTCGTACGATGCCGGGTGATCACCGGCTCCCGGTAAGCTCGTCGAGTCAGACCGGTACGTCGAATGGAACGGCATGCCAGGGGATGCGCACAGCGGGTTGCGGGTGGACGTGCTCGGCCCGTTGCGGGCCTGGCGGGGTCCGGCCGAGATCAAGCTCGGGCCAGCGCGCCAGCGTGCCATCTTCGCGATGCTCGCGGTCAACGCCGGCCGCTCCGTGCCGCGCGCGGAGCTCATCGCGGGGGTGTGGGGCGACTCGCCGCCCGCCAGTGTCGAGGGCAGCGTGCACACCTACGTCTCGGGGCTGCGGCGTGCGCTCGATCCCGAGCGCACGAAGTGGGCGGCCTCGGGCGTGCTCGTGTCCGATGCCGGAGGCTATTCACTCGCGCTGGAGCCCGAAGGCCTCGACGCGGCGATGTTCGAACGTCACCGCGAGCAGGCGCAGCAGCACGCCGCCGCCGGTGATCACGACAAGGCCGCCGCGGAGTACGACGCCGCGCTCGCCCTCTGGCACGGCGAAGCGCTGTCCGGCGTGCCCGGCGAGTTCGCCGAGCGCCACCGCGAGCACCTGGCCGAGCTGCGGCTCGACACGCTGGAGCGCCGCGCCGCTGCCGTCCTGGAGCTCGGCGGCCACCAAGATCTGATCGCGGAGCTGACGGTGCTGGTCGGTGAGCACCCGCTACGGGAGGCGGTGCGCGAGCCGCTGATGCTCGCGCTCTACCGCAGCGGCCGGCACTCCGACGCGCTCGACGTGTTCCGCGACGCCCGCGCCACCCTGCGCGCGGAGCTCGGCGTGGAGCCCGGGCCGCGGCTGCGGGAGCTGCACCAGCGCGTGCTGGAGCAGGACCCCGCGCTGGACCTGCCCAAGGCGAAGGCACCGGAGCCCGCGGCCGGCCCCGAGCCGATTTCCGTGCTGCCACCGCGCGTCAGCCGGGCGCTGGACGACGGGGACGACAGCCCGTTGTACGGCCGCGAAGCCGAGTCCGCGCAGCTGAGCGAGCTGCTGGCCGAGGTCCGCGACGGGCGGGGCCGGGCCGTGTGGATCGAGGGCGAGCCGGGCATCGGGAAGTCGGAGCTGCTCACCCGCGTGTTCAGCCACGCCACCGGCGGCGGGCTGCAGCTCGCCTGGGTCGCGGCGGACGAGCTGAGCACCCGGTTCCCGCTGCAGGTGATGCTGGAGTGCCTCGCGATCGACGCCGCCTCACCGGATCCGCGACGCGCGCGTGTGGCGAAAGAGCTGGTGGGCGAGGGGCCGGCGCAACGCGCGTGGGGTTCGAGCGACCCGGTACTCGGAGCGGTCGACCGGCTGTTGTCCCTGGTGGACGAGCTGTGCGCCGACGTCCCGCTGGTCCTCGTGATCGACGACCTGCAGTGGGCCGACGAGTCGAGCGTGCTCGTGTGGCACCGGCTGTGCGCGGCGACGCGGCAGCTGCCGTTGCTGCTCGTGGCCGCGACCCGGCCGGCGCCCGATCGCGCGGAGCTCGCCCAGCTGCGGCGCGGCGTCGAGTCGCGCGACGGTGTGGTGCTGGACCTCGAACCGCTGGTGTCGGACGACGTCGTGCGGCTGATCGAAGGGCTGCTCGGCGCGGATCCCGGCCCCGGCCTGCGTGAGCTGGCCGCTCGTGCCGCGGGAAACCCGTTGTACGTCAAGGAAATGGTCGACGTCCTCGTGCGCGCGGGTGCGGTGGAGGTGGACAGCGGCTACGCCGACGTCGACGACCCCGCCGAGTTCGAGACGCCGCGCTCGCTCGTGGCGGCCGTCGACCGGCGGCTCGACTTCCTGCCGGCCGAGACGCAGGACGTGCTGCGCTGGGGTGCGCTGCTGGGCATGGAGTTCGCGGTGGGCGACATCGCGGCGGTGCTCGGCATCCGGCCGTCGGACCTGCTGGGGCCGTTGGAAGAAGCGGTGGCGGCCAACGTCCTCATCGACACGGGCACGCAGCTCGCGTTCCGGCACCCATTGCTGCGCCAGGCGCTCTACAACCGGCTGCTTTCGGGCACTCGCGCAGCCCTGCACCGGCAGGCCGCGGAGGCGCTGGCGCGGATCGGCGCGCCCGTGAAGCGGGTGGCGGAGCAGCTCGTGGCGGCGCCGTCCACTGTGGACCCATGGGTGCTGGACTGGCTCACGGAGAACCAGACGGCCGTGACCAACCGGGCGCCGCTGATCGCCGTGGAGCTGCTGGAGCGGGCGCTCACCGCGTGCTCGGCCTCCGACCCGCGGCGCGAGGCGCTGATCACCGCGTTGGCGAAGGTGCTCTTCCGGCTGGAGCGCAACCCGGAAACCCTTGCCGTGCAAGCGCTTGAGCTGTCGCAGGATCCGGAGAACGTCGCCGAGATGCGGCACCTGCTGGCCACGCTGCGGTTCCGGCGCGGGGCGGTCGCGTTCGCCGTGCAGACGCTCGAAGAGGCCGAGGACGATCCGGCGCTGCCCGAGATCTGGCACGTGCGGCGCCGGCACCTGCTGGCGAACTTCCGCCGCGGTGGGCTCGACGACCTCGACGTCGCGGAGGCCAGCGCGCACCAGGCCCTCGCGGAGGCCGACGGCGACCCGTACCTGTCGGCGCACGCCTTGCAGACGTTGTGGCTGGTGGATTCCGTGCGCCGCCACCACGAAAGCGCGCTGGCGCACATCGACGAGGCCGTCGACGCTGTCGGCGACGAACACGAGCTGGCCGACCTGCACCTGGATCTGCTGGACAACCGCGTGTTCACGCTGCAGAACCTCGACCGGCTCGGCGAGGCGGACCGCACGCTGCAGGCGGCGGGCGAGATCGCGCAGCGGCATTCGATGCCGATCGGCTTGCAGGTGTCGGTGGCGGTCCACCGGTATTGGGAAGGGCGCTGGGACGAGGCGCTGGTCGAGCTCGACACCGTGACGGAAGACGGACCGGCGATCACCTTCTACGGCCTGCGTGAGCCCGGCGCGGCGGCGTTGCTGCTGCACGGCGTGGCGTCGCTGATCGCCGCCCGGCGCGGCGAGCGCGGCCAAGCCGCGGCGCATCTGGACGCGGCGGAGGAGTACGCGCCGGCGACCGGTGCCGAGCGGGAAAGTTTCGACTTCCTGCTGGTGGCCAACTCGGTGGTCGCGTGGCAGCGCGGGGAGATCAAGGAAGCGCTGGCCGTCCTCGAGCCGATCCTCAACCCGACGTACGCCCAGATGATGTTGCGGCACCAGTGGCTGCCGATGTTCGTCGGCTTGGCGTTGGAGGCCGGCGACCAGGCGCTCGCGTTGCGCGGGTTGGCGGTGTGCGAGGAAGAGGCCGCCAAGGAACGCGAGCCGGCCCGGGCCCACGCGGCGATGGACTGGTGCCGCGGCCTGATCGACAGCGACCCGGCACCGGTGCTGCGGACCGTGGAGCACTTCCGCTCGGTCGGACGCCGCCCGGAGCTGGCCGCGGCGCTGGAGGACGCGGCGGTGCTGCTCGCCCGGACCGAGGACCTGCCCGCGGCCCACGCGGCGCTGGACGAGGCCGCGGAGCTGTACGTGTCGCTGTCGGCCCGCTGGGACTTGCAGCGGGCGGAGAAGCGCCTGCGCGAACTCGGCGTCCGCCGCGGGGGGCGGCTCGTGGCCGCCGCCCGGCCGGGGCGTGGGTGGGATTCGCTGTCGCCGCTGGAGGTCCGGATCGCGACGCTCGTGGCGGAGGGCCGGTCGAACCCGGACATCGCGACGGAGCTGGCTTTGCCGCGACGAACGGTGCAGGCGCATGTGGCGCGATTGCTGGGGAAGCTGGAGTCGCCGTCGCGGTCCGGTGTCGCGAATGCTGTGGCGCGGCGGATCGGCTGAGGGTCGACGAAAGTCGGGGATCCGGGTGGACTGTCGGGTGAAGCGCCGCAGGTGACCCGGCCACCAGGGTAGGCGGCATGAGAAAAACCTTGGTGCTCCTGGTAAGCCTGCTCGCGATGGCCGCGACGGTTGCTCCCGCCCGGGCGGAGATGGTGGTCCGGTTGCCGGAACCCGGCGGGCCCCGCGCGATCGGCGAGCGCGACGTGCGGTTGGTCGCCCCCGCGCGCGGCGGGCGCGAGCTGATGATCAGTGTCTGGTATCCCGCCGCCCCTGGGCCGAGCCCAGGGCGCCCTACCTGCCGGCCGTGGCGGCCGGCTACTTCGACCAGGGCGCGGCGCCGGCGTTGGGTATCGAGGCCGGCACTGTGGAGTGGAAGAGGATCGCCGCGCACGCCCGGGCCGGCGCAGCGCCGTGGGGGCGGTGGACGGAACCCCACGCAACCACCACACGGCGCCGGCGTGGAAGCTGTTGTGGGACAACACCACCGGCCCCAAGCCGGACGCCACCCTGCCCGACGCCGTGCACTACAGCTTCACCGACGTCCAGGCCATCCTCCCGCAGGTGCCCGCCGATCCTCGGACGCGGTGGCTCAGGATCGGCACGATCGATCCCCGAACCAGCATTGCAGTTCAGCGAAGGGCGCTGGCGTCGTTCCTCAGGACGGCAATCGGTTGAGCTTCGCAACCTCGCCCAGGAAGCGGCCCGAGTCCTTGATCGTGCGGACCTGCGTGTCGAAGTCCACGTGGATCACGCCGAAGCGCTGGGTGTAGCCCATGCCCCACTCGAAGTTGTCCAGAAGGGACCACGCCAGGAAGCCGCGGACGTCGGCGCCCTGGGCCATGGCGTCGTGGACGGCGCGGATGTGGGTGTCGAGGTAGGCGACGCGGGCGGGGTCGTGGACGCGGCCGTCGACGACGGTGTCCTCGAAGGAGGCGCCGTTCTCGGCGACGACCAGGGGCAGGCCGCCGGTGTGGGAGTTCAGCCACACCAGCAGATCGGTGAGCGACGACGGCGTCTGCTCCCAGCCGAACGACGTCAGCGGGCCGCGGGCGGGCAGGACGTCCATGCCTCGTAGGCCGGGCAGCGGGCAGTTGCTCGTGGCGAGCGGGTCGTCCAGCGGTGCGACGCGGGCGGGGGCGTAGTAATTCACGCCGAGCCAGTCGATCGCGGCGGCGATGAGGTCGGTATCACCGTCCTGAATGGACGCCGCGAACCGGCCGCCGTGGTGTTCGACGTCGGCCATCACGTCGGCCGGGTAGCCGCGGCCGAGGACGGGGTCGAGGAAAAAGCGGTTGTGGATGCCGTCGAACTTGCGCACGGCTTCGCGGTGGGCATCGGTATCACCGTCGGCCAGCGCGGGCGCGAAGTTCAACGCGACCGAGAAGTCCTGCCCGGGACGGGCCTGTTCCGTCAACGCCCGCATCGCCAGGCCGTGGCCCAGCAGCAGGTGGTGCGCGGCGACCAACGCCGTGTCGTAGTCCTGGATGCCCGGCGCGTGGACGCCGCTGCCGTAGCCGAGGAACGCGGCGCAGAACGGCTCGTTGATGGTCGTCCACTGGGGCACGCGGTCGCCGAGGACGTCGTGGACCACGGCGGCGTAGTCGGCGAACCGGTAGGCCGTGTCCCGCGAAGGCCAGCCGCCCGCGTCCTCGATGGCCTGCGGGAGGTCCCAGTGGTACAGCGTGAGCACCGGCAGGATGTCGCGGCTCAGCAGCTCGTCGACGAGTCGGTCGTAGAACGCGAGGCCCTCGGCGTTGCGGGTGCGGCCGTCGGGCATCACGCGTGGCCACGCCACCGAGAACCGATAAACGGGCAGGCCCAGCTCGGACAACAACGCGGCGTCCGTGCCATACCGGTGGTAGTGGTCGCACGCGACCGCACCGGTGTCGCCGTTGAGAACCTTGCCCGGTGTCGCACTGTAGGTGTCCCAGATGGACGGTCCGCGACCGCCCTCGGTCACCCCGCCTTCGATCTGGTACGACGCGGTCGCCGCGCCCCACCAGAAGCCGGACGGGAACTCGAGCTCAGCCATGGACAGCACCTTTCAGGATTCCCCGCACGATGTAACGCCCCAGAACCAGGAACAGCGCGATCACCGGCAGCACGCCGAGCGTCGCGCCCGTGAGCATCAGCGCGTAGTCGGTGTAGTAGCCGCTGGCCAGCTGCGAGAGCACCACCTGCACGGTCGGCGTCTCGTTGGGGTCGAGAACCACCAGCGGCCAGAAGTAGTCGTTCCACGTGGCCATGAACGTGAGCATCGCCAGCACCGCGGCCTGCGGCCGGATCGCGGGCAGGGCCACGTGCCAGAACGTGCGCACCACCGACGCACCGTCCACAGTGGCCGCGTCCACGAGCTCGCTGGCCACCGCGCCCTCGCACGCCTGGCGCATCCAGAACACACTGAACGCGCTCACCAGCGCCGGTACGATCACCGCCTCCAGCTTCCCGTACCAGCCGAAGTCGCCGACCACGAGGTACAGCGGGATCACGCCGAGCTGCGCCGGCACCATCGCCGAGCCGACCACGAACAGGAAAAGACTGTTGCGGCCAGGGAACCTCAGTCGCGCGAACGCGAACCCGGCCAGGCTCGCGAGGACCACATTGGACACCATCACCGTCACGGCCACGATCAGCGAGTTGCCGATCGCCAGCCAGAAGTCGACGGTGTCGAACACGCGCCGGATGTTCTCGAACAGGTGCCCGCCCGGCAGCAGCAGCGGTGAGGTCTCCCCGATCGCCGAGTTGTCGCGGGTGGAGATCACGAACGACCAGTACAGCGGGAACAGCGAAGCACCGACCACACCGACGAGCACCACGTACACCCACGCGCCCGCGCGCCGCCGCGGCATCACGGCGCGCTCACGAACCGGCGCACCAGCCGGTAGTTGAAGAACGCGAACAGCACGCAGAACACGAACATCACCCACGACAGCGCCGACGCGTAGCCCGCGTCGAACTTGCCGAAACCCTTTTCGTACAGGTACATCGTGAGCGTCTGGAACTGCCGGTCGTTACCGCCCGTGCCGCTGGAGCCCGTCGCGTCGAACAGCTGCGGCTCGGCGAACAACTGCAGCCCGTTTACGGTGCCCGCCACGGCCGTGAACGCGATGGTCGGCCGGATGCCCGGCACCGTCACCGACCAGAACGACCGCCAGCGCGAAGCGCCGTCGAGCGCCGCCGCCTCGTACAGGTCCTGCGGCACGGCCTGCATCGCCGCCAGGTAGATCAGCGAGTTGTAGCCGGTCCAGCGCCACATCACCATCGTCGCGATGGCCAGGTGCGAGGACCACTTGCGCGCCTGGAACGAGATCGGGTCGATCCCGAACCAGCCGAGCACCTCGTTGACCACGCCGCAATCGCGGCTGTAGAGCTGCGCGAACACAAGCCCCACGGCCACGACCGACACCACGTTGGGCAGCAGCACGCCGGTGCGCCACCACGTCGCCGCGCGCAGCGGCCGGTTCAGCAGCGCCGCGATCCCGAGCGCCAGGAAGAACTCGGGGATCGCGGCGAGCAGGAAGATGCTCGTGGTGTTGAACAGCGCGTTGTAGAAGCGGCCGTCGGTGAACAGCTCGGCGTAGTTCGCGAGCCCGAACCCGCCCTGGTCACCGGCGAGCAGGTCCCAGTCGTGCAGGGACACCCAGGCCGTGTAGACGAGCGGGAACGCCCCGAACACCACGAACACCGCGAAGAACGGGGCGATGAAGAGGAACGGCGTGACCTTGCGGTCCCAACGCGCCGACAGGGGGCCGCGCATGCGGGGCCTTACTTGATCGCCTCGCGGCCGAGCTTCACGGCGTCCGCCCAGGCCGCGTCGACCTTTTCGGACCCGTCCTCGATCCGCCCGAGCGCCCGGCCGAACTCCGGCCGGACGTCGGCGTCGTGCAGGCCGCGGTAGTTGGGACGAAGGGTATCGGCGGACGCGGCGTAGATCTGGCCGATCGGCGCGCCGGAGAAGTACGGGTCGGTGTGGGCCACGACCTGCGGGTCCTTGTAGACGCCCGGCTCGCTCGGCAGGATGCCGTCGGAGAGGAAGATCTTCTTCTCCTGCTCGGGCGCCGTGAGCCACTTCGCGAGGTCGTAGGCCTCCTTGGGGTGCTCGCTCTGCTTCGGGATCGAGAGGAACGAGCCGCCCTGGTTGCCGCTGGCGCCCGGGACGGTCGTGACGTCCCACTTGCCGGTGTTGCCGTCGCCGCCGGCTTCCTTGATCTGCGTGAGCATCCAGGCCGGGCACGCGATGGTGGCGAAACTGCCCTGCTTGATCGCGACGTTCCAGGCCTGCGTGTAGGTGGTCGCGCCGGCCGTCTGGCCCTTCTGCGCGAGGGTGCCGGCGAGCATGAAGGCGTTGCGCACGGCGGGGTTCTTGTCCGCGATGTAGGAATCGTCGCGCGAGGAGAAGTAGTTCTCCGGCGACTGGTTCAGCATCGCCGTGTAAACGGTTCCAGCCGAGTCGGCGAACTTCACCTTCGGCAGCTTGTCGGTGAAGCGCTGTGACAGCTGGGCGTACGCGTCCCAGGTCGGCATGAGCGCGGCGACGGCCTTGCGGTCGGTCGGCAGGCCGGCCTGCTGGAAGAGATCGCGGCGGTAGCACATGGCGAGGCTGCCCATGTCGGTGCCGAGGCCGAGCACGTCGCCGTCCTTGGTCCCCTGGGCCCACTTCCACGCCGCCCACTGGTTCTGCAGCTGGTCGGCGCCGTAGTCCGCGAGGTTCATGAACTTGTCCTTCACCCCGAGGTACTTGGGGATCTGCTGCTCCTCGATGGCGACGATGTCGGCCGCGCCGTGGCCGGCCGCGAGCTGCGTGGCGAGGGTCTTGAAGTGCGTGTCGAAGTCGGTGACCCGGCTCTGGATCTCGATGTTCGGATGATCCTTCTCGTACTGGGCGAAGAGCGGGCCGTAACCGAACTCACCGAAGGTGGCCACAGTCAGCTTGATCTTCCCGCCTTCGGCGGCGGAGCCGCCGCTGCAAGCGGTTACCAGCAGGAGGAGCGCGGTCGTCAGGACGGCGACGGCCGGGCGCCGGGTCAGCTTTCGCACGGGGTGAGCTTCCCTCAGATAACACCTGCGCGCAGGGCGTAGGCGACGGCATGCGGTCGGTTGCGCAGCTTCAGCCTATTGGTCATCCCGTAGATGACGTTCTTCACGGTCCGTTCCGAGTAACAGAGCTTCCCGGCGATCTCCGCGGTGTCCCAGCCCTCGGCCATCAGCCGCAACACGTCGACCTCGCGAGGCGACAGCGCGGCACCGCCCGCGGTGTGCTGCAGGCTCTCGGCCTGGCCCAGCAGATCGCGCAGCGAGGTCTCCCGGCCCGACGCGGCGGCGGTGATGCTGCGCACGAGCGCCTCGCCCGCGATGGCCTCGCGCGGCAGCACGGCCACGACGTGGCACGCGGCCAGCTCCGGCAGCTCGTCGGCGTCGACGTACCCGGCGACGAGGACGATCGCGGCCGGCGTCTCCGAGGCGGCCGCGCGCAGGGCGGCCTTCAGCTCCGGCGTCACGCGGCCGGCGGCGAACACGAGCACCGCCGCTTCCCCGCGCCGCGGGCCGGGCAGCACCTGCACCTCGGGTCGCGCCTGCAAGTGGTCGATGAGCCCCGCGAGCGCGATGGGATCCGAAGCCCACGCCGCCACCCTGACCTGATCCATCGCTGCTACCTCCCTGAAGAAACACTCATCCCGTGTCTGCCAGTCTGGAGACAGCGGCTTCACGAATTCTCTAGCCGCGATGAAGTCATTCTTCACGACGTGAAGTTGGGCTCCCACCAGGGGTTCCGCTAGCGTCGCGTCGACACCGGGAACAAACATGTAAGGAATTCATGAAGATGCCCGCACGGAAGCGGCTACCTGCGGCGATCGGCGGCGCCGTGCTGGTCGCCGGCGCCCTCGCCGGATGTGCTTCCGCCCACACGGTTTCCGGTACCGCGCTGACGGAACCGGGTGCTCAGCCGAGCACGAGCGCCGCGCCGACGGTGTCTTCGGAGCCGGCGCAGCCACCGTCTTCACGGCCGGCTTCACCGTCTTCATGCGACTCACTGATCGCTTCACTCGACGTACGCACGCGGGTGGCGCAGCTGGTCGTCCCGGGTGTCGACGCCGCCGATCCGGCGGCGGTGACAAAACTTGTCCAGCAGCAGCAGATCGGCGGGTTCTTCGTGGGAGGCAATAAAACCACGCTGTTGCAGAACCACGCGCTCGACGCCGTGCAGAAGGTCGCGAAGATCCCCGTGTCCGTTTCCGTCGACGAAGAGGGCGGGCGCGTGCAGCGCATCGACGACCTCGACGGCTCGATGCCGAGCGCGCGCGAGCTGGCCGCCACGAAGACGCCCGCCGAAGTCCGCGCGCTGGGCGTGCAGCGGGGCAAGCAGCTGCACGCGCGCGGGATCACCGTCGACTACGCGCCCGACGCCGACGTGAGCGACGAACCGGACGACGCGGTGATCGGAGACCGTTCGTACAGCTCGGATCCCGCCAAGGTGCGCCAGTACGCGATGGCGTTCGCCGAGGGCCTGCGCCAGAGCGGCGTGACGCCGGTGCTCAAGCACTTCCCCGGCCACGGCCACGGTTCCGGCGACTCGCACAAGGGCACGGTCACCACGCCGCCGCTCGACCAGCTGCGCAAGGTGGACCTCAAGCCGTACGAGAACATCGCCGACTACGGCGCCGTGGAAGTGATGGTGGGCCACCTCGACGTGCCGGGTCTCACCGGCGGCGTGCCCGCGTCCATCTCCCCCGCCGCCTACCAGCTGCTGCGCGGCGACTACCACTTCACCGGCCCGATCATCACCGACGACCTCGGCGGCATGAAGGCGATCACAGACCAGTACCCGCTGCCCGACGCCGTACTGAAGGCGCTTCAGGCCGGTGCGGACGAGGCGTTGTTCTCCTCGGGCAACGGCGACGTCGGCGCGGTGCTCGACCGGCTGGTGAAGGCGGTGTCGAGCGGCGAGCTGCCCGCCGATCGCGTGGCGGCGTCGGTGAAGCGGGTGCTGAAGTCGAAGCACGCATGCACCTGATCGCAGTCCACTCCGGACTACGCTAGCGGCCGGATCACCGTCCCGGGAGGAGCACCACATGACGACGGACGCCACGGCGGCCGGCACCCTGCAGCTCGGCGAGCTGACCGTGAACCGGATGGGCTTCGGCGCGATGCGCCTGGCCGGCCCGGGGGTCTGGGGGCCGCCGCAGGACCTCGCCGAGGCGTCGGCGGTGCTGCGCGAGGCGCTGGCGCTGGGCATCACGCACATCGACACGTCGGACTACTACGGCCCGCACACCGTCAACGAGCTGATCCGGACCAATCTCGCGCCTTACCCGGACGAGCTGGTGCTGGTGACAAAGGTGGGCGCGCGCCGCAGCGCCGACCGCGGCTGGCCGCCCGCGCTCAAGCGCGACGAGCTGATCTCCGCCGTCCACGACAACCTGCGCAACCTGGCCGTCGAAGCGCTCGACGTCGTGAACCTGCGCCTGGGCGACGAAACGGGCGGCTACCCCGTCGACGTGTCGATCGTGGAACCGTTTTCAGTGCTGGCTGAGCTGCGGGACCAGGGCCTGATCCGTCACCTCGGCGTGAGCCACGTGACGGGCGCGCAGCTCGACGTCGCGCGCGAGATCGCGCCGGTGGTGTGCGTGCAGAACGCCTACAACCTCGCGCACCGCGAGAACGACGACCTCGTGGACAAGTGCGCCGCGCTCGGCATCGCGTTCGTCCCGTACTTCCCGTTGGGCGGGTTCAGCCCGCTGCAGTCCGCGGCGCTCGACGCTTGTGCCGCGCGGCTCGGCGCGAAGCCGATGCAGGTCGCGTTGGCGTGGCTGCTGCAGCGCTCGCCCGCGATCGCCGTGATCCCGGGCACGTCGTCGATGGCGCATCTGCGGGAGAACGTCGCGGCCGCCGCGCTCGAGCTGCCGGCCGACGTCGTGGCCGAGCTCGACGCGATCGGCGTCTGACTACGCCGGGGTCACCTCCAGCGTCACCGTCCGGTTCGCGGCCGCGTCCGTGCCCTCGTGCACGGGCGTGGCCTGGTCGGCACTGGTGATCGCGAACGTCGTGAGCGGCAGGCCGCTCGCCGTCGCCAGCACACGGGCCGCCGAAGCCGCGCGGGCCAGTGCGGTCGACGAGCCGCCCGTGGCCGGGCCACCGGACACGGCGACGCCGTGGCCGATCACGGTGACCCGCACGTCCTGTCCCTTGAGGACGGCGCCCCACCGCTCCAGTTCGCGACGGCCGTCGGCGCTGGGGCTGATCGCGTTGGGGCCGAAGAGCCCGCGGTCGAAGGTGATGGTGACGGCCGAGCCGGTCGTGACCTGCACGCCGTCGCCACCGAGGTGCGACGCCAGCGCGGTGAGCCTCTGCTGACGGCTCGGCTCCGCCTCGGCCGCTTTCGACTGCGACGCGTGCAACCGGTCCAGCTCGGCCTGCACGGCGGGGCTGGTCGTCGCGGGCGGTGCGGCCGTCGGCGCGGGTTCCGGGGAAGACCACGGCAGCGTCGCCACGATCACCGCCATTCCGGCCACGACGACCACCGCCGCGCCGGCGACCGCGAGCCGACGGCCGACCGGACGCTTGCGCAGCCGCCCCGAACGGATCTTCGCGATCAGCCGCCGTCCCGCCAGCGCCGGCTCGGACTCCGGCGCCAGCTCCAGCACGCGGGCCCACGCGGCGTCGGCCTGCTCAAGATCACCGGCCTGGGCGTGGACGCGGGCCAGCAGATCCAAGCGCGCCACGTCGTCGGTGGCGGCGCGCTGCAACATCTCGGCGGCGGCCGCGTATTCGCCGATGCGGGCCAGGTCGGCCGCCTCCGCGAGCGTCAGCTCCTCGGAAAGCCCGCTGAACACCGTCATCACGGACGCTCCTGACGCAGGATGCCGCCGTCGGCGCTGCCCTGGATGTCAGGCGGCAGCAGCGCTCGCAGCCGGCGGTTGACGTCCGTCAGCGCCGCCCAGTTGCTCGTATTGACGGCGTACTCGCCTTCGCGGATGAGCTCACGGGCGCGGGCGGGGTCGGTCATCCGGTTGCGCGCCGCGCGCAGGGCGTTGAAGATCTCCTCGTCGAGCGAGCCGTCGCGCCGCAGCAGCACCACCTGCAGGTCCGTGGCGCGGTCGGAGAGGCGTTCGGCGGCCGCGGCGTCGCGGCTGTCGCGCACGGTCTCGTAGCGGCGTTCGATGTCGGCCAGCTCGGTGCGGTCCTCCTCGGAGCCGACGCGCTCGACGAGCTCCCGGCAGTGCGCGATCTGGTCGCGCAGCCGGGCCATCACGTCGGGGATGCGCAGTTCCTCCTCGATGTCGTCCAGCTCGGCCTGCACCTCCCGCATCCGCTGCTCGGCCGCGACCGCCGCGCCCTCGTCGGTCGCGCTCGAGGTGACTTCCTCGCGCACCGCCGCGACCGTGCCCCGCTCGTCGAGCCGCGTCAGCAGGCCGCGAGCGCGATCCGAGCGCGCCGTCTCGGCCTCGGACCGCAGCTGTTCGTGGCGGGCCTCCAGCTCGTTGAGCTGACGGCGCAGCGCCGGCGCCTCGGGGACCGCGGTCTTGTTGAGCTCGACGGCGGCCTCGAACTCCGCGTCGAGCAACGGCACGAAAGCGGTGACCGAGACCAGGCGCGACTCGTCCATCTCGAAGGTCACCTGGATCTCGCTGCCGCGCGGCAGGTCGCGGCGCACGTCCTGAGCCTTGATCTCGATCAGCCCGACCTGCTTGTTGCGCTCGCCGCGCCGGAACTCTCCTTCGGCGATGGGGATGCGGATCACCGAACCGGCCTCCGCGCGGTGCACGCTCGCGGTCGAGAAGAAGACCTGCGTGGTTTCCGCCGGCAGCGGCCGGTTCTTCATCAGCATCGGGGTGAACGTGCCGTCGGCCTCGGTCAGGCCGACGCTGTTGACCACGGTCTGGCCCTGCATCTCGTTCGCCCAGTGGGTGATCGTGAACCCCGGCGGGTTCACCGGCACCCGCGCCCCCACCGGGTCGATCAGCTCGACCTCGAACCGGTTGGAGACCAGCTCCTTGAGCAGCACGTCGAGGGTGAACGTGCCTTCGGGAGACAGCGTGATCTCCGCGCTGCGGTACTGCGGCTGCCGCTGCGAATCGCTCAGGACCACGCGGAAGCGGCTCCAGTCGGCGCCACCCGACGTCTCGAACCGGCCCGAGACCGGGACGGACAGCAGGCTCGTGGTCTTCGGGTAGGACAGGGTCGCGGAGAACTCACCACGCTTCGGCACGACCTTCGCACGCGGCAACGCCACCGTGCCGGCGTAGATCGCGGCGCCACGCGCGACGACCGTGCTCGGGTCCTGGCTGTGGTCGAGCTCGATGCCGAGACCGTCGGCCGGATCCGCGAGCAGCTCGCGCAGCCCGGGGGCCAGGGTCGGGCCGCCGACGAGCAGCAGGCGGTCGATGTCCGAGGGCCGCAGGTTCGCCTTCGCCAGCGCTTCGCGGCACAGATGGACCGCGCGCAGGTAGAACGGCGACGCGAGCCGGTCGACGTCCTCGCGCCGCAGGGTGTACTCGAACAGCTCGAGCACGCCGTCGCCGAGGTCCAGCTCCGCCATGATCTGCGCCTGGTCGGTCGAGGACAGCGCGATCTTGGCCGACTCCGCGGCCGCGCGCAGGAACGCGAAGTTGCGGATCCAGCGCGGGTTCTCGATGGTGAAGTCGGCCAGCTTGAACGCTTTCGCGGCGGCCGGCGCGAGCAGGCTGCTCACGATGGCCGCGTCGATGTTCTTGCCGCCGAGGCCGAGGTCGCCCGCGTGGTGGAGCACCGACAGCTCGCCGTCGACTGTGCTGACCACCGCCGAGTCGAACGTCCCGCCCCCGAAGTCGAACACCATCCAGTAGGCGCCGCGGCTCTCGTTCTGGAAGCCGTAGGCGAACGCGGCCGCCGTCGGCTCCTGCACCAGCGGGCACGGGACCGTGAAGCCGGCGAGCTTCGCCGCTTCGCTCGTCGCCTCGGTCTGGTTGAGCGCGAAGGCGGCGGGCACGGTGATGACCGCGGCCGCGGGCGGTTCACCGAACCGGCGGGCGGCGTCGCCGCGCAGCGACTTGAGCACCTCGGCCGACAGCTCGACCGGCGTCATCGACACGCCGGCGCGCGCGAAGGTGCGCCGGGCGTCGGCGAAGCCCATGGCCTGCTTGAACTCGATCTGGACGTTGTCCGAGTCGCGTTCCCGGCGGCTCTTCGCCGCCGCGCCGACCTGGATCAGGCCAGGCTTGGGCATCCACACGGCCGAGGGCGTGTAGTCGCCCTGCACGTTGTTCTTGACCACCGAGACCTGGCCGCCGTCCAGCACGGCGAGCGCGCTGTTCGTCGTGCCGAGGTCGATGCCGAAATCAATGGTGTCACGGGTGTCCCGCATCAGCTTCCTCCGCCGTAGTGCCGGGGGCGACCGGGCACCCCACGATGACCTGCCCCATCTGGATCCGCCGCCCCGCCAGGTAGACCGAAGGCCGCACCGTCTCCACCACGCGCTCCGACGTGAGGCCCGGTTCGTCCTGGAACACCAGCGGTTCCAGCGCGAGCCCCGAGTCGAACGGGTCCCCGTCGTGGTCCTGGATCAGCACGCCCGCCGCGTCGAGGGCCTCCTGGCTCGCCGACAGGTACCGGCCCGCCTGCTTCGCCACACGGTCGTGCACTCCGGTGAGTTTCTTGCGCGCCCGCCACAACGCCGTCGCCGCGACGGCCAGGTCCGATTCGGACAGCCGGGGCCCCGCCGGTTCAGCGGCAGAACCCTTCGTGGCCGTGAGCAGGGCCGAGACCTGGTCAGCGAGCTCTCGCAGCCGAGCCCGCTCTTCCGCTCCCCACAAGGGTTCCTCGATGCGGAACTCCCGGTGGTGCCGGCGCTGGCGCCGGTCTTCGGTGTTCGTCACACCCTTGTCCTCTCCGTGCGCACGCGTACGGTCCCCACCACGAGCAGCAGCACCGCGGTCACCACCGTGATCCACGCGGGGATCGGCGTGCCGGTCGAATCCACCAGCCACAGCACCAGCCCCGCCACCGCATCGGTCACGAGCAGGCCCGGCAGCCGCCCGCGGCCCGCCGACGCGTCCGTGGCCAGCCCGAGAGCCCCGACCAGGCCGGGCACGCCGATCAGGAACACCGGCAGCAACGGCGAGGTCAGCAGCGTCGCGAGCAGGGTGACGCCGAAGGCCACGTGGAGCAGCGCCAGGAACACCCGTGACGCGGAGACGTAGCGTCGTGGAGGTCCGCCGTCCTGCAGCTGTCGCATTTGGACCATCATCCGGCGAGCCTGCTCACGGTCCTCGGAGCGTGGCGCGACCTCGATGATCGTGTTCAGCACGAGGGTCGCGTCGCTGTAGCGGCCGCGCTTGATGTAGCCGGTCACGGTGTTCCACAGGTGCCCGACGTCGACGGGGGCGCTGACCCGGCCGGCGCCGAGAGCGCCCTGCCGGTTGCGCTTGACGGTGGCGAGCGTGTCCGGGTCCGTGCTGTATCGCGTCGCGAGGGCGAAGACGTCCTTCGTCAGCGCGTGGTGCGCGCCGGCGGAATCGGCGAGCGCGACGCCGATGTTGTTCAGCGAGACCGCCGCCAGTTCGGTGACGCTCGCCGTGCGCCGGAAGTCCTTGCGCGGCACCAGGTCTTCGAGCCGGTCGAGCGGCGCGGGGAGTTCCGCGAGCGCGCGCTCGGCCGCCGTGCGCGCCTTGCCCTGGTCCAGCAGCGTGCGCAGCTCCTTCAGCAGGCTCTCCACGCGCTGGTAGGTGGGTTCGGCGGCTTCGCTGCGGGCGTCGGCCACGGTGTGCTTGTCGCCGCCGAAGAGCGGCAGGTACCGCACGAGCCGGTGGGGTTCGCTCGACTCGGCCGTGAGCGCCACGAGCGGGGCGACGAGCGCGCCCGGCAGAGCGCCGCGAATACCATCCACTGTGGACTCGTCGAGCCGCCGGTCGCCGAGACTCTCCACGCGGTGGGCGAGGTGCCCCCAGAAGGCCTCGCTGCTGAGCGTGACGGCCCAGCTGCGCGCGGCCTCGTCCCACAGCGGCGCTTGGTGGTCCTCGGTGTGCTCGGTTTCGGCCTCGAGCGCGGCCGAGTGCGCCGCGACGGCGAGGTCGTGCTTGTCGTGCAACTGCGGCGGGCACCCGCAGTCCTCGGGAGTGCCCCAGGTCCAGAACAGCTCGTCGACGAACCGGTGCTCGGTGTTGCCGAGCGCGTCGAACGCCGCGCGGATCTCCTCCGGCGTCGGGTCGGCCGGCACCCCGGTCGGCCGCGCGCCGCCGACGTCGAGCACGCCGAGCACCCGCAGCCGCTGCTCGCGCACGGTCCGCCGCGACGCCGTCGCGTTGAGCCCCGTGATCCGGAACGGGTTGCGCCGGTACAGCTGCGGCGTCGCGATCGCCCGCAACCGCCCGGCCGCGGCCCGCCCGCGGCTCTCGTTCGCACCCATGGCGCAGAAGTTAGGCCGAGGTCGCCGGGAGGGGTCCCGATCGTCCTCTTGCTGCCACGTCGTGGACGTGACCCAGGTCACCGGAAGCCGGTGGAGCCTGCCGACACCCAACGCGTGATACCCCGCATGAGCACCAGAAAGATCCGGGCCGATCGTCGTCGCCAGGGACGCGGCGAGGCCGAGATCGCGCGCACGCTCGGCGTGCCACCCGGCACCGTGAAGTCGACGGCCCACCGCGCCCTGGCCACCCTCCGACGCCGGATGAAGGACGGCCCGCATGAACGCTGACCTGCGCGATCAGCCGGAACGTCCCGGCCGTTCCCAGCTGGAGGACGCCGCCACCTTGCGCGGGCGGGCACCGTGCCCGACACCCCGTGGCGCCCGAGCGCGGCTCCGGCCACGAGGCCTCGGCCGCACGGGGGCCGTGCTCGTCGCGGCCGCGTCGGCGGCTCACAACCTCGACGGCTCGCCCGTTACCGCGTACATGCCGAAAGGCACGAACGGTGTCCAGCTCGTCGTGCGCTTCGACGCGGACCGCACCTACCTCGTCGGCCTGACGGACTTCAGCTCGACTCGCGGACGGTGAGCGACACCGGCAGGATTTGCTGACGCGGCTGGGGTTCCTTCCCGTCGAGCAGGTTCATCAGCGTCTCCACCATCGCGTGCACCTGCTCGCGCGGGTCCTGGTGCACGGAGGTCAGCGGCGGGGTCATCTCGGGCGCCAGCGTGGCGTTGTCGTCGAAGCTGACCACGGCGACCTCGTCCGGAATGGACCGTCCTGCCGACGAAAGCGTGCGCAGGGCACCGACGGCCATCATGTCGCTGGCCACGAACACGGCGTCGAGGTCGGGCACGCGGTCGAGCAACGAAGCCATGGCGCGGGCGCCGCCGGCGAGGGTGAAGTCGGCTTCCTCCGCGAGGTCCGCCGGGTCGAGGCCGGCGTCGACGAGGGTTTTGCGCCAGCCCGCGAGGCGGTCGACGGGTGCGCCCTGGTCCTGGGGCCCGGCGATGGTCGCGATGCGGCGGCGGCCGGCCGACACCAGGTGCTGCACGGCGAGGCGCGCGCCGCCCTCGTTGTCGAAGTCGACCACGTGCACGCCGCGGCGCAGGTCGGCCGCCTGACCACCGAAGACGACGGGCACGCGAAGCAGCCGCAACGCCCGGGGCAGCGGATCGGCGCGGTGCGGCGCGAACACGAGCACCCCGTCGACGTGGCCGCCTTCGAGGAAGCGCACCGTGCGTGTGAGGTCTTCGCGGGTGTCGCTGAAGATCAGCACCATCTGGCAGCCGACGTCGGCCAGCTCGCGGTAGCCGGCGCGCATCACGGCCGTGCGGTACGGGTCGTCGAGCAGCCGCGCCTCGGGTTCCGACAGCACCACGGCGATCGCGCCCGTCCGCCGCGTGACCAGCGACCGCGCGGCCTGGTTCGGCGAGTAGCCGAGATCGCGCGCCGCCGCGAGCACCTTTTCGCGCGACCGCGCGCTGACGTAGGTGTCGTCGTTCAACGCCCGCGAAGCGGTGGAGCGCGACACACCGGCGAACGCCGCGACGTCTTCCAGCGTCGGGCGCTCGTCCTCGGACCGAGGCGCCACTGCACCACCCCTCCACTCGTGATCGCCGGACAGCTTAGCCGCACGATTCAGGGAGCGCTCCCGGAAGGGCACGCTCCGATAACCACCCTTGACATGGAACTCCAGCGGACCCACACTCGTCAACCGTCTGGGAGCGCTCCCAGAAACTGAACCTTCAAGGGGTTGACGACGGTGACAACGTTCCGGAAGGGCCTGGCACTCACGCTGGGCATCACGATGACGGCGCTCGCCGTGGCGGCGTGCGGTGGCGGCGGTGGCAGCAGCAGCGACATCCCGGCGGCGGCCGGGCCGGACGAGCACGTGGAGCTCACGCTGGCCACGTTCACGGAGTTCGGCTACGAAGCGCTGATCCCGGAGTACGAGCGGCTGCACCCGAACATCAAGATCACCCACCGCAAGACGGGCCAGGGCGGCCCGTACGCGCAGGACATGATGACCAAGCTCGCGGCGGGCTCGGGCCTCGCCGACGTGCAGGCCGTGGAGGAAGGCCACCTCTCCGACATCCTCAGCAAGTCGTCGAAGTTCTACGACCTCACCCAGATCGGCCCGGCCGACGCGAGCCCGGACCGCTGGCTGTCGTGGAAGTACGACGCCGGCAAGGACAAGAACGGCAAGCTCATCGGCTACGGCACGGACATCGGGCCCGACGCGATGTGCTACCGCAAGGACCTGCTCCAGCAGGCCGGCCTGCCGACGGACGACGCGTCCGTGAAGACCATGTTCGCCACCTGGGACAGCTACTTCGCGGCGGGTGCGCAGTACGCGCAGAAGACCGGCAAGGCGTGGTTCGACTCGGCCGCGCAGAACTTCAACGCGATGGTCAACCAACTGCCCGTCGGTTACCTCGACAAGGACGACAAGCTCACTGTCGAGTCCAACCAGGGCATCAAGGACGCGTGGGCGAAGGTGACCGACGCCGTCGGGAAGGGCGAGTCGGCGAAGCTCACCGCGTTCAGCAACGAGTGGAACTCCGGCTTCCGCCAGAGCGCGTTCGCCACGAAGGTCTGTCCCGCGTGGATGCTCGGCGTGGTCAAGGAGCAGGCCGGGCCGGAAAACGCCGGCAAGTGGGCGGTCACCGACGCGTTCCCCGGTGGCGGCGGCAACTGGGGCGGCTCGTACCTGACCGTGCCGACGCAGAGCAAGCACCCGCGTGAGGCCGCGGCGCTGGCCGCATGGCTGACGGCGCCGGAGCAGCAGCTCAAGGCCTTCCAAGCGAAGGGCACGTTCCCGAGCCAGGTCAAGGCACTGGAGAGCCCCGAGCTGTTGAACCAGACCGACGCGTACTTCGGCGGCGCGAAGATCGGCGAGCTGTTCGTGGCGCAGGCCAAGAAGGTCGCGAAGCCGCAGTACAAGGGCCCGAACGACGGCCAGATCCAGGAGAACGTCACGGCTCCCGCGCTCCAGGCCGTGGAGCAGGGCAAGTCGCCGGCCGACGGCTGGCAGCAGCTCGTGGACGGCGCGAAGAAGCTCGCGCGGTGACGACCACCGTCACGCGCGAGGGCACGCAGGCCGGGGTGCGGCGACCCGCACCCCGGCCGGGGCTGCGCGACCGGCTGTCCAGGTGGGACGTGAAGGCGTCGCCTTACCTTTACGTGGCACCGTTCTTCATCGTCTTCGGCATCGTGGGGCTGTTCCCGCTGCTCTACACCGCGTACGTTTCGCTGTTCCACTGGGACGCCGGCGACGACAACCCCGACTTCATCGGCCTCGACAACTTCAAGGAGCTCTTCGCCGACGCGCAGTTCTGGCACTCGCTGGAGAACACCGTGAGCATCTTCCTGCTCTCCAGCGTGCCGCAGCTGATCATCGCCGTGCTCCTGGCCGCGTTGCTGTCGACTCGGCTGCGCGGCGCGACCGGCTGGCGCGTCGGGATCCTGCTGCCGTACGCGGCGAGCCTGGTGGCGCTCGGGATCATCTTCGCCAACCTGTTCGGCCCCAAGTACGGCCTCGTGAACGGTCTCCTGCAGACCATCGGACTGTCCCCTGTGGACTGGCAGGCCAACCGGTTCGCGAGCCACGTGGCCATCGCCATCATGGTCAACTGGCGCTGGACCGGCTACAACGCGCTGATCGTGCTGGCCGCGATGCAGGCCATCCCGAAGGAGCTGCACGAGGCGGCGCTGATCGACGGTGCCGGCACCGTGCGGCGGTTCCGGCACGTCACTCTGCCGCTGCTGAAGCCGACGCTGATCTTCGTCACCATCACCTCGACGATCGGCGGGCTGCAGATCTTCACCGAGCCCAAGCTGTTCGACGCCATGCCCGGCTCGAACAACGGCGGCTCCACCCACCAGTTCCAGACGGTGACGCTGTACCTGTACCAGACGGCGTTCGAGAACTTCGACCTCGGCTACGCGTCGGCGATCGCGTGGGTGCTGTTCCTGATCATCGTGCTCATCGCGGGCCTGAACTACCTGCTCACCGGCCGGATCGCGCGTACCCCTCGGAGGGGCAAATGACCACGCTGACCACGCGGGTGAGCCGGCTGGGCAAGCCGCGCAAGGCCACCTACTGGGTGCTGGCCGTGTTCGTGCTCGGCTCGCTGTTCCCGTTCTACTGGTCGTTCCTAGTCGCCAGCCGCGACAACGGGATGCTCACCGAACGCGTGCCGCCGCTGCTGCCGGGCGGGAATTTCTTCGCCAACGCGGCGCGGGTGTTCGACACTGTGCCGTTCTGGAAGGCGCTGGCCAACAGCGTGATCGTGTCCGGCACGGTCACGCTCACCACGGTGCTGTTCTCCTCGCTCGCCGGGTTCGCCTTCGCCAAGCTACGCTTCCGCGGCCGCAACGCGTTGTTCGTGTTCATCGTGGTGACGCTCGCGGTGCCCACGCAGCTGGGCATCATCCCGCTGTTCATCGCGATGTCGAAGCTCGGCTGGGCCGGCGGGTTGCAGGCGGTGATCGTGCCGAACCTGGTGACCGCGTTCGGCGTCTTCTGGATGCGGCAGTACACAGTGGACGCCGTGCCGTACGAGCTCATCGAGGCCGCGCGCGTGGACGGCTGCAGCATGATCCGGATCTTCTGGAACGTGTGCCTCCCGGCCGTGCGCCCGGCGGCGGCGATCCTCGCGATGTTCACGTTCATGATGTCCTGGAACGACTTCCTGTGGCCACTGGTCGTGCTCGACGTCGGCAACCCGACCGTGCAGGTGGCGCTGGAGAAGCTGCAGAGCGGCTACTACGTGGACTACTCGCTCGTGCTCGCCGGCACCACGCTCGCGACGATCCCGATCCTCATCGTCTTTCTCCTGCTCGGCCGCCAGATCGTGGCCGGGATCATGCAAGGTGCCGTGAAAGGGTGACCATGCCCCCACAACCCCTGTCCGCCGAACTCCTGTCCGCGTGCGCGCAGACGGGCCTCGCGTTCCCGCCCGGGTTCGTCTGGGGCGCTGCCACGGCGGCGTTCCAGGTCGAGGGTTCGACCACTGTGGACGGCCGCGAACCGTCCGTCTGGGACACCTTCACCACCCGGCCGGGCGCGATCCGCGGCGGCGACACGGGCGAGCCGGCGGCCGACCACTACCGGCGTGCGCGCGAGGACGTGGAGCTGATGCGCTCGCTGGGCCTCGGCGCGTACCGGTTCTCCCTGGCGTGGCCGCGGATCCGGCCCGGCGGCGTGCCGAACGTGCGGGGTATCGCCTTCTACGACCGGCTGGTCGACTCGCTGCTGGCGGCGGGGATCCAGCCGTGGGCGACGCTGTACCACTGGGACTTGCCGCAGCGGCTGGAGGACCTCGGCGGCTGGACCTCGCGTGACACGGCCTACCGGTTCGCCGAGTACGCGGAGACGATCGTGAGCGTGCTCGGCGACCGCGTGGCGAGCTGGTCGACGCTCAACGAACCGTGGTGCGCGGCGATGCTCGGCTACGCGAAGGGGATCCACGCGCCGGGCCGCGTTTCGGCCACCGCCGCGGCCGCCACGACCCACCACCTGCTGCTCGGCCACGGACTGGCGATGGACGTGCTGCGCCGCGACGCCCCTCGCGTACCCGCCGGGATCACGCTCAACCTGTATCCGGTCACGGCGGATTCGGACTCGCCCGAGGACGCCGAAGCCGCGCGGCGCGTCGACGGGCAGCAGAACCGGCTGTTCCTCGACCCCGTGCTGCGCGGCGGTTACCCGGCCGACGTGGTGGCGGACCTCGCGCCGTTCGGGTTCGCCGACGTGGTGCGCAACGGCGACGAGGCCGTGATCGCCGCGCCGGTCGACTGGCTCGGCGTGAACTACTACCGCGGCTACCGCGTCGCCGGCTCTCCTCGGCGGGGCAGCTCACCCGCGGGCCTGGAGTGGCTCGGCGCGGCCGACGTGCACTTCGTCCCCGACCCGACCGCGCCGCTCACGGACTCGGGCTGGGAGGTGCAGCCGGCCGGGCTCACCACGTCGCTGCTGCAGGTACACCGCGACTATCGGCCGGTGCCGCTCTATGTGACGGAGAACGGCGCCTCCTACCCTGACGTGCTGCACGACGGCGAGATCGCCGACGCCGATCGCGTCGCGTTCCTCGAAGCGCACCTGCGCGCGGCGCACGACGCGCTGGCCCAGGGCGTGGACCTGCGCGGCTACTTCTACTGGTCGCTGCTGGACAACTTCGAGTGGGCCGAGGGGTACGCCAAGCGCTTCGGCCTGGTTCACGTGGACTACGCGACACAACGGCGGACGCCCAAGCGCAGCGCGCAGTGGTACTCGGAAGTGATCGCGCGCGGCGGCGTGGGCGTGAATTAACCCGGCTTTCCCCGCCCCGAATACGTTTCACCCGGAAAGCGCAAAGCTTCATTCACCGGAACAACCAAAGAGACCAATGCGACAAACAGGACGCCCGGTGTTCACCCTTGTGGACACCGGGCGCACCACTGGCCCGGTCTGGTCTGAACCTGTCGGACAGGATGTGGCCATGACCTGCTGTGATCGCTCCGCAACCCGTTGCCAAGGACTGGGACGACCGGTATAACTTTCTTCACAACACGCACGAAGTGGCTGGCAATTCGGTCCCCCACCGTTTCTCCGGAATTGCCCGCCCGTACCCGGCCCTGCCGTTTTCGCCAATTCGGCCGGACGCGGGTAATCGTGCGCGCAATTCTCCCTCCCCGTCCCCCCTGGAGTTCACGGAATGCGCATTTCGAAACTCAGAACGCTCGCTGCCGCGGCTCTGCCCGTGCTGGCCGGCGTCGCCATGGCCACCGTCAGCCCCGCCGTGAGCGAGGCCGCCCCGGCCGCGGGCGCGGCTTTCCCCGCCCACTACTCGGCCCCGTACCTGCAGGTCAGCGACGGCGACATCGGTCAGATGGCCGCCGACATGAACGCGACCGGCACGAAGTTCTACACCCTGGCGTTCCTCACGCCCTCCTCCGGCTGCAACCAGCTGTGGGAGGCCAACGGCACGGGTGTCGGCTCGTTCAAATCGCAGATCAGCTCGCTGCAGGCCGCGGGCGGCAACGTGATTCCGTCGTTCGGCGGCGCCGCCGGCGGTGAGATCGCGCAGACGTGCACCAACACCTCGAGCCTCACGGCGGCCTACGCCAACGTGGTCAACACGTACGGCACGCCCCGCCTGGACTTCGACATCGAAGAAGACACCATCAAGGACACCGCGGCCAACGCGCGCCGCAACTCCGCGCTCGCGGCGCTGCAACAGCAGAACCCGAGCGTGCAGGTGGACTACACCCTCGCCGTCGACCCGAGTGGCCTCGGTTCCACGCAGATGGACATCCTGCGCGACGCCAAGAACAAGGGCCTCAACGTCAGCGTCGTGAACCTGATGGTGATGGACTTCTACGACGGCCAGCCGGTGCTCGGGGATGCGCTCGCGTCGGCGCGCACGGCCGCGGGCCAGCTCGCGAGCCTCTACGGCATCTCGACGTCGGCGGCCTACGCCAAGATGGGCCTCACGCCGATCGCCGGCCGCAACGACGACGGCGCGCAGTTCAGCCAGTCGGACGCGCAGCAGCTGGAGACGTTCGCGGCGCAGAACGGCGTGCAGGAGCTGTCGTTCTGGGAGCTCCAGGACTACGACCGGGCCACCGGGTACGCGTACTCGCGGATCTTCAACGCCATCACCGGCGGTGGCGGCGGCACCACCCCACCGCCGACCGGCGGCACGCAGATCACGGGTTACGGCGGCAAGTGCGTGGACGTCGCCGGCGCCAACTCCGCCAACAACACGAAGATCGACCTCTACACCTGCAACGGCACCAACGCGCAGCAGTGGACCTCCACCGGCGGGACGCTGCAGGCGCTGGGCAAGTGCATGGACGTCGCCGCGGCCGGCACCACCAACGGCACCAAGGTGGGGCTCTACGACTGCAACGGCACGGCCGCGCAGCAGTGGACGCACAACTCGGCCAGCGAGCTGGTGAACACGGGCTCCGGCAAGTGCCTCGACGCGACCGGGCCCAGTTCAGCCGACGGCACGCCGCTGCAGATCTGGACGTGCACGGGAGCAGCGAACCAGTTGTGGTCCTTCTGAGTCGGTAATTTTCCTCCGGTTTCACCAAGGCCGGTGGGGAGCGATTTCCTTGCTCCCCACCGGTTTTTCTTGTTCTGAAGAACTTCTCGCGGTTTGCCGTCATGGCTCGCGGGGCCGGTCGTCGAATCCACGTCGGGGCCAGCCCACGAGCAGAAGCGAGGCAAAACGATGACCGTTCAGTGCCACGACGCGGTGGAAGAGGTCGGCGTCTGGTTGACCGGTGAGTTTTCGGGACGGGTACCCGCCACGACGGTGGCGGACGTGGTGCGCGCGACGCGGCGGGACCTCGAAGGCCGCATCGCGACGGAGGAGCTCGGCGAGATGCTGCACCGCATGGCGCGTGCGCGGCTGCAGCGGATGCTCAGTGCGGACGGCCGGATCCCGCGTTCCCGCTGACGCGTTTCTTCTTCAGGTCCGGGGTCGGGGTTCCGCCGAAGAGGTCCCGCAGGCGGTTGTGGCGCGCGGTGTAGCGGGCGCCGAACCGCCGGCGCGACCGGTCGAGCTTGCGCCCGGCGTAGCGGCGCCGGGCCCACGCCGAGTCGGGTTTCGCCAGCCGCAGCGCGCCGACCAGGGCGATCAGCGGCACGACGACACCCAGCACGCCCGTGGCGAGCTTGCCCTTGAGCAGGCAGACCAGTGCCGTGACCAGGTGCACAGCGATGCCCAGCAGGTATGACCACATCGCCGACTCCCCGCGCGTCTCGCCGATCGGCGACGCTTCGAGCAGCAGCAGGATGCCCAAAGACCCGCCGATGAGCACGGCGTCGATGGACTTGCGGCCGTTTTCGGCCCAGTACACGTCGTCGAGGTAGAACCAGAGCGCGAACTCGTCGAGCACGAGCGCGGCGCCCACCCCGAACAGCGCGGCGAGGATCTCACCCCATGGCGCGTCGGGCGAGAACCGGAACTCGAGCGCGCCGACGACCAGCACCAGCAGGATGCCCCACACCTGGTGGTGCACGTGGACGCCGCCGATGTGAATATCGCGGATCAGGCCGGTTTTACCTTGGGGTTTTCGCTGCTTCGCGCGGATGCGGCGCGTGATGCCGCGGACGACCACGAACGTGACGAGGAACCCGACCACCGCCCACATCGCGGCGGCGCGTCCGGTGTCGACGAAGACGCGGTCGTACCAGGTCACGGCAGTCTCCCCCGTGTTTGGTGGCGGAAGACGCTACCACCGTTTGATCCTGGTTGTCCTTTTCCCGGATGCGCTCGGAGGGCGTGTGATCCTGGCGCGGGTAGGGTCGGGGCGTGGACGGCACGCCGGTGGAGATCGTTTCGCTGCTCGTATCACCGGTGCACGCGTTCGAGGGCCGCCCGTCCGACGGCCCGCGGCCGGATCCCGGGCCGGTGTCCCGCTCGTGCGTGGAAGTGCGCGCGGGCTTGGGTTTGGTCGGCGACCGCTACTTCAACCACGCCGCGCACCGCGACGCCGCCGTGACGGTGTTCGATGTCGCGGCGCTCGACGCGTTCGGGCCGGTGGACCCGCTGCTGACCCGCCGCAACATCGTCTTGCGCGGCTTCCGCGTCGACGACCTCGCCGCCACGCGCTCACATCCGGGAGCCGTGTTCACCCTGGACAGCGGCGACGGCCCCGTGCGTTTCCAGGCCCGCCGCCCGGCGAACCCGTGTGCCTGGATGGACGTCTCCGTCGCCCCCGGCGCCTTCCGCGGCCTGCGCGGCCGCGGCGGCGTGCGCTGCGTCCCGCTCGACGACGGCGTGCTGCGCGTGGGCCCGGCTCGCCTTACGGTGGTGGAATCGACTGTGGAGGCCCGATGACCGACCAGTGGCACCAGCCGTTGCGCCACATCCGCGGCGGCTCGTTGACCGGGGACACCAACCAGACCACCGGGATGCGCCGGCTCGAGGCCATCTCGGGCAAAACGGTGGGCTCGCAGAAGGTCTGGATGGGCGAAACGCACGTCACGCCCCACACCAACTCCGGCGACCACCACCACGGCGAAGCCGAGACCGCCATCTACGTGCAGTCGGGCCACCCGGTGTTCGTCTTCGCGGACGGCCCTTCGGAGATCCGCCTGGAAACCTCACCGGGCGACTACGTGTTCGTGCCGCCGTACGTGCCGCACCGCGAGGAGAACCCCACGGGCGAGGACGCCGTGGTGATCATCGCGCGCAGCAGCCAGGAGGGGATCGTGGTGAACCTGCCCAGTTTGTGGGCCGAGGTGGAGATCCCTTCGGATCAGAGCTGATCCCCCTCCGAGGTCAGGACCCCGGCAGCACCCGGCTGCTCAACGGCAACGCCTGGCGCTCCGGCGGCCACCACACCTGCGCGGGCGGCGGCGGCACGTCGTCGTCGGCCAGTTCGAGGGCGTCCTGGCCACGCTGCCACCGGCTCCAGTGCGCGGCGCACAGCCCGCGCCACAGCGAGTCCTCCGAGCACTCCTGCCGTCGGCACGGCTGCACCTGCTGCCCACTATCAACCACGTTCACGTCTCCAACCCGCGCCTCGGCTCCCGACGCTCCCCAGCTTGCCTCGGAAACGATCGGAACACCCCGTGTGCGCGCCAACACAACCCTTGTGCAGCAACGACAACGAAGGACTTCAGCGTACTCCCGCCCGTCGGCCGCCCGGGCCGGGGCGTGCAGCACTCGTTCAGCGGTTGACGGCGCCGCCGGCCGAGGCCCGGGGGCGGCCCGAAGACCGCCCCCGGGTTTCCCTCCCCCGGGTCATCGTGGCTCGGGGACCTGCGGTCCCGCCTCCGGGCCGTCTTCACCGAAGGGGTCACGCAGCCCGTCGGCTAGCAACCTCGGCCCGCCGGCGCGGCGCCAGTCCTCGGACCGTCGCCGGCGGCGTTCCTGCTCCCGCGCGATCCAGTCCCGGCCTTCGGCGGCGACGGCTTCGAGCACGTGCAGCGCACCGACGATGCCGGACGCCTCGAGCGCGAAGAAGTTGAGCCGGGCCTCGTCCTCTTCCTCGGTCACGTCGACCTGACGGCGGTAGGTCTCGACGACCACCGAGATGTCGTCCCCGTCGAGCAGGCGCAGCCGGAACGCCCGCTTACGCAGGGTGTGCTTGTCCAGGTGCGCGGCGGTGTCGTCGGACCGCACGATGTAGCGCTTGTTGTCGGCGTAGCGCACGCCCACCTCGGACACCCGCGCGGATGCCAGGGCGTCGTACCGGAAAGAGGTCCGCCGCTCGTCGTGGACGTTCGCGTTCAGGAAGTCGAGATCCACCTCGATCTCCCGCACGCCGCTGCGCGTCAGGAGGAACACGAGAACCACGTACTTCGAGTACCGCATCGGCCCGCCGAATTCGCGGGCGCGCAGCGCGGAGGGATCGCCTTCCGTGAGAACCACGTGAGCGACGACGTCGCGGTTCGCGAGGGAAACCCGGCGCAGTGCCGCGGTCTTGAGGTGGGACTTGTCGAGGTCCAGCCACACGGCCATCTCCGCGTCCGTCGGCCGATCGGAGAGCACCGCCAGCCACGCGTCGTAGCCCTGCTGCTCCTCGGCGAACAATCGCCGGCCGGCCGCTTCCTGCTCCGTCTGCAACTGCCGCGCGGCATAGACCTGCACAACCGGACGCCACACGAGAAACGCGCCGACCGCCGCGAAGACCGCGCCGCCGACGTACCCGGCTTGCGAGCTCGCCATTCCCACGAATCCGGCGACCGCTGCCGCGGCACCCACGCGGAACAGCGCGACCGTTCGCGAGGACGGCAGCAAGGCCGCGCGATAGCCGAACCTCGTGCCGGTCAGCCAGCCGTCCGCGACGCGTTTCGCGTGCCACCGGATCAGCCAGTTCACCATGGTGGCCTTGACCTGGGCGTTTCCGTAGAGGGTGACGAACCGCCACTTGAGGTACTCGCGGACCCCTTCGGTCGCCGCCTGCCACGGACCTTCGACGTGCGGCCGGGCTTCGGAGAACCGCGCGTCCACCTGCTCGTGGATCTGCCGGACGAAGTCGGTCGAAACCCAGTGCCCCGGTGACACCATCGCCTGTCGCTGCAAGGTGTATCCGTGCTCGGCGTCCAGCCACGCCAGCTTCCTGGCCCGGAACTCCCGGTCGAGCCCGAACCGCAGGGCACCGCCGAAACCGGCACCGAAAATGACCAGGGCGACCAGTCCGAGCGCCGTGTTTCCCGAACCGATCGAAGCAAGCGCCACGATCACCGCGATCACGAACGCCGCGACACCCAGCCAGATCCGCGCCCACGTCGCCGCGGGAACGTTCACCGGCGGCACACCGAGGACCCTGGGCTTGGCCGGGGTGGGCTCGAAGAACTTCCACGCGCGCTTCGTTCTGCCACCACCCAGTCGCGCCTTCGCCACCCGCTCGGCTTCGACCACGTCGAGGTGGTCCTGGATCGCCCCGCCGAGCATCATGTCGAGGTGCCGGGTGATCTCGATCTGACGGCCGATGGGCAGGGCGTTGAAGTTGTCGATGGCCTTGGTCAGCGCCGTCTGTTCGAGAGCCTCCCCGCTTTCCTGCCCCCACACGCACGAAAGCAGATCGGCCACCACGGCGAGCGCGGCCCGCCACTCGTCGTCCGGGAACCGCGCCGCCGTGCGGTTCGCGTCTTGGTACCGCGAGTACATTTCGTCGCCCATCTCGTTCAGCGAGCGTTCGCTGAAGACCGAGAGCGCGTAGTAGTAGGCGATCTGGGTGCCGGCGTGTCCGTTCCGCAGCAGTTCGGCGAAGATCGATTCGGCGGCACGCGCGGTACCACCCCGCAGGTGGTTGAGAGCGACCTTGAACTTCCGATCCGGCGGATCCTCCTGGTTGATGTGATAGGTCCCGTTGTCGTGGAAAGTGGTCGGACCGTGGATCGCGCCGATCTGGTAGCCGACCTGAGCGTCGCCCTGGGCGATGGGGCCGCTCTCTTGTGGTGGGAGGTTCATTACTTCTCACCACCGAAATTCGCGCCGCCGTTGATCACACCGATCTGGTGCCGGACGCGGGCGTTGTCCCGCGCGATCAGGGTCGGCCCCGGACTCGGCAGCACCGCCGGCTCCTCCTTCGCGCTGCCCTCACCGTCTCGCCCGTCGTCGAGGGCAGCGGCCAGTGCGACGGCGAAGGCCGCGGCGTTGCGGGAAGCCGGCCCCTGCCAGCCTTCGCGGTCGGTGAGTTCCTTTTCGCCGCCGGCGTGGTCGCTGATACCGCGGATCGTGACGGCCGGGATGTTCGCGTTGAGGTGACCGGCCAGCGCCAGGCCGGCGCTCTCCATCTCCACGGCCACGGCGTCGTTGTAGTTCTTGTGCAAGAGGTCCGCGACGTCGGAGAGCTTGGAGTCGAGCACCACGTCGCCGGCCGCGATCGGTCCCAAGTGGACACGCGGGGTGTTGCCCCGGATCTCCTCCGACAGACAACGGCTCCAGGTGCCGTCGCGCTTGAGTGAGCGCGCGATCTGGTCCGCGCAGTGGGACAGCTCCCAGGCCCGCGGCCGGCTCAGCAGCCCTTCGTCGACACTGCGGCCGCCCTGGTAGGCGTAAACCTTGTCCGCCACGACCACGTCGCCGAGCTGGAGCCATTCGCGCAGGCTGCCCGCGACACCGACGAAGAGGATCGCCGCCGGGGAGAACTCCGCGACGGCGCGTTCGGCGAGCGCGGCGGCCTTGTCGTTGCCCATGCCCGTGACCGCGAGGGCCACGGTGCACCCCGGCCAGTCGTCGAGCGTGCCGACGTCGAACAGCGTGCCGGCCCGGTGGCTGCGCTGCTCCACACCGGTCATGCGGGCACGGACCGCTCCGTGCTCGATGTCCAGCGCGGTGAGGATGACGATCATGGGGTCGCTCCGAATCGTTTCCGTCATGGCGTTTCCTCCCGGGCAGCACGGGGTGACCGGCGGCCCGGTCGGACGGGGTCGGCGGCGGGAGGTGATGAGTGCAAGTTGCACGGTAGACCGCACGGCGCATTCTCGTCAATACGACGAATATTTTCCCGGCGGCTACACTGTGCACTATGGACACTCGCCCGGGCGCCGCGGAATGCGCCGACGATGCCTGACGACGAGGACTGGACCCCGCCCGAGGTCGCCGTCGCCGTGGACCTCGCCGTGCTCACAGTCCACGACGGAGCGCTGCAGATCATGCTGGTGAAGCGTGGAATCCCGCCCTACGAGGGGACGCTCGCACTCCCCGGCGGATTCCTCGCTTCAACCGAGGAGGACCTCGACGTCGCTGCCGCACGCGAGTTGCAAGAAGAGACCGGGCTGCACGCGAAGGATCTGCACCTGGAGCAGCTGCGCACGTACGGGACACCGGGGCGCGATCCGCGTCGCAGGGTCGTCACCGTGTGCTACCTCGGCTTCTCGCCGAACCTGCCGGAGCCCGCAGCGGGCGGAGACGCGAGCGAGGCGGTGCTCATGCCCGTGGACAAGGTGCTGCGACCGCGGGCGACGGTCGCGTTCGACCACAAGAAGATCATCACCGATGCCGTGGAACGCGCGCGGAGCAAGCTCGAGTACACCACGCTCGCGGCGGCGTTCTGCGGTCCCGAGTTCACCGTGACAGACCTGCGCGAGGTCTACGAGATCGTCTGGGGCGAAACCCTCGATCCCCGAAACTTCCACCGCAAGATCATGAGTGTGCCGGGTTTTCTGGTACCGACCGGTGAACGGGTGTCACGCCAGGCCGGACGCCCCGCAGCCGTGTTCCGGCGCGGCCCGGCCACCATCCTGCACCCCGCGATGCTGCGCAGCTCCTGACGAAATTCTCGTCACCTTGACGTTAAAGGCGGTCAGGCCTACCGTGAATCCCATAATCGTCACATCGACATGAATGGGGTCGACATGGAGATCCACTGCACGGCCGGCTACGCGGTCCGCGCCGTCACGCTCGCTTTCGCCGCCGGCGCGACGCTGGGCGGCGTGCTGACCGGGTGCACGCTGGACACGGCCACACCCCAGCAGCCGCCTCCGGTCACCACCGCTTCTCAGGCGGTTTGGTCGGTTCCGGACGGGGATGGCTGAGGTCGTACTCCCGTGCCGCAGTGCGCTGTGGCCGGGTGCGGAGCAGGCCTTCGTCCGGGGAGTCGTCCAACTCGTTCAGGCCGAGGGCAACGGCGCGGCGGATCTGTTCGCGGTTTTCCCTCACCACGGCGGAGAAGAAGTCGTCGATGCGGGGGTCCAGGAGGACCTCCAGCAAGACCCGGAAGGAAGCGTCGACGGCCGCGCGGAGGATCTCGTCGTGGAAAGGCAGGCGGCGCAGGCGGCCGAGCTGCGGGTCGGCGGCGAGTTTTTCCGTGATGATGGCCCGGAGTTCCACCTTGTTCTCGCTGAGGGACTTCGCGAGGTTCTCCGGGTAGTTGCCCGTCTCGAGGACCTTGACGACCTCGTCCAGCACGGCGATCGTCACGGGTTTCTTGATGGCGCGCACGATCGGGTCGGAAAGTTTCTCCACCAGGCGGTAGAAGAACTGCTCCCCGACGGCCCGGTCGGCCGCGCGGCCGATGCGGATGAGCAGCAGCAGCCCGGCGATCAGGTGGTGCTGCGCGACGAACGGCGGGTACGCGACCGGGATCATCGCGAAGACCTCGTACCAGTTGCGCGTCAGGAAGGCCATTCGCCAGGCGACCTTGCGCCACCGCCAGAGGAAGTGGAGCAGGAAGATGCCGCAGACCACGCAGTCGACGCCGAAGAACCACGCGTCGAGCTCCGCCGGCGGCGGGGGGCCGAGCAGCAGGTAGCCCAGGCCCCCGACAGAGACGACGGCGAGCACGAACATCACCCAGTCGTCCACGTGCACGTTGCCGGGGAGGATCCCGCTGTTGAGCTCAGCCTCCCGCCGGCCGGTTGTGGTCATGCCATCTCCAGGAATCGACGCCGCGTGGCCCGATCATGGCACGTCAGCACCCCTCGGGCCGTGCGACGAGCCCCGGCGTCAGGCGGCGATGACCGGTCCCACCGTGACATTGTGGGCCTCGGCGGAAGCGTCGAGGGGCGACTGGTCCCACGGCAGCGTGATCTGCGGGTCGCTGGTGTCGCCGCGAGGGGTCGTGGTGCCGGGGGCCGTGATGGTGACGGCGGTGGGCTGGACCTGGTGCTCGGGCGCCTCGATGCCGCTCCAGTGCAGGAGCATGGTGGCCTGCTGACCGTCGGCGATGGTCACCAGGGGCGCGTCCGAGGAGCCGGCCTCGGGGGTGACGGTGACGCCGTCGGCGCCGGTGAAGGAGACCGGCAGAGCGCCCTAAAAGTTGCAGGACTCGCCGGGCTTCGCGGTGAACACGACGTTCGCGTAGCGCTGGCCGGCGCCCGGGTCGCCGGCGACGATGGTGGTGTCGACCTGAGCCGCGGTGCAGCGGAAGTCGGTGGGCATGGCCGACGCCGTGCCCACGCTGATGAACGCGACGGAGGCGGCGGCCGCGCCGGCCAGAGCGGTGATGGTGGCGGCCCGGCGAAGAGTGCTGGTCATGGGGTGGCTCCCTCCCTGTGCGCGAGCGGACGATCCGCCGCGGAGCGCGGCCGCCGGTGATTCATTCACCGGCCTGGCCCGCTCACTCGAAATATGCCCACACCACGGACGGATTACCGCTCGAAGTGGGATTGCCCCCACGAAAGCAACCTTGAGTAACCACAGGCGTCCACCAGGTAGTGAACGTCGCGGGAGGATGACTGCGCGCCGAAGACCTGACCGAAGTATTACCTCATGCATAACCTGTTTGACCGGTGACGAATTCGCGTGCCAAGCTCGGTGTCACGAACCGGAGGAGGAGCGGATGAGGACCATCGGCAAGGGGGTCGCGGCGCTGGCCGTGATCGGCGGCTCGCTGGCGTTCGAGACGGTGCCGGCCACGGCGTCGGCCACCGGCACGGCCTTCACCACGTCGAACGGCCGCGTGGTCACCCCACCGGGACCCGGCTTCGGCACCCCGGAACGCGGCGGCGACCCGGTCGCGTGCTTCCTGCTCGACACGTTTCGCCGCCGCACCAAGGAAAGCTAACCCGCGGCGTTCGGCAACGGCGCCGGGCACGTGCCACCCGGCGTCGTGAGCAGCTCGAAATGCCACAGCTCATTGGAATACGCTTGGCAGAGGCCGTAGTCGTCGCCGTGGCGGATGAGCCAGTCGTCGGCGTCGGTCGGGCCGATGTCCACGGCCTTGCCGGAGACGTGCGTCGATTTCTCCGGCGTGTTCACGTATTGGCGCGCGCTCTGGAGGCTCCCGTACTTCTGGATCCCCTCTTCGAGCAGCCGCTGCTGATACGCCTTGCTCCGCCACCCCGAAGTCACCTTGAACTCGATCCCCCGCCCCCGCGCGTCCGTCGCCGCCTGCTGCACCGCTTTCAGCAGGTTCGGGTCCAGCTTCGACACGGCCGGATAGCTCGTGTCGAACGGCGTGAGGTACTTCCCGGACGGAATTCCGCCCTGCGCCGGATCGGTGTCGGGGTCGGAAGAACCCGAGGCGACGCCCGTCGGCCACTCCGCCGCCGCCGTCGAACACCCCGCGACGAGCACCGCGGGCAGCAGCAACAGCACGAACTTGGCACGCATTTCAGGCATTCCCACTCCCGGATGACCCCACGACGATCACCCGGACCACGGTGCAACCCGCGTGTCCCCGGACCGTCAGGCGAATGTCCGCGCCGCGTAACAGCTGCGCAGGATCACGTAACAGCGCGCCGGCCGAGCAGCGCCTCGCCGAGCGGAGTCGTCAGGTACAGCACCGAACGCCCGGACCGTTGCCCCGCGACCAGGCCGTTCTCCCGCAACACGCGCAGGTGCTGCGACACCGCGCTCGGCGAAACACCGCGCGACACCGCCAGATCCGTGGTCGTCGCGGGCGACCGCAAGGCTTCCAGCAGCTCGGCCCGCGCCCGGCCCAGCAGGCGGACCAGGGCGTCCCCGGCCGGTGCGGCACCGACTGTCCACAGTGCACCGACCCCGCGTGCCGGATACCGCACGGTGGTCTGCGTGGCGGTGTTGCGCTTGATCAGCACGTCGGGCGAGCCGAGCACGACCGGCATCAGCACCAGACCACCCGGGCCCCGGTTGACGACCACGTCCCGGCCCGTCCCGGAGAGGCGCAACCATCCCGCCGACCAGCTCAGCTCCGGATGCAGATCGGCGAACAGCCGTTCCGCGCCGCCGACCGCCAGCTGCCGCGCCCGGTGGACGACGTCGGCGTCCAGCACGGCCCGGATCCGTGGCCAATGCGGCGCCACCAGCCGAACGTAAGCCACGCGCAACTCGGCCGCCAGCACGCGCAACCCCGCGGCCGGACGCGCCACGAACTCCGCGACGATCGGCGGCGGATCGTCCCCGAAAACCCGCGAAATGCTGGCCCGCACCTGGCGCGCCGCAGTGCGCCCGAGCATGGCGAGATCGTCGTCGATCGTGCTGGTCGCGTGCGCCGGAGCGGGGACGAGAAAGTTCGGCCAGCCCAACCCCTTGGCGGTCAGCAAAGCCCAGACCAGCGGCACGTCGAGCGGCTCACGGGCGAGCTCGTCGGCCACCCACCGCAACCACGGCTGGTGCAGCGGCCCCCGGGTGCGCCCCATGACCTGGAGCAATGCCGCCACCGTCTCCGACAACGGCGACACGGCGAACCGCGTCGCCGCCAGCTCGGCGACGCCCACCTCGACGATGTCCGCCACGCCACCGAGTATGTAGCATGAAGCTAAATCATGTCGCCGCCGGCGCAGCGCCACCAAGATCCCCGTCGTGACGAAACTGCCGGCGGGGTACCGGAAGCTGTGGTGGGCCAACGGGATCGACAACGTCGGCAACGGCGCCTTCGTCACGGCCATGCCCCTGCTGGCCGTCACCGTCACGCGCGATCCGAGGCTCGTGTCGCTCGTGGCCGCCGCCGAGTACGTGCCGTGGTTGCTGCTCTCGCTGCCCGCGGGTGCCTGGGCCGACCGGCACGACCGCGTCCGGCTCATGACGCGCGCGCAGCTCGCGCAAGCCGCCGTCGCCGGTGCCGTGGCGCTGCTCGTCGCGGGCCACCAGGCGACGATCGTGTTGCTGGTCCTCACGGCCGTCGCCCTCGGTGCCGGCGACGTCGTCTTCGGCACCGCTGCGCAGGCGTTTCTGCCCGAGGTCGTCCCGAAACCGTTGCTGCCCCACGCCAACGGTTCCCTTCAGGTCGTCAAGACGGTGGGCGTCCAGTTCGCCGGCCCGCCGCTGGGCAGCGCGTTGTTCGCGCTCGCCGCGGCCCTCCCGTTCGGGCTCGACGCGGTTTCCTTCGCCGCGTCCGCCGCGCTCGTCGCGAAGCTGCCGCGCCGCACGCACCGTCTCACGCAGAAAGCCCCGATCGCCGAAGGGCTCCGCTGGCTCGCGCACCACCGGCTGCTGCGCACCCTCGCGATTCTCCTGGGCGTCAACACCTTCTGCGGCCAGCTCGCCACCGCGACCCTCGTCCTCCTCGCCACCCAGACCCTCCACGTCAGCCCCGGCGGCTACGGCGCGCTGCTCGCGGCCGCGGCCGTCGGCAGCGTCGCCGGTGGTCTGGTCAATGCCCGGATCGTCGCGAAAATCGGGCCACTCAGCGCACTCGTCACCAGCCTCGCCGCGAACGCCGCGGTCTTCGCCGCCATCGGCCTCAGCCCGAACGCCGCCGTCCTCGGCGTTTTCCTCGCCCTCAACGGTTTCGTCACCACGCTCTGGAACGTCGTCACCGTCAGCCTCCGCCAAGACCTCGTCCCGGCGCCGCTGCTCGGGCGCGTCACCAGCGTCTACAAGCTCCTCGGCTGGGGCCTCATCCCCCTCGGCACGCTGACCGGCGGTTTCCTCGCGGCGGCCTTCGGGCTGCGAGTTCCCTACCCCGTCGCCGGCGCCGTGCGCGGTCTCGCGTTGCTCGCCGCCTTGCCGGTGCTGGTGCGAAACCGGCACCGGTACCATCGCCCCTCATGACAGAACCGCGCTGGCTGGGCGACGGCGAGCAGCGTGCCTGGCGCTCGTTTCTCGCGATGAGCCAGCGCCTCGACCACGCCCTCGCGCGCCACTTGCAGACCGAGTTCGGCCTCTCCGGCGCCGATTACCTGATCCTCGTCACCCTGTCCGAAGCCCCGGACGGGCGGATGCGCGCGTACGAGCTCATCGAGTCGACCGACTGGGAGAAAAGCCGCCTCTCCCACCATCTCAAGCGCATGGAACGCCGTGGCCTCGTCTGCCGTGAGCCCACGGACAACGCGCGCTCCCCCGAGTTCTGCCTCACCCCCGCCGGGCACCAGGCCATCGTCGACGCCGCCCCTGCCCACGTGGCGCAGGTCCGCAGGCTCTTCTTCGACGTCGTCTCGCCCACCGAAGCCGCCCGCTTCGCCGCGACGTGCGAGAAGATCCTCGACGCCCTCGGCGGCACCCTCCTTACTAATCCGGCCAAAAGTAGGCCGACCCCCCACGCGGGCACGTAACCGTCGCTACGAAGCCATTCGGCCGTGACTGTGATCGGATTAGTGACGATCGACACAGTCGCACGACCGGGCAATTCACCGGACCGGGTCGGAACCGCCCGCGTCCCCGGCCGTCTCCTGGTCATGACGATCTTGACGATCCGCCGCACCCTGGTGGCCCTCGCGGCCGTGGTGGCCACCGCCGCCACAGCTGCCACGACGACCACCGCCGCTTCGGCTGCCGGTGAGAACGACGTGACCGCCTTCAGCACCGCCGACCGCGCGGCCGCACTCGCGTACTGGACACCCGAGAAGATGAAGGCCGCCGGCGCCGACACGATCGACCGCGTGGAGCAGGTCGCGAAACGCTGGTCAGGACCGGGCCCGCAGGGCGTCGGACGGCTGTTCTTCACCGAGGTCTCGCCAGGCGAGGCGCCGTTGGACACCTGGTGCACCGCGACCGCCGTGCCGAGCACGAGTGGCGACGTCCTCGTGACGGCCGGGCACTGCGCGTACGCCGGGCTGAACCGTGAGGACCAGGTGACCCCGATCAAGAACTCCGTGTTCGTGCCCGGCTACGACCAGGGCCGCCGTCCGCACGGGGTATTCGCGACGCGCGCGCTCGCCTTCCGGCACTCCTACACCACGGGCAGCGAACCCGACGTCGCCATGGTCGTGCTCGACCAGCAGCAGGGCCGCCACGTCGCCCAGGTCGCGGGCACGCAGCGGATTTCCTTCGACCACAAGGGAACCACGCAGGCCGCGATCGTCGGTTACCCCGGTTCGAAGGCGTACTTCGGGGAAGCGCTGATGTGGTGCGACCTGCCCACGCACCAGGACCCGACCGTGTCCGACCACTGGATGTCCACGTGCGACATGGCCGGCGGTTCCAGCGGGGGCCCGTGGTTCGACGGCTTCAACCGCTGGACCGGCAACGGCGAGATCTTCTCGGTCACCAGCCGCGGCGAGCTCGACTACGACGAGACCACCGGCGAGTCCAAGACCCTCAGCCTGGAGGGCGCCCCGCTCGGCGCGGACGCGAAGAACCTCTACGAAGCAGCGGAAAAGCTCTGAAACGAAGGGGAAGCCGCCCACGCGAGGCGGCTTCCCCGTTCGAAATCAGGCAGTCAGACCGACCGCGGCCTCGGCCGTGTTGACCAGGAACGTCAGCGTCTCGCGGAAGTACAGCTGCACGCTGTCGGCGTCGTGGCTCGTGTAGCCGATCGACAGGTCCTGCCCGAAGTGCAGCTCGTAGTCGCCGCCGCGGGTCGTGAGCACACACGCGCCCTCGATCGCCGGCGTCAGGATCAGGTCGCCGTCCACGATCTGCTTCAGGTGCTCCAGCACCGGGTAACCGTGGTCGGCGGCCTCGATCGCGGCGGTGTACGCGGCGTTGCTCAGCAGCACCGAGTACGGCCCCGCGACGCCGGCCGAACGCAGCTTCGCCAGCGCGTCGCCGATCGCCTTCGGGTACGCGCGCGCCTCGCCGGGCAGCGCGACCGGGCTGAGCGAAGACGCCGGCCGAATGCCCGCGATGCCGGCGCCCGCGAAGCCGTCGAACACGATGCGATCCTCGGCGTACGCGATGGCCTGCGCGGCGTCCTTCACCGGCTGCCAGTCCGGGTCCTTCGCGCCCCACTCCACGGAGTCGACGGCCTCGCGCGAGACCGTGAAGGGCACCTTCAGGTCCACGATCCGCTGCGCCGTGCGAAGCCGCGTGGTCACGCCCGCCAGCGGGCTCTCGACGCCCTCGACGTGCCCCGTGCCCACGGCCGAGAGCGTCACGTCGTCGGCCACGACCACGTCGACCACCTTGCGCGCCGACGCGAACTCGGCGAACGTGCGGCGGGCCTCGTCCTCCAGGTCCGACCAGGCGACGTCGGAGATCGGGGCGAGTTCGCGATGCAGGTTGTTCATGACCGGGGACTCCTTCGCAGGCTGCCGATGCCCAGCGAGGTGCCGGGCTGGGGTGCCGGAGACTCCGGCTCGGACTCGGATTCTTCCGCCGCGGCAGGGACAGCCGCGACGGTCGGGTCTTCCAGGAACTCCGCCGTGGGCACGTAGAACAACGCGCCCGTGAGCGGTGTCGAGAAGTCGAGGATGCGGTCGGTGTTGCCGGGCGGCGAGCCGACGAACATGTTCTCCAGCATCGTTTCGATGATCGAGGGCGTCTTGGCGTAGCCGATGAAGTACGTGCCGAACTCGCCGTACGCGGGGCGCCCGAAGGGCATGTTGTCGCGCAGGATTTCGAGCTCGTTGCCGTCTTCGTCTTCGATCACGTTGAGCGCGATGTGCGAGTCGCCGGGCTTCTCGTCGTCGGACAGCTCCACATCGGACAGTTTGCGCCGGCCGATCACCAGCTCCTGCTGCTCGGTGGTGAGCTTGTTCCACGCCGTCATGTCGTGCAGGTACTTCTGCACGATCACGTAGCTGCCGCCGTTGAACGCCTCGTCGTCGTCGACCAGCACGGCCTCGACGGCGCCGCGGCCGGTCGGGTTCTCGGTGCCGTCGACGAACCCGAGCACGTCACGCGCGTCGAAGTAGCGGAAACCCTGCACCTCGTCGACGACCGTGACCACGCCCTCGAGCCGCGCCATGATCAGCGACTCGAGCTCGAAGCACAGGTCCATGCGCTCGGCCCGCAGGTGGAACAGCAGGTCGGCCTTGGTCGTCACACTGGTGTGCTTGTCCCCGGCGAACACGGGCAGGTCGTGCAGCTCGGCCGGCTTCGGCGAGCCGTAGATCCGGTCCCACGCCGACGAGCTGACGCCGGCCACGCACGTGAGGCCACCGTCCAGCGACCGGAACCCGACGGAACGCTGCAATCCGGCCAGATCGGCCAGCAGGTCCTTCGCCACGGACTCGCCGCCTGGGTTCACGCGGACCACCAGGAAGATCGCCGCGCGCGTGAGCGGGCCGACCACCTGCTGCGGCTCCGGCGGCAGCTCGGCTGAAGCAGACGCCGTCACCACGCACCCCCAGCGCAGCGCGCTTTCTCGATCACTGGCCCTCCTGCCTGCACAACCGACGCCGAAATCCTAGCCTGGCGCGCCGGATTCGCCCGCCGCACTCACACGGCCGGGAAACCCGCGCCGTCAGGCCGTGCAGAACAGTTGCTTGACCACGCGCGGCACGGCCTCGCCGAGCTCGTCGGCCGCGGTCTCCCGCCCGGCCAGGTGCCGGAGCAGAAACTGCTGGAAGAGGCCGTCGAACGTGGCGTACGCGACCGCCTCGGACACCTGCGGCACGGCGCCGGCCAGCTCGGCGTAGCGCTCGACGATGCGCCAGATCATGGCCTGCCTGCGCTCGTCGATCTCGAGCACGTCGGCGCGGAAGGACTCCTCGAACAGGCTCTGGTTGCGCAGGTCGTACCAGAGGCGGTGCATCACGGCGTCGGTTCGCAGCGTGGCCGCCATGGCCGCGCCGAAGCCGCGTTCGAGCTCCTCGGCGGTGTGCGCCTCGGCCACGACGTCGTCGTAGCGCGTCACGCAGACCTCTTCGAACTTGCGCACCGCGTAGGTGAGCAGCTCGACCTTGTCGGCGAAGTAGTAGTGCAGCACGCCGTGGGAGAAATCCGATTTCTGGGCGATCTCGCGCAGGCTCGTGCGGGCGTAGCCCAGCTCGGCGAGCGCCTGCAGCGCGGATTCCGCCAGCTGCTCGCGCCGCTGGGCGAACTTGTCCACGCCCCGGCGCGAGATGCGCTCCTTTGCCTGCGTCACGCCGGGAGTCTAGCGCGGCCCGGGGCCCGGTGCGGAAATTCCTTGACGACTGTCCAAGAAAATCTTGACGACTGTCCAAAGTTAGCTACCGTGACGTACGCCGCATGTCTCAAGGAGGAGATGTCGATGGTTTCGTACGACCTCAGCGGGCGAACCGCGCTGGTGACGGGTGGGGCACAGGGCCTGGGGGCCGGGATGGCCGAAGCGCTCGCGAACGCCGGGGCCACCGTGGTCATCGCCGACGTGCAGGAGGAGCTGGGCCGCGCGACGGCCGACTCGATCAAGCAGACCGGCGCGACGGCCGGCTTCGTCCGCCTCGACGTGACCGACGACGCGGGCTGGGAGCAGGCCGTGAGCGCGGTCGTCGGCGAGTACGGCGGGCTCGACGTGCTGGTGAACAACGCCGGCGTCGAGATCACCGGCCTCGTCGCCGACCTCGACCCCGCCCACGTGCGCAAGATGCTCGAGGTCAACGTGCTGGGCACCGTGCTCGGCGTGAAGCACGCGTTCCGCGCGATGCGCCCCGGCGGCGCGGCCGGCAACGGCGGTTCGATCGTGAACATCTCCTCGGTGGCCGCGACCATCGCGTTCCCGGGGATCGCGGGCTACTCCGCCACGAAGTCGGCCGTCGACCGGCTCACGCGCGTGGCCGCGATGGAGGCCGGGAAGCTCGGTTACGGCGTGCGCGTGAACTGCGTGTACCCGGGCCTCGTGCCCACGCAGATGGGCAACCAGCTGGCCAACGACGTCGTCGAGGTGGGGTTGTTCCCCAGCGTCGAGGAAGCGATCGGCGCTGTGGTCGGGCAGACGCCGGCGGGCCGGCTCGGCGAGGTGGCCGACATGGCCGACGCCGTGGTGTTCCTCGCCTCCGACGCCGCCCGGTTCATCACCGGCGCGGGGCTGCCGGTCGACGGCGGCATGGGCATGTGACCGGAAACCCGAGCCGAAATCACTGATCTCAGCGACCCCAGCGACCTCTGCGAAAGGACAACCGTCGTGAGCAAGCCCGTCGTCGTCTACGGCGCTTCCGGCTACACCGGGCGCCTGATCTGCGAATACCTGCGTGAGTACAACGTGCCCTTCGTCGCCGCGGGGCGAGACAAGGCGCGGCTTCTGGAGTCGCTCGACCACATCCCCGGCCTCGACACCGTGGACCACGAGGTGGTGGAGGTGGCCCACGAGGTCGGCCCGCTCACCGAGCTGTTCGCGGGCGCGTCGGTGGTGTGCAACACCGTCGGCCCGTTCAGCGAGTACGGCCACGAGGTCGTGCAGGCCTGCCTGGCGTCGGGGGCGCACTACCTCGACACGACCGGTGAGCAGGACTGGCTGATCTCGGCCGAGGAGCGCTACGGCGCCGACATGGCGGCCCGGGGGCTGCTGCTGTCGCCGGGTATCGCGCAGATGTACACGACCGGCGAGATCGCCGCGAACATCTGCTTGGAGACGCCAGGGCTGGACACCCTGGACATCCTGGTGTTCTGGAAGGGCTACCCGACTGTCGCGTCGACTCGCACCATTCTCGTCAACGCGGCGCTTTCGTCGGCGTATTACCTGGAACAGAACGAGTACCAGGAGTGGCCGGCCGACGGCGGTCTGCACGACGTCGTCGTGCCCGGTCACCACGAAACCGGTCTCGCGCTGCCGTGGGGCGGGACTTCGCACCCGGTGTGGTTCAAGCGCGACCCGCGCGTGGCGAACGTGAAAGCCATCGGCGGCGTGTTCGACCGCGCGCTGGTGCAGGGCGTGCCGATGATCGTGGCCGCGGTGCTGGAGCAGTTGAAGGACCTGCCGGAGGCAGAGAAGCTGAAGGTGCTGCACGAGCAGGCCGCCGCCGTGCGCGACGAGATGCCGCCGCGGGAGAACCAGCGGCTGAACACGTCGCTGGACTCGGTGCACGCGTCCGGTCCGCTGGGCCGCGCCCACTGCGTGATCCACGGGACGTGCAACTACAAGCAGACGGGCCTGCTGCAGGCGTACGCCGCGTACTCGCTGTTGCAGCAGCCGCCGCGGCGGGCCGGGTTCGCGTCGGCGTGCCAGGCGTTCGGGCACCGGGAACTGCTCGGGGTGCTGCGGTCGTTCGGGCTCGTGTCCAACCCCGTGCTGACCGTGCACGCGTGAGCCGGGGAGACGAGCGGTGCGGTTGATCGACTACCTCGACAAGGGCGCCTCGCTGGGCGCTTCGGCGCCGTGCCTGACTTACAGCGGCTTGACGAAGGACGGCGTTTCACTGAGCTACGGCGAGGTCCAGGAGCTGTCCTGGCGGGTCGCGCGGGCGCTGGCGCGCTCGGGCGTGCGGCCGGGCGACAAGGTCGCGATCCTCTCGGGGAACGACCCGGTTTCGTTCGGCTGCGTCTTCGGTATCAGCCGCGCAGGGGCGGTCTGGTGCCCGGTCAACCCGCGCAACGAGGCGGCCGAGAACAGGGAGCTGCTCGACCTGTTCGACTGCACGTGCTTGCTGGTGCAGTCTTCGTTCGCATCGCTCGTCTCCCGCATCCTGCCGGACCTGCCGGCGGTGAAAACGGTGGTGTGCCTGGACGGTTCGATGCCGGGTGCGGTGTCGTTGCCCGGCGCGGTGTCATTGACGGAGTGGCTCGACGGGTTGGAAGCGTCACCGTTCGATGCCGCGCCGCCCGACGACGTGGCCATGCTCGTCGGCACCGGCGGCACCACCGGCCGGCCGAAGGGCGTGGTGCTGACCGGGCACAACGTCGAGACGATGTCGGCGCTCACGCTCATGAGCTACCCGTTCTCGCCGCGGCCGCGGTATCTCGCGCTGGCGCCGCTGACGCACGCGGCCGGCGTGCTGTGTTTCCCGGCGCTGACGCTGGGCGGCGAGATCGTCGTGATGCCGAAGCCGGACCTGGGCGAGTTCCTGGCGCTGGTTCACCGGCACCGCATCACGCACACGTTCCTGCCGCCGACGTTGATCTACTTGCTCCTGGATCACCCGGATCTGTCCACAACGGACTTCAGCTCGATGGAATGCCTGTGGTACGGCGCCGCTCCGATGTCGGCCGCGCGGCTCGAAGAGGCGATCACGCGCATCGGCCCGGTGCTGGGCCAGCTCTTCGGCCAGAGTGAAGCACCGATGATGATCTCGACGATGGCGCCGGCCGAGCACTTCCACGCCGACGGTTCCCTTGCCCGCGAACGCTTCACCTCCGCGGGCCGGCCCACGCCGCTCACGCGCGTCGCCATCATGTCCGACAACGGATCCCTGCTGCCGTCCGGCGCGCGCGGCGAGATCGTGGTGCGCGGGCCGCTCGTGATGCCGGGCTACTACAAGAACCCCGCCGCGACCGAGGACGTCAGCCGCTACGGCTGGCACCACACCGGCGACATCGGCTACCTCGACGACGAGGGGTACCTCCACATCGTCGACCGCGCCAAGGACATGATCATCACGGGTGGTTTCAACGTGTACTCCGCCGAAGTCGAGCAGGCCCTGATGACACACCCGGCAGTGCAGGACTGCGCCGTCGTAGGCCTGCCGCACGAGAAATGGGGCGAACAGGTCACGGCGGTCGTGCAGCTCCACAGAGGACGTTCGGCGTCCGCGGACGAGCTGCGCGGCGTCGTGAAGGAAGTCTTGGGGAGCGTCAAAACGCCGAAGGTCGTCGAGATCTGGCCCGACCTCCCCCGGTCGAAGGTGGGCAAGGTGCTGAAGACGGACGTCAAGGCCCAGCTGCTCCGCTGAGCGGCACCCAGCGGACGGATCGCCGTCGCGAGGAGACCCCGTGTCCTCGCGGCGGCGATTTCGCGTGTCCGCGCGGACACTATGCGCCCACCGCGAATAATCACCGGTACAGACCTTTGTCCGGTCTTGTCCGCTCCCGTTACGACATCGGAAACGCCCCCCGGCCGAGGCCGGAAACGGGGCCGCTACCGTTGGCATTTCGAGCACCGGACGGCGTCGGGCCCCGGTATGCCGGAGAAACTGCAGAAGAGGAGCCCTGATGCGTCGCACCAAGGCCTCCGGTCCGCTGCGCGCGGCCCAAGTCGTGCTCGTGGTCGTGTCCCTGCTCGTGCTGGGCGGCACCGGTTACGCGTGGTCGACCCTGCAGTCACTCACAGACGGCCTGACCAGGGCCGATGTGATCACCGGCACCGACCAGCCGCCGCTGGGCGAGCAGAACATCCTCATGGTCGGCCTCGACACGCGCACCGACGCGCAGGGCAATCCGCTGCCCGCCGACGTGCTCTCGCAGCTGCACGCGGGCGGCGCGGACGACGGTGGCGACACGACCGACACCATGATCGTCATCCACATCCCCGCGGGTGGCGGCCAGGCGACCGCGATCTCCATCCCGCGTGACTCCTACGTGAAGATCGCCGGCGACTACGGCAAGCACAAGATCAACTCCGCGTACACCTACGGGCTTGTCGCGGAGAAGAACAAGCTGGTCGCGCAGGGTGTGTCCGGCAACCAGCTGGAGACGGACTCCGCGCAGGCCGGCGCCAAGACGGCGATCGACACCGTGCAGCAGTTCACCGGGCTCACGATCACGCACTACGCGGCGGTGAACCTCGCCGGCTTCTACTACCTGAGCGAGGCCGTCGGCGGCGTGCCGGTGTGCCTGAGCAAGGCCGTGCACGACTCGTACTCGGGCGCGAACTTCGCGGCGGGCCCGCAGAGCGTCGGCGGGGCGAAGGCGCTGCAGTTCGTGCGCCAGCGTCACGGACTGCCCAACGGCGACCTCGACCGCATCAAGCGCCAGCAGGTGTTCATGGCGAGCATGGCCAAGACGATCCTGTCGGCCGGCACGCTCGCCGACCCGGGCAAGCTGGACAACCTGATCACGGCCGTGAAGAAGGCCGTGGTGGTCGACTCCGGCTGGGACATCGTCGGGTTCGCGCAGCAGCTGCACGGGATGAGCGCGGGCGCGCTGAAGTTCGTCACCGTGCCGGTCGTGAACATCTCGCTCAAGACGCCGTCGGACGGCGACGCGGTGGAGGTGGATCCCGACCAGGTGCAGCAGTTCGTGCGCCAGCAGCTGGGCACGCCGGCAACCTCGTCGGACGCGCCCGCCGCGCCGGGCGACTCGAGCCTGAGCCAGTACACCGTGGACGTGCGCAACGCGTCGGACACCAGTGGCCTGGCCGCGGGCGTGGCCGACAAGCTCGCGGCCGCCGGGTACACCAAGGGCACGGTGGCCAACGCGACCACCCGCAAGATGTCGATCGTCTTCTACGGCCACAGCCAGAAGACCGAGGCGACGCAGATCGCGAAGACGCTCGGCGGGATCGCCGTGAGCCCCGACTCCTCACTGGACAACGACCACTTCCGCGTGTTCCTGGGCAAGGACTACGAGGACTCCAGCGGCTCGTCGAGCACCGGCGGAGCGCCTCAGGTGCACCCGGCGGCGTATGTGAGCCCCGCGCCCGCGCAGACCCCACCGGCGATCACCGGCGACGGCGTCCCCTGCGTGAACTGAGTCCCTTTCATCCCGATAAATCGTTTTTGGGCATTCTGGGAATTGCTCTTATTTCGCGCGCTTCGGTAACGCTCACTCCCCTGTTTCGGACTGAGCGAGTGAAGCGAATCGACGGCGAAAAGGGTTTCCCGCCATGTCCGAAAGACAGAAAACGGCCAACTTCCAGACCCTGCTGAACCACTTTTCGGTGGCCAACGCGAAAAGGGTGGCCGCGAGTGCCGAAGAGTTCGCGCAGCGTGTGCTCGCGACCGTCGGTGCCCGCCAGCCGGAATCGCGGATCTCTGCCGACTCGCAGACTTACTGGCGCCGGCCGAGCGGGGATCGCTGGCAGGCCAACGCACATTGGCGCGACGCGTCCGTGCCAGGGCAGCGACCTGTGGTCGCACCTCGGCCGCGAGCATCTCGAACTGTTCGACGCGGGCGCCCGGATGGCGGGCTTCACCGGCCCGTGGCACCGCGTTCTGGAATGGGGCTGCGGCGGTGGCGCGAACGCGATCCACTTCGCTCCGCGCGCGGAAGAATTCATCGGCGTCGACATCGCCGCGGAAACGTTGCACGAATGCGAACGCCAGGTGAAAGCCGCGTGTGACACGCCGTTCCTGCCGATCTCGATCGACGTCACAAATCCCGAACAAGTGCTCGAAGCCGTCGGCGGTTTTGTCGACGTCTTCTTCTCCTGCTACGTCTTCGAGTTCATCCCCACTCCGGAGTACGGCGAACGCCTGCTGCACATCGCCCGGCAGCTGCTGACTCCCGACGGCCTGGCGATGATCCAGATCAAGTACGACCCCGGTTCGTGGCGCACCGGACCCCGTCGCCGCGCCTACCGCACGGGGCTGGCCGAAATGACCACATACGGCATCGAAACGTTCTGGCAGACCACCACGCGCTGCGGCCTGCAGCCGCTCGCCGTGCACCTGGTCCCGAAGAACGAGCTGGACGAGCGCTACGCGTACTTCTTCCTGCGCAACGGACATCCCTCCTGATCCGGTTTGCGCGGTTCGCCGACGTCAGAGAATTTCGGGGTACGTGGGACTCTTGTTGCCATTGACCGTTTTCCTACCAGGCGTGACCGAGACAGCACAACGCGTTCATGATCACAAACACCACCAGGTGTCCGGCCGACCACGATCAGTAAACTTAGGGGACGCAAACAACTAGCCCAAAAGGAGCCGACGGCGCCTCCCGCTGGACGAACGCCGACCCAGGGAGGGCTGAGCATTGGCGACCCCGCCGACCGAGATCACCAGTACCGAGCACCGAGTCGAGGAGCTGCTGGCAGCTGAGCCGCAGCTGCGGAACGTCGCCCCCGACGCCATGATCACCGAAGCGATCCGACGGCCGGGACTGCCGCTGGTCGAGCTGATCGAAACGGTGATGACGGGCTACGCCGAGCGCGCCGCCTTCGCCGAACGGGCCACGGAGGCGGTGATCGACCCGGCGACGGGCCGCACCACGCGCCGGCTGCTGCCGCGGTTCGACACCGTGACCTACCGCGAAGCGTGGCAGCGCGCGTGCGCCATCGCGGGCGAGTGGACCCACCACGCCGAAGCCTCCGTCGCGGCCGGTGATTTCGTGGCCACGCTGGGCTTCACGAGCACCGAATACGCGATCATCGACCTCGCCTGCGTCCGCGCCGGCGTGGTGTCCGTGCCGCTGCAGGCGGGCGCGACGGCGGGCACGCTCAAGCCGATCGTCACCGAGACCGGGCCGAAGCTCCTCGCGTCCAATGTGGACAACCTCGACACCGCCGTGGACCTCGTGCTCGACAGCACGACCGTGCGGCGCCTGGTGGTGTTCGACTACCACCCCGAGGTCGACGCCGAGCGCGAGACGTTCGAGGTCGCCAAGGCGCGGCTCGCCTCGGCCGACAGCCCGATCGTCGTCGAGCCGCTGAGTGCGGTGCTCGAAGGCGGCGCCACCACGGCGCCCGCGCCGGTGTCCGACGCGGAGCCGGACCGCCTGTCGCTGCTCATCTACACCTCCGGCAGCACCGGCACGCCCAAGGGCGCGATGTACACCGACCGCCTGGTCGCCAACCTGTGGCACGGCCTGTTTCCCGGGCGCCCCTCGTTTCCCGTGATGAACCTCAACTTCATGCCACTGAGCCACGTGATGGGCCGGGCGCTGCTCGTCGGCACCCTGGCCGAAGGTGGCGCTGTGCACTTCGCGGCGAAGAGCGATCTGTCCACCTTGTTCGAGGACCTCTCGCTCACGCGGCCCACTGACCTCGTGATGGTGCCCCGCATCTGCGACATGATCTTCCACCACTACCAGAGCGAACTCGACCGCCGCGCGCTCGGCGCCGGCTACTCCGCCGAGCTGGAAACCGAGGTCAAGCTCGACCTGCGCGCGAACTTCCTGGGCGGCCGGATCGTGTGGGCGGGTTGCGGTTCCGCGCCGCTTTCGGCCGACATGGAAGCGTTCATCGAGTCGGTACTGGGCCTGCGGCTGCACGACGGCTACGGGTCCACCGAAGCCGGCATCGTGCAGTGGGACCACAAGCTGTCGCGCCCGGCCGTGCTCGACTACAAGCTCGACGACGTCCCGGAACTCGGCTACTTCTCCACGGACACCCCGCACCCGCGCGGCGAACTCCTGCTCAAGGCGAAGTCCATGGTCCCCGGGTACTACAAGCGCCCCGACGCCACGGCCGAGGTGTTCGACGAGGACGGCTACTACCGCACCGGCGACATCATGGTCGAGACCGCGCCGGACACGCTGTACTACCTCGACCGGCGCAAGAACGTGCTGAAGCTGTCGCAGGGCGAGTTCGTGGCCGTGTCGCGGCTGGAGGCCGAGTTCGCGGCCGCGCCGTCGATCCGGCAGATCTACCTGTACGGCAGCAGTGAACGCGCGTACTTGCTGGCGGTGATCGTGCCGACGCCGGACGCGCTGGAAGCGTTTGCCGACGGCGAAAAGCTCAAGGCCCAGCTGAGTGAATCGCTGCAGAGCATCGCGAAGGAGTCGGACCTCAACTCGTACGAGATCCCGCGTGACTTCCTCGTGGAGACCGAGCCGTTCAGTCCTGAGAACGGGCTGCTCACGGGAATCCGCAAGCTGTCGCGGCCGAAGCTGAAGGAGCACTACAGCGAGCGGCTCGAACAGCTCTACCGCGAGATCGCCGAGCGCGAGTCGAGCGAGCTGCGCGAACTGCGGCAGGTCGGGCATTCGCAGCCGGTGTTCGACACGGTCGTGCGGGCGGCGCAGGCGCTGCTCGGTGCGTCTTCGAGCGAGCTGAGCCCCGAGGCGCACTTCGTCGAGCTGGGCGGCGATTCGCTGTCGGCGCTCACGTTCTCCAACCTGCTGCGGGAGATCTTCGACGTCGAGGTGCCGGTCGGCGTGGTCATCAGCCCGGCGACCGACCTGCGCAAGCTCGCGTCGTACATCGAGGACGCACGCGAGTCGGGCGCCAAGCGGCCCTCCTTCGCCAAGGTCCACGGCGCGGGCAGCACCGAGGCGCGCGCCGACGCGCTCACGCTCGACAAGTTCCTCGACGCGGCCACCCTGGACGGCGCCTCGACGCTGGCGCGCCCCACCGGCACCGTCGGCACGGTGCTGCTGACCGGCGCCAACGGTTACCTCGGCCGGTTCCTTTGCCTGGAGTGGCTGGAACGGCTGGCCGAATCGGGTGGCCGGCTCATCTGCCTCGTTCGCGGCAGCTCCGCCGAGGCCGCGCACCGGCGGCTCGAGGACGCGTTCGACAGCGGCGACGCCAAGCTGCTGCGCCACTTCCGCGACCTGGCCGCCGACCACCTGGAGGTGCTCGCGGGCGACATCGGTGAGCCGGACCTCGGCCTCGACGAGGCGACCTGGCGCCGGCTGGCCGACACCGTGGATCTCATCGTGCACCCGGCCGCGCTGGTGAACCACGTGCTGCCTTACGACCAGCTGTTCGGCCCCAACGTGGTGGGCACCGCGGAGCTGATCCGGATGGCGTTGACCTCGCGGATGAAGCCGATCACCTATCTGTCCACAGTGGCCGTGATCGCCGACCAGGCCTCCTCGGCCGACGAAGTGTCGGACATCCGCGTGACAAGCCCCGTGCGCGTGCTCGACGACAGTTACGCCAACGGCTACGCCACCAGCAAGTGGGCCGGCGAGGTCCTGCTGCGCGAGGCCAACGACGCCTTCGGCCTGCCCGTCGCCACGTTCCGCTCCGACATGATCCTGGCGCACAGCCGCTACTCCGGCCAGCTCAACGTCCCGGACATGTTCACCCGGCTGCTGCTCAGCCTCATCGTCACGGGCATCGCGCCCGGATCGTTTTACAGTTCGACCGCGCCCGCCCACTACGACGGCCTGCCCGCCGACTTCACCGCCGAGGCCATCACCACCCTGGGCACCCAGGCGATCGAGGGCTACCGCACCTACAACGTCCTCAACCCCCACGAGGACGGCGTCTCCCTCGACACCTACGTCGGCTGGCTCGTCTCGGCCGGCTATCCGATCAAGCGCATCGACGACTACGCCGAGTGGTTCGCCCGCTTCGAGACGGCCATCCGCGGGTTGCCGGAGAAGCAGAAGCAGCACTCGCTGTTGCCCCTGCTGCACGCATTCTCGGCCCCGGCCTCCCCTGTCGACGGGGCGGGCATCCCGACCGACCACTTCCGCTCGGCGGTGCAGGACGCCGGCATCGGCGCGGACAAGGACATCCCGCACGTGACCGTGGAGCTGATCCGGAAGTACGCGGCGGATCTGTCGCAGCTCGGGTTGATCTGAGGTTCTCTTGCCCGGCGCCGGGGAAACTTGGCGCCGGGCGGGGCTTTCCGGGCGGGATCCGAGGGTCTCGGGCTTTGCCGTCGCGTCAGGTGCGGAACGCTCACCCTGGCGGTCTCCTTCGCGGACCTCAGCCCCTCCGGCGCCTTCGGCCTCGACGGCGCAAGAACTCCGTAATACCCACCCACGAATAACGCCAGAAAAGCAACAGAAATCGCCATCTTTTCTCGGCGGGATGCGGGCGCTGGCCGCGATGATCAAGAACGGCTAGCGTCGGAAACGGCCGTCCGGCCCGCATTCTTTCCCGTCGAGGAGAAACAGTGATGTCCGAGAACACGTCCGAGCATTCTCGGCGGAAATTCCTCGCCACGTCGGCGGGGGCATTGGCCGTTGCGGCCTGCGCGTCGACGCTGCTGGCCGGGACCGCGAACGCCGCGACCGTTGCGACCGCCAAAGCAAGTACCAGCGCCATCCGCCGCTTCCGCATCGCCGTACCACAGCGCGACCTCACCGACCTACGCAACCGGCTGCGCGCCACGCGATGGCCGACAAAGGAGACCGTCGCCGACGATTCGCAAGGCCTGCAGCTCCAACGCGTCCAAGACCTCGTCAAGTACTGGACCACCCGCTATGACTGGCGCAAGGTCGAGGCGAAGCTCAATTCCCTCCCGCAGTTCACCACGGAGATCGACGGCCTCGACATCCACTTCCTGCACATCCGCTCGAAGCACGAGAACGCGCTGCCGATCGTCATCACGCACGGCTGGCCCGGGTCGGTCCTCGAAATGCTCAAGGTGATCGGCCCGCTGACCGACCCGACGCGCCACGGCGGCAGTGCGGCCGACGCGTTCCACGTCGTCATCCCCTCGATGCCCGGCTACGGCTTCTCCGGCAAGCCCACCGCCGCCGGCTGGGGCCCGGCGCGGATCGCGAGGGCGTGGGACGTGCTCATGAAACGCTTGGGCTACAACGAGTACGTCTCGCAGGGCGGCGACTGGGGTTCGGTCGTCTCCGACGTGCTCGCCGCGCAGAAGCCCGCCGGGCTGCTCGGCATCCACGTGAACATGCCCGCGACCGTGCCGCCGGAGATCGCGAAGATCCTCACCGACGGTGGTCCCGCGCCGGCCAGTCTGTCCACTGAGGAGCGTGTGGCGTTCGACTCGCTCAACACCCTCTACACGCGCGGCTCCGGCTACTCGGCGATGATGGTGACCCGCCCGGAGACCGTCGGCTTCGGGCTGGCCGACTCGCCCGCAGGCCTCGCGGCGTGGATGTACGACAAGTTCGCCGCGTGGACGTACAGCGGCGGCGTGCCCGAGAAGGTGCTCACCCGCGACGAGATGCTCGACGACATCACCCTCTACTGGGTCACCAACACGGCCGTGTCGTCCTCGCAGCTCTACTGGGAGAACAACGCGAACAACTTCAACGCCGTCGACGTCTCGATCCCCGCCGCCGTGACCGTGTTCCCCGGCGAGCTCTACCGCGCGCCGCGCAGCTGGGCCGAGCGCCGCCTACCACGACCTGCGCTACTACAACCAGGTCGACAACGGCGGCCATTTCGCCGCGTGGGAGCAGCCGGAGCTGTTCTCGAAAGAACTTCGCGCGGCGTTCCGCTTCCTTCGCTGATTACACTCGCGCGGGTGGACACGATCACCGCCCCCGCGCCCCCGGCGTGGTACGGCTGCATGGGTCTCGGCGGCAGCTGGGACCCGGCACCATACGCGCCCGCCGACGTCGATGCCGCCGAGGCGGCGATCACCGCCTCGCTCGACATCGGTGTGACCGCCTTCGACCACGCGGACATCTACCGCCACGGCAAGGCGGAGGCCGTGTTCGGCGAGGTGCTCGCGCGCACGCCGGGGCTGTGGGAGCGAATCGTGCTCCAGACCAAGTGCGGAATCCGGCTCGACGGCGGCTTCTACGACCTGCGCGGCGCGAGCATCACGGCGCGCGTCGCGCAGAGCCTCGAACGGCTGCGCACCGAGTACGTCGACGTGCTGCTCCTGCACCGGCCCGACCCGCTGGCCGACCTCGGCGAGGTCGCGCAGGCTTTGCACCGCCTGCGCGAGGACGGGCTGGTCCGGCACTTCGGCGTGTCCAACATGAGTGCCGCCCAGATCTCCGCGCTGCGGTCGCGTGTGGACTTTCCGCTGGTGGCCAACCAGCTGGAGATGAGCCTCGCCCGACGGGACTGGGTCGAGTCGGGCGTGCTGGTGAACACCTCGGCGGCCGCCGCCAACGGCTTTCCCCACGGCACCCTCGAATACTGCGTCGAGCACGGAATTCAGCTCCAGTCCTGGGGTTCCCTGGCTCAGGGTGTCTACACAGAACGCCAGGCCACGCCGGTCGAAGAGGCCACCGCCCAGCTGGTGAAGGAACTCGCCGCCCACCACGACACAACTCCGGAAACCATCGTCCTCTGGTGGCTGATGCGCCACCCGGCGCGGATCGCCCCGGTGCTCGGGAGCACCCGGCCCGAACGCATCCGCGCCTGCGGAGACGCCGTGAACCGCGAGCCGGCCCTCACCCACGAAGAGTGGTACCGCCTGTGGATCACCGCCCGCGACGAGCCGTTGCCCTAGCGTGGTCGAGGAAAGGAATTCGGTCCTGTTCGGACGGGAGCTGGAGCAGAAGCGCCTGGCGGAGCTGGTCGACGGCGTCGGCGAACGCGGCGGCGCGTTGCTGGTGCGGGGCGAACCGGGCGTCGGCAAGTCCGCTCTGGTCGCCACCGTCCGCCGGCAGCTCGGCCCCTCACGCACGACGATCCTGACCGCAACGGGCGCGGAACCCGAGCAGCACCTCCCCTACGCCGGTCTCAACCAGCTGCTCTACCCCCTCCGCGACGCCACGACCGCCCTCCCGGCCACCCAGCGCACGGCTCTGCGCACCGCGCTCGGCCTCGTCGACGGCCCGGCGCCGCAGACCTATCTCGTCGGCCTCGTCGACGGCCCGGCGCCGCAGACCTATCTCGTCGGCCTCGCCGTGCTCAACCTCCTCAGCGAGGCAGCCGCTGCCACGCCGCTGGTCCTGCTGCTGGAAGACGTCCACTGGCTCGACCGCGCGACCCAGGACGTGCTCGCGTTCCTCGCCCGCCGCGTCGAGTCCGAGCCCGTCGTCCTGATCGCGACGGCCCGCGACGACGAACCCACCCGCCTCGACGACCTCCCTTCCCTCACGCTGGCCCCCTTGCCGCCGGAGGACGCCGAGGAGCTCCTCGACCACGTCGCCCCGGACCTCGCCCCGGAAGCCCGCAAACGGATTCTCCAAGACGCCGCCGGCAACCCCCTCGCGCTCACCGAACTGCCCGCCGCCCGCACCGGCCCGCTCGACCACGCCTTCGCCGCCCGCGTGGCCGAACTGCCGGAAGCGACGCGCACGAATCTCCTCGTCGCGGCGCTCAACGACAGCACCTCGCTGGCCGAAACCCTCAAGGCCACCGGCACCGACGCGATCGGGCCGGCCGCGGGGCTCGTCAAGGTGGACTCGACGAACGTGACGTTCCGGCACGCGATGACCCGAGCCGCCATCGTCCGGTCGGCGACACCCGCCGCCCGTCGCGCCGCGCACCACGCGTTGGCCGCGACGTTGACCGAGCCCGGACGGCGGGCCTGGCACCGGGCGGCGGCGACCACCGGGACCGACGAAACCGTCGCGGCCGAACTGGACGCGGCCGCGGGTGACGCCCGACGCCGGGGTGGCGTCGCGGCGGCGATCTCGGCCCTGGAAGAAGCCGCGCGCCTCAGCGAAACCGACACACGCCGCACCGATCGGCTGCTCCGAGCCGCCGACCTCGCCGTCGAATCCGGCCGACGTGACGTGGTCGACCGGCTGCTGGCATCGGTGTCCACAATGGAGCTCACGCCACGACAAAGAGCCCTGGTCACCTGGCTGCCAACCGGGTTCGACGACGGGGTCCGCGAAGGCGCCGCCGGAGCGTCGGAGCTGGCGACGCTGGCAGGCACGGTCGCCCGGGACGGTGATCTCGACCTGGCCATGCGGATCTTCTGGAGCACCGCCATGCGCTGCTTCTGGATCGAGCCCGGCGCGCTGGCGCGCGAACGCATCACCGCGATCGCCGACGAGCTGCCCGTCGACCCGGCCGACCCGCGGATGGTGGCGATCGCGGCGTACGTGACGCCGCTGGCGCGCGGGGCGCAGGTGGTGGCCGCGTTGCGAGAGCTGGTGGACCGAACCACCGACCCGACCGTGATCCGGTTCCTCGGCAGCGCCGCGCTGCAGGTGGGCGCGTTCGACCTCGCGGCCCGGTTCTCCCTGGCCGCGCAACCAGGTCTCCGCGCCGAAGGCCGGCTCGGGTTGCTGAGCCGCGCGCTGGCCGTGCAGGCCTGGAGCCACGCCCGGCTCGGCGATCTGGCGGCCGCGTTGCCCGCCGCGGAAGAAGCCGGCCGGCTTGCGCACGAAACGCGCCAGCCGTACATGGTCGGGCTGGCCAGGGCGGTGCAGGCGGAGATCGCCGCGTTGCGCGGGGACCACGATCTGGCCGAGAAGCTCGCCGCGGAGGCAGAACGCGTGGGCCTCGCGGCGGGCGCGCGGCCGGTGCTGGCCACGGTGCAGCTCGCCCGCGGTCTGGCCGCCCTCGGCTCGGGCCGGCACGCGGACGCCGTGGCCGCGTTGTTGCGCGTCTTCGATCCCGCAGACCCCGCGTACCAGCTGGCGCTGCGCTGTTACGTCGTCGCCGAGCTGGCGGAGGCGGCCGTCCACTGCGATCGCGCCGACGTGGTGCGCGATCTGATCGCCGAGCTCGAACAGGCCCCGACGACGTCCCCCGCGCTGCACCACGGCCTGCGCTACGCCCGCGCCGTACTCGCCTCCGACGAGGACGCGGAGGAGCTGTTCCGCGTCGCGTTGCAGGCCGATCTCACGGGCTGGCCGCTCGAACGCGGACGGCTGCAGCTCGCGTTCGGCGAGTGGCTGCGACGGCGTCGCCGGGCGGCGGAGTCGCGGCCGGTGCTGCGGGCGGCGCGGGAGACGTTCGACGCACTGGGCGTCACGGCGTCCAGCGATCGGGCCGCTCGCGAGCTGCGCGCCGCGGGCGAGGCGACGCCGGACCGCGAGCCGGACGCGCTGGGCGACCTCACGGCGCACGAGCTGAACATCGCGCACCTGGCCGCGGAGGGGCTCACGAACCGGGAGATCGGGCAGCGGCTGTACCTGTCGCACCGGACCGTGAGCACGCACCTGCACCGGATCTTCCCGAAGCTCGGCATCAGCGCCCGCGGCGAGCTGGGTGCCGCGCTGCGCCGCGAGGGATGACGTACACCCACGGCGTCATCTGACGGGCGCGAAGCCACCCCGCCACTGCCTACCGTCACAACGCGGAAGAAGGTTCCGAGCTCAGGAGTGTTTTCGGATGATCAGCAGGAGACAGTTTTCGCAGGTACTCGCCGCCGGCGTGGCAACGGCATCGGTCGCCGGCGTCGCGTCTCCGGCTGCGGCGGCCACTGGGCACCCGTCCTTCGGGCCGCTCAAGCAGGTACGGGCCGGTGTCCTGAACATCGGCTACGCGGAGGCCGGCCCCGCGAACGGACCGGTGGTGCTCCTGCTCCACGGGTGGCCGTACGACATCCACAGCTACGTCGACGTCGCGCCCGCGCTGGCGGCTCAGGGCTACCGCGTGATCGTGCCGTACCTGCGCGGCTACGGGACCACGACGTTCCGCTCGGGTTCGACGTTCCGCAACGCCCAGCAGTCCGCCGTCGCCGCCGACGTCATCGCGCTGATGGACGCGCTGAAGATCCCCAAGGCCGTGATCGGCGGCTTCGACTGGGGCTCGCGCACGGCCGGCGCGGTGGCCGCGCTGTGGCCGCAGCGGTGCAAGGCGCTGGTGCTCGTGAGCGGGTACCTGATCACCAACCTGAAGACGCAGCGTGACCCGCTGCCACCCGCCGCCGAGCTCGGCTGGTGGTACCAGTACTACTTCTCGACCGAACGTGGGGTGCTCGGTTACACGCGTAACACCGCCGAGTTCAACAAGCTCATCTGGCAGACCGTCTCCCCGAAGTGGGACTTCGACGACGCGACCTACCAGCGCACCGCCCAGTCGTTCACCAACCCGGACCACGTGGCCATCGTGGTCCACAACTACCGCTGGCGCCTGGGCCTCGCCCACGGTGAACCGCAGTACGACCGGCTCGAAGCCCAGCTCCAGCAAAGCCCCAAGATCGCCCTGCCCACCATCACCGTCGCCAGCGACTTCGACGGCACCGCCGCCGACGGCTCGGGCTACCGCAAGCAGTTCACCGGCAAGTACGACCACCGCGTCCTGCCCGGCATCGGCCACAACGTCCCCCAGGAAGCCCCGGCGGACTTCACCAAAGCGATCGTCGACGCGGACCGGCTCTGAGTACCGTGGCTCCATGGGCCACAAGGGCATCCGCGACGGCGGACCACCGCGCGATCCGAACTTTCGCCCGTCCGACGTCGTCGGGCTGCCGATCCGCAAGGCCGTGATCGAGCTGACCCGGCACGGTTTCCTCATCCAGCAGCCGGGCGCCCACGACCGCCACGCGGCGATGCGGCACAACCGCGTGCGCCTGGTGGCGAACGAGGGTGCGATCACCGAAGTGATCGTCGGCTGAAAATCCCCTGACCACACAAAAGCGGGGCCGGTCCACAATGGACCGGCCCCGCTTCTTCGTTCAGCTAGAACACTCAGGCGTTGCTACGACGACGGCGCACCAGCACCAGCATCGCGCCGCCGGCCAGGACGAGGGCCGCGCCGATGCCGATGGGCAGCGAGGCGTCCACGCCGGTGTTGGCCAGGGGTGCCGAGCCGCCGGCCGGGGCGGCCGGGGTGGTGGCGGGCGCCGCCGGGGTGGTCGGCGGGGTGACGCCGGCTTCGGTCCAGGTGGCGGTGGCCGAGGTGTCGACCGTGGTCTTCTGCGACTCCGCGACGATCAGCGACTGCGCCGGGTGCTTGGCGTAGTTCTCGCCCACGAACAGGCGGCCGGTGTCGAGGTGGCCGACGGCCTTGAGCGCCAGCTCGGCGGTGCCGGCCTTGGCGTCCTTGGGAACGTCGAGGTACAGCTTGGTGCCGTCCTTGACCTCGCCCTCCGTCACGGCCTTGCCGTCGGCGTCGGCGAGCTTGACGCCGTCGGGCAGCTGCGTGGTGAGGTCGGTGATGTCACCGGTGGTGGCGATGGTGAACGGGCCGATCTTGGTACCGGCTTCGCCCTTGGCCGAGGCCGGGGTGATGCTCAGCGACGGCTTCGGCTGCTGGCCGATGCCGACGTTGTCGCTGCCGGTGAGGTAGTCGTACAGCGCGAGCACGTCGGCGCCGTTGTCCGCGTTGCCGAACTGCACCGGCTTGTCGCGGTCGATCTCCTTGCCGTCGCTGAAGTGCCAGACGGCGGCCTGCGTGGCGGCGATCGCCTCGGCCTGTGACAGGCCGTCGTGCAGCGTGACGCCCTTCAACTCGGCCTCGATGCCCTTGAGGTCCTCGGTCGGGAAGCCGTGGTGCAGGACCCAGTTGATCTTCGCGTTGTTCTTGTTGAACGGCGAGTCCGGGTTCGGGTACTTGTCCCACGGCGTCTCGAGCATGTCCTGCTGCTCGTCGATGTTCGTCTCGATCTCGACGCAGTACAGCTTCAGCGTGCTGCCGTCGGAGAGCTTGAGACCGAACAGGACCGTGTCGTAGTAGTGGTCCTTGCCGTTCTCGTTCAGGTTGACACCGAAACCGTTGGTGAACGCGCCCGGGACGAGACGCCCACGAGCCGCGCCGTCTTCAGCCTTTGTGCCGGTGTCCGCGGTGGCGCCCTGAGCGGCCGCCATCAGCGCGACGGCCGCGGCGGCAGCCGCGATCCCGCCTCGCACCAGACCTGACCTGACCTGCATCTGTTCTCCCATCCAAGCCCGAACCAGAAAGTCGGAGCCGCGTGAGAAAACACACCCCGATCACGACGGCCACCAATCAGGTGAGAATCCACCCAGTCAAGCGATGCGGAAGCATACAGACAGCTCACACGCCCACCCACGGTGGTCCCCACCACCGCAAGGGTCGTCCACCTGGGCGTCACCAAGCCGTTCACGGACCGCCACCGAGCAAATCGGACACACCCCGATCACCTGCGTATACACGCAATGTATAGTCTCGATGTATAGCGATCATCCGAAGGGGACCAGACATGTCAGTGGGGACCACCCTGCTCGCCTTGCTCGAGCCAGGACCGCGGCACGGGTACGACCTGAAACGCGCGTACGACGAACAGTTCGGCCAAGACCGGCCACTCGCCTACGGGCAGGTCTACGCCACACTCTCGCGCCTGCTCAAAAACGGCCTCGTGGAGGTCGCGGGCGTCGAGGCCGGCGACGGGCCGGAGCGCAAGCGCTACACGATCACCGACGCCGGCATCACCGACGTCGAACACTGGCTCGCGACGCCGGAGAACCCCGAGCCGTACCTGCAGAACACGCTCTACACCAAGGTCGTGCTGGCGCTGCTGTCCGGACGCAGCGCCACGACCGTGCTGGACGCGCAACGCAGCAAGCACCTCGAAATGATGCGCGAGCTCACACGCCGCAAGCGTGAGGGCGACCTCGCGACGCAGCTGATCTGCGACCACGCGCTGTTCCACCTCGAAGCCGACCTGCGCTGGCTCGAGCTCACGGCCGCGCGCCTCGACGAACTGGCGAGCGAGGTGCGGTCATGACGGAACCCCTGCTCGTCGCCGATGGCCTGGAGAAGGCGTTCGGCCCGACACAGGCGCTGCGCGGCGCCGGCGTGTCCGTCGCGGCCGGGGAGGTGCTCGCGATCATGGGCCCGTCGGGCTCCGGCAAGTCGACGCTGCTGCACTGCCTCGCCGGCATCGTCCGCCCCGACGCCGGCACCATCACCTACGGCGGCCGCGACCTCGTCGCCATGAGTGACCGCGAGCGCAGTGCGTTGCGGCGCACGGAGTTCGGCTTCGTTTTCCAGTTCGGGCAGCTCGTGCCGGAGCTGACGTGCCTGGAGAACGTCGCGCTGCCGCTGCGCCTGGCGAAGGTCGCGCGGCGCAAGGCCGAGGGCGTCGCGCGCGAGTGGCTCGAGCGGCTGCAGGTGTCCGACGTCGCGGACAAGCGCCCGGGCGACGTCTCGGGCGGGCAGGGGCAGCGCATTGCCGTGGCGCGCGCGCTCGTGACCCAGCCGAAGGTGGTTTTCGCCGATGAGCCGACGGGCGCGCTCGACTCGCTCAACGGCGAGAAGGTCATGCGCATGTTCACCGAAGCCGCGCGGCAGACCAACGCGGCCGTCGTGCTCGTGACGCACGAAGCACGCGTCGCGGCGTACTCGGACCACGAGATCGTGGTGCGCGACGGGCGCGTGGCGGACCGGGAGTTCGCGCAGTGATCGCGAACCTCCTTCTCGGCCTCCGGCTGGCCGTCGGGGGCGGCCGGATGTCGGGACAGGCGCTGCTACGCCTGGCCATGACGGCGGTGGGCATCGGGCTCGTGGTGGCGGTGCTGCTGCCGGCGGCGTCGGTGAGCTCGGTCGTCGACGCGCGGGAGGACCGCGCGGCCGCGACCGCGGAGAGCACGCAGCCGAAGCCCGGCGTCGACCCGCTGTACGTCGTCAAGTGGTCGGCGATCCAGGGAAACCACTTCGTGGACCTGCGCTCGGTCGCGGCCGGTGGACCGCACGCGCCGGTGCCACCCGGGCTCAACGCGGTGCCGAAGCCCGGCGAGCTCATCGTGTCGCCCGAGCTCGCGCGCCTGCTCGCCGGCCCGGACGGCGCCAGTCTGCGGGCCCGGATGCCCGCGGCGCCGGCGGGCACGATCGCCAAACCCGGGCTCGTCGACGCGGGCGAGATCACGGCCTGGTACGGCACCACGGTCGAGGACGCGAAGTCGAGCCCGGACGTGCGGACGATCTACGGCTACGGCGGCGGGCAACCGCCGCGGCTGGCCGTCGCGACCTCGCTGCTCATCGCGGTGCTACCGGTGGTGGTGGCGCTCCTGCTGCCACTGCTGATCTTCGTGACCACGGCGTCGCGCATGGGTGCGGCGCAACGCGATCAACGCCTGGCCGCGCTGCGGCTGCTCGGCGTGGACGCACGGCAGATCCGCTGGGTCGCGGCCGGGGAGTCGCTGCTGGGCGCGACGATCGGCCTGGTGCTCGGCGTGGCTCTGTTCCTCGCGGTGCGACCGACGTTGGGGTCTCTCGGCCTGTTCGGCTACCGCGTGTTCGGCGAGGACTTCGTGCCGCCGTGGCCGCTCGCGGTCCTGGTGCTGGTGCTCGTGCCCGCGCTGGCCGTCGGGGCGGCGTTGTTCGGGCTGCGGCGCACGATCGTCGAACCGCTCGGTGTGGTGTGCCAGGCCAAACCGGTGCGCCGGCGAATGTGGTGGCGCTGGGTGATCACCGGCCTGGGGGTGCTGCTCATCGGCACGGCGTATGCGACCGAACCGGGGCACGGCAGCGACAGCGTGCTGATCGCGCTCACCGTGGGATCCGTCTTCCTACTGGTGGGCGTGACCGTGCTGCTGCCGTGGATCGTCGAGGGGATCGCCGGCCGCCTGCGCGGCGGGTCGCCCGCGTGGCAGCTCGCCGTGCGGCGGTTGCAGCTCGACAGCGGTACGCCGAGCCGGGTCGTGTCGGGGCTGGTCGTCGTAGTGGCGGGCAGCATCCTGCTGCAGGTCGTCCTCAACTCCCTGCTCGCGGCCGAGGCGACCGAGGCCAACACGGATCCGTCGTGGCCGGGCGCGGCACACGTGAGCGTGATCGCGGACGAGGCTACGGCCGCCGAGGCGCAACAGCGCGTTTCGAGCGTGGCCGGGCTGACGCGGGTGGGCACGATCCGGAGCGTGTCGGCGGTTTCCGGCGACCAGTGGACCGGCATGGAGGTCGGTTCGTGTGCCGCACTGGCGATGCGGGCGCAGCTAACGTCCTGTGTGGACGGAAGCGTGTTCGCGATCGGCGACACGCGGGTGCCGACCGGACCGGTGCGGCTCACGACGTCCTCCTCGGTCTCCGGAGGTCCGATGTGGACGGCCCCGGCAGATGTGGTGCGGGTACCGGCGACTTCGGCGGCGCGGGGCCTGGAGGACACACTGCTGGTCACCGAAGGAGCGGTCGCCGGTCTTCCGCAGCCGACCGGGCTGCCCAGGGTGTACGTGACGGGCCAGGGGACACCCGCGGCCGTGGCCGACCTCGTGGCGGCCGCCGTCTCGAATCTGACCTGGCACGTCGTGGTGGACACGGACGAGCGGCCGAGCGCACCGGCCGGGGTCCTGGCCACGATCCGCGCGGTACTGCTCACGGCGTCGCTGTTCGTGCTCGCGGTCGCGGCGCTGAGCCTGCTGATGCTGGCGGTTGAGCAGATCACCGAGCGGCGCCGGGCATTGGCCGCGTTGGCAGCTTCAGGTGTTCCACTGAGCGTGCTGGCCCGCAGCTCGTTCGCGCAGACCGCGCTGCCGGTGCTGATCGGCGTGGTGCTGGCGGTTCTGTCGGGTACCGGGCTCACGCTGCCGATCCTGCGGGCCGCGGACATCCCGCTGAAGCTCGACGTCGGGCTGATCGCGAGCATGGCCGGCGCGGCCGTGGCGGCGGTCTTCATGGTCACCGCGTGCACGATTCCGCTGCTGCGCCAGGTCACCAAGGTGGAATCTCTGCGCGCGGAGTGAGTGTTCACCGGCCCGAAAGGCCCGCGACCCACCTTCGTCGCGGGCTTTTCGGGTCCAACTCCTTCTCCCCGGGGGCCGGGTGCGCCAGCATGATCAACGCCCTGTCCCCATTCGGAAGGTCGACCTTTATGCGAACCTTCAAACGGCTCGGTGCGGTCCTCGGCGCCACCGTGCTGGCGCTGGTGATCCCGGCGGCCGCGGCGTACGCCGATCCCCCGCACAACCTCCCCCAGAACGCCGGCGGCTACGACCAGTCGTTCTCGCCCGCGTACGACTACGACGGCGACGGCTGCTACGCCACGCCGGCCATCGGCCCGGACGGCACGCTCGCCCCGGGCCTCAACACCACCGGCGCGGTCAACGGAAGCTGCCACGACCAGTCCGACCTCGACAACTCCCAGACCTACTCCCGCTCGAAGTGCAACAACGGCTGGTGCGCAGTGGTCTACGCCAGCTACTTCGAGAAGGACCAGGCCGTCGCCGGCAGCGGTCTCGGCGGCCACCGCCACGACTGGGAGCACGTGATCTCCTGGATCAACCAGGCGAGCAACCAGGTCGAGTTCGTGACCACCACGCAGCACAGCAGCCAGGTCACGTACCCGCGCTCCCAGGTCCGCTTCGACGGCTCGCACCCGAAGGTCGTCTACCACAAGGACGGCCTGGGCACGCACTTCTTCCGCCTGGCCAACGACAACGACGAACCGCCGGAGAACCACTACCACAACTGGCGCTACCCCCCGCTCGTCGGCTACGACGGCTACCCCTCCACGGCCCTGCGCGACAAGCTCATGTCCGCCGACTTCGGCTCGGCGACGATCAAGATCAACGACGCGCGGTACAACGACTTGCTGGCGGCCTCGCTGCCGGCAGGGATTCCGTTCGATCCGCGTGGGTGAGGCCTGAGGGTTTGTGCTGAAGGACGGGTGCCATCCTCTTCGTGGGGGTGGCACCCGTCTTCGCTTCCGGGTAACCCGCAGCGCCGGTTGCCACGCCTGGCCGGATCGGCCCCGTCCAACGCCGATGAGCCGATTCCGCACCAGGACCGACTCTCATCAAGAGCGGCGCCTGCTGAGGACAGGCGGAGCCTCGATCTTCCGCCGACCCGGCGCAACCCCGGCGCGGAGTCGACTTGCCGATCAGTCCACTCGCCTGAGTGCACCTTCAGCCCGAGCGAACCGCCAGCGTGATGTCTGCGAGTTCGCCACAACCGCGGATGTCATCCTCTTCGTGGGGATGGCACCCGTCTTCTGTGTCGGGCCAGGTCCGCGAGGCTCTCCGGAGCGATCTGCGTCACGACTTCCCGCCCCGACTATGCACAGTCATACATCCTGATGCATAATCATACCCATGTCCAAGGTGCTCACTTCCCTTCCCGTCGGCGAGCGGGTCGGCATCGCGTTCTCCGGTGGCCTCGACACGTCCGTTGCGGTGGCGTGGATGCGTGACAAAGGCGCCGTGCCGTGCACCTACACGGCCGACATCGGGCAGTACGACGAGCCCGACATCGAGTCGGTGCCGGGGCGTGCGACGTCGTACGGCGCGGAGCTCGGGCGGCTGGTCGACTGCAAGGAGGCGCTGGTCGAGGAGGGGCTCGCGGCGCTGACGTGCGGCGCGTTCCACATCCGTTCCGGCGGCCGCAGCTACTTCAACACCACGCCGCTCGGCCGGGCGGTCACCGGCACGCTGCTGGTGCGCGCGATGCTCGAAGACGACGTCCAGATCTGGGGCGACGGCTCCACCTACAAGGGCAACGACATCGAGCGGTTCTACCGCTACGGCCTGCTGGCCAACCCCGCCCTGCGCATCTACAAGCCGTGGCTCGACGCGGACTTCGTGACGGAGCTCGGCGGCCGCAAGGAGATGTCGGAGTGGCTGGTGGCCCACGGGCTGCCCTACCGCGACAGCACCGAGAAGGCCTACTCCACCGACGCCAACATCTGGGGCGCCACCCACGAGGCCAAGTCGCTGGAGCACCTCGACACCGGCATCGAGATCGTCGAGCCGATCATGGGCGTGCGGTTCTGGGACGCGAGCGTCGAGATCGAGCCCGAGGACGTCACCATCGGCTTCGAGCTCGGCCGGCCGGTGTCGATCAACGGCAAGCAGTTCGCGACGTCCGTCGACCTCGTGCTGGAGGCCAACGCGATCGGCGGCCGCCACGGGCTCGGCATGTCCGACCAGATCGAGAACCGCATCATCGAGGCCAAGAGCCGCGGCATCTACGAGGCCCCGGGCATGGCGCTGCTGCACGCGGCGTACGAGCGGCTCGTCAACGCGGTCCACAACGAGGACACCGTCGCCAGCTACCACAACGAAGGCCGCCGCCTCGGCCGCCTCATGTACGAGGGCCGCTGGCTCGACCCGCAGGCCATGATGCTGCGCGAGTCGCTGCAGCGCTGGGTCGGCACCGCCATCACGGGCGAGGTCACGCTGCGCCTGCGGCGCGGCGAGGACTACTCGATCCTCGACACGTCCGGGCCGGCCTTCAGCTACCACCCGGACAAGCTGTCGATGGAACGCACCGAGGACAGCGCGTTCGGCCCGGTCGACCGCATCGGCCAGCTGACCATGCGCAACCTCGACATCGCCGACTCCCGCGCGAAGCTCGAGCAGTACGCGGGCCTCGGCATGGTCGGCAGCGGCTCCCACCCGGCCCTCATCGGCGCCGCCCAGGCCGCCTCCACCGGCCTCATCGGCGCCATGCCCGAGGGCGGCGCCCAGGCCATCGCCTCCCGCGGCAAGACCGACGACGTCGAACTTCTGGACAGTGCCGCGATGGAGTCCGGCACGGACTGAGTTGCGCTGACTTGATGAAGGGGGCGTTCCTCGCGAACGCCCCCTTCACCGTTTCCGGGCGCCGATCGACGGGGGCAGGCACTGACGGGTGAGCGGCTGGAACCCGGCCGCCGCGACTGGTCGGGGTCAGCACGCGGCAGCCGGGAGTTCATTCGACGTCGGGGTGGTCTTCATCGTCACCGGTTACGGGTTTTCCGTCGTAGACCACAGCTCCGTCGTCGCCTATCCACTTGCCCACGGCTGACATCTCCAACGGCTCGACGAGGTGCAAACGCACGGTGTAACCGAAGAAACGCGCGTACATCAGCACGTTCATCATCGCCGCGTCGATCGCGACGGGGTTGGTTTCCAAGCGCCACAACGCGAGAACCGCGATGCCCAGAGCTTCGGCGACCTCGCCGCGAGTCAGACCCGCTTGCCGATGGAGGGTGTGCAGGTGGCGCTGCAGGTGCCACGGCTCGGACATGGCAAGGTCGTCGCCGGTGACGTCGCCGTGGGGCATGCGCTCCCGCCAGCCGGGCCGCCGGACGCCGGGATCGTCCTCGACGAGCAGCACGTGCAGATCGTAGCCGAGCAGACCTGCGTAAGCATCCAGCAGCGGCAGCGTGGTGCTGGTGCCTGCCCGGACCCGCAGGCCCAGGATGTTTCCGGCGGCCATGCCGAGGACGCGCCCGGCCCCGCGCAGCGTCCATCCTTCGGCGACGCGGACCTCGTCCAGTCGCGCGGCGACGGCGTCAAGCTGGTCGAGCGCGGATCGTTGGATCAGGGCGGTCATCGCGCGCGCCTCCGTCCGATTTGTTGCCGATAGTGACAGTCCTTAGGCTAAAAGTGATTGGTAGGCTGGAGGGACACCGAAGGGACACCGGCCGACGGCAGGAGCACCGCGAATGCACGTGCCCGCGCTTCCGGGCGACAGCGTCGCCGATCGGCTGAAGGCAGCCCGCAAGTTAACGGGCCTGAGCCAGCTGCAGTTGGCTCAGCGCACCAACTTTTCGCAGTCGCTGGTCAAGAAGGTGGAGCAGGGCAGCAAGCCGCCGAGTGCGGCGTTTGTGGCCGGCGCCGCGCGAGTGCTCGGGATCAAGGTGTCGACTCTCTACGGCACCCGCGAAAACGAGGTGCTCGAAGAGCCGAGCCAGGAATCAGCGGGCGTCGCCGAGTTGCGTGGTGCGCTCGACGCCTACGACGACCCTCGGCCCGAGGGTGATCCGATTCCTCTCGGCGCCGTCACGGTGCGCTTGGCGTCGATGGCGACTCGGGTCCAGTCCTTGCGCAACGCGGAGGTACTCGCGGAGCTGCCGCACCTGCTTCACCACCTCTACGTGCTCGCCGAAGAGCAGGACCACGCCGGTGAACTGGCGCGCGCGGCGCTGCACGACGCCTACCGCATGGCGGCCACGGTGGCCGGGCGCTTCCGGCAAGCCGACCTCGCGGCCATCGCGTCCGAGCGCCACATCCAGCTCGCGCCGAACACCGGAGACCCGTTGCGCGTCGCCATCAGCGCCTATCACCGGAGCACGCGCTACCTCCAGCACGGCGACTACCGCACCGGACTACGGCTGCTCGACCGGGCACGGCGATACGTCGAGGACGGCGCCGACGACCGGGCGGTCGCGATCCAGCTCGACTTGCGCTCTGCCGTCCTCGCCGCGCGAGCCGGTGACCCGAACGAGGCCGACGAATACCTGTCGGAGGCTCGCGCGTTCGCCGAGGAGTTCGCGCCGCCCGAGACGCCGTACTACAACGTGGATGCCAGCACGACCAACATCGTGGTGCACTGGTGCGCCGTTCCCGTGGAGAACTACAACGCCCGCGAGGCCGTACGCCGCGCCGCGACGGTGGCCGTGGTCGATTCGCGGCGGCCCGAGCGCGTCGGGCACCACCACATCGACATGGCCCGCGCCTGGATGCTGAACGGCGACCGAGAGAAGACACTCGCCGAGCTGAACGCCGCCCGCACAGTCGCACCCAACGCCACCCGCCGCCACCCGTCGGTCGCGGAGACCGTGCGCGCACTCGTGGCCGCCGAGCGGCGCACAACGGATTCACTCGCCGGATTCGCACAGTGGGCGGGAATCCGGCTCTGAGCACCGCCCTGCCGCTCCCCGCACCACCCAGCGCCAGCCGCCAACCCCGCGACGACAAACCCCCACCCTCCCGGGGGCGGCCCTAGTCCCATTCTATCGGACCACACCGCCAAAACCCGCCGATCTGCTCAGTTGTCCACAGCGGGCTCGAGTTGTGGACAACCACGCAACCAAGTCCACAGTAGACACCCGACACCGAGACCGGTACGACCTCCGCACCGAGCTCAGCCCTGCACCAGCCAGAACTCCAGCAGCCCCCGCCTAGAACGTGGGCGGCGTGATCAGCCAGACCGCCTTGAGCGGTTCGCCTTCCCCGACATGCCACCGATGCGGCACCGTCGAGTCGAGGTAGATCGCGTCGCCCGCTTCGAGTTTCACCTCGTCGTCGCCGATCCAGAAGATCATCACGCCGGACAGCACGATGCCGCACTCCTCGCCGACGTGCGAATGCGGGTGCCCGCCGCTGGTCGCGCCCACGGGCGCCTCGACCCACACCACTTCCATCTGGTGTTGCAGGTCGGGGCTGAGCAGCTCGTTCATGATCCCGGAGCCCGGGTACTGGATGCGTTTGCGCTGCCCGCTCTTGGAAACCGAGTACCGCAACGGGTTCGCGGGCGGCGCCTCGTTGCTGAACAGCTCGCCGACGGTGTGGCCGAGCACGTCGGCCAGCCGCTTCAACGCTTCCAGCGACGGGTTCGCGCGACCGCGCTCGACCTGGCTGATGTAGCCGACGGAAAGCCCGACCGCCTCGGACACCTCCGTGAGCGTCGTCCGGCTCTCGTGGCGCCATTCGCGCAGCTTCGAGCCGATGTGCACGCCCTCCGAAGTGCTGCGCGGCTCGTCGGACTGCTCGGGGGGTGAGGCCATGTGTCGCTCCTGCGCCGGCGGGGGTCGGGTTGGCGGAACTCGATCGGACGGTGAAACGCCACTCTACAAGTTTTACCCTCAGTTCAACCAGTAAAACATCAACCATCCCCAACCAAGATCGAAATCGGCCCCGATGTCAATCCCGCAACGACCGTTGCATCCCACGTGAGCAGGATGTATGCCACTGACCGGCGCAAAGATCAACGGCGAGAGCCTTGACACTGGACTGAGTTGACAGTAAAAATCTGCACTCACAGTGCGCCTCCTGCGGATCTGGTCCCCGCCGCCGGCGTCGTCGTCTCGAATCATCCGAACCAATGACGCGGAGGAATGATGATGACTTTTCCCAGGCGGCACCGAAAACTCGCGCTGGTGGCCGCCGTCGCTGCCGCCGCCTCGGTGCTCACGGCATGCGGCTCGAGCGGATCGAGCAGCGACAGCATCAAGATCGGCGTGCAATTCGGTCTCACCGGGGCCGACGCCGCGTTCGACGCGGTCTACCAGGACTCCGCCAAGCTCGCCTTCGCCGACCTGACCAAGAACGGCGTCAACGGCCACTCCGTCGAACTGCTCTACGCCGACGACGCGAGCGACCCGGCGACCGCCGTCACGGTGGCGCGCAAGTACATCACGCAGGACAAGGTCTCCGTGCTCTACGGGCCCGCCTTCACGCCCACCGCGTTGTCGACCATGCAGGTCGCGAGCAGCACGAAAACCCCGTTCTACACACCGGGCAGCATCAACCCGCAGCTCACCTCGCCACTCAACAAGTACACGTTCGCCCCGGCGTTCTCCTCCAACGACGTCGCCACGGGCATCGCGAAGCTCGTGCATTCCATGGGCGCCAAGAAGATCGGCATGATGGTGGAGTCCGACGCGTACGGCGACGCCGCGCTGTCCGGCGCCAAGGACGCGCTCGCCAAGTACGGCCTCACCGTCGACTCCACGCAGAAGATCGCCGCCAACGCCACCGACGCCACCAGCCAGGTGCAGGGCCTGAAAGACGCCGGAGTCGACGCCGTGCTGCTCGGTATCACCGCGCCGCCGATGGCCGCGGTGATCAACGCCGAGATCCACCAAGCCACCTACCTGCCGCTGGTCACGTTCGCCGGGTCCAACACCTCGCTCGACCAGCTCGCGAAATCGGACCCGAAGGTGCGGTACTACGCGCTGACCCCGCTGGCGTGTGCCGTCGGGGACCCGTGCACGGCCGACTTCATGAAGGCGTGGAAGGCGGAGCACCCGACCACCGAGCCGATCGTGTGGACGGTGCAGGCCTACGCGGCGGCCAAGGCGTTCATCGCCGGGCTGCGCAACGCCAAGGACACCACCCCCGAAGGCCTGGTCACCGGCCTGGAGACGATGCAGCCGTTCAAGACGCCCGAGCTGCCGTGCCCCATCGCGTTCTCCACGACCTCGCACAAGGGCAACTCCTGCACCAACTTCTACGGCATCTCCGGCGGCAAGGTCTCGTTCTTCGGCAGCGACACGACCCAGAACCAGCTCACCGCGAACTGACCTGGCCCCAGTGAGGACTGATCGATGGTCACCACCGCCACTTTCGGCACCGGAATCGTCAACGGATTCGCCCTAGCCCTCGTCTCTCTCGGTTTCACGCTCGTCTACCGCGCCACCGGTGTGGTCAACTTCGCCAACGGCAGCCAGATGGTGCTCGGCGGCTACGTCGCGTGGGAACTCGGCTCGCACGGGTTCCCCGCGTGGGTGGTCATGCTCGGCGCCGTCGCCGCGGGCGTCGCCTCGGGTGTGGTCGTCGACCAGATCGCGTTGCGCCCCTTGCGCGGCGCGAGCCTGCTCGCCCAGATCATCGTGCTGATCGCGGTCACCGAGGTCGCCGGCGGGTTGTTCCTGTCGTCGTTCGGGGCCGAGGCCAAGACGATGACGCCGTACGCGGGCCGCTCGCCGATCGTGCCGGGGCTCGGCTGGTCGGCGAGCGACGTGGTGCTCATGGTGGTGAGCCTCGTGCTCGTCGCCGGGCTCACGCTGGTGCTGCGCGGCACGTCGGCCGGCCTGCGGATGCGGCTGGTCGCGAGCAATCGTCTCGGCGCCACGGTCGTCGGCGTGAACCCGGCGCGGGTCTCCACGCTGGCGTGGTGCGTCGGCGGCGGCCTCGCGGCGCTGAGCGGCGCGCTGATCTTCCCGACCTACCTGCTGTCCCCGGACCTCGGGCAGCAGTACACGTTCGACAGCTTCGCCGCCGTGGTCCTCGGTGGGTTCGGCAGCCTGCCGGGCGCCGCCGTCGGCGGGGTGCTGATCGGGGTCGTGCAGTCGGTCGTGTCAGGGTCGATCGGGGCGAGCTACAGCGCCTTCGTGTCGCTCGGCGTGATGCTCGTGATCCTGCTGACGCGGCCCACCGGACTGTTCGGAGCACGCGCATGACCACTGTCAATGTCCCCCGCCGAGTGCGGGCCGCCGTCCGCGATTCCGCGCTGCCGGTGGAGAAGTGGCTCGGCCGGTTGCGAGTTCCGACACCCAGCACGGTGACGTCGCCGGCCGGCGAGAAGCGCTACGTCGGTTCGCTGTGGACCACAGCCGGGGTCGTGCTTGTCGCGGTGGTCGTCGCCGTGTGGGCCGACGTCGGCGGCGGGTACATCCAGACCGTGGTGGGCCTGTTCGCCGCGTACCTGGTGTCTGCGCTCGGGTACACGGTCGTGCTCGGGCAGGCGGGGCAGTTCGCCTTCTGCCAGAACGCGTTCATGGCCCTGGGCGCCTACGGGTACGCGGTTTCCGAGCCTCGCTTCGGCCCCGTGGGCGGGCTGATCATCGGCGCCGTGGCCGCGACCGTGGCGGGCACGATCATCGGAGTCGCCATCATCCGCACCCGTGATCTGTACCTGGCGCTGCTCACTCTCGCGTTCTCCCAGGCCGCGCTGCTCGCGATCCAGCTGTGGCCACCCACGCAAGGCGACAACGGGATCCTCGTCGACCTCGGCGGTGATCAGGCCTACCTCGTCGCCGTGGTGTTCGCGGCGGTCGCACTGATCGTGGTGCAGCGCATGACGCGCTCGAAGATCGGCCGCGCATTCGCCCTCGTGCGCACCGACGAGAAGGCCGCCGCGACGATGGGCGTGAATGTGCCCCTGACGCGGATGCTGGCGTTCGCGTTCAGCAGCCTGCTCGGCGGGCTCGGCGGCGTGCTGCTGGGCGCGGTCCTCACGTTCATCACGCCGACGAACTTCACGCTCGAGCTGACGTTGCTGCTGCTCACGATGATCGTGATCGGCGGCGTCGGGAGCGTGTGGGGCACGGTCACGGGTGTGCTGATCATGGTGGTGGTGCAGCAGTTCCTGGCCAGCAGCGGCAGTTTCGGCAGCTACCTCAACGCGGGCCTGCTGTTCGTGATCCTCGTGCTGCGGCCCGGTGGGCTGCGCTCGCTGGTGAACCTGCGCTCGTCTGGCGGCAGCCGTGGCTGACGCGATCCTCGACCTCGACTCCGTACTCGTCCGCTTCGGCGGGCTGGTCGCGGTGGGCGGCGTGAGCTTCTCCGTGGAGCGCGGCTCGGTCACCGGCCTGGTCGGGCCCAACGGCGCAGGCAAGACCACACTGTTCAACGCGATCAGCGGCCTGGTCCCCGTGACCGGCGGCGCGATCACCTTGCAGACCACGCGGGGCTCTGCCGACTTGACCCGCGTGGGAGCGTGGCGGCGGGCCGGGCTCGGCATCGGACGCACGTTCCAGGACTCTCGGCTCGTGGCCGGCTCGCCGGTGCTCGACCAGCTGGCCACGGGGGCGTTCGCGGGTCAGCAAAAACCCAGCCGGTTCCTCGGCGCCGTGCTCCGCGGCCGCGGCTTCCTGACCGACGAGAAGCACCTTGTCGATCGGGCCCACGAAGTGCTGGCGCAGCTGAAGATCGAGCACCAGGCCGCGGTGAACGTCGACTTGCTCTCGGCGCCCGAACGGCGGCTGGTGGACCTCGGCCGCGCGCTGATGAGCCGGCCGGAGCTCCTCCTGCTCGACGAGATCAGCGCGGGAATGCCCGTGGAGGACAAGGAAATGGTGGCCGACCGCGTGCTCGACTACGTCCGGTCCTCGGGCGCGACGGTGATCTTCGTCGAGCACGACATGGGGTTCGTCCGGCGGGTCGCCGACCGCACGGTGGTGCTGGCCGAGGGCGAGATCCTCGCCGACGGTGGCCCGGAAGAGGTGCTGCGGCGCCCGGACGTGCTGGCCGCCTACATCGGCCCCGGAGCCGAAGGAGCACTGCGATGACGTTCTCCGCGCAGGGGATCCACGCCGGGTACGGGCGGATCCCGGTCGTGCACGACCTCTGCTTCGACGTCGCCGCGGGTGGGTATCTCGGCATCGTCGGCGCCAACGGCGCGGGCAAGAGCACGCTGCTCAAGGCCTTGTCCGGCGTCGTCACGCCGCACGCCGGGACCATCCGGCTCGGCGACGAGGACCTCACCGGCGTGCCGGCGTGGGACCGCGCCCGCCGCGGACTCGCGTTCGTCCCCGAGTCGCGTGAGCTCTTCGGCGACCTGACCGTGGAAGAGCACCTGCACGCAGGCTGCCTGCGAGTGCGGGGCCGGGCGAAGCGCGCGGAGCGGACCGAGTTCGCGTACGAGCTCTTCCCCGTGCTGCGCGACCTGCGCCGCCGCGCGGCCGGCCGGCTCTCCGGTGGCCAGCAGCAGTCGCTGGCCGTCGGGCGGGCGGTGGTGTCCCAGCCGAGGGTGCTGCTGCTCGACGAACCCTCCCTCGGCCTGTCCCCGATCGCGGTCAGCGGGCTCGTCGAGTCACTGACCCGGCTCGCGCGCACAGGTGACATGGCCGTGGTCATCGCCGAGCAGAGCCTCACCGTCGTGCGGGAGCTGTGCGACGACGTGCTGGTGCTCAACCTCGGCCGCGAGGTCGAGCGGGGCCCGGCCGCCGCGGTGCTCACCCGCTCGGTCATCGAGAACGCGTTCCTGTGAAAACTCCCTCGGAGGTGTGCGACAGGTGACAACCAGCAAGATCTCCTCGATCGACGTCATCCCGTTCCGGATTCCCCTGAAACACGAGGTGAAGTTCGCGACGGGCCGGCTGACCCACGCCGAGCACCTGCTCGTGCGCGTGCGCACGGCCGACGGTGTGGTCGGCCTGGCCGAGGCCATCCCCCGGCCGATGATCTACGGCGAGACCACCGTGTCGATCGCGCACGTGATCGACACGGTCATCGCCCCGGCCGCGCAGTCGCTCGACCTGCTCGGCACCGAAGAGCTCGGCCACCGGCTGCGCCACCTCGCCGGCAACCCGACCGCCCGCGGCGCGGTGGAGCTGGCGATGTTCGACGCGCTGGGCAAAACGCTCGGCGTCCCGTGCCACGAGCTGCTCGGCGGCTATGCGCGGGAGGTCCGCTGCACGGCCATCCTCGGCGCGGGCACGATCGACGAGGTCGTGGCCGAGACCGCGGCGCTGCGCGCGGAGCACGGCATCACCAGCTACAAGGTCAAAATCGGTCTGGACCTCGACCGCGACGTGCGGCTGGTTGCGCAGCTGCGCCAAGAGCACCCCGACGCGTTGATCTACGTCGACGCCAACCACGGCTACTCCGCGGCCGACGCGATGACCTTCCTGGAGTCCACAAAGGACCACAGGCTCGCGTGGATCGAAGAGCCGTGCCCGGCCGAGGACGTGCTCGGCCGCGCCGACGTGGTCGCCAAGTCGACCGTGCCCGTGCTCGGCGACGAGAGCTGCACGACGCCGCGGGAGGTCGCCACCGAGATCCTGGCCCGGCGCTGCACGATGATCAGCATCAAGCTGGCCCGCACGGGAATTCGCGCCTCGACGCGGATCCGCGAGTTCTGCGCGGCCGTCGGCGCGCAGGCGATCGTGGGCAGCCAGGGCGATTCGGCGATCGGCACCTACACCAGCGCCGCGTTCGCCGCCGCCAGCCCCGTGACCGCGCAGCACCCGGCGGAGCTGGCCTACCTGCTCAACCTCGACGGCGACCTCGTGGTCACCCCGCCCGAAATCCGGGAGGGCGTGCTGCGGGTGCCTGCCGAACCCGGCTTCGGGTTCGAGATCGACGAAGCCGCATTGGCGCGTTTCCGGACCGACCGGCCCGGGGAAAGGAGCTGAACCGCGTGTTCCGTTACGACCAGGCAAGGCAGGTGCTCACCGTGGGGGCCGGCACGATCGCGACGGTGCCGGACGAGCTCGCCGCTCTGTCCGCCCGTTCGGTGTGCCTCGTCGGCAGCCCGCGTTCACTCGCGTCGGCCGCCGGACAGGCGACGCGCGAAGCGTTGCGTGGCTTCGACGTCCGGCACGAGTTCGGCAAGATCGCGCCGCACGCGCCGATCACCGACACCGAGGCGATGGCGCGGCAGCTGCGCGACGACCCGCCCGACGCGCTGGTGGCCGTGGGCGGCGGCAGCGTGAGTGACACCGCGAAAGCGCTTTCCATCCTGCTGGCCGAAGGGTTTCCGCTCGAGGCCAAGTGCAGCACGTTCACCCCACCCGACGTGTTGAAGCACGTGCAGCTCAACCAGCCGAAGATCCCCGTGCTCACCATCCCGACGACGTTGTCGGGCGCGGAAGTCACGCCCGGCGGCGGCGCGACGGACGCTCGCGGCATCAAGCGCGTGTTCTGGGACCAGAAGGTCGCCTCGCGCGTGGTGGTGTACGACCCCGAACTGTTCACCGACGTACCGGCCGAGCTGCTCCTGACCACCGGCATGAACGGGCTCGCGCACTGCGCCGAGGCCCTGTACTCCAAGTCCGCGTCGCCGTTCACGGACGCGCTGGCGGCCGAAGGCGCGCGGCGCTTCGCCGAGACGTTGCCCCGGATCGGCGGCGCGACCGGACCACTGCCCGTCGACCTGCTGGAGGATGCGCTCACTGCCGCGGCCATCGGCGGCTTGGTCATCAGCAACGCGCGGGTCGGCCTGCACCACGCCGTCTGCCACGTGCTCGGCGCCGCGTACGGCGTGCCGCACGGGGTCGCGAACTCCGTGATGCTGCCGTACGTCCTGGAGTACAACCACGACCACACCGAGGCCAAGCAGGCGATCCTGGCCCGGGCGCTCGGCGAAGGGCTCGGGGAGACGGGCAGCGCGGCCGTGCTCGCGGCGACCGTGCAGCGGCGCGCGGGTGTGCCGCGGACGCTGGCGGACACCGGCCTCGCCGAGCCCGATCTGGACCGGGTGGCCGGGGAAGTCATGCAGGACCGTGGTTTGTTCTTCAACCCCAAGCGAGTTCCCGACGCCGGTGCGGTGCTGGGCGTGCTGCGGCACGCGTGGACCGGCACCGTGACCGGGGCCGCGTGATGGCGGAGCTCGCCACGGGGAGCGCGCTGGTCGACTTCGTCACCGCGCCCCGCAGTGTGGTCGTCGTCGGCGCGTCGGCCGACCCGGCCAAGCCCGCGGGCCGGCCGCTGGCCTACCTCAGCCGCTACGGGTTCACGGGTGACGTGTTCGTCGTCAACCCCCGTCACTCCGTCGTCGGCGGTTACCCGGCCGTGCCGGCCGTGCTCGACCTCCCCGTCGACGCGGCCGAGGCCGCCATCGTCAACCTGCCGGCCGAGCAGGTGCCGAGCGCGCTGCACGACCTCGACAGCCGCGGTGTGCGAATCGCGGTCGTGATCGGCAGCGGCTTCGAGCGCCCGGACAGCGCGCCGCGCCAGGAGCTCAACCGGTTCCTGGCCTCGCCCGACCGGCGGCTGCGCGTGATCGGCCCCAACTGCGTGGGCACGATGAGCGTGGTTTCCGGCGCGCACCTGAACTTCTCGAGCGTGCTGGGCCGCGGCCCGGCGCGCGCGGGTTCGGTCGCGATGATCACGCAGAGCGGTGCGAGCGGCAACGGGCTGCTCATGTCGATCCTGCGCCGTGGCGGTGGCATCGCGCACTGGTTCAGCACCGGGGACGAGTTCGATGTCGGCGCCCTCGAACTGCTCGTCGGCGTCCTGGCCCGCGACGACGTGCGCACGGTCGGGCTGTTCCTCGAAGCCATCACCGACCTCGACTGGCTGCCGGCGGCCACGGAAGCCATCGCGCGCACCGGTAAACGGGTGTTCCTGGTCAAGATCGCCGACAGCGATCTCGGGCAGCTCGCCGCGGGCGGGCACACCGGGCGGGTGGTGGGGTCCAGCGACATCTCCCACGCGGTGCTGAAGCAGGCCGGTTTCGTGCGGGTTCCGGGGATCGCCGAGCTGGCCGACTGCCTGGTGACCGCGCAGGTGGTCGGCGAGCTGCCCGCGCGGCCGCGGATCGCCGCCGCGTCGGTGTCGGGAGCGGGGGCGGTGGTGCTGGCCGACCGCGTGCAGCAGGCGCCGGCGTTGTCGCTGCCGGCGTTGGGTACGGCGACGCGGCGGCAGTTGCGGGAAGTGCTGGCCGATCGGGTCGAGCTGCACAACCCCATGGACGTGCCGTTCCTCGGCGAGACCGAGACGTTCGCGCGGACGGTGGCCACGTTGTCCGAAGCGCCGGAATCGGACGTCGTCGTGGCCGTCGAATCGAGCCTCGCGCACGATCGTGAGGTGCTGACCGAGGTCCTCACCGCCCGGTCCCCCACCGCGAGTCCGGTCGTGCTCAGCCACCTCAGCGAGGATGATCCGATCCCGGAAACCCTCCTCGCACGGCTCGCCTCGGCGCGGGTGGCCGTGGTCCCGACGCCGGAACGGGCGGTGCAAGCGCTGGACCTGCTGGCCGGTGACGCGGGTGCGCAAGCCGCGACTGAACCCGCCGAAGACCTCACGGGGTACCTCGGCCTGCCGGACATCGCCACCTTGCTGCCCGCGGACTTCCCCTGGGCCCCTTGGGTTTCCGCCCCCGACCGGGAGGCCGCGGCGGAGGCGGCAAGACGCTGGGGCTACCCGGTCGCGGTCAAGGCGGCCGGGCAGACGATCGCGCACCGGTCCGAGCTCGGCGCCGTCGCGGTCGTGCGCGGCGAGGACGACCTGGCGGCGGCGTACGAGCGGGTCGCGAAGGTGTGCGCCGAACACGGCGACGACGTCGTGGTGCAGCAAGGCGTCGGGGCGGGGCAGGAAGTGCTGGTGGCCGTGGTGCGCGACCCGGAGTACGGCCTGTCCGCCGTGCTCCGGCCGGGTGGCGTCAACGCCGAGCTGCTCGACGACCAAGTCGTGCTCTGGCACGGCTGGCCCGCCGGGCAACGGCTGGCGACGCTGCGCGAGTCCCGGCTCGGCGTGCTCCTGTCCGGCTACCGCGGCCAGGCGGCGAGTGACGTCGAGGCGCTCAACACCGCGATCACCACCTTGTTCACGGCGCTGGCCGACCAGCCGGTGTCCTTTGTGGAGCTCAACCCCGTGCTCGTGCTGGCGGACGGGGTCCGCGCGATCGACGCGATCGGGCGGAAATGAAGGGTGAAGGGAAGAGCATGACCGCACAAGACAGGTTGCAGCACTACCAGGAGTCGCTGGGCAACATCCCGCCCGCCATCTCGACGATGTTCGCGATGGACGAGGGGTTCGCCGGCGACTACACCGACATCCGCGAGCGGATCTACACCCAGCACGCCGACGGGCTCTCGCTCGCGATGAAGGAGCTGCTGCTGGTCATGTTCGACCTGGCCGTGAGCAATGCCGGCGGTGCGATCAACCACCTGCGCGCGGCCAAACGCGCCGGGCTCACGGCCGAGCAGCTGCGGGAGTCGCTGCAGATCGCGTTCCTCGTGCTGGGTGTGTCGGGCTGGGGCAAGGTCGGCTACAAGCTGTGGGCGGCCTGGGAAAACGACTTCGAGGAAGAGGGGGCGAGCACCAATGGCCACCACGCGTCTTGAGTTCAGCACCGAGATCACCGACGAGATGCTGTCGGAGGCGGCAGCGCTCGAAGGTCAGGAGATCCGCGTCGAACCGTGGAACAACGAGGCGACGCTGGACACCATCCGCCACTACGCCTGGGGCCTCGGCGACCCCAACCCGCTGTTCCACGACGAGCAGTACGCGGCCGCGAGCGCGCACGGCGACGTGATCGCCCCGCCGACGTTCCTGTACTCCAGCTACGACGGCGCCGTCGGCCTCGGTTTTCCCGGCGTGCAGCCGATCTACGCGGGCACGGAGTGGGTGTTCCACGAGACGATCCGCCGCGGAGACCGGATCCTGCCCCAGGCCCGGCTCGGCAAGGTGACCGTGCACAGTGGCCGCCACTCCGACCGGTTCGCCATCCAGCGCGTGCACACCGAGTACCGCCGCGAGAGCGACGGGGTGCTGCTCGCCGAGGCGCTGGCCAGCACGTTCCGCGTGCCTCGCGCGTCGGCGTCCGGTGGCCTGTCGTATCAGGCCCGCGACAAGCACGTCTACCGCGACGAGGAGCTGGAGGAGATCCGCCGCTGGGCGACCACGGAGGAACGCCGGGGCGCGGAACCACGCAACCCGGCCGAAGTCCGGGTCGGCGACGTGGTCCCCGAGGTCGTGAAGGGGCCGATCGACCAGATCACCATGACGGCCTACTACGCCGGCTGCATCGGCTCGCCCGGGTACAAGGCGGCCGAGATGTCCTGGCTGTACCGCACCTGGGCCGTGGAGGAGCCGGAGCGGCTGCCGAACAACTACGACCCCACCTACTTCAGCGAGCGCGTACTGCCCAGCCTCGGGCACCAGGACCCCGAGGTGGCCAAGGAGATCGGCATGCCCGGCGCGTACAACAACGGCCCGCAGAAGTGCGGCTGGATGGCGCACCCGGTGCTGAACTGGATGGGTGACGCCGGATCGCTGCGGGAGTTCTCCGTGCGCCTGCGCCGCCCCGACATCTTCGGCGACACAGTCTGGTGTGGTGGCAAGGTGACCGAGGTGCGGGACAACGGGGACGTACTGATCGCGTTGTCCGCGCGCAACCAGCTCGGCGAGCAGACCGCCGAGGGCAGCGCCCTGGTGCGCTTGAGCTGAGACCCGGCGGGCGGCGCGGTGTGCGCGCCGCCCGCCGGCGGCTCGTCAGTCCACCGGGGCGGCGAGCGGAGTGATGACTGTCCTCTTGCGACGAACGGATTCCGTCACCAGGAACACCGCCACGAACGACACGGCGGCCATCAGCGCCAGGTACAACGCGATCGCGTTGGCCGTCCGGAACTCGGCGAACAACGACGTCGCGATGATGGGCGCCAGCGCACCGCCGGCGACCGCGCCGATCTGGTAGCCCACCGAGACACCCGAGTAGCGGACACTCGCGCCGAACATCTCGGAGAACAAAGCCGGACACGGGCCGTAGGTGAGGCTGAAGATGACCTGCGCGATGACGAGCGCCACGGTGATCAGCACGGGTGAGCCGGTGTTCACGAGCCAGAACATCGGGAAGCCCCACACCGCCAGCCCCACGGCACCGCTCAGGAACACCTTGCGGCGGCCGATGCGGTCGGACAATGCGGCGGCTGCCGGGATCGTGAGCCCCGAGGCGACGGCGGAGATCAGCACGGCAACCAGGATCGTGCCGCGCGGAAGACCGAGCGCCTGCGTTGCGTACGACAGGATGTAGACGGTGAGCAGGTAGTAGGCGCCGCCGTTGATCACGGTCGCGCCGGCGGCGAGCAGGATCTGCTTCGGGTGCGAGCGCAACAGTTCCATCAGCGGAGCACGCCGCCGTGCCGGCTCCTCGGAAGGCGCCGCGTGGGTTTCCGACGCCCGCGACTGCGCGTAGAGCCCCACGGCGATGAGCAGGATGCTGAGCAGGAACGGGATCCGCCAGCCCCACGCCAGGAACGCGTCCTGCGACAGCGCGGCCGAGAGGATCAGGAACATCACGTTGGAGAAGATCAACGCGATCGGCACCCCGAGCTGCGCGAAGCTGCCGTAGAAGCCGCGTTTGCCCTCGGGCGCGCTCTCCGTCACCAGCAGCACCGCACCACCCCACTGCCCGCCCAGCGCCAGGCCCTGGACAAGGCGCAGCACCACGAGCAGGATCGGCGCAGCCACGCCGAGCGTGGCGTACGACGGCAGCAAGCCGATCGCCGTCGTGGCCGCACCCATGATCATCATGGCGGTGACCAGCGCCGGCTTGCGGCCGAACTTGTCACCGAAGTGCCCGAACACGGCCGCCCCGACCGGCCGGATCAGGAACCCCACGGCGAACGTGCTGAACGCGAGCAGCGTGCCCGCGACGGAATCGACCGACGGGAAGAACAGTTTGTTCAGCACCAGCGCCGAAGCCGACGCGTAGATGAAGAAGTCGTACCACTCGATGGCCGAACCGGCGACGCTGACGAGGATGTTCTTTCTCATCGGCCGGGGCGGCGGGGACAACTGGGTCATGGGGGAACTCCGTTGTTCAGGGGACGGGGGTTGTTCGGGGGACGGGGTTGTTCGCGGGGCGGGGAAAGCGCTTCACCGACCGAGTAAGGCCAGGGCGCGCCGGTGTTCGATCAGGTCGACCAGGCCGTCGACCACGGCGGTGAGGATCGCCGTCGACGGCGAACCCGCCGGCAGCTCGCCGTCGGCGAGGGCCTGGTGGGCGTGGGGCAACACGAACTCGGGCTGGCCCACCACGTCGGCGTTCATCTTGTGCAGCACCGAGCGCAGGTTCAGCTGCGCGCGAATGGTGCCCAGCGGCCCTTGCGAAGCGCCGATGATCGCGACGGGCTTGCATTCCAGCACCGGACCTTCGTCCACGGGGCGGGAAAGCCAGTCCAGCCCGTTCTTGAGCACACCGGGCATGGCCGCGTTGTACTCAGGGGTGGCGATGAGCACCCCGTCGGCCGCGCGGATCCGGTGTCGCAGCTGCGCGACGGCGGGCGGGGCCGGGTGTTCGTCGTCCTCGTTGAACGGCGGGATCGCCGCCAGGTCACCGAAGACGTCGAAGGTGAGCTCGGGCGGCGCGAGCTGCGTGACCGCCGTGAGCAGGCGCGTGTTGAGGGAATCCTTGCGCAGGCTTCCCGACAGCGCGAGGATCGTCAAGTCCGACAAGGGTTTTCTCCAGTCAGGAATCTTCCGGGTCCATGGACCACAACTCGGGGAACGGCACCTCGATCGCCGTTTGCGCCAGCCAGTCGAGGCCGCTGGAGCCGTAGTAGCCGGGCCGGTGGCCGAACGAGCGGCGCGTGGCCACGAGGTGCAGGTGCTTGTACTCGGCGTAGCCCTCCGCGATCTTCATCAGGGCCTCACCGCAGAACCGCAGGTCCACCAGCGCGGGGTCGCCGCCGTAGAAGACCATGGTCCACGCGCGCACCGCGTCGGGGTGCGACTCGTGTTCCTCCTGTGGGTCACGCTTCACGACTGAGTCCGGAATGGACAGTCCACGCCGGTTCAGCAGCGCGAGCGCCTCGTCGTAGACGCTCGGCTCGCGCAGGGTCGTCAGCAGTGACGAGTGCTCGTCCGGCATCGACGACACCGGGTCGGCCAGCGCGTGCGGGCGGATGCCGAGCAGGAACACCAGCTCGCGGTACTTCCACGACTGCAGCGACGAAGACTTGCCGTGGACGGAGCCGAGGCCGTTCTTGATCGGCAGGAAGTCGCCGACCGTCATCCACTCCAGCGATTTCCACGACGCGTTGAGCCCCACGAAGTGGTCCGCCGCCCGGCGCAGGGCAGCCGCGGCCGACGGCGTCTCGCCGGCGCGGAAGTGCTGCGCGGCGAAGCGCAGCTCGGTGGTGATCAGGCCGAAGTAGAGCTCCTGCACCTGGCACACCACGAGGAACGAGCGCTCGCCCTCCAGGTCGGTCACCGGCTCCTGCAGCGTGTGCAGCACGTCGGCTCTGAGGTAGGAGTTGTACGCGGTCATCTCGTGACCTCCTCGGGCAGGGACAGGAACCGGGCGGCGTTGCCGCCGAGCAAAAGGTCGCGTTCGGCTTCGGACAGGAACTGTGCCTTTCGCACCACCTGGCCCACCGGCCGTTCGCCCAGCGGGTACGGGTAGTCACTGCCGAGCAGGATGTTCTCGACGCCGAGGACGTCGACCAGCAGCCGCAGCGCCGACGGGTCGAACACCACGCTGTCCACGGAGAACCGGCCGAGGTAGCTCGACGGCGGGTTGGCCGAGCCGCCGATCACGTCGTGGCGCTCGTGCCAGGCGTTTTCGAGCCGGCCGAGCCAGAACGCGAACGAGCCACCGCCGTGCGCGAAGCAGATCTTGAGCGTCTCGGGCACCTGGTCGAACACGCCGCCGAGGATCATGGCCAGCAGCGAAAGGTGCGTCTCCGCGGGCATGCCCGTGAGCCACTGCGACATCCAGCGGCCCAGCCGCGGCGAGCTCGGCATGTCCCACGGGTGCACGAACACCGGCACGCCCTTGGCCGCGCAGTGCTGCAAGAACATCACGATGCCGGCGTCGTCGAGGTCGCGATCCCCCACGTGGTTGCCGATCTCGACGCCACGGTGACCGGCGGCGAGGCAGCGGTCGAGCTCCTCGCACGCGAGATCCGGGTCCTGCAACGGAACCTGGCAGAACGGCAGCAGCCGTCCGGAGGCCGGCTCGCAGATCTCCAGCGCGAGGTCGTTGAAGACCTTCGCGATCCGCACGGCCTCGGCGGGCGTGCGGTCGTAGGAGAAGAACACCGGTGTCGGCGAGACGACCTGCACGTCGACCTGGTCCTCACCCATCTCGCGCAGCCGCTCGCCGGCGTCCCAGCAGTTGGCGAGGATACGCCGGAACTCGCGTGAGCCGACCATGATGGTCGCCTCGCGCTCGTTCTCGACGCGCAGCCACGGCAGAGTGCTCTCCTGACCCGTGCCGTCTGCGCCCAGCTGCGGCCAGCCGCGCGGGACGTAGTGCGTGTGGACGTCGATCACCTGTGGCATCAGAGCGCGGACCTTCCGGGGTGCACCGTGCCGCAGTTGGCGCACTTGCGCAGGGACTCGTCGTCGTAGAACTGCTCGAACACCGGCGGCAGGTCCTCCACGATGTCACGCACCTGCAGTTCGACCTCGTGCACGAGGTGCTCGCAGTCGAGGCAGTACCACTGGAACTTCTCCAGCGTGCCCTCTTCGCGGACGCGCTCGATCACGACACCGATCGAGCCGGCTTCGGGGCGCTGCGGCGAATGTGGCACGTTGCCGGGCAGCAGCCACATGTCGCCCTCGCGCACGTGGACCGTCTGCTGGCCCTTGTCGGTCATGACGTTGACGTGCATGTCGCCCTTGACCTGGTAGAACCACTCCTCGTACGGGTCGACGTGGAAGTCGGTGCGCTGGTTCGGCCCGCCGACGACCTGCACGATGAAGTCACCCGTGCGTTCCCACATCTGCTTGTTGTTGACCGGCGGCTTGAGCAGGTGCTGGTGTTCGGAGACCCACGTGGCGAAGTTGAAGACGGGATTGATGTCGGTCACGGTGATCAGTTCCTTTCGGTGCGTTCGTTCGGCACGTGGGCGACGGCCTGGATCTCGATGAGCAGGTGCGGGTGCGGCAACTGGTGCACGGCGACGGTGGTGCGCGTCGGGCCGTTCTCGTCGAAGTAGCGGCCGTAGACCTCGTTGTAGCCACCGAAGTCGTTCATGCTGACCAGGTAGCTGGTGACCTGCACGACGTCGGCGAGGCTCGCGCCGACGGAGCCCAGGATGTCGGCGATGTTGTCGAGCACGGCGGCGGTCTGCACGCGGATGTCGAGCGTCGTGGTGCCGAACTCGTCGGCCTCGGCGCCGGCGAACGTGTTGTCCGGCAGGCGGCTGCTCGTGCCGGAGACGAACACGAAGTCGCCCGCGCGTTTCACGTGGGGGAAGCGGCCGCGGGGTTTGGCCTTGTCCGCAAGCGTTTTGGCTTCGGTCATCGGGGTTCTCCCTGTTCTGCGACGGAGAAGCGGGCCCGGCCGAGGCCGGAGACGGTGGCGCTGACGTGGGTGCCGGCTTCGAGAGCCACCGCCGGGGTGGCCGCGCCGGCGAGCAGCACCGTGCCCGCGGTGAGCGGGAGGCCGTAGCGCTGGGCCATGCGGACGGCGGCGGGAATGGCACGCAGCGGGTCGCCGAGGATGGCGGCGGTCGAGCCGGCGCCGGCGATGCGTCCGTCCACTTCGAACACCACGCCGCGGTTGTCGAGGCCGGCTTCGAGCGGCTGCCACCGGCCGAGCACGACGGCGGCGGCCGAGGTGTTGTCGGCGACCACATCGGCAAGGGAGAACTTGAAGTCTCGGTAGCGGGAGTCGATCACCTCGATCGCGGGGGCGACGGCGTCCACGAGGTCGGGGCCCGGCACTTCGCCAGGCTCGACGTCGCGGCTGAGCCGGAACGCGACCTCGGGCTCGGCGCGAGGGTGGATGAGAGTGTTCAGATCGAGCTCGTCGCCGTCGGCAAGGACCATGCCCGAGGTGAGGCGGCCGATGATCACGTCGTCGACGCCCATCTGCGCGGCCTTCGCCTTGCTGGTGAAGCCGAGCTTGACGCCGAAGTGGCGCTCACCTCGGGAGATGCGGCGTTCGACCAGCTCTCGTTGGACGGCGTAGGCGTCGTCCAACGACAGTTCGTGGTCCGTGGACAGCTGTGCACATGGCTTGCGGGTGGTGGCGGCTTGGTCGAGCCGCGCCGCGAAGTCCTCGATCATGCCGGGGCCGCCTCTCGGGTGGCCACGAGGTCGAGCGCGACGTCGACCAGCATGTCCTCCTGGCCGCCGACGAGGCCCCGCTTGCCGGCTTCGAGGAGGATCGCGCGGACGTCGAGGTCGTAGCGGCCGGCGACGCGTTCGGCGTGGAGGAGGAAGCTGGAGTAGACGCCGGCGTAGCCCAGTGTCAACGTCTCGCGGTCCACGCGCACCGGTCGAGTCTGAAGTGGACGGACGAGGTCCTCCGCCGCGTCCTGCAGGCCGAACAGGTCACAGCCGTGGTCCCAGCCGAGCAGGTCGGCGACGGCGATGAAGGCCTCGATCGGCGTGTTCCCCGCGCCCGCCCCCTGGCCGGCCAGCGAAGCGTCGACGCGGTAGGCACCGTGCTCGACGGCGGTGACGCTGTTGGCCACCGACAACGACAGGTTTTCGTGCGCGTGGATGCCGATCTGCGTTTCCGGGTCGAGGACTTCGCGGTACGCGTCGATCCGCTCGGCGACGTCCCGCATGGTCAGGCGGCCGCCGGAGTCGGTGACGTAGACGCAGTGGGCGCCCGCTTCTTCCATGATCTTCGCCTGCTTGGCGAGGTCCTCGGGCGAGTTCATGTGGCTGAGCATCAGGAACCCGGCGACGTCCATGCCGTTGTCGCGGGCCCAGCCGATGTGCTGGATCGCGATGTCGGCCTCGGTGCAGTGCGTGGCGATGCGGACGCTGCCGACGCCGAGGTCGCGCGCGGCCCGCAGGTCTTCGATCGTGCCGACGCCCGGGAGCAGCAGCGTGGTGAGCTTCGCGTTCTTCACCACGTCGGCGGCCGCGGCGATCCAGCCCGCGTCGGTGGCCGCGCCGTGGCCGTAGTTCACGCTCGACCCGGCCAGGCCGTCGCCGTGCGCGACTTCGATGGCCGCCACGCCCGACGCGTCCAGCGCGGCGGCGATCGTGCGCACCTGCTCGACGCTGTAGCGGTGGGCGATGGCGTGCATGCCGTCGCGCAGCGTCACGTCCTGCACGTAGATCTTGCCGGTCATCGAAGGGCTCCTTCCGCGGCGACCTGCACGAGCCGTTCCGCGGTCCGCAGCGCGGCCGAGGTCATGATGTCGAGGTTCCCGGCGTACTCCGGCAGGTAGTGCCCGGCGCCGGAGACCTCCAGGAACACCGCCACCTTCACCCCGCAGAACGGGCGCCCGAGCGCGGGCAGGAACGGCTCGTCGACCCGGTCGAACTGCACCCGCTGCTTGAGCCGGTAACCCGGCACGTAGTCCTGCACGCGCGCGACCATCGCCTCGACGGACGCGCTGACGGCGGCTTCGTCCATTTCGGATTCTTCAACCAGGCAGAACACCGTGTCCCGCATGGTGATCGGCGGGTCGGCCGGGTTGAGCACGATGATCGCCTTGCCGCGCCCGGCGCCGCCGACGGTTTCCAGCGCCCGCGCGGTCGTCTCGGTGAACTCGTCGATGTTCGCCCGCGTGCCCGGACCGGCGGACTTGGCGGCGATCGTCGCCACGATCTCCGCGTACGCCACCGGCGCCACGGCCGAAACCGCGGCCACGACCGGCGTCGTCGCCTGGCCGCCGCAGGTGACCATGTTGACGTTGGGTGCGCCGAGGTGCTCGTCGAGGTTCACGGTCGGCACCACGTACGGCCCGACGGCCGCAGGCGTGAGGTCCACCAGCTGCTTGCCGTGGGCGCTCAGGACCGCGTTGTTGTGCCGGTGCGCGCCGGCCGAGGTCGCGTCGAAGACCAGCCGGATGTCTGCGAACTCGGGCATGGCGACGAGCCCGGCCACACCTTCGTGCGACGTCGCGACTCCGAGGCGGCGCGCCCGCGCGAGCCCGTCGGAGGCGGCGTCGATGCCGACCATCGCCGCGACTTCAAGCTCACTCGAAAGCCGTTTCACCTTGAACATCAGGTCGGTGCCGATGTTGCCCGACCCGATGATCGCCACCGGGGTGCTCATGCGCGTTTCCCTCCGTCCGGCCCGGCGGTGAACCCGACGCGGACCTCTCCGATGTCTTCGAACCGGGCCACGTAGCTCCCGGGCGCCGTCACGGGCACCATCGGTCCCCACGCGCCGGCCAGCACCACTTCCCCCGCTCTCAGCGGCTCGCTGCGGCGAGCGACTTCCTGCGCCAGCCACGCGACAGCGACGGCGGGCGAGCCCAGGCAGGCCGCGCCGACGCCGGTCGAGATCGGCTCGCCGGCATGTTCCAGCACCATGCCAAGCCCGGCGAGGTCCACTTCGGACAGTTTCACCGGCCGCGTGCCCAGCACCAGAGCGCCGCTGGACGCGTTGTCGGCGACGGTGTCCGTGATCCGGATGTTCCAGTCGGCCACGCGCGAGTCGACGATCTCGATCGCGGGCAGCACGAAGTCGGTGGCGCGCAGGACATCGACCACCGTGGCGCCATTCGGCAGGTCGGCGCCGAGGACGAACGCGACCTCGCCTTCGACGCGCGGCTGGCAGAAGCGGTCGAGCGGAATCTCCGCGCGGTCGCCGAACACCATGTCGTCGAGCAGCACGCCGAAGTCGGGCCGGTCGACGCCGAGCTGGCGCTGCACCGCCTCCGACGTCAGCCCGATCTTGCGCCCGACCACCCGCGCGCCGCTCGCGACCTTGTCCGAGATGATGCGGCGCTGCACCTCGTAGGCGGCGTCGACGTCGTCTTCGCCGAGGAATTCGCGCACCGGCTGCACGGGCGTGCGGTCACGCTCGGCCCGCTGCAGGCGGGAGACCGCGGTGTCGATCGCCGCGTCGACCCGGGCGTTCACAGCGCCACGCACACGTTGGTCGGCTGCGTGTAGAAGTGCAGCGAGTGCACACCGCCTTCGCGGCCGATGCCCGAAAGCCCGTTGCCGCCGAAGGGCGATCGCAGGTCGCGCAGGTACCACGTGTTGACCCACGACATGCCGACGCGCATGGCGCCCGCGACGCGGTGGGCGCGTTCGAGGTCCGTGGTCCACACGGCGGCGGCGAGCCCGTAGTCGCTGTCGTTGGCCAGACGGATCGCCTCGTCCTCGGTGTCGAACGGCACGAGGGCCGCGACCGGGCCGAAGATCTCCTCGCGCAGCACGCGGTGGGTGTTGCCGAGCCCGGTCCACACCGCGGGGCGCACCCACGCACCGCCTTCGAGATCGGGGCCGAGGTCCGGGATCCCGCCGCCGGCCAGGAGCTTCGCGCCCTCCTGCTCGGCGATCTCGTAGTAGGAGAGGACTTTTTCGCGATGCTGGCGCGAGATCAACGGTCCTGTGGTGGTGTTCGGATCGTCCGGGCGGCCGAAGCGCAGGGCTTCGGCGCGTTCGGCGAGCCCGGCGGCGACCTCGTCGAAGATGCCGCGCTGCACGTAGATCCGCTCGGTGCACAGGCAGATCTGGCCGGTGTTGGTGAACGTCGAGCGGGCGAGGCCGTCGACGGTTTTGCCGAGGTCCGCGTCGTCGAACACCACGGCCGCGTTCTTGCCGCCGAGCTCGAATGACACCGGCAGCACGCGCGGCGCCACCGCTTGCATGATCGCCGAGCCCGTGCGGGATTCGCCGGTGAAAGTGACGCCGTCGATGCCCGGGTGGCTCGTGAGGAACTCGCCCGCCGAACCGGGGCCGAAACCGTGGACGACGTTGAACACCCCGTCGGGCGCACCGGCCTCGCTGATGAGCTCGGCCAGCAGCGTCGCGCTCGAGGGCGTCTCCTCCGACGGCTTCACCACCACGGCGTTGCCCGCGGCCAGCGCCGGCGCGACCTTCCAGGTCAGCAGCAACAGCGGCAGGTTCCACGGCACGATCACCGCGACCACGCCCAGCGGCTTGCGCAGCGCGTAGTTCAGCGCGCGCCCGGCCGGGCCTTCGGTGAGGAACGAGTCGAGCCCGGCCGACGCGATCGTGTCGGCGGCGGCCCGGAAGTTGGCGGCGGCGCGCGAGACGTCGAGGCGGCGGGCCAGGTCGAGCGGTTTGCCGGTGTCGGCGACCTCGGCCGCGAGCAGGTCGTCGAACCGCTCGTCGATGCGGTCGGCGATCTTCCTGAGCACCCGCGCCCGGTCGGCGTCGGAGGTGCGGCCCCACGCGCCGTCGAGCGCGGCCCGCGCGGCGCGCACCGCGCGGTCGACCACCGCCTGGTCGGCCTCCTCGACCTGGGCGACGAGGGTCCCGTCGACCGGGCTGACCTTGTCGAACAGCTCGCCGCCGCTGTCGGCGAACCGCCCGTCCACGAAGCTCTTGAGCACCGTCATGTCCGCCTTCCCGCGTGGCTGTGGTCCCTGCTCATCGTCGCTACCTCCAGCTATGCCTGACAAATGCCAAAGTCTTAAGTTGATATGTGCATATGGCTATAGTGGCTCGGTATGACCTCTCGTGAGCTGCCGCGACTGCTCGACGGCCGGATGAAGTTCCGCCACCTGGTGCTGCTCGACGCCATCGCGCGGCGCGGCACGATCGTCGGCGCGGCCGCCGAGCTGCACGTGACCCAGCCCGTGGCGACGCGCGGGCTACGGGAGCTCGAGGAAATCCTGGAGGTCGAGCTGTTCCAGCGCGGCCCGCGCGGCCTCACGCCGACTGTCTACGGCGAAGCCTTCACCGAGCACGCGCGCGCGATCCTCGCCCAGGCCCGCCAGGCCGCCCGCCACGTCGTGGAGCTGGCGGGCGCCGAACGCGGCACCGTGGTGGTGGGGACGCATCTGTTCGGCTCGAACGTCTTGCTCCCGCGGGCCATCGCCGCGTTGAAGGCGGAACGGCCGAACCTGACCGTGGCCGTGCGCGATGGGACCCCTGAGTCGCTGCTGGTGGAGCTGAGCGCGGGCCGGCTCGACCTGATCGTCGGGCGGCTCACGCAGATCTCCGACGAGGGGTTCCTCCGCCGCAAGCTCTACGACGAGTCCGTGGTCCTCGTGGTCCGCGCCTCGCACCCGCTGGCCGGCGCGAAGACCGTGGACCTCGCCACGGTCGCCGAATACCCGTGGATCCTGCCCGGCCCGGAGACGGCGCTGCGGCGTGAGCTCGAGGAGCTGTTCCACAACAACGACGTGCTCCTGCCCGCCAACCGTGTGGAGGCGACTTCGTTCCTCACCGTGCGCCAACTGCTGCGCGACACCGACGTCGTGGCCGCGCTGCCGCGCCTGATCACCGAGGAGGACCCGGGGATCGCGCGCCTGCCGTTGTCGCTCGAGCCGATCGGCCACAGCGTCGGCATCACCATGCCCGCGTCCAGCAAACCCACCCCGTCGGCGAGCGCGCTGATCGACAAGCTCGTGGCCGAGGCCGTGCAGGTGACGCGCCGGTTCAGCCCTGCTTCGTGACCCGGGGACGTTCGAGCTGGTCACCGAGGTCGTGGTAGGCCGACTTGTGCCAGACGAGCGGCTGCAGGTCCTCCCGCGCCGTCGACCCGTAGTCCAGCGACTCGCCGACGAAAATCGTGTGGTCGCCACCGTCGTACACGGCCCACTTCCGGCACACGAACCACGCCAGCGCACCACCCACCGTCGGGCACCCGTGACGCAGATCCATCTCCACGTCTACCGCCACACTCCACGGCTGGCGCGCGTAGAAATCGGCGATCGCCCCTTGGTCCTGGCCCAGGATGCTCAGCCCGAAGTGCCCATCCGTGCCATGCAGCAGCTGGTGCATCCGCCCCGGCTTGTTCACACTCACCGCGCACAACGGCGGATCCAGCGACACCGACGCGAACGAACTCGCCGTCATCCCGTGCACCCCGCCGTCCCCGTCGACGACCGTCACCACCGACACGCCACTCGGGAAGTGCCGCAACGCCCGCCGGAACTTCAACGCGTGCGGATCGGTGGGGGCGTAGGTGCTGCGTGGAGTTCCCACGGACGTCCTCCTCGATTTCACCGCCTCTGACCAGCGATGATGGTCAACCCATAGTCGCGGGCCGAGCCATACCCGTCCAATGCCGATCCGAGCCCGTGCCATGTCTGAACGGTCATACTCTCGTCGTGGGTTCCCCTCGCCTCGTCCTCCTCCGCGGCCCCTCCGGCGCGGGCAAGACCACAACCGCCCTCACCCTGCGCTCCCGCTGGGGCCGCGGCACCGCACTGATCCAGCAGGACGTCGTCCGCCGCCATGTCTTGCGGGAGCGTGATGTGCCTGGCGGGGTGAACATCGGGCTCATCGATGTGATGTGCCGGCATGCGCTCGGTGCGGGTTACGTGCCGTTTCCGGAGACCGTCCGCCGACAGGCGACTCGACCTCAGGCTGCCGAGTTCACTCCGGAGGAGATGCTGGAGTGGTATCTGCCGGATGATCGGCTGGGTGTGCAGGGCGAGATTGTTCTGGGGGAGGAAATGACGCTAGAGGACACGGTGGAGTGGATCACCGCCGCGATGCCAGATCGGACTGGGCGATCCAGCTGATCGACGCGAGCAGGTCTTCGCGGGGCGGTACCCGATGTGCGGACTCCCGGGCTTGGCGGTGGGTATGCCGGACCAGGTCGAGCCAGGCGCGCGTGAAGTCGAGGTTTCCTGTCACTACGGTTCGGGGTCACTTGCCAAGGCTGGAAAGAGCACCTTGACAAGCAACCCCGAACCGTGTCCTTACCTTTTATCGGGGGCCGGCCGGGGAAAGGTCGGGGGAAAAGTTGAGAGAAGCGAGGGTTTTTGCCACCCGCCGGCTGCTGGGTAGATGGCATCGGCTAGCAGCAGGCAGATGGTTCAGAAAAGTCGAAAACCGGCCTGCCACGTCGATCAAACGCTCGACTCTGCCGCCGCCCTTACCACCTGCGAATCCCGATTCCGTCTCCACAGCACAAACGCGCACCCGATCGCCACCAAAGCGGGAATTGTCGCCAGTAGCAGAATCGAGCCGGCCGACAAGGCCAACGCCAGCAACAACCCGGCGCCCGCCGGGCCCGCGACCGAGCCAAGACGGCCCAACGCCGCGGACCATCCAACGCCAGTAGTTCGAGCGTCGAGGTCATACAGCGCAACAGCGAGCGCCGTCTGTCCGATGTGCCCCGCGATGATCCCGACGCCGGCGGCGGTGAGCACAAGCAAGAGCGCCACACCCGATAGATGTGCCATACCCGCGACGATCATGAAAGCCACACCGAGAGCAGGAAGCACCACCAGCGCGCGCATGATCCCGATCCGGGCGGCCACCGGCATGAGCACCAAGCCGCCGATGATGCCGCCCAAACTCACGAACGCCAGGCCCAGCGGGGCTTGCGTGCGGGTGAACCCGTAGCTCGTCAGCAGGGTCGGCGCCCAGGAGATCAGCGTGTACGACGAGGCGAACACCAGAAACAAGTACGCCCACAACAGGCCAGTATTCGCACGCAATTCCACACCGAACAAGCGCAGAACCGAAGCCCCGCGCGGAGAAACAGCGACAGCAACCGCAGGCGGCAGCCCCACGACCATCGCCACGAACACCAGCACCGTCGCCGCGCCGGCGAGCCAGAAGACACCCGTCGGCCCCACTCCGGCGATCAGCTTCCCGCCGAAGAACCCACCCAGGGTGGCCCCCGCGGCAAGTCCCAACGTAACCGCGACAGAAACCCGCGACCGGTACCCCGGAGCGAAATGCTCAACCGCGAACGACACTGCAGCAGGCAGCACCGCCCCGAGGCCAAGCCCCGAGACCAGGCGCATCACCGCCAGCAACGCCATGGAGTGCGCCGGCAGCACCATCGCCGTCAGTACCGTGCCGACGGCGAACAGGCCGACGCCGGTCAGCAGCACGGCCCGCCGGCCGAAGCGGGCGCACAGCCGGCCGGCCGCGAGGTAGCCGACGACCGTGCCGACGTTCGTGGCCACGATCGCCAGCGTGAACGCCGCGGCCGTCGCGTGCCACTCGTGCGCCAGCGAGGGGATGGAAAACGACAGCGCGGCCGTGTCGAACCCGTCGACGAGAACCGCGAAAAAGGACAGGACCAGAGCTCTGAACCGCACAGCTTGCCTCCGAACGACCAGGCCCCCCTGGCGACCGAAAACCCCCGCGAAACCTCAGGACTCCGGCGCCCACAAGGGTTCCGGGACCTCCACGCCGAACGCCCCATCCCAGCCGTTGCGCCGCGCCACCTCGTGCACCGGGCGGCGCTTCGCCGCGACGCCCCAGCGGCCGAGCGGGTAGCCGAACGCCAGCATCGCGCCGAGGCTCCAGCCCTCGCCGGCCGGAACGCCCAGCAGCTCGTACACCGTGGACTCCTCGAACCGCAGCAACGTGCTGAGCACCCCGCCGATACCCTCGGCGCGCGCGGCGAGCATCGCACTCCACACCGCCGGGAACACGTTGGCGCCGTAGTGCGCTTCGGCCGTGAAGAGGAAGACCAGCAACGGCGTTTCCGCGAAGTGCTCCCCGAAGTAGTCACCCGAACGCTTGATCTGCGTCCGCATGGTTTCCCACCACGCGTCGCGCTCCTCGTACTTCAGTACACCGAGCCGACCAGCCACGAGGTCGGCGTACTCGCGCTCGCGGCACCGCGCGTAGACGTCCGCGAGCTTGGTCTTCAAACCCGGGTCGTCGACGACCACGAACCGCCACGGCTGGGCGTTGCCGCCGTTGGGCGCCCGGATCGCGGCGTCGAGGATGCGGCACTGGCTCTCCAGCGAGATCGGGTCGGGCTTCATCCGCCGCATGACCCGCGTGGTGTAGAGCGCTTCGTAGACGTCCACTGATCACCAACCTTCCATACTCGAACTCGAATCGGGTTTGAGTTTCAGTCACGGAAGGCGGCCGTGTCAAGCGCTCCAGCTGTGTAAACTCGCCGCGTGACCGCCGGGCAGCAGCCGTGGCAGCAGCAGCTGCCCCCTCAGGAACGCGGGCGAGCTCGCCGCGCGAAGATCGTCGAAGCGGCCACGAAACTCATCGACCAACACGGTCCGCACAGCCCTGAAGTCACGCTGCGCGCCATCGCCGACGGTGCCGGCACCTCGGCGGCCACGATCTACCACTACTTCCCCGACGTCGACTCCGTGATCGCCGCCGTCGCCGCCCAGTACATGCAAGACCTGCTCGCCGCCGTCGAACGCGTGCACGGCAAGCACTACGACTCGTTCCACGACCTGCTCGACGCCAACATCACCTCGTACCGCAAGCACTTCGCGAAATGGCCGGGCCTACGCGAGCTGTGGTTCGACCGGCACGCCTCGGACAACGTCGTCCTCATCCACGCCCACTACCGCGAGACGCTCACCGAGCTGTGGCAGCAGAAGGCCTCGGAGTTCAAAGGCGAGCCGGTCGACGCGATGAGCTGCCGGATCGCGATCGAGATGGTCGGCGCGCTGTGGGACTTCGCGTTCAGCCTCGACCCCCGCGGAGATGAGCGGGTCGTGGCCGAGATCCGGGAGCTCGCCCACGACTATTACCGTCGCCGGGTGGGGATCTGAACTCAGGCCTCCGAGGTTCCCTGGCTCATCACCAAGTGTCGCTGACAACCCACCAACGGACGCCGTCGAACATCAAAGAAGCCTGGGATTCACCTAGTTCCACGGGCTTTCCGTGGGGCGTGGTCGACGCGGTGCCGGCGTAGTGGACGATCGCCAGGTCGCCGCCCTTCTTGGCCACCGTCGACACGTCGATGATCTTGGTGACGTACTCGTACCAACCCGACTGGCTGTGCACGTCCTGCACGGCCTTCAGGAAGTCGGCGAGTGAGTTGTTGCTGATCGTCGTCGCGCCGGCCTCGGTTTGCCCCAGCGACATGAACACCGCGTTGGGCACGACGAGTGAGCGCAGCCGAGCACTGTTCCAAGTTCCCTTCGGACCGTTCAGCGACTCGTGCAACGCCGTGACGATGGCCCGCGGCGAGGACACATCGGACGGACGCGGCCTCGGCACCAGGGCCGCGAGCTCGTCGTGCGAGCGGGTCCACGACGCGTACACCGAACCAGGCGGCGGCACGGCAACGTCCGGCGGCTGCGTGGTCGAGGATCGCACCCCAGGAGCGGGCGTGGCCGCGCCGGCGTTCCCGGCCGCGAGCGTCAAGCCGAGGACGGCGGTCAGCGCCACTCGCCACACGGCTTTCCGGTTCGCTGAGGGCAATCGCATGCCCATGACCGTGACAGCGGCCCGGCCCGAGCACACCCGATCTCCGGAGCGACGGGGAGGTTCGGGAAGGCGGCGTGCCCGTCCGGGTCGGACCCGCCTACTCCTCCGGCGCCAACACCACGTCGAATCGCACGCGGCTCCAAGTCGCGTCGCCGAGGTCGCGCCCGTCCGGTGTCGGCGTACCCACGGACTGCTGGTCGAACGGCAGCACCAGCGACTCCCGCACCGCGAACACGACGTCGGACAAGTCGTCGCCCTGCACGAAGATGTGCGTGACGAGCCGGCGATGGCCCTCGTGGGTAACCATGAAGTGCAGGTGCGCGGCGCGCCAGGGCGAGCGGCCGGCGGCTTCGAGCAGTCGGCCGACGGGACCGTCCACGGGCAGCGGGTAGCGCGTCGGCGTGAGCGCCCAGAAGCGGTAGTTGCCGTTCTCGTCGGCGAAGACGTGGGCGCGCCCGGCCACACGGTCGTCGGTGTACTGGACGTCGTAATAGCCGTCCTCGTCGTTCTCCCACACCTCGAGCCGTGCGCCCGGCAGCGGCTTCCCGTCGGTGTCGGTGACCGTGCCCTCGACCCAGCACGGCTGCCCGTGCGCGCCGGCCGCGATGTCGCCGCCGTTGGGCACTTCCGGCGAACCCTCGTGGTAAAACGGCCCGAACACGGTCGCCTCGGTCGCGTTGCCGAAGAGCTGGTTGCTCACGGCGACGGTCTGCATCGAAACGCCCAGCACGTCCGAGCATGATGAACTCCTGGCGGCGATCGTCGGTGATGTGGCCGGCCTGCGTGAGAAACTCGATCGCCGAATTCCACTCCTGCTCGGTCAGCCGCGTCTCCCGCACGATCGCGTGCAGGTGGCGCACGACCGAGGTCATCACCTCGCGCAACCGCGCGCTCGGCGCGTCCGCGAACGACGCCACGACCTGCTCGACCAGGCCTTCTTCGAGCCCAGCCTGGCCGGGCGAAACCGCTTCACTCATGGGGTGTCCTCTCTCGGGTACCGAACACCAGCATCGCGGCGGCGCGCGGTGGGCGCCGGTGCCGCGGCCGAGGCGGGCAAGAAGACGGCCGACCCGGTCAAACGGCGCGGATCTCCGAGGGCGGCACGCCGTAGCGCTCCCGGAACGCGCGGGAGAAGTGCGCATGGGACGCGAACCCGCACGCGTGCGCGACGCGCGAGATCGGCGCGGCCGGATCAGCGGTGAGCTGCTCGTAGGCCGACCGCAGCCGCCGCTCCCGGATCACCCGGCCGACGCCACCGCCCTCACTGAACACGCGCGTGAGCTGGCGATTGCTGAGCCCGACGGCGGCCGCGACCGTCGAGGTCGTGAGCCCGTGGTCCGCCAGGTGCTCATCGATGTGGGCCAGCACTCGGCGGCGGTGCTCGGCCGCCAGTGGGCGGCGGTGCTCTTCGGCCAGGTCTGTCAGTAAGGTGCGGATGCGCGCCTCCGTGCCAGGCCCGGCCTGCACCGGCGCGGCCAGCACGTCACGCAGGAGGCGTGCGAACTCCGCGGCCGGGCTGCCGGCGGTCTCGGTGAGCGAGAACCGGCGGGTCATCGGGGCCGATGGCACGGCGCAGCCGGTGAGCTCCTCGAACGTGGGTTTCGGGACCATCAGCACGTACTCGCGCAGCCCTTTGGCGAATCCGCGCAGGAACGGCTGGTCCAGATCGCACACCAGCAGCATGCCCGGCTGCTGCAGCTGGATCCCCTTGCCGTGGTAGAAGAACGCTTCGCCGAACAGGGTGAAGTACAGCGCCACCCGGTCGCTCTCGTCGCGCCGGATCAGCCGCCGATCGCGCTCCACGACGTGGGCCGTCGCGGTGATGTTCGCGATTTTGAACTCGCCGACCCGCAGCGAGGTCTCCCAGCCGGCGAACGACTCCTGCGAAAGCGTCCGACAGGCCAGACGCACCAACGTCTCCTCGTTGTGCTGCTCCCACAACGCAAACCGGCGCGCTTCACCCAACCCACAGGTCGTGAAGGTGCGATACGGAAACGGCGCCACCCACTGACGGTAGATCAATTCGCCAGACACCACCAGCCAACCCCGTCCGGCCTCAGAAGAACCAAGGCACCGGCTCGAGCCCCCGGTCCACCACGTCACTGAACCGCCCGCCGAGGAACCCCAACGGCTCCCCTCCCCGCGAACACACCTTCACCACCTCACCGATCACAATCTCGTGATCACCAGCCGTCAACGCGCGATGAACCGAACACTCCAGGTGCACCAGCGCATCCGGGATCACCGGAACATCATGCGATCCCGTCTTCACCGGCAAACCCGAAAAGTGGTCCTCACCGCGCCGCGCGAAGCGGAGGGCGAGTTGTTCCTGCCGCGTTGACAGGACGTTCAGCGCGAAGCGGTCTGCCGAGACGACAGCCTCGGTAGTGCGCGCACCGGTCGTCAGGCACACGAGAACCAAGGGCGGGGACAGCGACACCGACGTCAGCGAATTCACCGTCATCCCGTGGGGAACATCGCCGACGTTGGTAGTCACCACCGCGACCCCAGTCGCAAACCGGCCCATCGCCGTCCGCATCGCCAACGCGTCGACCGGGCCGGAGCCGGGCGTGCAGTCAGGGGGCATGGTGGTCATGCGCGGTAACGAACCTCGAAGGTGAGCACACCCTCCTCGGTGCGCCAAGGGCCGTGCGGCATGCCCGGCGGACGGCAGGCGTACATCCCGGCGCTGAAGGTCTCCCCCAGAGTGAGGTCGGTGAACGACCCCTCCAGGATGTAGACCTCCTCCCAGAAGTCGTGCGCCTGGGCGCCCATCGGTGACGAGTCGGCGCCCGGCGCGTACCGCAGGATGCGTGTGGCCACGCCAGAGACCTCGTCCGTGGACAGGACGCGTTCGGTGATGAGCGGGTCGTCGCCCTTGCAGGTTGTGAAGTCGACCTCAGTCACCGGGAAGAATTCGCGTTCGGGTTTGCTCACTGGCTCTCCTCGGAGTAGCCGGCCAGGAAACGGCCCACTTCGGACAGGGGACCGTCGAAGCCGTAGTTGCCGAAGGAGTAGCCCTTCACCACGAAGGGCGCGCCGGCGTAGAACAGCTCGTACTGGTGGTGGCGGCCGGCGAACTCGCTGCCGACGGCGTCCCACGCGAGTTTGAACAGTTTCACGCGGTCGGCGGCGGGCGTACCTGGGCTGTAGATGTAGCGGTCGATGTCCGCGCGCGTCTCCGGGCTGGTCATGTCGGCGACGCTGGAGGGGACCTGCAGCACACCACCGCCGACGAGGTCGCGGAGGATGGCCAGCACGCGGGGGTACAGCTCCGACTGCAGGCCCATGGCGCCGTACAGAGCGCGGCTGCCGGGGCGCCAAAGGCCGGCCGAGTCGGGCTCGGCGGTGTACTCGGCGGCCAGCACGGCGGACTCCACAAGGGACACCAGACTGGCCAGCTCGCCGAGTTTCTCCACGACGCCGGGGAACTTGTCGACGCCGTTGACCGCCGCGACCTTGCGCGCCAGGCCGGCCAGGAACTGCAGCTTCACCGAAAACCGGATCTGCGCCTGCCAGTTGCCCAGCACGTGCGCGCCCGTCGCGAAGAACTGGTTGCGCACTCCGGCGACGTCGCGGTAGACGAACACGCGGTCCCACGGCACGAAAACGTCGTCGAAGACCAGCAGGGCGTCGGTCTCGTCGAAGCGCGTGGTGAGCGGGTAGTCGTAGTGGCTGGTCGCGGCGGGCGCGTACGGGCGGCGGCAGTAGAGCTTCAGGCCCTCAGTGTCCACCGGCAGCACGAAGCTGAGCGCGAAGTCCGTGTCCTCCGGCGTCAGCGGCTTGATGCACGACACCAAGATCTCGTCGGCGACCGGCCCGCCCGTGGCCAGCATCTGCGCGCCCCGCACCACGATGCCGTCGGCGCGCTCCTCGGCGACGCCGACCTGCACGAGGTCGCCGTCCCACGCGCTCGCCGTGGTGGCGCGCGAAACCTGCGGCGGGATGATCGCGTAGGACAGGTACAGGTCCTCCTCGACGACGCGCTTCTGGAACGCCGTCACGTTGGCCGCGTAATCGCCGAACACGTCCGGGTGCGAGGCGAACGCGGCCAGGAACGCGCCGACGTGGTCCGGGCTGCGGCCCACCCAGCCGTGGGTGTGGCGCGCCCACGTGGTGGCGGCCTCGCGGAACGCGGTGAGGTCCTCGCGGCTGCGCGGGGCGGTGAAAAGCCGGTTCACCACCTCGCCGTTCGGGCCGGGCCGCGTCATGCCGGACGCGGGGTCGGCGGCGAGGTCGAACAGCTCCGACACCGTCTTCGCGATCGGCGCGAATGCCGGATGGCGGGCCACGCCGTCCACCCGCTTTCCGTCGAGGTAGACGCGACGTCCGTCATCGATGGCGCTCAGGTACTGCGATCCGGTGCGCATCAAGCCCTCCTTCGCTGGGTCTCGTACACGTGGGTCAGGGTTTCGCCGCGGGGCAGCCGCAGGTCGACGCGCCAGCGCGAGCCGTACACGAACTTCCCGCCGAGCAGGGAAAGCGTGCCGCAGAACAGCACGAGGTCGCCACCGTCGTCCAGTCCGGACGGCATCCGGCCGAGCGTGTCCGACGGGTGGCGCAGGGTCGCGACGCTGCCGCTCTGATACGTCGACGAGTCCACACTGGACTCTGCGACCAGACCATTCCAGTCCACAACTGACAGATCCGGCCCGAGCTCCACCACGTGCGAGCCGAGCGGCTTCGGGCACGCGGCCTTGCTCCGCGCGATGTCGACGCGTTCGAGCTCCCGGGCCGTGTGATCGGAGCCGACGCCGAGGTAGTACCGCCCGTCGTGGCGGATCACCACGGGCTCGACCTCGCCCGACGTCGTCGCCGAACCCACCTCGACCACCGGCGAAGTAGTCAACAGCACAGGCGAAAGCACGTAGTACGCCGGTACGGTAGCCGGCCGCGGCACGCCGATCGTCGCGAGCTCCGCGATGTGGTGCTCCACAGCGGCCTCGTCCTTGGCGGTGTAACCCGCGACAACGATCCGCTCCGGCGCGATCGAGAACGTCGCACCGGAACCGACCACAATCAGCTCACTCGTCACTTCACTCCTCAAAGGACGGTCAGTCCCGCCCCGCCTCGATGAACTTGCGCGCCGTCAGCTCGGGGTTCGCCAGCAGCACCTCGTGGCTGCCCTCCATCCCGATCAGCCGGAACATCACGAGCCGGTTGGACAGCCGCGGGTGCCGGCCCCACTCGCCCTGCGTGATGTCGTTGTCCTCGGACGGCGCCAGGTAGCTGAACGCCTGTGGCACCTTGTCCCAGCCCGTCATGTCGGCCGGGTCGGTGAAGGCGCTCCACGGCTGCGGGCGCAGCACGTCGTACACGCGCCGGGCCTCCTCCGCCGAGGCGTCGCCGTAGAACGCGTCGCGCCACACGGGGAACGGCAGCACGACACCGCCGTCGGCGCGTTCGTCGTAGCTCGCCTGAAGCGCGGCGACGAGGTGCGGCGGGATCTCGTCGACGAGCGCCCGGCCGTGCGCCGGCACGAACGCGGCGAAGTAGACGAGCCGCCGCATCCGTTCGGGCAGCTCGATCGCCACGCGGGAGATCACGTAACCGCCCCAGCTGTGCCCGACCAGCACCACGTCGGTCAGGTCGTGCTCCCGGATGTAGTCGACGATCGGCGCTGCGGCCCCGCGCAGGTCGACGTGCTTGTCGTCGTTCTCGCCGAGGCCGCCGGCCGTCGGGGTGTGGACCTCGTGGCCCGCGTCCTCCAAGTGCTTGCGGACCGGGTCCCACAGCTCCCCGAAGTGCCACGCTCCGTGCGCCAGTACGAATCGCATGCGCCGCTCCGTTCTCGCCGTTGAGTGCGTACGGCACATGCTGCTGTCGGCGAGCGGCAAGGACTATCGGCGAAGCGACGCGCGGGCATCGGATTCGCGCAAACCCTCAGCGGCGGCCCAGCACGGCCGACGGCGTGACTCCGAACCGCGTCTTGAACTGCGCGGCGAACTCGCCCAGGTGGAAGTACCCGCATTCCGCCGCGACGCCGGTCACCGTCGTGGTCCCCCGCTCACCGGCCGCGAGCAGTCGGCGCGCCCGCTCGAGCCGCTGACCGCGCAGCCACTGCCCGGGCGTCGTGTCGAGGTCGCGCCGGAACCCGGCCTGCAGGCTGCGCAGGCTCGTCCCGCTCTGCCGCGCGACTTCCGACAGGCTGATCGGCTCGGCGAGGTGGTCGAGCAGGTACTCCATCGCCCGCCTGACCTGGGCCGACGGCACCCGGCCGCGCTCGGCGTCCTCCTCGCGCAGCTGCGTGAGGAGGAACGATTCGATCACCAGCTCACCCAGCTGCTGCCCCACCTCCGGCCGCGCGACGCTCGGCCCCAGCGTCGGCAGGCTGACCACGCTCTCCAGCAGCCGATACAGGAACGCGGGTTGCTCCGGCAGCGACAGCGAGAGGTCCACCGGGCCGGCGGTCGCGACCCCGCGGATCCGGCGGGCCGTGCGCTCGACCCAGCGCCGGTCCATCCGCACGATCAGCTGGTCGAACGCGCTGTCGATGTCCAGCTTGAACTCGCGGTACGGCCCGACGATCGCGGGCCGTCCCGGCGCGAGCTCGGCCGTGTCGCGGCCGTAAGTGAACTTCGCGGACCCGGCGACGGGCAGCGTCAGCAGGAAGTTGTCCTCTTCGGGCACGGCGGGAGCGACCGTGACGTCGGCGCCGTAGCGCAGGCGGTTGAGCGAGATCGGGCCCGCCGAGAGGTGCTCCAACCGGGTCGAAAGCCGCGCTCGCCGCGAATGCACCACGAGCCGGTGCGGGCGCAACGCCTGCGTGCAGGCCTGCGTGACCTCGTCGGGATCGCCGCTGGACGCGAGCACGTGCTGCGAGACCTCGGCCAGCCCGGCCGCGAGCTGCGCTGCTGTCATGCCGCCTCCCGGTGCGTTGTGCCTCAGGACAACATCCCCGCTCGCCGTTGTCCAGCGGACCCGAAGACCGCGGCGGCGGTGGCACTCCTGCGGGGAGCCGGTCTGGCGGTTCTTGGCCAGGAAAAGGGCCGGCGCACTTGCAGAACTCCTTGTCCGAGCACTCCGCGAACGAGGTGGCTTCCGGAGTGAGTCGGCCCTGGCGTCCGGCTCACAGCGACCCCGTCAGTGATGGACCCGCCGATGAGGACTCGGCTGTCTGTTGTGTCGGATCAGAGCTGCTCGTCCGAGTCTCGGGCCTGTTCCTTGCGCGGCCGCGGATGCGAGAGGATTCCCTGGGCCTCGTCGCGGACCCCGGCCTTGTCATCGGCCGCGAGCTCGTGCAGCTCCTGGATCAGTCGATCCGCGCCTGCGGTCGTCATCCACTCGGGGTTGCAGTCCAAAGCGGCCACGAGCGCATCTCTGGTCCAGAACTCGACAGCTCGGCTGCCGGCCGGCAGTACGCAGCGCAGGCCGGCGGTGTCCTTGCGTGCGAGCAAGGCCCCGGCGGTCTCCCGGGTGACCGCGGAGTTTCCGCGATCCAACTTGCCCCGAGCCTGCCGAGGTTGTCGTTGATCCTCAGTCGATTTCCCATCGCCTCAGCCACCGCCGCGACGCCGTCACCGAGCGACCGCGGACCCGCGGCGTGCGGCCGCACGCGCGCGTCGGGGCAGCCGTCGATCTCGACGGCACCGGCCCACCCGTGTCCCTCAAGCCGAAACCACACCGAACTCCGCCGCGACGATGTCCGCCGCACCGGCCGCGTTCGGGTGGAAGGCGTCGTTCATCAACCTCGCGCCGGCCGCGGCCGCGTAGCTGCCCCAGCGATCGAAGAGGTCGAGCACCGGCACGCCATGTGCGTTCGCAACGTCGTACATGGCGTCGCGATACGGGGACAAGTCGACCCACGCCGGATCGCCGGGGATCTGCGCCTCGAGGACCACGTCGCAGGTTTTCTCCAGCGCGGACACCATCGTCTCGAGGTTTTCCGCGTACCGGTCCGGCGCGACCGCCGTCTGCTCGTTGGCGTCGTTCGTCATCAACGCGATCAGGGCGAGATCCGGCGACCAGGCCACCACGTGGTTCAGCGCCGAGTACCCCTCACCACCGGCGACCCAGTCCGTGGTCGTCGACATCGAAATGCCGAAGTCGCCGATCGTGATGCCGTCGAGCGCTTCGATCCCGATGCTGCCGACCCGCAGTTCACCGGCCTCGCCGGCCACGGTGATCGTGACGGTGTGCCGTCCGGCGGCCAGCTTGGGGAGCGCGACGAGGTGTGTCGCCAGGCCTGCCGCACCGCTCAGCCGGACCGGGCCGGGTTCGCCACCGTCGATCGCGATCGCGCACTCGCGCGAGTCCTGCGTGGTGATGACGCGAGCCAAGTAGTCGCCGGCCTCCGCGACGAAGGCGGTGAGGGAGACGGAGCCGCCGCTCGTCGCGGACGAGGCGAACGTCGTCAGCGCACCGGGCGCGAACTCGGACCAGGACCCGGTGAACGTCAGTCTCGAATCCGCCGTCATGGTCCGCGGGTTCAGGATCACCGACGCACCCCGCACCGGGAAGCCCCGAGCCGCCAGCATGCCGCCCATCACCACCGGCGGCGACTGCGTGGCGGGCTGGAGTCCCTGGCCGGCGCTGATGGAATCGCCGATCTTCGCGTACCTGGCCGAACCGGTCCCGGCGACGGCGGCGGCCCGCTTCCAGCGCCAGCGGCGGATCGAGGCGGCAGTCATCCCGTACAGCTGCCGGCCCTCGTCGTATCCACCGGGATGGGCCTTGCCGAGCGGACCCGTGACCATCGTGCGAGCTCCTTGTCGGGCGGAAGTCGACCCATAGTCACATCCGAGCCGCCGCCCGGGCATCCGATCCGTCACGTCCGGTGATGCCGGTGCGCGCGTGATGCCCGCTCGTCACCGGCCGGCGGAGGTTAGGGTCGGGACGTGTTCGTGAAGATCTGCGGCCTGAAGACAGCGGCCGACGTGGCGTGCGCGGTCGAAGCGGGAGCCGACGCCGTGGGGTTCCTGCTGTGCGAGAGCCCCAGGCAGGTCACCCGGGCCGAGGCCGCGCAGCTCGCGGCGGGTGTGCCCGGCGAGGTGCTCACGGTCGGCGTGTTCAAGGGCGTGCCGGTGCCGGAGGTCCGCGACGCTGTGGCCGAGACCGGGATCCGGGCCGTTCAGCTGCACGGCTCCGGGTACTTGCCGGCCGACTTCGCGGCGTTGCGCGATCTGCCCGTGCGGCTGATCCGTGCCACGTCACTGAAGAACGGCGAGGTCCCGGCCGTCGGCGAATACGGCGAGGACCTGCTCCTGCTCGACTCCCCCAGCGCGGGTTCGGGCGAGACCTGGGACTGGTCGGCCGAGACGCCCGACGGCGACTGGCTCCTGGCCGGCGGCCTCACCCCGGACAACGTGGCCGACGCCCTCGCCACCGTCCGGCCGTGGGGAGTGGACGTCTCCAGCGGCGTCGAGTCCGCCCGCGGCGTGAAGGACCAGGCTTTGATTCGAGCTTTTCTCGCCGCCGCAAGGAGTTCCTGACCGCGGACGGCAGCGGGTGGGCACTGATGACCACCCGCTGCCGGTGGATCACTTGGTCAGGAACTCGTCCAGGCGCAGCGCCCGGTTCACGATGCGGACGTCACCGATCCAGCCGTGGAACACGTTGTCGATCGCGCCGCCGTACTCGTGGCCGCCGAGCAGCCAGGTGAGGCCGAGCGAGGCGATGCCGACCGAGTCGGTCGACGGGTTGTCGGCCACCGGCGCGCTCTCGATGTACGCCGTGGTGTGGTGCCCGTCGTTGACCACCGCGAGGTGCCACCACTGGTCCTCGGGCATGCCGTGGCTCCAGTTGGTGGTCGGGTAGGTCTGGCTGAGCGGGTAGCAGTTGAACTGCAGTTCACGACCGTTGTTCGTGGTCATGAGCTGGGCCACCGGCTCCTTCGGGTCGGTGTTCTTGCCGTGCTTGCCCGCGTCGCCGGCCGCGCCGCGGCGGACCAGCACCGGCATGTTGCCGTTGTTGCCGCCGTCCCAGTCGCGCGGGATCTTCACGAACGTCTCGATCGTGTAGCCGTGCTTGAACTGCTCGGTGTTCAGCGCCGCCTTCGCCGCGGTGGTGAGGTACGCGCCGTGCAGCGGGTTCTTGCCGCCGACGAAGCGCAGGCTGGCGTGGGCCGGCTGGTCCGGGTGGTGGTCGTCGGACCAGGTCAGCGCGCCGGGGACGGTGCCGGGCACCGAGGCCAGCGTGAGGTCGTTGCCGTTGCCGGACAGGTCCTTGACCTTCTGGGTCGTGGTGACCGGGCTGCCGGGCGCGGCGTGGTTGCCGTCGAAGCGCCAGTACGCGAGCGTGCCGGGCAGCAGCACCTTGTTGGCGGCGCGAGCCGCGCGCGTCTTCACCGGGATGAAGCCGGAGAAGCGCTGCTCGAAGTCGAACGGCATCGAGAACCGGTCGACGGCCGTGGTCAGCCGCGACTCCATGACCTCGAGGCGGTTGCGCTTGGCCGGGTCCTTCTCGAGGATCCACGGCGAGATCGTCTCGACGTCGATGGTGTTGCGCTCGAGGTCGAAGTGGTACAGGCGCAGCATGCCGCCACCGCTCATGTAGCGGTTCTGGTAGTTCGTGATGTGCAGGTGCACGTCGTTGCCGGCCGCGTTCTTCTTCGTGATGCGGCCCGAGGGCCAGTAGTGGCCGTTGAGCGTGAGGAAGATCTGGTCGTTGTCCTTGATCAGCGAGTCCCACACGGTCTGGCCGTAGCTGGTGATCTCGGCGTTGTTCTCGGGGTCGCCCGATTCGTACGGGTACACCTCGTCGCCGTAGGTCGGTGCGACGATCTCGTGGCAGGTGAGGATCACCGGCATCTTCGGGTGCGCCTTGATGACCTGGTTCGCCCAGGCGAACCCGGCCGCCGACGTGCGCCAGTCCATGGCCAGCAGCAGCCAGTCACGCCCGGCCGCGTGGAACGTGTGCGCGGTGTTGTAGCCGCTGGCGTCCGAGCCGACGAACGACTTCTGGCCCGTGAACCGCTGCGGGCCCATCGCCTGCAGGTACGGCGTGTTGCCGCGCGTGTCGTCACCGGACACGTCGTGGTTGCCGGCGAGCACGCTGTAGGCGACGTTCGCCTTGTCGAGGATCTTGAACGTCTTGTCCACGGCCTGGAACGACGTGACGTCGGCGTCCTGCGTCACGTCACCGAGGTGCGCCATGAACACGATGTTGTTGTTCGGCGTGCCGCTGTTCTCGATCACGTACCGGAACGAGGCTTCCTGCGGCTCCGGGTTGATGCTGTTCTGGCTGCCCCAGTAGAGGTACTGGGTATCCGGCATCACGGCGACGGTGAACTGGAGGCTCTCGCCGTCCGGGTTCCATCTGCCGCTGCCTCTGTTTGCGGCGTTCGCGGTGTCGGCCTCGGCCGGCGCGACGCCGAGCGCACCCAGCGCCGTGGCGCCGACGCCGGCGAGTCCCGCGTTGCGCAGGAAGGACCGTCGGTTCGGGCCCACCTGGTTTTCGCGCATGGTCTACCTCATTCAGGTTTCCAGGGAGAATTCTCGAGCTCCCCGGACGCTATTCACGGCTGTTTGAGCCAACGCGAACACCAGGTGGCCTGCTCACGTCGGCTGCCTTACGTCGCGCGCCCTTGAGACGCAGGTCACGGCCGGCGGGCCCGAGGGGCAACCGGGCCGCCCTTTCGTTTTCGACAATTCCTGTCTCGTCCGGGGGCATTTCCCGTCGGTTGTCACGAATCGCGACTGTGCGTGGTCTACCGGGTACTCGCTTCGCTCGCTTCGGCGGAAGGAACCCCTCTCGTGCCGGCGTCCGTCTCCTGGCTGCTGACGGCAGCGCTCGCCGTGCTGACGTGGGTGCCACTGGCGCACCTTTGGCGTGGGGTTGCCGCTTCGCCGACGGACGCTGCCGAGTGGCGTGGGTCTCCAGTGGATGTCCACCGTGGCCAGGCACCACTCTCCGCCGGTTCGTCGTTGCCCGCCAACGCCCCTCCGCCGCTCCGGGTGCCGACCCGCGCCGACTCCGTGGCCGACCTCGTCCTCTGCACCGCGATGATCGCCATGACCTCTCCCGTCGGCGCCCCCATCCCCGCCGCCGGCTGGCAGGCCGTGCTGCTCGTTATCCTCGGCTGGTCCCTCTCGACCCGGCGCCCGCACCACCTCGCCACCATCGCGACGATGCTGTTCATGCTCACCGCCATGCCACACTCCGCCGCCGACCACGGCCCGTGGCTCACCATGCCCGCCATGGGCCACGGCTGGTGGACACCCATCACCTTCGCCGCGGCCGCGTGGTTCCTCCTCGACGCCGCCCGCTCGGTCCCGTCGTGGCACACGGACCCCACCCGCGCGTTGTCCCGCGCGGGCATGAGCCTCGGAATGGCTTGCGCGCTGGTCATGTCCGGCTGAGACGGCAATCTCGGCGGAAACGTGTTTGCGTACCAGTAATGTGAGCGGCCGTGCTCTCCACAACTCGACGGTTGATCGCGCAGGAGGCCGCCCAATATGGCGAGGACTCGGCAGCCGACCAAGGCACGCCGCGCCACCTTGCTCGCAGGAACCGGAAGGAACTCGAGCCGACCCGCTACCCCGAGTCCGATCCGACAGTGGACCGCCGGCCGTCGCTCCAGGCCCAGCTTCGCGTCGGCCGGTACTACGGTGTGACGGAACAGTTCGAGGCCTTCTGGTCACCTTCCGTCGACGTTTCCTGACCCGCGGCACCGCCTCGACCGCACCTCGAGTTTTCCGCACAGTTTCGGCGCCTGCATTTCCCCGACCATTCGATGCTACGATCGCAATCGATCGCCACATTCGTGCGCCTGGTCACGGTCAGCATGCACGCCAATTTCAAGGAGCACTCATGGCCCAGAAGGTTCTCGTCGAAATGCTGGACGACATCGACGGCAGCCCGGCCACCCAGACAGTCCCCTTCGGACTCGACGGTGTCAGCTACGAGATCGACCTGTCCGACGACAACGCCGCCGCCCTGCGGGACGAGCTCGCGCGCTACATCGGCGTGGGCCGCAAGACCGGCGGCCGCAAGGTGCGCGTCGCCGCGGGGCAGCCGACGGCGGCCACCCCGGCCGACCGCGAGCGCTCGCGCACGATCCGCGCGTGGGCCAACGAAAATGGCTACCAGATCTCCGAGCGCGGCCGCATCCCGTCCGACGTCGTGAGCGCCTACGAGCAGGCCGAGCTCGAAGCCGCCAAGCCCTCCGCGCCGGCCCGCAAGCGCCCGGCGCGCAAGAAGGTCGCCGCCGCCAAGAAGTAGTACGGCGAACCTGCTGACCGAGATGCCGGCTCGTTGACAACGGACCCTCGTTCGTCAACGAGCCGGCACCAGCCGGTCCACAGTGGAGGGTCGCCTACGGCCCGACGACGGTTTCCACCAAACCGGTACCGACGTCGTAAACAAGACCCGACACCCGATACCCGGGCAGACGCGGCTCGGCCCTCAGCAATGCCACGTCACGAGCCACCGCCACCCGTGGATCCGCCACGTCGGGCAGCTCGGCCTCAGACGACCCGAAGTACGGAGCCAGCAGGCCGGGCCGGTCCTGGATCAGGGTGATGCCGCAGCCGGTGTGCTGCAGCACGACGACGTTCCACCCACCGGGACCCGCCCCCGCGGCCGCGGCCACGTGCTGCAACATCACCAGCTGCTCGATCGTGTCCGGCGTGACCCGTCCGCCGACGTTGCGCAGCACCCCGATCTCCCCCGGCTCCGCGCCGAGCACGACAGCGGGGTCGACCCGCGGGTCGAAACAGCTGATGACGCTCGTCAGCAGGCTCGGCCGCATGATCAACGTGGGATCGAACCGCGTCTCGGCGAACTTCCGGTTCCGCTCGACGAAAGTGTTCACGACTTCAGTCATCACTCGACTCCGTTCAGCAGGGCGGCGTGTTTGCGGGCGAACTCGGCGACGGACATCGGCCGCCGCCCGGTGAGCTTTTCGATGGTGTCGTCGGCACCGCCGAGCCGTCCGGCGCGGTAGTCGATCATGATTCCGCGAATCGACCCGACCAGGTACCCGGGCACGCCGAACGCGGCTATCGTGGCCACGAACTCGTCCAGATCGCAGTCCTCGTAGACGATCTCCCGGCCCAGCGCTTCGGACAGCTCGGCCGCCATCTGCGCCTGGCCGAGCTCAGCCGGGCCGGACAGCGGAATCGTCCGACCGATGTGGACTCCAGGCTCCTTCAGCAGCGCGGCGATCGCGCGCCCCAGGTCCTCGGTGCCGACGATCGACGACGTGCCCGCCCCCGCGGGCATCCACAGCTTCCCCTTGCGCAGGTTCGGCAGGATCCACGGGTAGAGGAACCATTCGAGGAACATCGTCGGGCGCAGGTGGACGACGTCCACACCGGACCAGGTGAACACCTCCTGCGACAGGAACGTCTCCCGCGTCGAGATCCCCGTGGACTCGCGGCTGGTGTTGCGCTGCGAGAGGTTGAGGACGGCCGGGCCGCCGGTTTCCTTCACCGCCTGAGCGAAATTGACCGTGGCCTGGATCAGGCCCGGCCGCATCGGGTGGACGAAATACGCGGCGTCCGTGCCCTCGAGCGCCAGCCGCAGCGTGGTGATGTCCTGGAAGTCACCGGCGACGACCTCCGCCCCCTGCTCGGCCAGCGCTCGCGCGCGGTCGTCGACCGTGCGCACCATCGCCCGCACGGTCAGCCCCAGCGCCAGGGCCTCGCGGACGGCGGCCCCTCCAGTGCCACCGGCCGCTCCCGTGACGAGCACTCTTCTGTCTGAAGTGGACATAGTCACCTACCGGCCAGCGCCGGGTAGAGCGCCGTGACGTCGGCCGCGAGCCCGGCGTGGACCTTCTTCGTCATGTCGTCGACGAGCACCTCGTGCTCGCCGGCTTCGAGGGCGTCGAAGATCGCGCTGACGACGTCGGCCGGCTTGTTCATACCGCTGGTGTCGTTGCCGGCCTGCATTGGAGTGTCGGTCGGGCCGAAGAACGCCCCGAGGACCTGCACGCCGGCGGGCGCAAGCTCGAGCCGCAGGGCGTTGGTGGCCATCCACAGCCCGGCCTTGGAAACGCTGTGCGCCTTGCCGATGGCGAACCAGCTCAGCACCGACCCCACGTTGAGCAATGCGCCCTTGGCCGTGCGCAGCGCCGGCGCCAGCTCGCGGGTCAGGACGAGCGGGCCCAGCAGGTTGGCCTCGAACACCTCCTCGATCTCCTCGATCGGGGCGGTCAGCAGGTCGCTGTGCGGGAAGATCGCCGCGTTGTTGACGAGGATCGTGGTGTCGCCCAGCTTCGCCGCGGCCCGCGCGATCGAGCCCCGGTCGGTCAGATCCAGGTCGACGGTCACGACCCGCTCGTCACCCCACGCCTTCTCCTTGCGGGCAGCCGCATACACACGGGCCGCACCCCGATCCAGCGCGGCCTGGACGAACGCGGACCCGAGCCCACCGTTCGCGCCCGTCACGCACACCGTCGCGTTCTGCAGAGCAGTCATCGTTGATTCCCCTTCAGGTTGCGTGGCCCCTTCGTGGCCACGATGAGGACGGTAATCCGATCACTTCATTTTTACAAGGACAGTCTTTTTGGAAGAGTCTAGTCTCATTCCGGGACGGTGCTACACTTAACACATGAAACGGCGTGATTTCGGGCAGTACTGCGGCCTCGCGCGAGCCCTGGAGCTCGTCGGCGAACGCTGGGGGTTGCTGATCATCCGCGACCTGGCCATCCACCCGCGCCGCTACACCGATCTCCTCGACGGCCTGCCCGGCATCCCGTCCAACGTGCTGGCCACGCGCTTGAAAGAGTTCGAACAGTCCGGCATCGTCGAACGCCAGATCGCGCCCGCTCCCCGCCGCGGCGTCGTCTACGCCCTCACCCCGCTCGGCCACGAGCTCGAACCGGCCATCCACGCCCTCGGCCGCTGGGGCACAACCCAACTCGGCGAGCCCCGCCCCGGCGAGATCGTCACGCCCGAATCCCTCGCCACGTCACTCCGCGCCGCCTTCGACCCCTCCGGCGCCACCGACGTCACCGCGGCCTGGGAAATCCACACCCCCGACTTCGCCGTCCACGCCATCGTCACCAACGGCAAACTCGACGCCGGCGTCGGCCCCGCCCCCTCCGGCGCGGACCTCGTGATCACCCTCCAGCCCGAGGAACTGCCGTCCTACCTGGAGCTGGTGCAGGCCATCAAGTGCGGCTTGGTGAAGATCTCGGGGCCACGGAAGCTTCTGGACACGTTTACCCGGGTGTTCGCCAGCCGTGGCCCTTCGACCTCCTAGAGTGGGTCACCACTTCGCCGGCTTTGCGAGCGGCATACTTCCCTGACCCCGAACCGATTGCCTGACGTCATTCGTGGCCACAGTGGACACTCACGCGCGCACTATTCCTGAGGTCTTCCGACCCGATTGGGAACATGGCGAAGGGGCCGACTGCGACGTCGACTGCTTCTGCGCATGGGAGAACGACGGCGCCACCGGACGACGGAAATCTAGTGCCTCTGGGAAAACAGCGACTACCAGGGCCAGTCGCTGCGAATCGCCGTCGAATGGGAGGGCCCGCTCGGACCGAAATACAACTTGAACGACCGGGTCAGCTCATTGAAGGCCTGCTCGCCGCAACGCCAGGTTCTCCTCGAATCCGGTAACCGGGGAAGTCCCGTCGAGGAAGCCGCGGGACTTCCCCGTCGTCACCGTGCGTCCATGACCGGCCACCCGGTCCGATCGGGCCGAGCAGGCGAGGCGGAAGTGCCCCCGACGGGGTTCGAACCCGCACTGGGTCGATTTTAAGTCGACTGCCTCTGCCAATTGGGCTACGGGGGCACGAACACCTTAGCGGGACCCTCGCGGCCCGTCAGATGCGCGGCGTGTGATCCGCCACAGCGGACGCCGGCGACAGCCCCGAGGCGCCCAGCGGCGAGAGCGCATCCATCAGCAGGTCCAGATACCGCCGCCACCCCTCCGAAGCGTCGGCGGGGAACGACGGCAACGTCCCCACCAGCATCAACACCAGGCGCGGGACATCGTCCGCCACCAGGTCCGCGCGGAACACCCCCGAGGCCTGGCCGGCGGCCACCAGTGCGGCCACCGGCGAGAAGAAGCGCCAGGCCAGATCCATCGTCAACGCACCCAAGTTGTTGGCCCCGGCGAACAACGGCTGCTCAACCGCCGCCAAACTCACTGCGGCTTCCAACGCGAGATAAACACCGTCGCGCGGAGCCGCCGAAGCAGCGCGAGACAGCACCGGCACGATCACCTCGTCGAACCGCGCCTCCAGCACCGCCCGCACCAGGTCCTGCTTGTGCGGGAACCGCCGGTACAACGTCGCGACCCCGACGCCGGCCGCGGCGGCGATCTCCTCCATCGGCACGGTGACGCCGCCGGCGGCGAAGACCGAGTAGGCCGCGTCGATGATGCGGCGGGCGTTGCGGGCGGCGTCGGCACGCAGCGGCTGCGGGGGCATGCCCTACACTACCAACTGATAGCTCACTATCACTTGGACAGGAACCTCCCATGGCAGAAGGCATCTCCCGTCGACGGCTGTTCAAAGCGACCGCGGCCACCGCAGCGACCGCGGCAATCCCGACCAGAGCAGCCAGACCCCAAACCGACGCAGACCTCCGCACCTTCCCCTCGCCCGACCTCCCGCCCTACGTCGACGAGCTCCCGATCCCGCAGACCATCCGCGGCGACCACCGCCTCGCCATGGCCGAGTCCACCCACCGCTTCCACCGCGACCTCGCCCCCGCGCCCACCTGGTCCTACGGCGGCGCCGAGTACCTCGGGCCCACCATCGAGGCCCACGCGAACCAGCGCCTCGAGCTGACGTTCGACAACAAGCTCGGCCGGCACCTCTTCGCGGAAGACGTCGACTCGACCCTCGACGGCGCGTCCGAGGAAAGCCGCACCAAACCCCACACTTCGGTCCACCTGCACGGCGCCGTCACGCCGCCCGAGATGGACGGCCACCCGATGGACGTCTTCCTCCCCGGCGAGCACCGCACCTACCGCCACGAAAACCGCCAGCCGGCCGCCGGCCTCTGGTACCACGACCACGGCATGGGCCTCACGCGCCTGAACGTCCACGCGGGGCTCGCCGGCATGTACCTCCTGCGCGACGAAGGCGACACCGGCGACCGCACCAACGCGTGGCACCTGCCCAGCGGCGAGTTCGAATTACCGCTGATCCTGGCCGACCGCCGCTTCCACGCCGACGGCTCGCTCAACTACCGCACCCTCACCCTCGTCCCGCAGGGTCACTGAGACGGCGGCCAGATCGGCGACCGCATGACGGTCAACGGCAAGGTCTCGCCGTACACGAACGTCGCCCGCGGCCAGTACCGGTTCCGGGTGCTCAACGCATCGAACTTCCGCTCCTACCACCTGTTCTTCCGCGACCGCCGCCCCTTCCACGTGATCGGCAACGACGCCGGCCTGCTCGACGCCCCCGTCGTCACCACCGACGTCCGCCTCACCCCCGGCGAGCGCGCCGACCTCGTGGTCGACTTCTCGGACCTCGAAAAAGGCGAACACGTCGACCTCGTCAACGACCAACGCGAAGCCGCGCTCATCGCCCTCGTCACGGGTGCGCAGCCGTTGCCCGACGTCGTGCGTTTCACCAGCACGGGCGCGAAAGGTCACCGGCAGGCGCTGCCGACTCGGCTGCGCGTCACGAAAAAGCCGTCGGCACCCGACCGCCGCCGCGTCGTCACGCTCACCCAGGACCTCAAGCTCACGCGCTGGCCGCCGGTCGGCATGTCGCTCAACAACCTCTGCTTCGAGGACGATCCGATCGCACTGCCACGCCAGGGAACCACGGAGCTGTGGGAGGTCGTGAACCTCACCGTCGAGGACCACCCCGTGCACCTGCACCTGGTGAACCTGCACCTGCTCAACCGACAGATGTTCGACCCGGTCGCCTACTCACTGGCGAACCCGCGCCCGCCGATGCACACGGAGTGGGCGCCGCCGCCGGACGAGTTCCTCCTCGGCGCACCCCAGCCGCCCGCGCCTTGGGAGGCGGGGCCGAAGGACACCGTGAACTGCCCGCAGAACACCGTCACGCGCTTCCTCGTGCACTTCCCGACGGCCGACGAACTCGGCTTCGACCCGGACGCGACGTTCACCCCGGCCCGGCACGCGATGTCCGGCATGACGATGGCCGAGCACGACATGGACATGGACCTCCAGGGCTACGTCTGGCACTGCCACATCCTCGACCATGAAGACGACTGCATGATGGCCCGCTACCGCCTCGTCCAGTAACCGAAAACGCCAGAAGCCGGACCTCCCGACAGGAGGTCCGGCTTCAGCGGAAAACCAACTCAGCCCTTCGAAACCCGGGCGAACTCTTCCTTCGGGTTGTTGATCTGCCCGAGCGAAATCACCTCACGGCGGAACAGGCCGCCGAGCATCCAGTCGAACAGGATGCGGGTCTTGCGGTTCCACGTCGGCATCGCCTTGAGGTGGTACGCGCGGTGGAAGAGCCAGGCCGGGAAGCCCTTGATCTTCAGGTTCAGCGCGTCGGCGACACCCTTGTGCAGGCCGAGGCTGGCGACCGCACCGAGGTTCTTGTGGAAGTAGTCCTTCGGCTGGCCGCCGCGCAGGACCTTGATGATGTTCTTGGCCAGCAGCGTCGCCTGGCGCACGGCGTGCTGCGCGTTGGGCGGGCACGTGGCCGTCGGGTCCTGCTCGGTTCGCGAGAGGTCGGGGATCGCGGCGTTGTCGCCCGCCGTCCACACCTCGGGGTGGCCCACGACCTGCATCGCGGCGGTGGCCTCGACGCGGCCGCGCTTGTCGAGCGGCAGGTCGGAGTCGGCGAGCACCGGGTTGGCCTTCACGCCGGCCGTCCAGATGAGCGTATCGGTGTCGAACTCGGTGCCGTCCGAGAGCACGACGTGACCGTTTTCGAACGACTTCGCCGCCGTCGACAGGTAGACCTCGATGCCGCGCTTCTCCAGCTGCTGCACCGTGTACACGCCGAGCGTCTCGCGCACCTCGGGCAGGATCCGCCCGGCGGCCTCGACGAGCACCCAGCGGATGTCGGCGGGCTTGATGTTCGGGTAGTAGTTGTCCACCGCGAACCGGGTCATGTCTTCGAGCTCGGCCAGCGCCTCGATGCCGGCGAAGCCGCCGCCGACGACCGTGAAGGTCAGCAGGCGCTTGCGCAGCTCGGGGTCGAGCGTGCTGGCCGCCTCGTCGAGCTTGGTCATGATGTGGTTGCGCAGGTAGATGGCCTCGCCGATGGTCTTGAAGGCGATGCCCTGCTCCGCCAGGCCCGGGATCGGGAGGATGCGGGCGACGGCGCCGAGCGCGACCACGAGCACGTCGTAGTTCAGCGTCTCGATGTGGCCGTCGGCGGCCTCGACCGTGACGGCCTTGCGCTCGTTCTCGATCTTCGTCACGCGCGCGGTGAGCACGTGGCAGCGCTTGAGCACGCGGCGCAGGGGCACCACCACGTGACGGGGTTCGATCGCGCCGGCCGCCGCCTCGGGCAGGAAGGGCGCGTAGGTCATGTGCGGCTGAGGGTCAACGACGGTCACGGAGGCCTCGTTGGCGCGCAGCATCTTCTGGAGCCCGTACGCCGTGTACAGGCCGACGTAACCACCACCGAGGATGAGGATCCGAGTCGGTTCCGACTTAGCAGCCATGACTCCATAGTCGCACTTGCCGAGCCGTATCGCTCGGGTACCCCGCCCTGCTGTGACCAGCATCGCCATGCAGGCGGTAACGATTCAGAAGAGGCCGGCGGCCCTGGCCGCGGAGGCGAACACGTCACACACCATCGCGTGAGTCACACGGCCCGTCTGGACATTACGGGGTGACACGTGGTAACAGCCGTGCAGCTGTAGGTCACCGAGCTCGACGACGGTCCCGTGCCCGAACGCCGGCCGCGGCGCCGGCACCGGCCACCCCGCCTCGGCGAGCACCGGCAGCAGTGCCTGCCAGCCGAATGCGCCGAGCACCACGACGGCCTTCAAGGTCGGGCGCAGCAGCCTCAGCTCGTCGGCGAGCCAGTGGCGGCAGGTGTCGCGCTCGGCAGGCGTCGGCTTGTTCTCGGGCGGCGCGCAGCGGACGGGTGAGACGAGGCGGGTGCCGCGGAGGGTGAGGCCGTCGTGCTTGTCGGTGGACGTGGGCTGCGACGCCAGCCCCACCTCGTGCAGCACGCGGAACAGGAAGTCGCCCGACGGGTCGCCGGTGAACATCCGCCCGGTGCGGTTGCCGCCGTGCGCCGAGGGCGCGAGCCCGACCACGGCCAGCGCCGCGTCCGCCGGCCCGAAGCCGGGCACGGGCCTGGCCCAGTACTCGTCGTCGAGGAAGGCGGCCCGCTTGGTGACCGCCACCTTTTCGCGCCACGCCACCAGCCGCGGGCACGCGCGGCACCCGGTGACGGCGGCGTCGAGCTCCGCGAGGGTGTCCATCAGCGGCCGGCCAGAGCCGCGCGGCACAGGTGGTCGGCCGCGCGCGTCGTCTCGGGCAGGCGGTAGCGCGGGGTCAACGCGAGCGTCAGCCGGCAGGCGTGGTCGAGGCTGATCAGGTGCCCCGCGGACACGTAAACCGGTTTCACACCAGGCCTCGTGCGCACGACGGCGCCGAGCTGCTCGTCGCCGTCCAGCAGCGGCACGGTGTCGCCGGGTTCCGGGCCGGGCTCCTCGTGCGTGCCGACGAGCCGCGTCTTGCCGACGCCGAACGCCGGGGTCCCCGTGAGCACGCCGAGGTGGCACGCGAGGCCGAAGCGCCGCGGGTGGGCGAGGCCGTGGCCGTCGCACGCGAACACCTCGGGCGGGTGCGCGAGCGCCGCGATGGCGTCGAGCAGCGGCGGCAGCTCGCGGAAGGCGAACAGGCCCGGTTCGTACGGGAAGGTGACCTCGCCCGTGATCACGCGTTCCTCGACCACGCGCAGGTCGTCGAGGGCCAGCGTGACCGCGGCGGCGGCGATGCGCGTGCCGGCTGGATCGTAGGCGACGTCGAGGCCGGTCACCGTCGCCGGCGCCGGGCAGGCGTCGGTGAGGTCCACGCGGCCGCGGAGCGCATCCTGGACCTCGCGGGCCTCGGGAATCGTGGCGGGCCAGCGCATTGCGCCAGCTTTCCACAGCCTTCCCCAGCACGGTTGGCTAAGTTGGATCCATGTCGGACACCACCGAAGAGACCCCCGAAAAGCCGGCCACGGCGGAGAAGCCGCCGGAGCCCGTCGACGACCTTGTGACCACGCACCACACGCTCACGGTCAAACGCCGCAAACTGGCCTACACCGCGCAGGCCGGGCGCGTGGTGCTGCGCCAGGAGGTGCTGAAGGACGGGAAGTCGGAGGGCCTCAAGCCCAAGGCCGAGGTGTTCCTCACCGCCTACACGCTCGACGACGCCGAGCCGGGCTCGCGCCCGGTCACGTTCGCGTTCAACGGTGGCCCCGGCTCGTCCAGCATCTGGCTGCACATGGGCCTGCTGGGCCCGCGGCGGGTGCTCTCGGGTGACGTCGACGCTCTGGTCGCGCCCCCGTACGGCCTCGAGGACAACAGCGAGACCCTGCTCCAGCACAGCGACCTCGTGTTCATCGACCCGGTCTCCACGGGCTACTCGCGCGTGACCGAGGGCGGCGAGTCGAAGGACTACACCGGGTTCCAGGGCGACATCGAGTCGGTCGCCGAGATCATCCGGCTGTGGATCTCGCGCAACGGACGCTGGCTGTCGCCGAAGTTCCTCGCCGGCGAGTCCTACGGCACGCTGCGGGCGGCCGCGCTGGCTGGACACCTGCAGGACCGCTACGGCCTGTACCTCAACGGCCTGTTGCTCATCTCGTCCGTGCTCGACATGGGCACGCTGCGCTTCCACGAGGGCAACGACCTGCCGTACTCGCTCTACGTGCCCACCTACGCGGCCATCGCGCACTACCACGGCTTCCACGGCGATCGTCCCCTTGACGACGTCCTGGCCGACGCCGAGGACTTCGCCGCCAAGGAACTGCCGTGGGCCCTGGCGCGAGGTGCGCGGCTGTCCACTCAGGACCGCGCGGAGACCGTGGCCACGCTGGCTTCACTGACGGGGCTTTCGGAGTCCTATGTGGACCGAGTCAACCTGCGGATCGAGCACGTGCGCTTCTTCACGGAACTCCTGCGCGACCGCGGCCTGCTCGTCGGGCGCATGGACGGCCGGTTCACCACGTGGGAGGTCGACGGCGGCCGCGAGCACATGAGCGACGACGCGTCGATCTCGCGCATCATCGGCGCGTACTCGGCGGGCTTCAACCACTTCATCCGCGACGAGCTCGGGTACCAGAACGACCTGCCGTACGAGATCCTGTCCGGCGATGTCTTCAAGGCGTGGTCGTACAAGGACTTCGAGGGCCGGTTCGTGTCCGTCGTGGACTCCGTGAGCGCCGCCATGCGCGCGAACCCGCACTTGAAGGTCCACGTCGCGTTCGGTCACTACGACGGCGCCACGGCGTACTTCGCGAGTGAGCACGTGCTCGCCCACCTGCAGATCCCGGACGAACTGCGCGACAACATCGAGACGGCCTACTACCCGGCCGGGCACATGATGTACGTGCACGAACCGACGCGGATCCAGCAGTCGAAGGATCTGGGGAAGTTCGTGAAGTCGGCTTCGAACCGGTAGCCGCTGTAGTGGGGCACGGTCACTTTCGGCCGTGCCCCACGCTTTTCTCAGCCCGGAAAGCGGCCGACCGCCACGAAGGCGGCGAGCAGCAGCAGGATCACATTGGCGGGCAACGGCCGTCGCTCGTCGCGCACCACGTGCACCCGAAGCGCCCCGACCTGCACCACCACCAGCCCGACCGCGGCGACCGGGGTGAGGACCGAGGCGATCCCCGTCAGCCACGGCAGGACCACCCCGAACGCGCCGAGGATCTCCACCAGGCCGACCGCCTTCACCCCGACGTCCGACGCGTCCTTCATCCAGTCGAGGTTTCCCGACGCCGCCAGCCGCTCCCGCGGCCGCACGGCCTTGAGCCCTCCGGCGGCGAGATAGACCGCCGCGAGCAGACCCTGGACGACCCACAGTGCGATGTTCACCGAATTCCCCATTCCGCTGCCCGTTGTCGCTGGATAGTCGGCGCAACGGGGGCCGGCTGCAAAAGGCACATCGATGTATGTGTCCAGGAAAGGAGTCCCGCGCATGGCGAAGATCACACCGGAAATCCCCGACGGCGGCGCGGTCCGCGAGGTCCTGGACCGCATCGGCGACAAGTGGAGCCTGCTCGTGATCGGCACACTGCGCACCGGCCCCCTCCGGTTCGGCGATCTGCACACGGCCGTCACCGGCGTCTCCCAGCGAATGCTCACCCTGACGCTCAAGCACCTGGTAGAAGACGGCCTGGTCACGCGCACCGCCTACGCGGAGGTCCCGCCACGCGTCGAGTATGCCCTCACCGAACTCGGCCGGACGCTCGTTCCGCGGGTCATGGCCCTCGCGGAGTGGGCGATGGCCAACCGCGAGCAGATCAACGCCAACCGCAGGTCCCACGGCGGTTCTTGATCCAGAACCGCCAGGTGCCGCAGCGCTTGCCGATCACCGATCCGGCCGGTGTTCGGATTCAGAGTGGCGAGTTCGTGCAGTCGGCTTCGACCCGCTTTCGTGGGCGCACGGTCGCGCTCGGGGGGTCACAGGACAAGATCGGCCAACCGGTCGACCTCCTCCACCTCCGCGACGGTCGGCGTGAAGGTCAGTTCGTTCAGGCCCGCCGACTCGAACTCCCGCACGATCGCCCTGATGCGGTCCGGCGTACGGACGGCGCCCTCGGCGATCGTGGTGGCGTGCGGGCCCGCGTAGGCGTAATAGGAGCGCAGGTAGTCGTCACCACGGTCGGCAGCAGATGTCGAGAAGTACGCCAGGCCCAGCAACCGCGGTTCGCCAAGCCGGCCGGCGGCGGACCACGCGGCCCGGATTTCCTTCACGGTCGGCTCGGCGCGCGCCGGGCCGCCGCCGGCGCCGGTCCAGCCGGCAGCGTGTTCGACCGTGCGGCGGACCGCGCGTTTGCTGTGCCCGCCGATGAGGAGCGGGATGCCCGGCACGTCGCCGACCACGGGGCGCTGCTCGCCGTCGAAGTCGCCGGCTTCAACTGGCGCGCCCTGCCACGCGCGCGTCAGGTAACCGAGCTGCCGATCGAAAGCCGCGCCTCGTGAAGCGAAATCCAGCCCCACCGGGAGGTAGTCCGACTCCCGCGCGCCGACGCCGAGGCCGAGCGTCAACCGCCCACCCGACAGCGCCGCCACGGTTCCGGCCACCTTCGCCAGCACGGCGTCCGGGTACGTCGGCCCCAGCACGGCGTTCGTCAGCAGCCCGATCTCCGTGGTCGCCCCCGCGACGCCGGCCAATGCGGTCAACGAATCCCACGACGGGTACGCGACGCGCCCGATCGTGGACACGAAAGCGAACCCGCGAGCCTCCGCCCGCCGCGCCCAGTCGAGCAGCAGCCGGGCGTCGGTGCCGGGAATGGTGTTGGGAATACCGATGCCGATGCGCATACCGCCAGTGTGCAACCGCCCGCCGGTCGCCGCAGCGCTCGGCTCAGGGCACGAAAGCCGCGCCGACGCTCTCGTTGTTGGCCTCGATGAGGAACGAGTTGTGCGCTGCGTTGGCCGTGACCCTGGTGTACACCACGAAGTTCCGCGAGCACGTCGCGACGATCGGGACGTTCGTCACCCAGGTGTTGATCTTGAAGTGGTGGACGGTGTTCGTCACGGTCACGCCCGCCAGCGGTCCGTTGGTCGTGGTGTTGCAGGGGTTGCCGTTCGCATCGAGCTGGTTCACCACGAGCTGCGTACCCACCAGCGAGTTCGCGCCGTCCATCCGCGCGCCGGCCGAACGTTTGCAGAGGCCGTTGTCCGCGTTGTAGCAGACGGTGATGTTCACGTCCCCGATCGCCTGCACGACCGTCGCCCCGGCGGGCGCGGTGAACGACACGGAGTTCGCGGTCGCCGAGGAGTTCACCAGCACCTTGCCGTTGAACGTCTGCTTCACGGCCGCGATGGGCCCGTCGACGTCCTGCAGGTACGAGGAGGCGAGCACCGAGATCTGCCCGCTGACGTTCGCCGCGTGGTTCACGAACTGCGCATACACCGAACAGGTGAGCGCACTGTCCGCCGGCGCCGTGACGAATCCGCGGGTGAGCAACGTCGTCGCGGTGTTCGCGAGCACGTTCTGCCCGCTCACGAGCTGCGCCGCGTTCACCGTCTGCCCAGGCCGCCGGCAGTACACGAGGTGCGAAACTTCCGTGACCTGCGCGGCGTCGTCCACGTTCAGCTTGCTGCTGACGTACCGCGTCTCCCCGGCCGGCACCGTGACCGCCGCCCCGAGCGCCCGCGTGTGCTTCCCGGTGGCCGGCGTACTCGACGGATCACTCGCGTACCCGCCGGGCGCGGAAATCGGCACGGTCGTCGCGGCGTTCGCCGCCCCGGCCCCGGCCAGGAGCCCTGCTACGACCATCCCGGCCGCGGCCACGGCCGCCTTGGTCCACCCACCACAACGCACAGTCCCCACCCCCAAGGCGCGGCACTCGACGCGCCGCCTCCATCGTTGGGCGCGCCGGTTTGCGGTGTCAATGCCCCCATTCGCGATTCACCACTTGGCGCGAAACAGCCCTGTGTCAAGGCGCGAAAACCTTGACACAGGGCCGTCAACCGCGAGAACTACTGCTTCACGTACTTGGCCCCATGCGGCACAGCCGCATAAGCATCCACAGCACCATGTCCGTAAAAACCGTTGAACGAAGCATTCCCCGTGCACGTAGCCGTGAACGACTCGTCCCGGCCCTCGTCCAGGTAGTCCACCGTCCGCGGCACCGGGCACGCGACCGGCGAAGCCGTCCCCTCCAAGACGCGCTGCACAGCATCGGGGTCCATACCGAAGCCAGAACCCGACTTCTTCCCGTACTCGGAAACAATCAACGCCGCCACGCCGGCAGCGTGCGGCGTCGCCATCGAAGTCCCCTGCAGCCACTGGTAGTAGCCGACCCGCCCGTCACGAGCGACGGCCTTCTGCACACCCGCGGCGGCCCCGGCCGCAGTCACGTTGCCGGCCGCGTCGACGTTCCCCTCGGCCACGGCCACGTTGCGCGGGTAAGCCGACAGGATCTCGTTCTCCACCTTCTGGAACCAAGGCGTCCCGAAGCCGTCCCGGTAATACCCACCCGGCGCCGAAACCGAGATCTGCTCGGTCCCGTAATTGGAGTAGTCCGCCTTCGCCTGCGAGGGACCGAAAGCGCCGACACCGATCGTGTGCGGGCCTTCCGTCGGCATGGTCAGACAGGACGCGTTGTCGATCTGACGCGGGTGCGCCGAGGTGCTCGGGTAGTCCGGGCTGGTCGCGTCGGGCAACGGCGCGCCGAGGTCCGTGTGCTCGTTGCCGAGGGCGACGACCATCGAGACGCCCTTGCGGTGCGCGTAGTTCAGCGCCCGCGTGGTTGCCTCGATGACGGTTCGCTGCTCGGCCTGCTCCTCGGCGGAGTCGGCCGGGTTCGCGCGGCAGTTGTAGAGCCACGGGTCGGTGTAGAAGCTCATGTTCACCACGTCGATGCCCGCGTCACCGGCGTAGGTCAACGCGTCGACAGTCGGCTGCAGGAAGAAGAAGCCCGAGTCCTGGCCGGCGCGGATGTTCACCAGCGAGACGCCCGGCGCGACGCCCGAGACGCCGAAGCCGTTCACCGCCGCGCCGATCGTGCCGGCGACGTGGGTGCCGTGGCCGTTGTCGTCGTGGTCTATCGCGTCGACGCAGCCGCGGTACTCGCACGGGCCGTCCACCACCGCGCCGTTGACGTCGGCGACGATGTCGCGCGTGAAGTTGCGCGAGTCGGCGCGGTCGAAGTTCGGTGCGATGTCCGGGTGACTGGCGTCGACGCCGGTGTCGATGATGCCGACCTTCACGCGCTTGTCACCGGGCTGCACTGTGCGCGCGAGGTCCGACCGGGTGGACTTCAGGCTCCAGAGCTGGTCGTCCAGCGGGTCTGTACCGGAAGCACCACGCTTGGCACCGGAAGCCTTGCCCCGGCCCTCCTTCTCGACCGCGTCGTGCTTCACCTTCTTGCCGTCCCGCGGCGCCGACCCGATCGCCTTCGACCGGGCCGCGCCGAACACCGCGCTGCTGGAAGACACCCGCGCCACGAAGCCCGAAGCCGGCGCCGAAGCCGTGATCAGCCCGACGGCGTCGTTGCGGGCCACCACCGTCCCACCGGCGGCCTCGACCGCGGCCACGGCGGCGCCGACGTCCGAACGCGCCAGCACCGTGAACTCCGTGACCGGGCCGGACACCCCTGCCGACGCGACGGGTACGAAGGAAGCCGCACCGAGCAGGGGTACCGCCAACACGGCGAGAAGCAGTCTGGGTCTTTTCACGAGTCCTCCTCCAACGCGAAAACCGACACTGCAACGTACATACCGGACACACGTCGCAGCAATCGTCAGGAGGAGGAACCCGACTAAAGTCAGGGCACCACGGACCGGGCTTCCGCGAAGTGGCACGCCGAGAGGTGACCGTCGGTGCGCGGCGACAGCTCCGGCACCTCCGTGGCGCAGATGTCCTGCGCCTTCCAGCACCGTGTGCGGAACCGGCAGCCCGACGGCGGGTCGAGCGGGCTCGGCGGGTCGCCCTCGAGCCGGATGATCTGCCGCTGCCCGCGCACCTCCGGGTCGGCCACGGGCACGGCCGAGAGCAGCGCCTGCGTGTACGGGTGCGAGGGCCGCTCGTAGATCTCGTCCTCGGTCCCGATCTCCACGATCTTGCCCAGGTACATCACGGCCACCCGCGTGGCGAGGTGGCGTACCACGGACAGGTCGTGCGCGATGAACACGTACGACAGCCCGAACTCCGTCTGCAGGTCGCCGAGCAGGTTCATCACCTGCGCCTGGATGGAGACGTCCAAAGCGGACACCGGCTCGTCGCAGATGATCACCTTCGGCCGCAGCGCGAGCGCCCGCGCGATGCCGATGCGCTGGCGCTGCCCGCCCGAGAACTGGTGCGGGTAGCGGTTGAGGTGCTCGGGGTTGAGCCCCACCACCTCCAGCAGCTCACGCACCTTCTGCGCGCGCGAACCCTTCGGCGCCACCTCGGTGTGGATCTCGAACGGCTCGCCGACGATGTCGCCGACCGTCATCCGCGGGTTCAGCGACGTGTACGGGTCCTGCAGCACGATCTGGATCTCGCGCCGCAGCCGCCGCAGCTCGCCGCCGCGCAGCTTGAAGATGTCGCGGCCCTCGAACGTCGCGCCGCCCGCGGTCGGCTCCTCCAGGCGCATCAGCACCTGCGCGAGCGTCGACTTGCCGCAGCCCGACTCGCCCACCACGCCGAGCGTCTCGCCCGGCGCCAGGTCGAACGAGACGCCGTCGACGGCCTTGACGTGCCCGACCGTGCGCTTGAACAGCACGCCCTGGCGCACCGGGAAGTGCTTCACCAGCTCCTGGACGCTGAGAATCGGCTCAGACACGGCTTTCCACCACCTCTTCGGCGAAGTGACACGCACTGACCCGGCCGAAACCGAGGCTGTGCAACGACGGCCGTTCCTCCGAACAGCGTTGCTCCGCCCGCTTGCACCGCGGGTGGAACGGGCAGCCCGAAGGGATGTGGAGCAGGCTCGGCGGCAGCCCCTTGATCGTCTCCAGCGTCTGACCCTTGAGATCCAGGCGCGGCAACGAGTCCATCAGCGCCGCCGTGTACGGGTGACCCGGTGACTTGAACAGCTCGTGCACGTCGGCCTGCTCCACGATCCGGCCCGCGTACATCACGGCGATCCGGTCGGCGACCTCCGCGACCACACCCAGGTCGTGGGTGATGAGGACCAGCCCCATCTGCCGTTCGCGCTGGATCTCGCCCAGCAGGTCCATGATCTGGGCCTGCACGGTCACGTCGAGAGCCGTGGTCGGCTCGTCCGCGATCAGCAGCACGGGGTCGAGTGCCAGCGACATCGCGATCATCGCGCGCTGGCGCATGCCGCCCGAGAACTGGTGCGGGTAGTCCTTCACCCGCCGCGCGGCGGCCGGGATGCGCACCAGGTCCAGCAGCTCGATCGCGCGCTTGCGGGCGTCCTGTTTGGACATCCCCTGGCGCACGCGCAGCTGTTCTTCGATCTGGAACCCCACGGTGAACACGGGGTTCAGCGCCGAGAGCGCGTCCTGGAAAATCATCGCGATCTCGGTGCCGCGCAGCTCGCGCCGCCGCTCGGGCGTGGCCGTGAGCAGGTCCTCACCGCGGTAGCGGATCGAACCGCCGGTGATCACGCCGGGCGGCATGTCGAGGATGCCCATGATGGTCTGTGCGGTCACGCTCTTGCCGGAGCCGGATTCACCCAGCACCGCAAGGGTTTCGCCGGCGTGCACGGAGTAGCTCACGCCGTTGAGCACGTTGGCGACGCCGTCGGAAGTGCGGAACTCCACCTGGAGGTCTTCGACCTCGAGCAGCAGATCGTTGCGTGTATCGGTCATCGGCCGCTACCTCGACTTCGGGTCGAGCGCGTCGCGGATCCCGTCACCGAGCATCACGAACGCGAGCACGGTGATGGTGACGAACGCACCGGGGAACAAGAGCATGTGCGGGTCGGCCCGGAAGTAGTCGCGCGAGTCGCTGATCATCACGCCCCACGAGATCACCGGCGGCCGCACGCCGATGCCGAGGTACGCGAGCGTCGCCTCGGCGCCGATGGCCGCGCCGAGCGCGATGGTGGCGTAGACCAGCACCGGCGCGAGTGTGTTGGGCAGCAGGTGCCGGAACACGATGCGCGGCGTGCTGGCGCCGAGCGCACGAGCGGCTTTCACGTAGTCGAGCTGCTTCGCGACCAGCGTCGCCGAGCGCATGATGCGCATGGCGACCGGCCAGGTCAGCACCGCGATGGAGCAGACCACCTGCACGATGATCGTTACGGCGCCGGGGTTGGAGCCGGGCGCGTTGAACGTCGTGAGGATGACGATCGCGCCGAGCACGAACGGCAGGCCGGCGAAGATGTCGCCGAGCCGTGAGAGCAGGCTGTCGATCAGGCGGCCGTAGTAGCCCGCGAGGATGCCGACGAGCGAGCCGAAGACCACGGTCAGGATCGTTGCGAACACGCCGACCAGCAGCGACGCGCGGGCGCCGTAGATCGTGCGGGCGTAGACGTCGTAACCCTGGTTGTCGTAGCCGAACCAGGCGTCGGCCGACGGGCCCTGGTTGGCCTTCGTCAGGTCGCCGGCCCCGGGGTCGACGTGCGTGAACAGGCCCGGCGCGACCGCGATGAGCACGATGAACACGATGATCACCGCGGAGATCACGAACGCCGGCTTGCGGCGCAGCTGGCGCCAGGCGTCGCCCCACAGGCTGCGGGGCTTCTTCGTCTCGGTCGCGGAGTCGTCGATGCGCGACAGCTCCGCCGCGTCGACAGCCGTGCCTCCGACGAGGTTGGGGTCAGTCATAGCGGATCCTCGGGTCGAGAACGGCGTAGAGCAGGTCCACGATCAGGCTCATCAGCAGGTACACGAGCACGAGCAGCACCACGACGCCCACGACGGTGGCGCTCTCGCGGTTCTGGATGCCGCGGAAGATGAGCCCGCCGAGGCCGTTGATGTTGAACACGCCCTCGGTCACGATCGCGCCGCCCATCAGCGCACCCAGGTCGGTGCCGAGGAACGTCAGCACCGGGATCACCGAGTTGCGCAGCAGGTGCACGCCGACCACGCGGCTGTTGGGCTGGCCCTTTGCGATGGCCGTGCGGATGTAGTCGGCGTGGCGGTTCTCCGCGATCGACGTTCTCGTGAGCCGCGCGACGTAGGCCATCGAGAGGCTGCCCAGCGCGATGCCGGGCACGATCAGCTCACCGAAGCCCGGGTTGTCCGACACGCTCGTGTCGATGATGCCGAGCTCGGTGCCCAGCACGAGCTGCAGCACGATCGCGGTGACGAACACCGGCAGCGAGATGAGGAACGTGGTGGAGACGAGCACGAGGTTGTCGAGGAAACCCTTGCCGCGCAGGCCGGTCAGCACGCCCGCGGTCAGGCCGATCACGGCCTCGATGAGCACCGCGACGAGCGCCAGGCGCAGCGTGATCGGGTAGGAGGTGGCGATCAGCTCGCCGACGGAGGTGCCGTTGAAGGTCTCGCCCCAGTCGCCCGTGAACAGGCTGCCGAGGTACTTGAGGTACTGGAGGATCAGGTTGTCGTTCAGGTGGAACTTCTCGGTCATCAGGTCGACGTAGGCCTGGGGGCAGGCCGTCTGACCGCACTTGCCGGAGAAGGGATCACCCGGGACGGCCCACACCAGCACGTAGATCAGGAAGGTCGTTCCGAAGAACACCGGGATCAGCTGGAGCAGGCGTCGCAGGACGTAGCGAATCATGCGTCAGTTCCTAGGAGTGCGCGCCGGGCGAGCCGCGGACCGTCCTTTTGAGACGGTCCGCGGCGGCCTTGGTGGTGGGACGTCTTCTCAGCGCGTCACTTGGTGACCTCGACCGACGAGTAGTCGGCGCGGCGGCGGAAGTCGAGCGTCACGGTCTTTGTGTGCTTGGACTTCGCGGCCACACCCTTCTCGTCCCAGACCGGGATCGAGGGCAGGTCCTTGGCGATGGCGTCCTCGGCCTGCTGGTAGATCTTGATCGCGGCGTCCTTGTCCGGCGTGGAGTCGGCCTGCTCCAGGAGCTGGTCGACGGCCGGGTTGGAGTAGACCGAGTCGTTCGACGAGGCACCCGAGCGGTAGATCGGGTTCAGGAAGTCCTCGATCGACGGGTAGTCGGCCGACCAGTCCGAACGGCCCATGCCGGTCAGCTTGTGGCCCGTCACGATGCTGCGCCATTGGCCGAAGTCCGTGGCCGGCACGAAGTCGCACTCGACGCCGAGCACGTTCTTGATGCTGTTGCACGCGGCCACCAGCGGCTCCTTGCGGCCACCGTCGGCGTTGGAGGCGATGGTGAGCTTGCCCTTGAAGCCGGACTTCGCGAACGCCGCCTTGGCCGCCGTCGGGTCGAACTTGCAGAACTCGCACACGGCCGGGCGGTAGCCCTCGATGCCCTGCGAGACGTAGCCGTCGGCCGGCACGTAGGTGTCGTTCATGACGGTCTTGGTGATCTGCGCGCGGTCGATCGCCATGGAGATGGCCTTGCGCAGGTCGAGGTTGTCGTAGCCGGGCACGTAGTACGGCACGGCGATGGTGCTGATGCCGAGCAGGTGACCGACGACCAGGTTGTCCTTGAGGTCGGTCTTGTACTTGCTGCCGGCCAGGGCACTGGGTGGGAGCGTCTCGATGAAATCGAGCTTGTTGCTCAGCAGGTCCTGGTACGCGGTTTCCTGGCTCGCGTAGATCTTGATGTCCAGGTCCTTGAACTTGACCTTGTCCTGGCCCTTGTAGTCGTCGTTGCGCGTCAGCTTGATGTCGACGTTCGGCGTGCGGCTGACGAACTTCATCGGGCCGTTGCCGATCGGGTGCTGCGCGAAAGCCTTGGGGTCCTTGAAGAACACGTCGGGCAGCGGCGCGAAGGCCGTGTAGCCGATCTTGGTGGCGAAGACCGAGAACGGCGCCTTCAGCGTCACCTGGAACTCGTAGTCGCCCTTCACGACCAGGCCGGACATCTTGTCCGTGGTCGGCTTGGCGTTGTCGTCGGCCGGGTGGACGTCGTCGTAGCCCTGGATGTTCTCGAAGAACGTGCTGTTGATCTGGCCGTTGGGCGAGTAGGCGCCGTAGTTCCAGGCGTCGACGAAGTTCTTCGCCTTGACCTCGGTGCCGTCGTGGAACTTCCAGCCCTGCTTGATCTTGATGTCGAAGACCTTGGAGTCGGTCGTGGTGATCGACTCGGCCATCTGGTTGTAGGGCTGCGCGTTGTCACCCTTGAACGCGACCAGCTCGGCGAACATCGCGTCGACGGCCTTCGAGCCACCCAGCTCGTTGGTGTTCGTGGGGATCAGCGTGTTCTGCGGCTCGGTGCCGTAGACGGTGAAGGTCCCGTTGGGATCCACCTCGCCGGACGACCCGCTACTGCTGGAGCCACCACCACACGCGGCCAGGACCAATGACAAGGTTGTCACCACCGCGGCGGCTCCCCAGAGCCTGCGTGAACGCCGCATCGTTCCCCTCCATCTCATGTTCCCGAAAAGTGAGATGGAGGTTATCGGGCTATTGGCGGTTTGTAACCAGATCGCTCGGTTGCAAAAGAGTGACAACCTTGTCGCTCACCCGGGCAGAGCACGACCAAGGTCTTGTTGATCACCGCGTGTGTCTGCGCTGCTCCGCTCAGGCGAGGGACAGCGCGATTCCGTCGAGGATGTCGTGTTCGCTCACGATCAGCTGGTCCGGACCACCGCGTTTCGCGAGCTGCTCGGCCAGCACCTGCACGATCACCGCACCCCCGCCGATCACGTCCACCCTGCCCGGATGGATCACGGGGTTGGCCGCGCGGGTGGCCCGGTCGGCCGCCAGCAGGCTCGTCGCGAGGCGGTCGATCTCGGCGTGGGAGAGCTTCGACAGGTGCGTTCGCTCGGAGTCGTACTCGGGCAGCTCCTGGGCGACCGCTGACAACGTGGTCACCGTGCCGGCGACCCCGATCCAGGTCTTGGCCTTGGCCACGTCGACGACGTCGAAGGCCTCGGTGAGGATGGTCTCGGCGGTGGTTTTCGCCCGGGCGATTTCTTCGTCGGTGGGCGGATCACCCTTGAGGTCGCGCTCGGTGATGCGGACGCAGCCGATGTCCACGGACTTGGCCGCGAGCACCTCAGCGCGCTGCCCGTCCCACATGCCGAGGACGAGCTCGGTCGAGCCGCCGCCGACGTCGACGACCAAGAAGGGACCATCGTCCGGGTCCTGCTCCCCGACCGCGCCGGTGAAGGACAGCCGCGCTTCCTCGTCGCCGCTGATCACTTCGGCCTCGACGCCGAGCGTCTCGCGCGTCATGGCGAAGAACTCGTCGCGATTGCTGGCGTCCCTCGTGGCGGAGGTGGCGACCATCCTTATTTTTTCGACGCCCTTGCGCCGCGCCGCGATCGTGTAGTCGGCGAGGGCTTTTCGCGTCCGCTCCAGCGCTTCCGGAGCCAGGCGCCCGGTGGCGTCGACGCCCTGGCCGAGGCGCACGATGCGCATCTCGCGGTGCAGGTCGCGCAGGTCCACCGTGCCGTCGTGGCGCGGCGTCAGCTCGGCGACGAGCAGGCGGATGGAGTTGGTCCCACAGTCGATCGCGGCTACACGAGGCATGGCGTCGACCTTACTGGGTGCAGGTCAGGGGGACGGGGAGTCGCCTGTTGGGCTCGGTGGTGCGGAGTTGCTGTCCCCGGGCGCCGTCGAGCTGGGCTCACCGCACGGGGGAAGACTTGGGCTGCTGCTGGGGCTGCTGCTCAGGCTGTCTGGTGTGGTCACCGGCGTGCTGTCGGCCGTCGTGCTGGTTTCGCAGGTCGGCGTGGTGCTGGTGGTGGTGGCGGTGTCCGTCGACGTGCTGCTGCTTGTGCTTCCACTCGGCGGCAACGACATCTGCGGCGGCCCGCTCGGCGGCTTACCGGACACCGGTGGCGGCGGCACAGCCGGCGGCGCCGGGTTCACGCCCGCGTTGGGCGCCCCGACGGGAATCTGACTGTCCGGCAGCGGCGCGACGCCGTTGCGGTAAGCCTCGGCCCAGAGGATGACGGTGTTCACGTAGACGTCGGAGTTGTTGTAGCGGTAGATCGCCGTGCGCAGCTGGTCCGGGTTCGCGACGTCCAGGCCGCCGGAGCACAGGTAACGCGCCGTGGCGAGCGAGGCGTCGAACAGGTTCTCCGGGTCGGCGGTGCCGTCGCCGTTCCCGTCCGACGCGTACTCGCGCCACGTCGCGGGGATGAACTGCGCCGGCCCCACCGCGCGATCCCAGACGGTGTCGTGGTCCAGCACGCCGCCGTCGGTGTCCGGGATCGCCGCGAAGGGCCCGGTCCCGTTGAGCTCCGGGCCGAGGATCGGCTCGAGCGCCGTGCCCGCCGCGTCGACGTACCCACCCCGCGCGTGGTTGGACTCGATCCGCCCGATGCTGGCGACCAGCGCCCAGTCGATGTGGCAGTTCGGCTGCTCGTGGGCCAGGATGTCGGCCGCGTTGTGATACGCGGCCAAGGCGGTGGTCGGGATCCCAAGGGGCCCGTTGGGCAACTCGTACGCCGGCAACGGCAGCGGGACGGGGGAGTCGGGCAGGCTGCCGTCGACGGCGACCTTTTCCACCTGGGGGTTCTGGGGGTCGTAACCCTGCTCGAGGGCTACGTCCTTGGTGTGGGCCGTCGGCAGGCCGGCCGTCCACGCCCCGATGGCCAGCGTTGCGGCGATCGCCGGCACGACCGCCAGGATCCCGACGGAGACGGAGAACGCGTTCCGGTGCTTTGCGGTGACCTTTCGGCCGCGGTACCGGGCTTTCCTCGTCGCGATCCGCAGCGCTCTCGGGCTGCGCCTCGGTGGGGCTTGATCCGGCCGTGACCAGCGGCGGGGTCTGTCTTGGCCTTCTTCAGCCTCGGCCTCAGCCTCAGCTGCTTCTGCTTCGCCCGCTTCGCTTACTTCGGCAGCGGCTCCGGCTCCGTCTTCTCCACCGGCTTCGGCTCCTTCGCCGACCTCGGCAGCGGCACCAACTTCGCCTTCTCCACCAGCTTCGGCGACTTCGCCTGCTCCGGTCTGAGCCACACCGACCTGCACTTCTGGCTCGGCGCCGGGCGTCACGACCTCGGTTCCGCCGGCTACCTCGGTGTGCGCTTCGTCAATCTCGCCCGCTTCAGCCTGGGCCGCTCCGCCCTCCCCAGCGCTCTCGGCCCCAACTCCTTCAGCCTGGGCCGCAGCTTCACCGCGCGCGTCGGCTTCAGCCGCGCCACCTTCACCCTCCTCGGCCTGCCTTCGTTGCCCTTCGTCGGCTCGCACAGCCTCAGCGGCTTCGACTCGCACTTCAGCTTCGTCGGCTGCTGCGGCGGCATCTTCGGCGGCTTCGGTCCAAGGCTCTTGCGCCTCGGCCTCGTCTGCCGTCTTAAGTTCGGCCGTTCCGGCTTGGGCGCTGCCCTCTGGGGCGTCATCGCCTGGCACATCCGATTCGCGTCCAGCGATCCGAGCCAGATCTTCGGCCTCGGCGGCGTTCCCCGGGCCCGGCGCACCTTCGTGATCTGCCGGGTGCTCGTTGTTGTCGGCGGCGTCGTCCGGGCCATTCGCCTCGCGCAGGGTGCGCGCGACTGCGTCTACGGCGTCTTCGCGGCCCTCCTCACCCGGTGGTTCTTCATCGTCCACGTCTGCGATCGCGGCGTGTTCGGCAGCGCCCAGCTCTGACTGGGCTTCCTCGGCCGAACTGTCGGCCTGGCCCGTGATCTCGTCGGCCGGAGCCTTGCCGGCGGCCGGCTCGGTCGAGCCCTGGCCGGCGGTCTCTGTCATGGAAGATTCCTCGCCGAGGTCGTGGCCGCGACCGTCCCCATCGCTCGCCTCGACTGCGGCCGAAGCCTCATCGCGAGGGGCGTCGCCGTGGGTTCCATTGCGGAGCTTTCGGGCGATGTGCCCGAGTCCGCGTGGCGCCCGCATGGTCCGAACCCTCCTCGGGGTCACCCGGTGATGAGCCCGATGGTTGCCTACGTCGTGTGAAGATTCCGTACTCAGCTTGGCGGCGGGCCACCCGAACGGGAACCCACAGATGCAGTAACTGCCCGCCTGTCTGGACTATCTGCACACGAGACGGGCGCGTTACTCCTCTTCGGCAGCGGCGCACTCGCCCGAGGGCCAGCCCTGGGTGTGGAGCCAGGCGAGGGTCTCGTCGCCGAAGGGGTTGACGCCCGGGCCTGCGGCGAGGGTGTGGGCGAGGTGGACGTGGAGGCACTTCACGCGCCCCGGCATGCCGCCGGCGGTGACCTGCGTGCCGAGGGACTCGATGGCGTCGCGCTCGGCCAGGTAGGTCTCGTGCGTGCGCAGGTACGCCGCGGCGAGCTCCGGGTCGGTCTCGAGCCGCGCGGTCATCTCCTTCATCACGCCGGACGCCTCCAGCGTGCCGACGAGCGACGTCAGCCGCGGGCACGTCAAGTAGTAGAGCGTGGGGAACGGGGTGCCGTTCTCGAGCCGCGGGCTCGTCTGCACCACCGACGGGTGCCCGCTCGGACACCGCGCCGCCACGGCCCGCAACGCACGCGGCGGCCGCCGGAGCTGCTCCTTGATGATCTCCCGGTCGGCATCGGAGACCGGCTCGAAGCGGGGGGGTTCCGTGCTGCTGTTGCTGCTGTTCACGCCCCCCAGGTTAGTGCCGCCGACGCCCGGCCCCTCCGCCACCTCCGCCTGAACCCCCGACTTATCCACAACTCGACTCCCCTGTGGACAACTCGGCCTCCCGCGGCCTCGACCACAGTTTTCGCCGACCCCCGCCGGTAGACTGGGATGGGGACGCCCCCCTTGGGGAGGCGGTTTCTAGCGGTGGTTGCAACACTGCTGCTAGACGGTGAGTAACTGTGTCATGCGTTCGGCGGGGCTGTCCCAGCCGAGTGTCATCCGAGG
>NZ_JBFBAF010000005.1:0-336410 GCF_040682095.1 Amycolatopsis sp. NPDC051372
CGGATTCCTGCACCACTACAACCACCACCGAGCCCACACCGCCCTCAACGGCCACCCACCCATCACCCGGGTCAACAACCTCACAGGGCACTACAGCTAGCGGCTCCAGGAGGCGCCGCGCGATGTCCCGGAGGTTCGACGCCTTCGCCTGCAGCGCTTGCGCGATGCCTGGACCGAACGCCTCGCCCGCGGCGACCGCGTTCTTGATGCCGTTGGCGATCACGGGGGTGAGCTTCTGCACCGCTGTCGCCCCGGCACGAGTCGCCGACTCCAACGGCGGTGCGATGGCGTCGAAGATCTCCAACCCAGCTGTCTCGACCTGGGACTTGAGGCCCTCGATCGCGCCGCCGAGCCCCTTGGTTTTCGCGGCCGCGACGTCCGCCGCTCCACCGGACCGTCCGACCGCGGTCGACATCTGGTTCCACTGGTCCGCCGTGGTACCGGCCGCAACACCGGCCAGTCGGACCGCGTCGCTGCCGAAGACCGTGGCAGTGGCCTGCTGGTACTGGGCGTCGGTCATCTTGTCCGACGCCGTGCGCAGCTGGTCGAACAGCGACTTCAGACCGACGAAGCGTCCCTGCGCGTCGTAGACCTTCAGGCCGAGCTCTTCGATCGCCTTCTGCGCCGGCTTCGAGGGGTTCGCCAGGGCAAGGAGCGCCGACTTCAGCAGTGTGCCGGCGTCGGAGCCCTTGATGCCCGCATTCGCGAACAGACCGAGGGCCGTCGAGGTCTCGTCGAGGGACAGGCCGAACTGGTGCGCGACCGCGCCGACCTGCCCCATGGCCTGCGCGAAGTCGGTGATCTCGCCGGACGCCGCGTTGGCGGTGTTGGCGAGAACGTCCGCGACGTGGCCGGCCTTGTCCGCGGACAGGCCGAACGCATTCAGCGCCTGCGACTGGATCTCGGCGGCACTGGCCGCGTCGATCTGGGCCGCAGCGGCGAGCTGCAACGTGCCCTTCGCCGCCGTCATCGCCTGATCGACAGACAGCCCGCCCTTGGCCAGCTCGACCATCGCCGCCGCGGCGTCGGCCGCCGAGGTAGCCGGCAAGGTGAGATCCGACCCCAGAGCCTTCGCGGTCTGCGCGACCAGGCTCATCTGGGCACCAGTGGCACCGGAAACGGCCTGCAGCTCGTTCAGGTTGTTCTGGTACTCGATGCCCTTGTCGATGACCTCTTTCAGGCCAACGGCGGCGAGCGCGGTGCCGGCGGCGACCGCTACACCGATCCCCTTTGCGACGGCGCCCAGCGGTCCGGCCGCCGACTTGAGCTTGCCGCCGAGCTTCTCCGGGAACCCTCGTGTGTCCGGCTCGACGAGGATGTCGATACGCCCACCCGCCACGTGATCACCCCCGTGGCTACTGGTATTCGGTCACGATCCCGCGAGCGCGTTCATATTCGGAGAGCGGAATTAATGTCCCTTGTGGACGATCATCCGGGATGGAGTACTTCTCTACCTCGGCGTGGTACTCAGCCCACATTCGCTCAGCCACGCGCGCCGGCCGGAGAGCGACCGGAGCGATGATCGGCGCGGGTGGCGGCTTGATCCCTCGGCGTTTCGCCTCAGCCCGCTGGTACCGGAGCTCGGGATCTTCGGGGTCGGTGTTGGCGGCAATGTAGGCACGCTCGACCTGGTAGTACGCCAGGTCGACGAGGCGAGCCTGGTTCTCCTGGTCGGGTCCCCACCCGTCGGTCTCCTGCTGCGCAAGCCGTGACTCCGCGGGCAGTTGCCGGATGAGGGTGACGAGGTCGACGGCGGGCATCGTCCGCCACGCCTCTCGGAGGTCGATCTGGTAGAAGCGTCGGAGGTCCGCGAGAACGGCGTCCCACCGGGTCGCAAGGACCGCGGTCAGGACGCCTTCGAGTTTCCCGAGCCGCCGCGGGCGGACACGTCGGCGTCGTCGATGCTGAGTCCGGCAGCGCGGATGATCTGGCGGGAGACGTTCACGTAGACCGGGGCCGGCAACGCGGTCAGCGTGTCGTGCAGCTCCTGACCGTCCGTTTCGGATCCGAGGAGGAGAGCCCACGATTTTGCGGTCTCCGTGTCGCTCAACTTCCAGAAGTCGATGACCTCCTCGGCGGTCAAGTCGCGACGGATCGTCCAATCGCGACCGCCGAGCCGCGCCACAACGGGGTCAGTCGAGCGTTCGACCAACAACGCGTCGATGTCGAGAATGTTGGCGGGGGCGCCCTGCGTCATTTTCTACTCCGTGGGTCAGGCGAGCGGGTTGCTCGAGGTGAACTTGCGGATGGACTTCGAGCCGTCGTCAGGGACGAGGTCGATGACTTCGAGATCCCAGCCTTCGATGTCCTCGCCGTCCATCGTCTCCGGCGGCTTGCTGGCGAGCTCGGACTTCTTGAGGTAGAACGCCTTCCACTCGGTGCCGTCCTGCACGCGGATGATCAGAGCGAACGTCTCCTCGTCGCCCTCGATCCACTCGAAGATGTTCGAGCCGGTCGAGGTTTCGGCGATCGAGCCGCCGGTGAGCAGCGTGAGAGCGGTGGCCTTCGAGACGTCGACCGGGCGGAATTTGATCGACTCGGTCTTCTCGCCCTTCTTCTGCCGGTAGGTGCCGCGCTTGTTCCAGATCGTCAGGTTGGTGTTGTCCTGCGACGGCTCCCGGCTGAAGCCGGCCTTGATGCCGCCGAAAGCGTCCCAGCCGGGCAGCGCGCTCGCGAAGATGTCGTCCGGAAGTTCGGTGCCGGCGGGCGCGCGGAACGCGTCGCCGTCGAGCCAGAGCCGCGCGTCGGCCGGGCTCGCGTAGTCGGACATGGGGTGTCCTCCTGCTGTAGTCCCGCGAGTGCGGGTCTGGATAGGGATTCGGGGCGCATGGGGCGATGTGGTGTGGCCCGGCCCGCCGCGCAGGGCGCCCCGCCCCACGGCGGGCCGGGGTCTAGTGGGCGTGGAGCGTGAGCTCGACGCGGATCTGCGCGCCGTACACCGGGGTCGCCTCGCCGCGGGACGTATCGGGTCGCAGCTCGATCGGCCCGTCGGTGACACGCGCGGTGTAGCGCACGTTCTCGTATGCGGTGTTGCGGACGCAGGCGAACACGGCCGCGGCGCGCGCGGCGATGTCCCACGCCGCGGTCAGCGGCTGCTTCGATCCGACAGGCCGGGCCGCGCAGCCGTTGAGCGCCACGGTGCCCCGGTAGGCGCCCGCCGCGGCGTTGATCGGCGTGACCGAGCACAGCATCACCGCGTACGGCACGGTGACCTCGGCCGGCGCCGCCGGGGCCACGCCGCCGGGCGCGAGCGCGGCGAACGTGGCGTCGGCGAGCAGCAGGGCTCGCACGGCGCCGGCGAGGTGCGGCAGGACGGGAGCGGTCACGAGCGCCTCCCGCGTGGCTGGTAGCCGGTGTACTTGCCGTACGCCTTGGCCGCTTCGGTGAGCACGGCGTGCGCCGGGGTGTCCGACGTGCCGTACTCCTTGTAGAAGGCGTCTGGGTCGTTGTCCACGAGGGACACCTGGTCACCGGCGACCTCGACGGAGATGCCGTCGCGGTACTCGCCCGTCAGGACGGGCGCGGCGGCGATCGCGTCCCCTGCGGCGCTGTGCGCGATCTCGATCCGGTCCGGAGTGGACACGTGCCGCACCTCGGCGACAGCCTGGTCCGGGAACACCGTGACGCGAATCGAGCTGGTCACGGGCTACAGGGAAAGCGCGGCGACGGTAAACCCGGTCGCCGACGGAGTGGCGACCAGGCTGGCCCCGTAGTACTGGACCGGCCAGCCGCCGATCCACGCGACCTGGTTCGCAGCGAAGGTGTAGGTCCGCGGCGTTACAGCCTGGCCGTCGACCTTGTCCTTGAACGCGACGGTGACCGTGCCGCCGCCGGCGGGCGCGGTGATCTTCAGGAGCAGCCTGCCGCCGTTGACGAAGCTGTTTCCGTTGGTGTTGTCCATCGCCGTCGGGGTCGGGTCGGTGAGCACCGACCGGTAGCCGACCGGCGAAACCGTCTTCGCGGTTGCGGGCATGGGTCTCTCCTACTGCTGCATGTCGGACACGAGCCGCGCGGACGCGGCGAGGAACTCGGGACGATGTTCGGGCCGGCGCGCGACCTGGCCCTGTATCTCGAACTGGCGCCCGGACTCGTCGATCACGACCGAGTCGGCCGTCAGCGGCGTCGACGGCGGGACAAGGATCGTCCACGCCGACACCACAGTGGACTGCTGGCCGGCGATCTCGATCTGCGATCCGATGTCCGCGACAGGCTTCTGGCTAAGCCGTGCCGGAGTCCTCATCGATACCGGTGCCGATGGAATCGGGAGCCCCGTCACCGGATCCGTCGTCGGTGCTCCCGGACCCGGGTTCCGTACCGTCACCACCTGGTCGTACTTCGGCGCCACCGGGCGCCACCTCCTCGCCGTCCTGCGCGGTCGGCCGCTCGGAAAGCGTGCCGTCCCGCAGCCCGTTGACCGCGAACTCGGAGCCGGCCGCGGTGTAGTAGGTACGGCCGTCAGTGCCGTAGAGCTCGCTGGTGGTGGGCTTGATCTCGACGTCGCCGCTGGTTTCGTCAGCCATCGCTGGTTCCTAACCGGGGTGGATGGAGAACGCCTTGCCGCGCACCGCGTCCGCGCTTTCCGCGACCGGGGTCAGGAGTTCGATTTGCCGGTCGGTGAGGTCGTAACCGGCGTCGGTGGCGTCCTGGAAAACGATCGTGTACTCGGGGTGGGCCTCGGACTTCACGCCCTGCTTCACCGTGACGGCTTGCGTGACGACGTCGACGCATACCGCCTCGGCGAGGTCGGGTTCGATCGTGCCCGTGGCGATCCCGGTGTCGAGGTTCGTGCCGACGTCGGCGAGACGCTTGCGCATGATCGCTGAGGCGTAGCGGATCAGCTGCGCGGCTTGCGTCTTCTCGGCGTCGGTGAACTCGACGGTGAGGCGGGAGGCCACGTCAGCGGCCGTGGCGTAGGACGTGGCCACCCGGCATCACTCCTTTTCGGCGTCGATCGCCGCGATGATGTCGTCGCGGCTGGTGCCTTCGGCCACCTCGTAGCCGAGGGCCTTGGCGTACGCGGTCCACGCGTCGAGGCCGGATCCCTTCCCGCTGCGCGGTGGCTCGACCTGATCACCTTCGCCACCGCCCTGATCGGCATCGGCCGCCGGCACCTCGCCGTCGACCCACGCCTTCGGGTTCGTGATGCGCGCGGCCGCCCACTCGGGCACCTCGTCGCCCGGCCCGAACACACCGTGGCGACCGTCCTCGTCGGACACGTGCACGTAGCTCTTCAGCTCCGCCATGTCAGCCGTCCCCTCACGCCACGTCGGCGACGAACGACAGGTCCGGGTTCGCCATGACCGGCAGGCCGATCGCCGCGGCCTTCGTCCACAGCGCGACCGGGTCCTTCTCGGTGTAGGCACCGGCGACCATGCCCGGCTCGCTGCCAGCCAGACCGAAGTCGGCCTCGAGCGACTCCGCGGTCGTGCCCCACATCGTGCGGCCGAGCTGCGTGGCACCGTCCTTCGGCGGAAGGAACAGGAACCGGTCGTCGGGGATGACGCGCTGCGCGGTCTTGTTCACCGACACCTGGGCGTCGTACACCTCGATCGGCGGCAGGCCGAACGCGGCGAGAGCATCCTGCAGCATCTGCTGCGTGACCAGCGACGGCTGGTTCGCCCCGGGGAACACGAGGTTGCGGAACTGCTGGTTCTGCATCAGGTATGCGACGACGCGGCGCGAGGTGACCGCGACGCCCGGCTCGGTACCGTTCGTGGCGACGTAGGTGTCGCGCCAGGACATCATGTCCGTGACCGGGGTCGCGGACGCGACGTTGCTCCACAGCGTGCCGGCGGTGACCGAGTGGCCGGCCTTGCGGCCGAAGTCGACGACGAACCCGGCGAGGCCGTTCTCGTTGATCGTGACGGAGCCATTGACGAGGGCGTCGCCGCGCGCGAGCTCCATCCGCGCGGACAGAGCGCGGGTCATCGCGAGCGCGTCGTCGAGGATCGCCTGTCGGATCGACCCGTCGAGCTTCCGCTGGCGGAGCCGGTCGTACTCGCCCTGCCGGATCTTGCGGGACAGCGGCGGAAGCTCGCCGGAGATCCGCGCGATACCGGGCCGCGAGCCGATCGGCGACTCGGCGTCGTACGAGCGGAACTCGCCGGCCTCGACCAGGCCGGCGCCGCCGCGCGCGAGGCGGAAGTCGAGGTCGTCGACCATCTGGTTCGGCAGGTACTGGCTCAGCGTGAACTGGTTGACCTGCAGGTCCGCGAAGGCGGTGCGGACGAACCCCGTCAGCTCGACCGGGGTGATGTAGTCGGTGTTGATCAGCATCTATTTCACCCCTCTCAGACGTAGATGATCTGGCCCTTGACGTCCGCCTTTGCGGCGGCGTCGACGGAGCCCTTGCCGGACGTGAACGGGAGCTTCGCCGCGCGGACGCGGCCGTGCTCGTAGAGAGCGGCGCCGATCGGCTTCGACGTGTCGGTCGGGACCTTCACCGCGGTGAAGAGGTGACCGATGAACACGCCCGGTTCGGTCGTGGTGTTCGCCGGGTCGTACGGGCCGAGCTTCGTGGTGCTGCCCACGATGTACGCGAGCGCGGTGCCCGACGGGATGTAGCCGTTCGGGTAGAGGCCGGTGAACGTGGAGGCGTCCAGGGTGACCGTGCGCGTGGCATTGGTGCCGTGCGCCGACCCCAGCCAGGACTGGTCGTCCTGCTGGAACGCCTCAGTCTTGATGCTGAGGTCCATGATTCCCCTTCCGGGATCAGGTGGTGGGCTTGCTGTAGGGCGACTTGTAGAGCGCCGCACCCGCCGCGAGGGTCGGCGCGGGCGCAGCCGGAGGTGTCCCCTGCCCGGGGAGCGGCGCGGGCGCCGTCGCGGCGACACCGGCCTTCGTGAGCAGCTCCTGCACCGACGCGGCCTGCGCCTTCAGCGCGGCCTCGTCGGTGGCGGTGAGCAGGTGCAGGTGCGTCGAGGGGATGCCGTGGTCCGTGGCGGCCTGGAGGCGGAGTCGCTCCGTCTTCTCGGTCGCCAGGTCGGTCCGCAGCTTCTCCGCTTCGGCCTGTGCCTTCTGCAGGTCGTTCATGCCGGCCTGCTCGAACTCGGTGACCTTCCCGTTCGCGGCCGCGAGCTGCCGCGTCAGTTCGGCCACCCGGGCGCGTTCGGCTTCGAGCGCTTTCTCGCCGGCGGGGCCGAGCGGCGTGTCTCCCGCGGCGGGCGGCGTGGGCGTCGCGCCTCCGGCCGGTGCTGCGGGTGGCGTCGCCGGCGCCGGGGCGGCTGGCGGGGCGGCGGGCGCGGCCGGCGGGGTGCCGGGCGCGGCCGGGGTGGGTGGCGGTGTTCCCGGCGCGGCAGGCGCCACCGGGGGCTGGCCGCCGCCGGGGATCGGGCCGGATCCGCCCATGATGGGCCAGAGCGGTTGCCCGTTCCTCTTCCATGCGATCGCCGTGATCGGCTCCCCGGTGAGGGGATGGAGCACGGGATTGCCATCCCGATCGGTCATGGTGGGCAGGGTGTTCGTGCGCATGGCGCGCTCCTCCGTGGTGACGTCCTCGCGCGTCGCGCGTCGAGGATGCTGCCCTGCACGTCGCGTGTCAGAGCGGGTGTTCTCCCCCGGCCGTCGCGGCTCAGGGGAAGTCGGGGCGGCTCATCAGTGAGCCGTAGAGCTCGCCGTAGATGTAGGCGAACTGCTCTTCGTGCTCGCCGCAGCCACTGCCGAGGCGGACGTCGGCGCGGACGTTCATCCGGTAGATCTGCGCGGCGGCGTGGACGAGCTCGTGGGCAACGATCTCCGAGGTCAGATGGCCGTGGATGAGTCGCAGCACGCCGGCGTAGCCGTTGGCCGGCCACCGGCCGACCCATTCGTCGTCGACCAGGCGCTCGCGGTAGGACACCGGCTGGAAGCAGCCGAGGCAGCCGTCCCAGTACCCGGCGCCGTGCCACGGGGCCGTCCGCTGCGCCGCGGCGCGGAAGTCGCCGAGGTCGGGATGGACCCGGACCCAGCACCACCGCGACGGGCCGATTCGGTCGGTCGAGATCGCGAACCGGCGCATCGCTCACCTCACAGCACGTAGGCGAAGCGCCGTAGCTGGCGAAGGATCTCGTCCCGGTCCCAGCCGAACTCCTCGGCGAGCGAGTAGATCTCGTCCGGAAGCAGTCGCGGCGCCTTCGCGCGCCGGTACCGAGAGCCCTTGACCTTCTGCAGCTCGGCGTCGGTGCGCTTGCGCAGCGTGCCGTCCGCGCGGATCTCGTACCCGCCGAACAGCGCGCGCCGCGTCGTGCCCGTCGTCGTGGCTTGCACCTCGCGGCCGAACGCGGTCGCGACCGTGATCCCGTCGTAGGCGTTGACGACCTGCGACATATCCGCGCCGTCGCGGATCGCCCGCGCTCCGGCCTCGCCGAACACCGCGTCTTGGTCCTCGGTGGACAGTGAGCGGAAGTACTGCTTCGGGTCCGTACGCCAGTCGTCGGCGGTGTCCTCGACAGTGGGCACGTTCTTGCAGTCGCACCGGTCGTGCCGCGGGAACGCCGAGACGCGGTACACGCGGCCGGCCAAGATCGCGCAGCGGGCGCAGGACTTGCCGTTGAGCATGCGCACGTACCGGGTCGCACCGCGGCCGGTGCCCATCGCCGTCACCGCGGCGCGGCCAGCGTCCTGCATCCCGCTCGCGACGATCGACATCGCGACCAGGTCGGCGTGCCGCCGCGCCTCGTCGACGCCGAGCTCACGCGTCCGCCGGCCGACGGAGATCGGCGCATAGATCAGGTTCTTCAGCCACGACCCACCACCGGCGGTCATGTCGGCGAACCCGTCCGGGTTGAGCGCCGGCGCGTCGAGGATCTTCGCGCCCTGCTCCTCGAGGAGCGCAGTGACGTAGTCGTCGGCGCCCTCGACCATCTGCACCTGCAGCGAAAGGAGCGCCTCGGCGGCGTCGGCGATGGCGTCGCGCCACCGCTCGGGGTTCGTCGCGCCAGCGCGGCTCGCGGCTTCGAGCTGGGCCAGGGCTTCCTGCGTCAGCGCGGTCTGTGCGTCGGCCTCGCGTTGGACGATGTCACGCGCCGACGACGGCAGTGCCATCGCCCACCTCGGCGCCGGCCGTAGCGTCCGCGCCAGCACCGGCGTTGACGTCGATGTTGCGCAGGTTCAGCGCAGTGCGCTGGAACGTCGCCGAACGCTTCGCCATCCGCGCGCGGAGCCTGGCCTTTCGCTGCGGGGAGAACCCGAGGATGTCCCACGCCTCCTCATCATCGAAGACGCCGCCCTGCAAGCCCTTGACCGCAGCGTCCATCGCCGACGCGATCGTCGGCGTGGCGGCGCTCTTCCACTTCGACTCGATCCCGATCAGCTTCTTCGGATCCTCGCCCATGATCGCCCACGCGACCCTGCCCGCGCGCACCGCGGATCCGCCGTACCAGGTGTGGTGCTGCTCGGTACGTAGCACGAGCCGCTCCAGCGAGTACAGGATCGACTCGGCCGACGGCGGGTTGTCGGAGGTGTAGCCCATGTACCCGGGCGGCAGCCCGTATTTGGAGGCGACGAACTGGGCGAGCACCTTCATGCTCTCGTGGAAATTCCGAAGGTCCGATGCGGAGAACTGACCAACCTGGACCGGAAGCGGAGTCTCGTTGCGGTTTTCGCGCTTCGGGTGGGGAACGGCCCAGACGTCGCCCATGGCGACCTTCCACAGCGGGATCTCGTTGCCCTGCTCGTCGACGAAGTCCTTTTTCGACACACCGACGGCGTACTTCCGAGGCACCGAGTGATGCTCCCCGCCGGCCATCATGTTCGTTGCGAACTGGTTGACGCCGTCGACGAGGTGCTTGACCTGCTTGAGGTCGGATCGGCCCTCACCGCGCCGCGGGTGCGTCAGGATCGACACGAACGGCACGGACGGCAACGTCGGATCGTTCGCGATCGTCGCCGACCACGCCTCCAACGTGCGCGAGCTCTTCAGCTCGCCGTCCTCGAACTCGTGCACCTCGCCGTTTCCGAAGCGACGCTCGGTCGGACCGGGCCACTTCGGCAGGTACAGCGCACCGTAGGTTGTGAGGCTGCCGTCGCTCTCCTCCTCGACCCACAGCTTCAACCCGGCGATCGGCTGCCGAGTCCGCGGATCGAGTTCGACAGCGACCTGGTCGGCGTACTCGCCCGTGAGCATCGGCGTGCCGGCCGGTCCGTCCGGTCCGATCATGAAGAAGTGCTCGCCGCCGACGCTGGCCGCAGTCCACGCTTCGGACGAGTGCATCGGCATCTCGTTCGCGGTCCACCACGAACCGAGCTCCTCGACCGGGTTCTCGTCGGCGAGCAGGAAGTCCTCGAGCTTCATCCGCTCGACGCACGTCTCGATCACCAGTTCCGGCCAGGGCACCAGCAGCGGCGGGAACCGGTCGTCCTGCTCGGCGAGGATCCGGGCGACGTACACGAGCGGCTGCTCGAGGTCCATGTACTGCCACCACTGCAGCGCGCTCTTGCGCTGCCAAAAGATCTTCGAGCGGAGGCGGTCGTACCATTCCTTCGGGGTCAGGTCGGACAGCTTCATGCGGACCTCCCCCGGCTCGAAATCACGATCTTGCGTTCGGCGGCTGGTGGGGCGTCGTCGAGCGGTTCGCGGAGCTTCGCGTTGCACGCCATGATCGCCGCGGCCACACCGTCGATTCGTTTCCCGGTCTTACCGCGGTCCGGCTTGTCCGGACGCAGCAAATCGGGGTTGTACGGAGCCTTCCGTGCCTCGACCGAGTCGAAGCAGAACTCGGCAACCGGGTTACCGTGGTGCAGGAGACGGCCGGTCGTGACCAGCGCCATGAGTTCCTTCATCCCCAGCGACATCGAGCTGAAGTCGTTGGCGTACGCCTCGATCTCCCACAGCCCGGTGTCCTGCTCGATGCGCTGGATCACCGGCGCCGACGACCACTTGTCCGCGTCGACCGCGAGCAGGTCGAAGTCGCGCGCTTCCTCGGCGATGTCGCCGTACACCCGCTCGTAGTCGAGCACCGTGCCCGGTGTGGCGACGATCCAGCCCTGCTTCACCCAACGGGAGAACTTGTCGTCGTTCTTCTTGTCCAGGTCCCGGAGCGCCGCTTCCGGCAGCCAGAACCGCCAGAGAGCGTGGATCCATCCGCCCTCGGGGATCAGCGTGCACCAGGCCGTCAGATCCGAAGTGGCCGCGAGGTCGAATCCGCCCCACGCCTGCTTTCCGCGCAGGCGCTCGCGGTGGTAGTCCGGGCGCAGCCAGATGTCGTTCGATTCCCCGCCCGACGCGCCGTAGAGGTGCATCGGCATCCAGCGGAACTTCTGCTGTACCCGCTGGTTGGTCTGGAACTGCCGGAACGAGTTCTCTTTCGCCGGGTCGTTCTGCGCGTCGAGTTTCTGCCGGTGCATGGCGGCACGCGACTTGAACTGGTCGAGCGCCGGGTTCGGCCACTTCCAGTTGCGCTCGTCGAACGGATCGAGATTGACCGGAAGGTGCGGGTGGCCGGGGAACGTCGCGTGTAGCCGGTCGAGCTCGTCCTGCGAGTTCGGCAGCTTCCGCACGAACGCGAAGACGTGCGGCGCGCGGGCCGGGTCCTCCTGCGTCTTCTCCGCCTCGTCGATCAGGTCGGCGCCGAACGACGAGGGATCGTTGGTCTCGGTCGTCGTGGCGAAGTTGAGCTCCTGCAGCCGGGCGCCGGCCGCGGTGGTCATGGCCTCCCACATGTCGCCGTTCGGTTGCGACAGCACCTCGTCGAGGTTGAACGCGTGTGGGTTGTGGCCGAGCTCGCCCTCGGCGTCCGCCGTGAGGATCTCGTAGTGCGAACCCGACTTCTCGTCGATCAGCCGGCGCGCGTTCTTGATGTGCTGCAGGCGTTTCGAGAGCTTCGGCGACAGCTGGACCATGCGCAGGGCCGGTTCGAAGACCTTCCCGGCCTGCTTCGTGTCCTTGGCCGCGCAGTAGATCTCCGCGGACTCCTCGTCGTCGCCGACGAGCATGTACAGCTGGATCGCCGCCGCGATCTCGGACTTGCCATTCTTCCGGGCGACGATGATGTACGCGATCCGGTAGCGGCGCGCGTAGGTGCCCCACTCGCTCGACCACTCCACCTCGCCGAAGAGCGGGCGGATGATCTCGAACTCCTGCCAGTCGAGCAGCAGGAACGGCGTGCGCTTCAGCGGGCCCTTGACGTGAACGAGCATTCGCGCGAAGAACGTGACCACCCGGTCGGCGCGAGGCTCGCAGTAGTGCGCACCCGACTTCGGGCAGGTCTTCTCGCGGAACTTGTAGCCACATACCGGCCCGGTCGGGTCGTCCGGGCGCCAGCGCGCGTCGAGGTCGACGCTAACCGGTGAGGAGGTCGTCGTCTGCATCGCCGGACGCCTCCCCCATCGACAGCTGGGAGCGGTCGGAGGGGTTCAGCCCGAACCGGCCGCCGAGCGTGACGATCAGCGCCGCCGACTCCCGGGCCACCTGCCACGCCGGGTTCTTCCGCAGGTCGTAGATCACCTCGCCGTTCTGAAGCTCGCGGACGACCGTCGTCATGCTCGTGCCGTTCTGCTCGACGTCGGCAATCGCGTCCTGGTTGACGACCACCATCGAGCAGAACGTCGCGAACGAGTCGACGTCCCACGGCGTCAGCACGCCCTTGCGGATCATGTCCGGCGCGAGCCGATCCCAGATCGCCTGAGCACGCGGATCGAGCTGCCGCGGCGGAACGACCTCGCCGGTGTCCGGCTTCGGCTCGGTGTGGTTGATCCGGGACGGCTTCACGCCGTGCAGCACCTTCAGCGCGGTCGGTGCCGGTGGAATGCCACGCTTGCCCATCAGCGGCCGTCCCTGCTCATACCGACTCCCACCGTCCGTCGGTGATCCAACCGTGCAGGCCGCACCGCTTGCAGTTGATCGACGGCCGCACGGTCAGCGGCTCCCGCTGCTCGATGCTCCAGCCGTTCTTGCCGATCGGGAGTGCGGCGAACGCCGGGTCCGGGTCGAGGCCACCGTTCGCCGAGCACGGGTGCCGGAACTCGACGTGCTCGCCGTCGTCGGCGATCCGGAACTCGGCGGGATCGAACTTGCTCACGGACGTTCCCGCAGCACATCGTCGTCGTCCTGGAACGCCGCCGCGTTCATCACCGCTTGCGCCAGGTTGAGGGCCGGCAGGATCGGCTTGCCCAGCAGCGACCGGGACGTGACGCAGAGCTCGATGCCGGCACGCAGAATGTCCCGCACCGGGCCACGAAGGTCCGGGGGCTGGATCACGTCGAGATGGGCCAGAGCGCCGGACAGCAGCACGGACGCGCTGCGGGGACTGTGATCGCTCATCGTGCTCACCGCCCGTCCTTGTCGGTGACGTCCACGCAGAACGGCGGGACCCGGCCGTAGAAGGAAACCCACACGTGGCCGCCGTCGACGAGCTTCTCGAGGTCGCCCGGTTCGAGCATGCACCGCGCGCTGTACCGGACGGCGCCGAGCGACGGAGGGCAGTCCGCAACCATCTCGACCGGCGCGATGTCCGGGTCGGTCAGGTCGCCGTTCGGAGCGGAGAGCACCACGCGCCGGGCACCGGGCCACACCGCGTCGTGGGGAATCGGGGCAGGCCGCATCGATGATCACCGCCTCGGGGGAAAGTCGGAAAAGTCGTCCGCGCGAGATCTGCCCTTGCCCGAGGCGAAGGGCGTTTGGCCCGGGGGGAGGGGGCTCCCCCCACCGCGTTTATGCAGGTCAGAGCCTTGATCGACTTCGCTTTTCGATCTTGCTTCGCGCTGTTCGTGCTGGTCAGCGCGGTGTACGTGCCCGTGCTGTTGATCTAGGTTCGGGTGCTGAGCCATGGGCGCTGGCCGGGGTGGCTGGTGCTCGCCCGCCCCGTGCTGCCCGTGGTGGTGCGGCCCACGTGTGCCGTGTGCCGCGTCGTGCGGGTCGGCTGGTGTGGTTGGCCGGTGATCGGTGGTGCGTCGCGCTCAGGCCCGCTCAGCGTGCACCCTTGCGCCCGTTGCATCCGCGGCAGAGGACGGCGAGCGGGCCGCGTGGGTCGCCGCCTCGTGCGATGGCGGTGACGTGGTCGGCGGTGAGGTCGTGGCTGGGGTGACTGGGCCGGCCGTAGCCGGGGCAGTTCCAGCCGTGCTCGTCGACGTGGGCTTTGACGGCGGCGCGTCGGCGGTTGATCTCGGTCCAGTCGCGGGTGCGCTTGGTCGGTGTGGTGCGGGCGCGGTGGCGTTGGTCGGCGGCGCGGTGGCGTTCGCAGGGACCGCGCCGGCCGGGGGTGTCTGATGGTTCGCCGCAGCCGGGGCGGGTGCAGGTGTGGACCGGCACGGTGTCGCCTCCGGCTGGGTCAGGTGAGGTCGAGGTCTGCCCAGGTGCCGTCGTCGAGGACGCGGCCGGGGATGCCGCAGATGCTGCACAGCACGGCGTCGCACAGGTGGTCGTCGTGGTACGGCGCGCCGGGGACGTGGGTGTGGTCGGCGGGCTGGTTCGTAGTGGCGGTGGGGTGGCCTGCCAACGGTGCTCGCCTCCCGGAGGTGGGCTGCTGGGCGGCCTGCCCTGCATTTGACCGACCGCCGTGGTGGATGGGGCGTGCATCGCGGGAGCGGCGCGACCGGGGTGGCGTCCGGGGCGTGGACGTTAGGCGCCTGGTTTAGCCCCTGGGTTGGATCGCTGGGAGCTGGGCTCTGACCGTGGCAATCCTGTGGATCTTAGGGAATCTTTGCGTTCGCGCTGGTCGCTGGCAATTCCCCGTTGGTGTGATCTTGTGGCGATCTGGTCGGGCCTCGCGCATGCACGCGCGCGTGCGCGACCCAGAAACTCAACCATCTACGAGACGTAACAGAACCACTTCCACTACCACTACCACTCAGGGTTCGCCGAATCCTTCGTATGGGTGAATGTTCCGAAGGGTTCGCGAAGGGTTCGGCACCACAAGATGTTGTGGTCGGCATCCCCCATTCGAAGGGTATGGCGAAGGGTTCGGCAAACCCTCGCCATTCGCCCTCCCCGCTAGCGAGGGACCACTTCGAGGAGCAGCAAGATGTGCGTCCACAGTTCGTGCTGCTGCACGATTCGCGCGTGCGCTTCCTGCCAGTGGGCCGCGGTGAGCGGCCGCTCGCGGTACGGCCGTGCCGCCCGGTTCTTCGTCGCTTCGAGCGGCATGACGCCAACCATCGGCGTGTAGGTCCCAGCGGCGAAGTTGATGAGCGTCAGCTGCTCGCCGTGGAACAACTCGTTGCGCTCCTCATCGAGCGCGGTCTTGGAGTCGGCGAGCCATGCGCTGATCTCGTCGCGTTCTGTGCTAGCCGGCCACTCGGCCATCGCGTTGCGAGCGTTCTTCACGCACTCGCCGACGCGCCACTCGCCCTGCAACTTCGGGTCCACGCGGCGAGCAACTCGAAGCACGTCGCCTTCCAGCGCCATCGCTGCCCACGTGACGCGTCCGAGCTCGAGGAGTACGTCCTCCGGTGGGTAGATCATTGCGGCGGGTTCCCCTCGACGTGTGGCCGACCGTCAGTCGGCCGGTGCACGCCGGTTGTTACCGGAGAGGCGACGGCTTGACATGATCGTGACCACCGCCCCGGCTCCACAGGTGCGAACATCCGTCAATGCACGAGCACTTCTTCACTGGGCAGGCTGCACATTCCGCCACTGTTTGGGGCATTGACGCTGACGTCTTCGCCGGCTGGGGTCAGTGGGCCGGCGCGGTCGCGTCCGTCCTCGCCGTCCTGGTCGCTCTCGGTTTGGCGGTTCGCGAAGCCAGGTTGCGCAACCGCGAGCGGCGCGACGAGGAGAGGGCCCAGGCCCGAACAGTGACCGCCGTACTCGCGGAACGATCTCACTACATCACCTGGGCCGGGAAGGTCGCGTCGGTTCCTCGTCAGACCGTGGTCCTCTCAAACCACGGCCACGACGCCGTCTTGGAGGTCGAGATCGAGGCCGTTTCGCCGAAGTCGACAGCGATCAAAGCGATCCTCGACGGCGCCCGCCAGCTCGCGATACTAGGCCCCAGCGCCGAGGAGAACGTCGCAATCAGTTTCAAAAAAGATGACGAGAGCGTGAAAATGGATCCGAGCTATGTCGAGATCGCGTTCTCCTTCACGGACGTCCGGGGCCGGCGGTGGAGGCGCATCCGCAACGGCGAGCCACAGCGCATCCTCACATGAGGCGGCCCCTCGAGGCGTTCCACGGTTGAGGTGGGAGGGCTACGGCGAGACGGTCTAGTCCTCCCGGTCAAGATCGGGCGAGTCGCTGTCGGACAACCGCTGTGCGGCGACGCTGTGGTAGTGCTCGGACAGCTCGATGCCGACGAAGCGCCGGCCTTCGGTGAGCGCGGCGACCCCGGTGGTGCCGGCGCCCGCGAACGGGTCGAGCACGGTGCCGCCGGGCGGGCAGATCTGCACGAGCTGCCGCATCACGTCGACAGGCTTCTGCGTGATGTGCTGGCGGGCATCGCCGCGCGGCTGCGAACCCGACACGAGGCCGGGCAGGCACACGGGGTTGCGGTCGGCCAACACGGGCCCGTTGCTGCCCCACAGCAGGTACTCGGTGTTCTGACTGAACCCACCTCGGCGCGGCCGGGCGATCAGCTTGTGCCAGACGACGACGCCTCGCCATGTCCACCCGGCGGCCTGCAGCGCGTCGGACGTCGTCGGCAGCTGGCGCCAGTCGGTGAAGACGAGAGCGGCCGCGCCTTCGCGGGAGACGCGCAGGCACTCGGTCAGGATCAGGGTGAGCCAGTGGGTGTAGGAGCGCTGGTCGCGGCTGTCGCCGCCGAAGTCCGCGAGGGTGTGCTTCGCGTCGCTGCTGACGTACTTGCCGCGCGCGCTGTTCGTAGTGCGCTCGCCGGTTGTGCGGCCGCCGGAGTTGTACGGCGGGTCGGTGATCACCGCATCGACGGTGCCGGCGTCGAGAGTGGACAGGAGCGACAGCGCATCCCCGTGGTGGAGCTGGTGCATCGGTGCTCGCTTTCAGACGAACGGCCCGGCACCTACGGGATGCCGGGCCACACGTCGACTTGACGATATTCAGTTGTGGGCGTTGCGTTTCCACCGTCGCACACCGGCCGCCGGAGATCAACGCTGGGAAGTTGGATCACGCAGATGTCAGGGCCGTCAGAATGGAACGTTCGCCGCTGGTCAGCGGCAAGCAGGGGCGGGTTACGGCGTGGCGTCCTGGCCGCCGACCTGGTCTCTCACGGTGAATGGCCGTTCCGTCTCGCTGACGTCGTTGCCTCGAGTAACCGTGGCCCGCCACCGGTACTTGCCGGCCGGTAGCGGCATCCCCGCGCCGATGTCGAGCGTCAGTGGAACCGTCGTCGCGACGGGCTCAGCATCCGGGTTTACGTCGGGCCTCATGCCGAGCTTGACCCTGGTCTCAGAGCCGTCGGGGTCCTTCACCACTTCACCTGCATCGTCGAGAAGAACGAAGTCTGCCTCGATCTCGCCGATCTCGCTGGCGTCGAAGTCAATGAACAGCGCCAGCCCATGGTGCGGAAGGGGCGTGATCGTCTGGGACCACCCGAGTCCGATCGCATTCACCTTGGCATTCGACGATCCCTGGGCGTAGTCCACCATCGCCAGGTAGAGCCTCATCGCGTGGACGCCAGTAGACCGGTTCGCCGGCTCTCCTGGGTTGAGCCGCTGCCGATCGCCGAGCCTGTGTCAACGGGGCTGGAGGCCTGAATGCCTGCCGTCGAGGAGACCACACGGACGGCGGTGTGAGGAAGCACTCGGTGCTTGACCACCGCTCCGAGCGCCATCGCGTAGCGCCGCAAGGTGGAGAGGCGCGGATCAGTGCTCATCGTCTCGATGTCGGAGACCACGCTTTGTGAACGTCCCATACGCTCAGCGACCTGAGCTTGGCTCAGGCCGAGTCGCCTACGGAGACCGACCAGCTGGTCGATCCACGCGAAGTCGCCGCGGGTGAGCTCACGGGCAAGCTGCTGTTCCGGGTCGTTCAGATCGATGCCGAACAGCTCGTCGAGCTCGCTCATCAGAACCCTCCATATCGGTTACAGCCGATACTAGCCATTGGCCGCTCGTCCCCACCAGGCGTAGCGCTCGTTTGCCTCGTCGATGTCCTCATCCTGTTCGTCAAGCGTGACCTTCCGCCCGAACAGCAGCGCCACCATCACCCGATCGCGCTGTAGGCGCAGGGGCTCACAGAAGTACATCCGCCACGCCCCGCTGTCGAGCGCCCAGCGGATCTCGTTGATACCCCGCGCACGCCACATGGCGATCTTGACTTCGTCGGGCTCGACAAGTTGTCCACGTTTGGCACGCTCGAGCTGCTCAACGACCGCTGCGAGGAACAACTTAGCGTCACCGCTGTCGCGGGCACGGATTCGTTCGACTTGTTCGCCGATCTCCTTCTTCGGGATGTTGACCCCGTCGCGGGTGTACCAGTTCCACGTGCCGCCGACGCCGTCCATGGCGTACGAGCGCCGACCTGTCACACGCGTCCCCCTCCGTATCGCGACCGAGCACGTGGATGATCCCCAGAAGGGACACATCCGTTACGGCCACCCGCCGACCGATGCCGACCTGAGACCGCACATGGCGGCATGCGGCCTCGACGCGCTGACCGTCGGTCACCCACTGCTCGTAGTTCGGCCGTCATGGTCATCCGGCTTCGCCGAGGGTTGCGCGGGGACGGCTGATCGCGCGGCCACGTCGAGGCTGAGTTCCTCACGCTCGGGCTGCGCTGGTTCACGAAGCCTCCGCGATGGTTTGGGCCTCGAGCAAGTCGAGCAGGTCCCCGACGCGGTACCGCGGGGCGTAGGCGCGGCCGCGGCGCAGCTGCTCGACGCCGTCCATGAGGTCGTCCTCGGATGCCGCGGATTCGCCGTGCGCGACGAGCCGGCCGCGTTTGGCGTACCCGCGGATCATCGCGGCGGTCACCGGCTTGTCGTCGGGCCGGTCGAGGTAGTTCGGCAGCGCGCGAGACAGCTCGGTCGCGGTGAGCAACTGCTCGCGCATCGCTTCGAGCATGTGGTCCCTACGGGCCTGCATCTCCCACTCCACACCGCAGTCGGGACACACGACGTACGCGCGGTTCGCGAGCCCGTACAAGTCCCGCTGACACAACGCGATCGGGTCACCGTTTTCGTCGTCGCCGAGGTGCAGGTCCGCCGAGCAGATGCCGAGGTACACGCGGTCGACCGGGCCGGACACGATCCGCTTCCCTCGCTCGACGAGGCCGAGGATCTCGCTGTTCAGCTCCTCGGCGTAGGGGGCCGAGGCAAGCCACGACGGATGCCGCAGGAGCCACCGCGAGAGCGGCAGCGGGTGGATGGCGAGGTCGAGTGGGTGCCGGTGCGGCTCCCATCGCGTACTGCCGCACGCCGTGCCTTCGAACGGCGCGGCGTGCTGGCGTTCGCCGGTCTGGTCCTCGGCGCCACAGCCCTGGCACACCCACCAGCGGACGCTGTAGTCCTCCCACAGGTTGTGCACCCAGCCGGAGAGAAAATCGCGCAGGTCGTCGACTAGGTTCGACGCGCCGAGGTGCAGCGGCATGACCTGTCCTCCGCTTCCGGTGACGAACCCGATGCTGCCGCGGGATGCCTTCGACTGGCGGGCGACAGTCACGTCGAGTTCGGGGAGCAGCCATTCGACGTCGCGGAGCGCGCGCAGCAGGGTGTCGAGGCAGCTGCGGCACAGGCCGGTGTCGGCCGGCCGGCCGCACCCGGTGGCGCACTGGTTGTTCAACGGGTCCTCCTCGCGTCGATGCGCTTCGGGGCGCGGGGTTGCTGTCGTGGCCCGGTGTTCCGGTTCCGGCGTGCTTCGAGCGCGGCCCGCATCTGCTCCGCGCGGTACGGCTCGTCCACCACGAACTCGCTGGGCTCCGCGCCCAGCATCGCGGTCTCGTCGTCGACGGGCTGGCCAAGCAGCAACGGCAACGGCAGAGCGACCGCGCGTGCGAGCTGCGCTGTGGCCCGATTGATCGCCTCGATGAACGGGCGCAAGTCGATGGTGATGTCGCAGAGGATTTCCGCGGGTGACCGGCCGGGCCGTCCTGCAGGCGTGAACATCAGGCTCGGCGGTCCGTCGACGACGTGTCCGAACTCCCGCCACTCACGCTCGGTGCCCGGCACCGGCTGAGTACGGTTTCCAAGCGTGCGGACGGCGTCCGCAAAAAAGTCGTGCCCAGCTTCCCGATAGCCGACCAGCCGATCGGAGCGCTCGGCGTGCCAACGGTATTGGCACTGCTGCTCACTCGACCGGCTCGGGTCAATGTCGCAGAAGTAGAGCGAAGCCCCCATCGGGGACAGCGGTTTTGAGCACCAGCCGCACGCCGGCGCCGTCACCTCGTCGATCCGGTCCACGATGTCGATCACTGGCCGTGTCCTTCCTGGACGGTGGTTGGGGGCGGGTTACAGGCGCTCGAGGATCAGGTGAGGCAGCCACAGCGTGTCCCCGGCGGCGATCTGCTGGCGCCACTCGTAGGCGACTTCCAGCACAGTCCCGTCGGCAGCTTCCGTCGCGTCTTTCAGCCACGCGGCGGTGGCCTCGGCGAGGTCCGGTTTGACCTGGGCAAGCACGGCCAGGTAGGTCGCTTCGACGAAGTTGCGGAGCATGAACGCGAACGCGGCAGGCGGTTCGGTCGCGCCGGAGATGATCGCCTCGGATGTCTGGTCGGCGAGTTTCTGGAACTCGCCGAGCCGCTGGTTGATCAAGCTGTTGACGTCATCCACCGGGGTCTCCAGGGGTAGGGGGATCTGGTTGGGGTCGACCGGGTGGGCCACGGTCGAGGCGGCAGCTGGCTCGGCAGGGTGCTCGCGGCGCCAGCACACCGGACCGTAGCCACGGCGTATCGACTCCTCAGTGCGCAGCAGCCGGCCGCACTTCGGGCGGCGGCAGCGCGCGCTCAACGTCTCTCCCCCGTGAGCAGCGCGACGAGGTCGGCGACCGTCCCGGTGACGTACTGGCGCGCCGGGTCGGTGACGCCGCGTCGCTTGTGGACGACGAACCCAGCGATGGCGTCATCGTTGGCGCGCTCGACGTCAGCTTCGCTGGTCCACCCGGCGAGGTCCGTGCGCGCGACGTCCTTGCACTCGAGGACCACACGGCCGCCGCCGGGTGCGCGGACACCGCCGATGTCACCCCGGTCCTTGCCGCCGTTGCGGGTCCGGCGTTCGATGCGGTCGTCGACGTGCTCGGCGAGGTAGGCGGCGATGCTGGTCTCGAACCGGGTGCCGGCGGCCTTGGCTGAGGCGCGGTTGCGGGTCATGCGGCGGCTCGTTTCTGGGTGGGGCGGGGCGTGCAGAAGATGCAGGTCGGCATCTCGCCGCGCGGGAAGATGAGTCCGCGTTGGCCGCAGACTTCACACGGGATCGGTTGGATCGGCGCCGGGCCGGGGCCGACCTGGGGGCGGGTGCGGACGGTCACGCGTTCACCTCGGCGCAGCACGGACCCGCGAAGCCCTGCTTGTCGGGCAGGCGTTCGATGGTGGTGCCGGGGCGGAAGGCAGTGCCGCACGCGACGCACTTTCCGGGGTAGGACGCGGTGAACAGGCGGGCCCGGTTGTCCACGGTCGGCGGCCGTCGGTCGCCACCAGGCCGGCAGTGCGCGCACGAGTCCTTCGGCAGTTCGGTGCGCTCGCAGCGATCGGCCGGCGTGGCCGCGACGTCGGCGGCGCGCATGCGTTCCGCGAGTTGCGCGATGTCGACGCGGTCGCCTGCGCTGAGCGGGACGACGCGGCCGGTGACGGCGTCTCGACGTTGGTTGGTGCCGCGCCACTGCTGCTCGGCGCGCGCGTAGAAGTCATCGGTCACGGTCGGATTCCTCTCCGGTGATCGCCAGGTGAAGCGTGACGCGGCCCCGGAGTGCGTCGAGCACCTTCTGCGCGCGCGACGGGTCCTGGATCGCGAGCAGCTTCACGAGGCTCGGGATCACGTCGAAATTGCGCTCGGACACGGCGCAGGCGATGCCGTGCTCGATCTGGTCGGGCGTGAACTCTTGGTCAGCCACGGCCGTCCTCCTGGGCTTCCTCGCGGAGTGACTGCTCCACGCGATCGGGGCAGTGGTAACCGAGGTTGCGCAGTTCGCGTACTCGGTCTGCTGCCGCGCCCGCGGTCAACTCGTTGAATGCCTCGCCCGCGTGCGGCAACTCGATAGGGACACGGTCGGCCCGGTCGACCATCTCCCCGACGAGCTTGTGGCGTGCCCACCACTCGTCGAAGTTCGTGTCCGTCAGTTCGATCGGTTCGGGCAGAGGCTGCGTGTACGCCACCCGGTTCCCGGCAACGTGGATGGTCCAGCCGCCGCGGGCGTCTTCGTAGATGTACAGGTCGCACTGGAAGTCGTCAGTGGACCAGCGGCAGTAGCTCATCGGCCGGCCTCCGTGGTGCAGCCCAGGTGGCCCTGCGGCCCTGTCGGTTCGCCGCAGCGGAGGCAGTGCATCGAGACGCACCGGTCGCCGATCATCGTGCACCGCCCGCCGTGCTTCGGCTCGACCTCGCACGGCCCGCTGTCCAGTGCCGGCTGGTGCTCCACCACTGAGCCGTGAGCGGCGAGAACGGGTGGGGCAAGTACCGCATTGGTCAGAGCCTGCAAATCGCGGGCGAATAGCGGCGGCATCTCGTCCTCAGTTCCCGGAAGCACGCACGGATGGAGGCGGCCGTCGCCGTACCACGCCAGAAACTCGTTCACCCTGCCTGCGGCGCGCGCCTTGTCGGGAAGGTCGTACGAGTCGTCTTCGATGCCGTCCGGCTGGTCGGGTACGCGGGGCGTCTGGTCGCTCATCGGGTTGCCTCGCTCTCTTCCGGGGTTTCGACCACGGCCGTGATCGTCAGCCTGGTGCCGGCCGGGAAGTCCTTCGCGATGGCGCGGAAGCCGGGGCCGTAGCTGATGCCGTTGCCTCCGCGCTCCTGGCCTTCCTCGCGCCAGAACTTGCCGTAGGTTTCTTCGCACACGACGACGGTTGCTGTCGTCTTGGCGTTGTCGGCTGACAGCACCTCATCCGGCTTGCCGTGCCGGAAGCAGCGCCACGGGTTCTTGGCGTAGCGGGCCATGGCCTCGGCCCGCTCTCGCATGTTCGGCACCACGGAGAAGCTGGTTTCCTTGCAGCCCGGGATGCAGTTCAGGTGGATGTAGTACTCGCGCTTGCTCATCGGCCGGCCTCCGTGGTGGTGCGCTCGACGATCTCGCGGATGCGACGGGACCGTTCGGCGTCGGCCTGCTCGGCCAGTTCTGTCCAGTTGGTCCAGTGAGACGCCAGCTTCTGAGCCGGCATGTCGACAACGGCGCGGATCTCGTCGAGCTTCGACCGGGCCTCGTCACGCTCGCGCTTCCAGGCAACGACGTCGCGTTGGTAGTCGGTCAACAGCCGGTTCGTCTCGGCGAGCTCCGCCTCCGCGGCATCGGCGCGGCGCTTCTGATCCTCGCGCTGTTCGCGGAACTCGTCGGCGCGCTTGTTGTGGCCGGTGGCGGCCTCGCACCACGTCTTCGCTGCCTCCCACCACGACGAGGCACGGGCTTCGACGTTGGTGGAACGTGTCCGCCAGTATTGGTAGTTCGCCTCTGCGGCGTCGGCGCGACGCTTCTCCGCCCCAGCAAGCTCGATGATCCGGGCCATCGCACCGACCGTGCCAGGGTCGATCGACGCATCCCGCTTCGTCCCGCTGGTGATGTCCGCCGCGGCCTTCTGCGCGAGGTTCTCGACAGACCAGTGGTGGTGCTCGTCGTTGTAGAGCGGGCCGAGCGTCAGCATGACCACGTCGCACTGCCGCTGCTGCTCGCGGCCGAGCCACTCGATCGCGGCCTCCATGTCCGCGTGCGGCCGCTCGATGGCGTTCAAGATCTGCTCAGGCATCAGTGGTTCTCCTCCGTAGGGCTTGAGCCATCAGCGTGAAGGCGCGTGATCGTCGTCCACGTTGGACACGGCGCCTCCGGCCAGCGCGCCTCGTACTCGCCGTCCTCGCTGTCCCAGCCCGGCACCTGCGCGCATCCGCGGCACTCCAGTTCGCCGGCGCCGCCCAGCACCGGTGCGTGCGCGCGGAGCAGGTCACGGATCAGAACGTTCTGGTCGACGTCCGGGATGGCGGCGAGGACGTCACGGTGCCGGTCGAGCACGGCCTGGCGCTCGTCGGCGCGGCGGGCCTCGCGTTCCTGCGCACGAGTCCGGGTCTCGGCCACCTCCTCCGGCGAGGGATCGAGAACGCGGCGCAGCACCTCGAAGTCACGCGACCGCATGGGGATGAACACGTCCGGTCCTCGTCCCGGCCGATCACTGACCACGCGGAACGACGGCACGGGAGGCACGATTTGCGAGGAGTACTCGCGCAGGGCGGACCAGTCGGCCGCCTCGGCGGACACGAGGGCTGCGCTCACGACGGCCCGCAGGTTCGGGTTCGTCGGTGCGTCCGTCATCCGGTACGGCCCCGACCGGTGCGGCTCCTCGTCGGCGTCGTCGGCCGGCCACACCTCGGCGTCGGACACGTACTCGCAGCCCTCGTGCCACCACACGCCGCCGTGCGCGCGGCAGCCGACACCCGCGTCGGTACACGTCGGGCAAAGCAGGCGGTTGTCGTCCTCGCCGCCTGGAATGGTCTCGATGTGGCCCGTGGTGGGGTTCTCACGGTCACTGAAGCCGCGGCCGCACCCGGCGCAGGTGCGCCAGGCGTGGCCGAGCGCGACCGCGACGGCGTGCGACCACGACCGGCGCAGGTCTGCGGCGATCACGATCTCACCGTTCGCTTGGCCACAGAGGCGTACGTCGGGAGCTCGTCGTGATCGTTCTTCGGGTCGGTAGTGAGCCAGTAGTGCTTGCAGGCGTCGTTGGAGAACGCGGCCGGGTTGCGGCGGTTTTGCCACAGAGGCGTACCGGGCCCGTACTCGGCGACGTCGCACCACTCATCCGGGTCGTCGGTCAGCGGCGTGAGCGGTTCGAATGCGAGCAGCGCGTGCAGCTGCTCGCGAGCGCACGCCGCCGATCCGCCGCTGTGCCCGAAAGACGCGAACGCCGCGACCGTCGCCACCAGGGATGCGCTGTAGACCGGGTCCTCGCCCAGCAACTCCAGCTCGGTCCGGGCGTGCTCCACCAGGTTGCTCATGCTTCCTCGTCTCGTTCGTTGCGCTCGCGCGTGTCGCGAGCGATCGGGTCATGCAGTCCATATGTCCTCGCGCGCAGCCGGTGCGGGGCCAGCTGCGGGCGGCAAATCAGGCACGGGCGCAGCGGCGGGTCAGCGTCACGATCGACGAACCCGCCGTCGCACTCGTGCTCGTCCTCGACGACCTCGTCGCCGGTGCGGTCCAGCTTCACGACGACCTCCTGATCAGCACAGGCCGCGGCGCGTGATCGCACAACGCCTTGCCGGCGTAGCCCTCCGAGTCGCAGCGCGCGCACGCGTCGATCGCGACGCGCCGAACCTCCGCGCGGGCTCGTGCCTCGGCCGCGTTCTCGTCGTCCTTCGCGCGCGACCACTCACGCGCCTTGTCGCGCGCTGCGCCACAGGCTCGGCAGGCGCGCGCCGCAGGCTTCGCCATGTGCTTCGGGCACCGCTCCGGCGGCCGGCCCTCCACCGCCCGCGGCGCAGACACAGCGGCACGGCCGGCGATCTCCTCGTCGAGGGCGACCTCGGTGCTCCCGCCGTCGAGCAGGTCCGCTGCTCGCGGGACTTCGTTGGCCAGAACTTCCCACGTCAGCCCGTCGACCTCGCCGACGAACTCGTCGCGGACGCGGCGCAACTCGATCGCCAACTCGTGCCGTAGCCGAGGGGACTCGATCTGCCGCGCCGACTTCAACCCTCCGCGCAGCACCTGCGGCTGCCGCCACACCTCGTCGGAGCGGATGAATGAACGCAGCAGGAACTCGTCCGTATCCCAGTCGATCAACACCTTGCGCTTCTTCTCCAGCTCGTCGAGCGCGTCCCTCAACGTCTCCTCCTCGGACCACCCGAGGCTCTTCATCCACCGGCCCAGCCGGACGGGCCCGCTGCCGCACTGGGTGGTGTGCGGTTCCGTCATCACCGCGAAGTAGGCGAGCTTCGCGGCGTCACCGTCCACATCTGACAGTCCCTGCCAGACGGTGAACAGCAGACGGGCATGACTACGCGCCACGAGCGACAGGCTCCGTCCGCACTAGACGAGGAAGGCGCGGAACCAGTCCGAGACGATCGCGGATCCGGGCCGTGGTGTAGGTCGTGAGGCGGGTGTGGGTCGCGATCTCCACATCGGTCCAGCCCGCCGACCACAGGTCGTACACGAGGGTCTCGCGGTCCACCGGCTCTAGTTGCTCGGCGGGCAGGTCCCCCGACCAGCAGGCTGCGAGCAACTTGCGGTAGGAGATCGGGGCGACGCCCGGCGGTTCGGCCGGAACGGTTCGGCCGTGAACTCGGTAGCCCATCTCGCCTCCTCTCGAATTCGTTGGGGTGTGGCCGGCCGGGGGCTCCAGGCGAGGGGTGAGCCCGCCCCCGGCCAGCCACGTCAGTGCCGCCCGCCGTGGTGTGGCGGGGGGAAGGGGGCGGGCGACACTGGGATCGGGGCGCCGTTCGGCGCCGGCACTTCGTAGGGCGGAACATCGTCGACCGCGAGGGACGCGGCCAGGGCGGCGTGCGCCGCGGCGAACTTGGCCGCGATCTCGGCGCGGCGCAGCAGCGACGCATCACGCGGCGCCGTGTCCCGCTCGAACTCCTTGTATGCGGCCTCGCCGTGCACGAGCCACCACTCGGACTCCTGGACGTGCTCCTGCGCGTTCACGGCTTCAGCCCCTGCGTCAGCGTCTCGACGGCGGCCTTGAGCGCCCGCTGCGTGACTTCGTTGGTGACGCCCGCCTTCGCCTCGTTGACGGCCTCGCGCATGTCCTTCGAGATCACTTCGCGCGTGGCCTGCTCGACGAGCTGGCGCAGGTTCGCCGGCTTCTCGTTGCCGTAGCGATCACGGCTCTCGGTGGTGTTGGAGAGGAACGCTTCGAGCTGGGTGCGGACCAGTTCCAGGACGGTGGTGGGCTCGCCCTTTCTCTCGCCCCATGAGCTCATCTGCTGGATCGGCTTGGAGAGCGCCTTGCGGACGATCGCGCCGATCTCGTCGCGAACGGTCGACTCGACGTTCTCGCGGACGCTGCGCTTCGCGTCGTCGCGGACCTCTTTGACGAGCGTCGCGGCGGCGATGGCCACGACCTCGTCGCGAAGCTGGCGGCGACCGACGGGCTCGCCGTCCTCGTCGTACTCCATGCCGAGCAGCTGGTTCAGGTCGAGTTCGAGCTTCATGTGGTGGTCCTTTTCGGTAGTGATCTGGTGTGCGCTCACGGCGCGGTGAGGTCGGGATCGTTCGGGAGGTAGTCGTTCGGCTCGCCATCGGCGGATGCACTCGTCGCGGCAGCCGCGTCCTTGCCGGCCTTCGCGATCCGCTCGCCGAGCGCGCGATTGTTCGGCTCCAGACGGCCAGCGAGCTTGTAGAGCGCCTTCAGCGCATCGACATCGCCAGCGGCTTCGGCGATCCTGGCGTCCCAGTCGACCTGCTCCGGCATATCGGGCGTCTCGCCGAGCGGCTCCACCACGAACATCGCGCTCTTCCCGCGCGACACCAGCAGCGGCACCTGCTTCCGCTTCTCCAGGTGGCTCAGGTGGGAAATCCGTGTCCCGCCGATCTCCTGCCCGCCGAACCGAACCGTGGGGTCGCAGTACAGGGTGACGCGACGCCCGACGTACCCTGTCGCGTCGGGTCCCCAGCAGGCCACGAGCACGCGTCGCATGCTCTTCCCTGGCCGCCAGACTCGCGGGAACTCGGCGAGCTTGATGTTGACGGGCTGCTCGGCGTTGCCCGGGCTGACCCGCTCGATGGTGAACGTGCGCGGCCCAGCCAGCAGGTCGACCGCGTCGAGCTGGTCGCTGGTGGGGGCGATGGTGTCGGAGAGGTCCATCAGATCCTCATCTCCTGGTAGACGATGCGCTCGGTGGCCGGCAGTCCCTCGGTCTTGCCGGCGTAGTCCGCGACCATCTCGGCGGCCGTCGCCTCGAACTGCTCGACGGCTGCGACGATTGCTTCTTGCCACGCCGGGTCCGGGTGCACTCGCTTGTGCCACATCGGCATCCCGCCCGAGAACGAGATGAAGTCCAGCCACTCCCGGCCGGACACGAGCAGCCCGGCCTGGCACTGCGCCATGTACTCGGGGGGCACTTGGCCGGCGAGGATCGTGGACAGGTGTCCCTTGGCGCGCGGTGCTTTCACCTCGATCAGCCCGTCGTCACCGACGAGCCCATCGGGCGAGTAGCCCAACTGCCACGTGTCCTCCTTGCGCAGGAGGAACCCGACTTCGCGGACGGGCCGCTGATACACCTCGGCGTACAGGTCGCGCGCTCGTAGCTCGTCCTCGACGCCGCGCAGCATGTCGTCGCTGACGTAGGTGGGGTCGGTGTAACCGGTGATTCGTTCGGCGACGAGCTGCGCGACGATGCTGCGGCTCTTGTCGTTGGCCGCGATCTTCAAGGCCTTCGGCGTGACGAGCTGCCCGACGACGGACGCAGTGACGATCCCGCGGCGTTGCTCGTGCCACTCGTCGGAGCCCTGGATCACGTCCGGGTATTCGATGAGGCTCACTGGTGGCCTTTCTTGACGGGCCGACCGGCGAGGACGCGGTTCACGTAGCTCTCGGTGACGCCGAGGTGCAACGCGATCGCCCGGTTCGTGAAACCCTTGCCGTGCAGCGTCTCGGCCACGGCCTTGCGCTCAGCCTTCGTCAACTCGCGGCCCGGGTCGCGGCCGGCGAGGGACGCGGCGACGGCCGCCTCGAACGTCACGGTCGGCTGGTCGGGTGCGGTCATCGGACACCGCCGAGGATGCCGCGCCGGTACCCCTCGGCGACGGCCGCGGCGCGGTCGGAGACGACGAGCTTCTTGAAGATCTTCCGCGCGTGGGTCTTGATGGTGTCCTCGGAGAGGAACAGGGCCCTGGCGATCTCCCTGTTCCGTTTGCCCTCTGCCATCCCGGTGAGCACCTCGAGTTCGCGCTCGGAAAGACCCGACTCGTCGGCAACCGTGCGCACGGACACGACGCGGTGGTGCGGCGCCTGGCTCGGCGCGGTTTCGACGTCGGCGAGCGTGTAGCCGTTGCGGCTGAGCATTCCGACGAACCGCGGGAACTCTGCTGCGGGCACATCGACGGCGTGCAACAGGTGGGTCATCAGCGGGCCTTCCGGTGAAGCCGTGATTCGGCGGCGATGCGTTCATTGGTCATCTGGTCGAGGTCGGTGCTGACCTGTGTGGGCGGCTGGTCGTCGAGGTGGCGCAGCGGGCGGCGCTTGTCGACGAGCACCAGGACGGCGAGGCCGGCGAGCGCAACGGCGACGACGACGAGCAGGACAGCGGGGTGGCCGGTCAAACGGACGGTCCTTTCAGGATTGGAGGGACGAGAGTGATGTGGACTCCGTCAGCGAGCTCGTAGCGGCCGCGCCCGTCGCCCTGGCGCGCCACCCGGGCGGCGGCGTCGGGCGCTAGACCGGCCGCGACGAGCCGCGCCATGGTGTGCAGCACCGCGGCTTCGTCCGAGCTGAGTTCGCGGTGGTTCCCAGAACCCAGAGACGGCGCCACGATGAAGCCCTTGCGGCACCAGTAGTCAGCCTGTCGGTACGTGACGCCGGCCAGTCCGGCGACGACCACAAGCGACAGCTGTGTGCTGGTCATGCGGCCCTCCGCAACGCGTGGTAGATGGCTGCTTCCGTCACTCCGAAGCGATGTGCGATCGCCCGTTCCGATTCGCTTTCGAGCAGCCACTGAAGTTCGTCGAGCGGAGGCAACTTCCTGCCGTGGGCGATGAAGCCAGCACCCTCCGCCGCCGCATCGGGGTCGTCGATGGTGTCGTCATCCCAGGCCATCGCCGGTGCCCAGCCACAAGCAACCGCGTGGCTGCGTGCACGAGCGGCGGCCCTGCGCTGCTCCACTGTGTTCTCCGGCGGAGCCACGTCCCACAGCTCGTCGAACATCCGCTTGATGCGGGTCACGGTGGAGTACCGGAGGCGACCCGCGCGCATCAGCTTTCCGACGTGGCCAGCGTTACAGCCGAGACGCTCAGCCAACTCGCGATAGCACCATCCGTTAGACACCAGTGCCTGCAGTCGGCGGCGAGCCCCGCAAGCGTCCATCCGAGCGCCGGACGTCGGCTCGTCGGTACCAGGCTTGATCGCGAGGATCCGCGCGGCGCCCTCCGGTCGCATGCGCTTCGTCGGCCGCTTGCCGTACAGGAGTGCCTGGATGTTCTGCCGCGGCATCCCGGCGAGTGTGGCAATCCGGCGCGTGCCGAGGCCGTGCTCACGAAGCATGTTGACGTGCTCGCGCACGGGCCCGGCATCGACCAGCGTTGTCGGCCGAAGCTTCCGCATGTTCTCGTAGCGGCTGTTCGCGGCACGGCAGACAGAGCAGCGGCAACGCTCCTTCAGGTACTTTGTGCGGCCGTGCGGCCGCTCGGTGGTCGTCACGCGATCACCGCCGGGTACTCGTCCCAGGTGCGGTCGTCGAGCACACGGCCGGCGTCTGTCTTGCGGTAGCTCCGCATCACGTGCGCGTCGCGGGTGATGTCCTGGACGGCCCAGCCGGGCCACGGGCGGCCCAGCAGGTCACCGGCCATCGAGACGACCTGGCACGCGTCCTCGTTGGTGACGTGGTCGTACTGTGACTGCCCGAACTCGCGCGCCGGCGGGCACCACTTGCCCCACTGCTTGAACAGGAACGGCACGCGCGGCGCCTCGCACTGGTCGCGCAACGACCGTGCCCACGCGGGGTGCATCGGTCGGGCACCCGGCCCAGACTCGCCGCCGACGACCACCCAATCCAGGGCTGGTTTGATCGACACGAGGTCCTGCACGACGAGCCCGGTTGGGCTGGTGGGCTCCCTATACTCCGGGCCCCATCCAGGTTCACCGTGCAGCCAGTACGCGGACAGGTTGATCGGCCCGAGCAGCGGTTCAGCGGAGATCCATCGCACCGCGGCCGGCGTGTTAAGCAGCGCCGGGATCCGGATGTCCGCCCATTTCTGGTCCTCGGTGGACACCCCGAGCCACACGTTCGGCAGCGGATACCGGAACTCGTAGTCGTCCGTCGTGCGCTGGTCGACCGCGTGCGGGAGCACACCGTCGATGAACCACCGGTCGCTGAGCAAGCTGCGCATCCGGCCGTGCCGCTTCGTCAGCACCTGGAACGTGTGCTGCGGGGCGAGCGCCATCACCGCGAACACCATCGCGATGAACTCGTCGGGCACGTCGTCGTGGAACAGATCAGCCATCGAGTTCACGAACACCCGGCGTGGCTTCCGCCAGCCCAACGGCTTCTCCAGCCGCTCCGGGTGTGGCGTCACCGTCGCGAAGCTGCCCTTGCCGTTGAACCGCTCGTGCAGCGTCTCGGCGTAGCAGTGGTCGCAGCCGGCCGACACCTTCGTGCACCCGGTGACGGGGTTCCACGTCGCGTCCGTCCACTCGATCTTGCTGTTCTGCGACATCACGCCACCGCCGCTGGCAGCTCGACAGAGACCTCGCGCGGCGCGTGGCCGGGCGCCGGGCGGCCGGCCTTCACCGCGTCGTACTGGCGGATGCCCCACACGATCGCGTGGCAGGCCCACACGAACCACCAGTCGTAGTCCCGGAAGTTCCACTCCCACGTGTCGTGGAACCGGAACCCCTTGTGTTCGAAGTGGTCAAGCATCCCGCGGGCCTGGTCCTCGAACATCAGGTCGTAGTCTTCGGCGTGGGCGAGCAGCGCCTTGCTCGTGCCGGACGGCACCTTGCCGTCCCGGATCAACTCGACGTAGTGCTCGCGCATGATCCGGACGAACAGGTCCTCGTCGTACTTCTTCAGCACGCTCTGGGCACTGGTGACCTTCTCGTCCCAGTAGCCGAGGTTCGGCCGCCCCTCCCACGCGGATCGACGGAAGAAGTCGAACATGTCCTCGGCACGTCGGAAGGTAAAGCTCTCGCCGTCTCCCTGGAAGATCAGCGCGCCCGGCACGGTGATCAGGTCGAACCAGTAGATCGACGACAGCCGCGGCTTCGCCAACGGCGGGCGCCACACCTCCTGTTGGAACCGCAGGTGCCGATACAGCCCGTCGTCGTGCAGCACCGTCATCGCGTGGTCGGCTGTGTTCCGCTCGAATCGCGCGCCGATGTCGTCGTTCACGCCGCACCGTCCTTTCCGGACAGCTCGGCCAGCTGCTGGGCAGCGTTCCGCTCCGAGACCTCCCGCACCTCGTCTAGCTGCTCCGGCGTCATCGCGAGCCGGACGGGCTCCCACTCGTCGAGGTCGATCGGCCCGATTGCCGTCACCCGGCCCTCGTCGAGAAACACGTCGAGGCCGTGCCGCGCATCCGGGTTCGGCCACACGGACGTCACCTTGCGTGCGCCGCCGAAGCTGCCCCGGCGGGCCAGGATCATGCCCATCTCCGGCGCGAACGGCGGGTCGGCCACCTCTTCGCGCTGCTCCGACTCGGCGGCCGGCCACACCTCGTGCGCCGGGCCGCGCAGCACGCGGAACCCGGCCTGCGCAACCGCGCGCAGATTCCTCTCCGCGTGCGTCCGCGCCGCCTCCACCGTCCACTCCGGCGGTGCGCTGGTCGCCAACACATCGGCGAGCAAGTCACCGTCCAGGAAGCCCGGAACGGCGTGGTGCTCCTGGGCGCGTTCGACAAGCAGCCGCGCCTTCTCCGCACGCAACTGGCCGATCGTCGCCGACGCCCGCCCGTACGCGCGGTTCCGATCCGCCAACTGCGCCGCCAACGAAGCAACATCGGCGAGCAGCACGTCGTACGTCAGCATCACGTACTCGTCGACACACCGCGCAAGTGACGGCTCAGTCGGCGCCGGAATCAGCCCCGCCCGAAGGTTGTCCAGCACGGCCCTGCGGTAGTTCTCGCGCTCCTCGCTCACGCCGTCACCGCCGCATCAGACTGTGCGGCCAGCAGCGGGCGACAACGCCACTCGCCCATCGTGATCGTCTCGGTCACCTCGACCATCGGAACCTCGACGGACGGGTCGGGCACCGACTTCGTCACCGTCTCTGTGCCGGTCTCGACCCATTCGCACACGTCTTCCCGTGACGCCAACGAATGTGCGACTACGGCGCCGTCGGCGAAACTGAGTTCGAGGTTGTACTGCTTGTCGCTGATGTCCTTGTCGACCTTCGCGCCGTACCGCAGGCCGAGCTTCGCCAGCAGCGCGTGGTCGGCGGCTGTGTGCGAGTGGAAGGTGTAGAACTGGCGAAGGCCGTACGACGCCAGTTCAGCGATCTCCGGGTTCTGCTCGATCATGTCGGCAAGCACGCGCAGCCCCTCGGCCTGGCGGACGTGCAGCGGCTTCTGGTTGTCGGTCATCGCGGGGTGTCCTCCGGCTGCTCGGTGTTCTGGGCCTCGGCCTCTTTCGCCTCGCGCTCCAACGCGTTCGACGTCTTGACGTCCTGCTTCGCGTGCTCGGCCATCCGCTCGATCCGGCCCATCACGACACCCCCATCGGCGCCAACAGCGCCAGCTCGTGAGGCGACACGAACCCCTGCAACTCGTTGCGTCGCAACAGATCTGCGCGGACATCCACGGTCACGGACACGCGCCGGCCGCAGCGGATCAGACCAACCACGGAGAGCACCGCGCGGTTCGCGCCGAGCTCGCTGTGCACCGGCGAGTGCTGCGAGAGGCTCGCGACCCACGCCCGGAACGCGGACACGTCGTCGTCGCGCAGCCGAACCGTCGGCGCGCCCGCGATGGCGACGGTGGCGGCCCGGTTCGGGATCCCCATGTGCGCAGCGGCGTGGTCGAGAACGGCGCGCACGGTGTCGAAGTCGTTCACGGCCGCACCCCCAGCTCCGAGGCGACGGTCAGCACGGCGGCCGCGGCGAAGCAGCCGGCGGCAGCCGTCGCCGCACCCACCGTCGTGACCCACCGCGTAGCCGCGGCCAGGCGCGGGAAGCGAGGCACGACGACGCGGAACGTCGGCTGCGTCGGCATATGCCCGGGGAACTCCGGGAACGGCACGCTGTCGACGTCGGCGCGGAAGGCGGCGAGCATGGCGGCGAGTAGGTCCCCGCGGGCGGGGAGGTCGCGCGCTGCGGTCAACTCGGCCATCAGGCGGCCCGCCAAACCGCGCGCAGCACGCCAAACAGGCCCGCCGTCGAGAACAGCTGGCCGCACTCGCGCTGGTACAGGCGGTAGAAGTCCACCCGGCCAGCCACGGACAGGCTGTGCTGCCCGTACCGTCTGGCAGAATGCTTCCTGGTCATGAGGGCTACTCCTCTTGATCGGGCCCGGTGTTCACAGCACCGGGCTTCTTTTTGTGCTGGTACTGCTGGTCAGAAGGTGAAGAAGCCGATGCCGCCCCGCTCGTAGGCGCGCTCGGCCTCGCGGCTGGTGATCGGGGCGGCCTCGCGGTTACGGCCGAGGAACGCCGCCAGGCGGGCGAGCAGCGGCCGGCGCACGGGAACCGAGTTCGCGTCGTCGAACGTGGCGCCGAGCGTGCGGGCGTAGGAACGGGCGACGTCGCGGCCCGTGTCGGAATCGGCGAACGTGCCGCAGACCCGAACGAGGTGGCCGTCCGTGCGCTCGACGACGGCGAGCGGGTGCGGCGCGGACTGCAACGCGGCGGCACGGCGGAGGTCGGCGGTCAACGGTTCGAGGGTGACGGTGTGCTGCATGATTTCTCCCTGCACATTTACGCGGCGTCGGCCTGGATTGCCGACGCGAGCAGCCGATGGATTTCGGGGATCGGCACGATGTAGTAGCGGCCGACCTTCACAGCGCCGAGACGGCCGGAGTGGATAGCGGCCAGGCACGTCCGGTACGGGATGTGCAACGCCTTCGCGGCCTCCTCGGCGGTGAGCGCGAAGTCGACGGCGTGGTCGTTGTCGCGTTTCGGACCGGAGCCCGCTCCGCCTGTCGGGTGGGTGGTGGAGCCGCTGGGCTCGTCTTCCGCCTGGCTGGTGGTCATGCCACCTCCTGTGTCTTGATCGGCGCGGACTTCCTGACGCAGGGCAGGCGGGGGCTCTGCGGAACCTTGCGAACTTCGACCTCGTCGAGGTCGTAGAAGCGGGCGATGCGGCCGATGAGTCGCTCCGAGGCCACGGCACGCATGTTCTCGATGTTGCGCAGCGTTCCGGGCGAGATTTCGAGGTGAGGAGCGACGTCGTCGACCGACATGTCACGGCTGCGGCGGGTCCGCCGGAGGAGGGGTCCGTTGACTTTCGGCATGTCGGCAAGAGTATGCGGTTTCGCATAGTTTCGCAAGGTCGGACTTCGCGAAAGTCGGAACTTGCACCGCTTGTCAGGACTTACGCCATGCGTTAATGTGCGGAACTATGCGATCTAGCAGGCCAGCGGACACACGGCCGCCCACGCGCACACTTGGACTTCGCGAAACTATGCGGAAGACTGTCGGCGTGCCCCACTTCCCGCACGCTGACGCCGGACGGATGATCCGTACCCGGCGTATCGCGCTGGGCTACACAAGCCAGGAAGCACTGGCGACAGCCGCGGCCAGCTCGACTCGCATGGTTGCCGACGCCGAGCGCGGCATCCCAGTCGGATCGAAGACGAAGGTGCGGCTCGAGCGCGCCCTACTCTGGGAACACGGGAGTATCGATGAGATGTACGCAGGCGGCAAGCCCACCGAGCAGCACGTCGAACAGCCAGCGCCGTTGGTCGAGGAACCGACAGAGGACGACCTGACAGCTTTGGCGGAGCAGATCCGCCGGCGCCTGGACCTCATCCCCGATGTCTACTCAGACTACGGTCCCGACGCTGCGCGCGCCGCTGTGCAGAGGCTCAGCGAAGAAATGGCGGCGTTGCAAAGGCGGATTGCCGACGCTTCAGTTCCGAAAAATCCTCACAATAACTCTCCGCGTCACGCGAGCTAGTCATCTAGTCCATTTGGGCGGCAATTCCGACTCTCCGTGTTGGAACGGAGTAAGAAGTATCTCCGGGGATGCGACATCTGGCACGACGTACGACAGGAGCGCCCCCCATGTCCAGACTTTTCCTCTGGTTCGTAGTCCTCGCTGCGGCCACTTCCGCCGTCGTGATCGCGGACGCCGCGGTTCGCTTGGAGGACAAGGGATTCTTGATCTTGCCGGGCGATTTCCAAGCGATCGCACGCGTCTCCGGGCTTGGCCTGTGGGTACTAGCCGGGATTGCGCTGGCGACTCGCGAGGTCAAGGACGCCGCCGACGCGCGTGCAGCCCAGCAGACGAAAGAACTACGCACTGTGATCCACGAATGCACAGCCGCCGTGCTCAGGGTTGTCGACGACAAGAAACACAAGGAGATCAACGATATGTTCCGTGAGTTCGGGTTCACCGCGCCCGAGCAACGCAAGGACGAGGACTCCGCACTGTGCACAGGGCCGGTCCGGATTTCTGATTTCCTCCGTCGCCGCGGCGAACGGAGCTGACCGTGCCGAGACGACCGGCGCCGGTCGGCACGTATGGCGCCATCAGCACACGGGAGGTCGGGCCGAAGCGGGTGGAGGCCTCTGGCCGGATCCGACTGGCAAACGGCGAGTCTCAGCGTGTGCGCGCGATGGGCACATCAGCCACGAACGCACGGAACAACCTGAAGGCAAAGTTCGCCGACATCTCAACGGAGATCAAGAGCGACGAGATCACCCGGGAAATCCGCTTCGGCACCCTCGCCGATCAGTGGATGTCGGATCTGGAGACGGAGTATCGGCTCGCGGGTCGATCGCCGGACACGCCCCGGCAGTGGAAGGGCTACGTGCGGAACTGGATCAAACCAGCGCTCGGGAGCCTGCAGGCGTGGGAGGTCGAGCAGAACCCGCGGGCATGCGACCGATTGGTGAAGCGGTGCCTGACCGAGCGCAGCTACGACGCGGCCAAGAGTCTCCGCACGGTGGGAACGAAGATCTGCGAATTTGGGATCTTGTACGGGGCGTTGACCTCGAACCCGTTCAAGAACGTCGGCCGGCTGCACCGTCCGGAAAAGAAGGAGATCGTCGCCCTGACGGCGGAGCAGCGCGTCGACCTGGTGGTGAAGCTGGCGGCGTTCGCGAAGAAGCGCAGCGTGGACCGGAAGGGGCGGTCGCTCGGCGCCCGTGCGCGGATCTGGTTCCAGCTACCGGAGCTCGTGCAGACCATGCTCTCGACCGGCGTGCGGCTCGGCGAGCTGCTCGCACTGACAGGCGAGGACATCGACCCCGATGCCAAGACAGTCACGATCCGGTGGCACCTCGTGCGCGAACCGGGCAAGGGCATCGTGCGAATGCGGTACCGGAAGGGCAACAACGGCGAGCTGGTGCTCACAGTGCCCGACTGGTCGGCGTTCATCTGGCGCCGCCTGAAGCTGACCGCCGGGGCGGGTCCGCTGTTCCCGGCGTTCGGCGCCGAGTGGCTCGACCCGTCGACGATGGTCAACCGGATCCAGGAGGCGTTCACGGCAGTCGGCTACGGATGGGTCACCTCGCACGTGTTCCGGAAGACCGTGGCGACGATCCTGGACGAGGCCGGCCTTCCCACAACGGACATCGCCGACCAGCTCGGAAACACCCCCGCGGTGGTCGAGCGGCACTACCGCCGGAAGCGCGTGGGAAACACCCGAACGGCGGAAGCGATGGAAGAGCTGGACACGAGGGCCACCGGCTGATGACGCGCGGATTCCTGGACAGTTCCTGGACAGCACGCCCGCGAACCCCTAGAAAAGTAAAGAGGCCCAGGTCTGTGACCTGGGCCTATGCTCCCCCGCTTGGACTCGAACCAAGAACCCTCCGGTTAACAGCCGAATGCTCTGCCAGTTGAGCTACAGGGGATCGTATTCAGTTGTGCGCCGGAGGTCCGGCGCGATGGAAAGAACTTTAGCGCACCGCCTGCGCCACCCGAACAGGGGGCCCCTCTTCGCGGATCACGCCCAGGGGGCGCCGGATTGCTGGACAATGGAGAGTCGGGAGTCCGACGAACGAGAGGCGTGGCCGCTGATGAAGAAGTTCCTGCTGGGCGTGGGTCTGGGATACGTGCTGGGGACCAAGGCCGGCCGGGGACGGTACGAGCAGATCGTGCGCACCTACCGCAAGGTGATCGACCACCCGATGGTCCAGGGCGCCGCGGGAGTGGCGCGCGCCAAGGTCGGCGAGAAGTTCGGCCGGGGGCGCTGAGCCGCACGCGTACCGCCCAAGGGGGTCCGTGAGCGCGCCCGGAAACGTCAGAGGATCCGCGCGACGAAGAAGATGCGACGGAACTCGAACCACGTCGTGCCGTCCGCGCGGGGCGGGTAGGCCTCGTCGAGGAGCGGGGCCAGCTCGGCGCGGAAGGACGTCCAGTCGTCGTCCGGGAGGGCGGCGCGGATGGGGCGCAGGGCGGTGCCGGTGATCCACTCCAGCACGGCGTTCTCGCCGGCCAGGCGCTGCATGTACGTGGTCTCCCAGGCGTCGACGAGGCAGCCCGCGTCGGCCAGCAGGGAGGCGTACTCCAGGGGCGACGACACCGCCTCGTTCTCCCGCAGAACGAGGGAAGCCAGGCGCGAGGACCACGCCGGGGAGGCCGCCAGCTCGCGCGTGATGCGGTGCGACGGGGCACCGAAGTTGCCCGGCACCTGCACGGCCAGCACGGCACCCGAGGGCAGCTGCGAGACCCAGCGGCGCAGCAGGTCGTCGTGGCCCGGCACCCACTGGAGCACCGCGTTGGAGACCACCACGTCGGTGTCCGGGTGCGGCGCCCACTCGCGCACATCGGCGACGTGCGCGTCCACTCCGCGAGAGCGGGCGGCGTCCACCATCTCCGGCGAGCTGTCCAGGGCCTCCAGCGTGGCGCCGGGCCAGCGCCGGCCCAGGTCGAGCGTGAGGTTGCCCGGGCCGCAGCCCAGGTCGACGACGCGGCGGGGCGCGTCGGACGAGATTCGCCCGATCAGGTCATAGAAGGGGCGGGCCCGAAGGTCCGCGTAGTCGAGGTACTTGGCCGGATCCCACATGGCGAACCTCCCGAAAGCTAAACCGTACGCCCGTACTGAGTACGAGCGTACTGCTTACTCCCCCGGATTGGCCAGCTTCTCGGCGACTTCCCCGGCGATCGCCTCCACCAGCGCCGGGTCGGTGCCCGGGTCGGGGCGCACTTGGAGCACCGTGCCGTCGCGGCCGGGGACCTTGCGCTGCACGAACCACGCGCCGCCGCCGGTGCCGAAGTCGTGGCGGTGGCGCGAGCGCACTGAGCCGTCGACGCGCAGGCGTACCTGCGGCGGCACCTTGCCCGGCGCCGGCAGCCGGAACCGCACGGGCGGGCGGTCGACGACCACCATCACGGCGCCGGCCTCCCCGGTCTCCTCGGACTCCGTGAGCTCGAAGACGCCCTCGCCCCACGCGGCCTTGGCCACGAGGTGCCAGTAGACGCGCCGGGGGGCGCCCTCGGTGGGGATCCACAGGCCCAGGCTGGTCACCACGAGCTCGCCGCCGCCTTCGACGCCCGCGACCGCGATCACGTTCTCGCCCGCAGCGAGCTCGCCCGGGTAGTCCGCGGGGAGTCCCCCGCCCATCAGACGGTTCAGCCAGCCCATGTCAGTCCCATCCGGACGCGGCCTGCTCGCGCAGCGACTTGCGGTACTGCTCCAGCGCCACGAGGTCGCCGAACAGCGCGCGGTAGTCGTCGGGCGCCTCGACCGGCGAAAGCCTTTGCAGCTTCGACTTGATCTCGCCGATCTGGCGGCCGACGAGGCTCTCCTGCACTCCCGCGAGCACGCCGGAAATGTAGCGCGAGTCCACTTCTCCCAAGGCGCGCAACGGTTCCACGGCCAGCTCGCTCAGCACGCGCCGCACCGTCCCTTCCGGACAGTGCTGCGTCGCGGCGTCGAGCAGAGCCGAGCCGGTGAGCCCCGACGCGGCGCCGCCGGCCTTCAGCAACGCCAGGTGCACGGCCACGTACACGGGGTGCGTGAACGCCTCTTCGGGCAGCGAGTCGTACTCCGGCCCGGCGATCGCGGGCTGCTGAAGTGCGGCCTTGAGCGCCTCGCGCTGGCCCATGAACCGCGGGTCGCCGGGGGCGGGCCGCGGCAGGTCCTGCTTCTCCGGAGCCGGCTCCGGCGCGGCGGCCTGCCGGGAGGCGGGCTGACGCAGCTGCGGCGTCTGGCCGCCGCGCTTGGCCGCCGTCCCGGCGGCGCCGCGCACGCGGTTCACGACCTGCGCCACGTCCTGCCAGCCGACCCACCACGCGAGCTTGGAGGCGTAGCCGTCGCGGCTCGCGCGGTCCTTGATGGCCGCGACCATCGGCACGGTCTTCTGCAGCGCCGAGACCTGGCCGTCGACCGAGTCGAGGTCGAACTGCTTGAGCGTGCTCTTGATCACGAACTCGAACAGCGGCGTCCGGCGCGCGACGAGGTCCTTCACGGCCGCGTCGCCCTTCGCGATGCGCAGCTCGCACGGGTCCATGCCGTCGGGCGCCACCGCGATGTAGGTCTGCCCGGCGAAGGTCTGGTCGCCCTCGAATGCCTTGAGCGCGGCCTTCTGGCCCGCCGCGTCGCCGTCGAAGGTGAAGACGATCTCGCCGCGGAAGGCGTCGTCGTCCATCATCAGCCGGCGCAGCACCTTCATGTGGTCCTCGCCGAACGCGGTGCCCGACGACGCGACGGCCGTCGGCACCCCGGCCGCGTGCATCGCCATCACGTCGGTGTAGCCCTCGACCACCACCACCTGGTGGCGCTTCGCGATCTCGCGTTTGGCCTGGTCGAGGCCGAACATGACCTGCGACTTCTTGTAGATCTGCGTCTCGGAGGTGTTGAGGTACTTCGCCTCGATGCGGTCGTCGTCGAACAGCCGCCGCGCGCCGAAGCCCACCACGTCGTTGCCGACGTCGCGGATCGGCCACACCAGCCGCCGGTGGAAGCGGTCCATCGGGCCACGCTGGCCCTCCTTGGACAGGCCCGCCGCGAGCAGTTCCTTGACCTCGAACCCGCGGTTGAGCAGGTGCTTCGTCAGCTTGTCCCAGCCGCCCGGGGCGAAGCCGCAGCCGAACTGCTTGGCCGCGGCGGCGTCGAACCCGCGCTCGGAGAGGAAGTCGCGTGCGGCGCGGGCCTCATCGGTCACCAGCTGCTCGATGTAGAACTCGCTCGCCGCGCGGTGCGCCTCGATGAGCCGCGAACGCGTGCCGCGGTCGCGCTGCACGCTCCCGCCGCCACCCTCGTAGTTCAGCCGGATGCCGACGCGGTCCGCCAGCCGCTCGACCGCCTCGACGAACGAGACGAGGTCGATCTTCTGGATGAACTTGATGACGTCGCCACCCTCGCCACAGCCGAAGCAGTGGAACGTGCCGTGAGTGGGGCGCACGTTGAACGACGGGGTCTTCTCGTTGTGGAACGGGCACAGCCCCTTCAGGCTGCCGCCCCCGGCGCGCCGAAGCGCGACGTACTCCCCGACGACCTCGTCGATCCGGTTGCGCTCACGCACCTCCGCGATGTCGCTCTCCCGAATCCGTCCTGCCACGGTATCCACAATAGTTCTCCCTCCCCGGTGGCTTTGCGGCACACTCGGCCTCATGCGCACACCGACGGCACTCGACGACCTCGCTGCGGAGTTCGCCGCCCACCGCGGCCACCTGATCGGGGTGGCCTACCGGCTCACGAGCACCCGCTCGGACGCGGAAGACGCCGTGCAGGAAGCGTGGCTGCGCCTGGCCGCGCTCGACGACGCCGGGCGCGCCGGCATCCGCGACCTGCGGGCCTGGCTGACCACCGTCGTCGGCCGCATCTGCCTCGACCGGCTGCGCTCGGCGCCCGCGCGGCGCGAGCAGTACGTGGGCCAGTGGCTGCCCGAGCCGATCGTGACGCCGTTCGGCGCGCCGGTGAGCGAGGATCCGCTCGACGCAGCCGTGCGCGACGACGGCATCCGCATGGCCGCGCTCGTGGTGCTCGACAAGCTCACGCCCGAGCAGCGCGTGGCGTTCGTGCTGCACGACGCGTTCTCCGTGCCGTTCGCGGAGATCGCCGGGATCCTCGGCTGCTCCCCCGACGCCGCCCGCCAGCACGGCTCCCGGGCCCGGCGCGCGCTCGAGAGCGCCGACCCGCCGCCGCGCGCCGAGCTCACGGAGCAGCAGCAGGTGCTGGAGAAGTTCGTGACCGCACTGCTGGCCGGCGACATCCGGGCGATGGCGGAGGTGCTGCACCCGGACGTCGTGCTCATCGGCGACTCCGACGGCAAGGGCCGCACCACACGCCAGATCATGGTGGGCGCCGACAAGCTGTCGCGCTTCTTCCTGGGCCTGATCCAGAAGTACGAGCCCGGCGTGATCAGCCGCGGCGCCCCGATCCTCGTCAACGGCGACCTCGGCCTCTGGCTCCCGCCGATGCCCGGGCACGACGGGTTCCTCTCCGTCGACGAGCACGTGCAGTCCATGAGCCTGCGCGACGGCCGCATCGTGGCCATCTACGACATCGTGAACCCCGACAAGCTCACGCACATCACGCGTCCCGGGTCGGCGAACTCGAGCGACTGAGCGTCATCGGGCTTCAGGCGCCTCGCGTTCGGTCCAGCCGCTCGGGAAGGCGCCGGAAACCGGCCGACTCATAGGTGGCGACGGCGGCGGCACGGGAGCTCGGGGTGCAGACCAGCGCGCTCGACGAACCCAGCTTATTGAGCTCGGCCGCCGCGGCGACGCAGATCATCCGGCCGTAGCCGCGCCCGCGATGGTCGGCGTGGACGCCCATCGGTTCGAGCAACCCCGGCTTCCCCGGACCGGCCGACCAGATCGTCACCCCCGCCACCGGAACCCCTTGGCCGTCGCGGGCGAGCAGACATCGTGCGTCGGTGTACGGCAGCCCGGCCGTCATCGCGCGCCACAGCTCGTCGGTGAACCGCGGGCGGCCCCACGCCGACCGGTGGACGGCGGTGAACTCGGACTCCTGCCCGAGCCCGACGACCTCGACCCGCAGACCCGATTGGTCCACCGGCGCAGTGAGGTCGCGGCGCAGCGGCGTCCACGGCTCGCCGGCGCTCCAGCCGACCTCGGACAACAGCTCCTGCACCCGGGTGCCGTCCGGTGCCTCGACGGAGGCCTTTCCCGCCGGCAGGACGCCACGTCGTGGTTCGGACACGTCCGCGACGACCTGGTGAGCCAGCTCCTCCTCGCGCCAGGCCGGGGCGAGACAGTCATCCGAACCACGTCGGGACCGTCCAGGAACCCGATGGCCAGCAGCTGTCCGTCCCGGCTCCAGGTCCGCACCGCCGCCGCCATCGCGTCCGCGCCGAACTGCCAGTGCCAGCCCAGGTCGCCCGGGTGCAGCTGGATCGGCGCGGTGTCGCGCTGCCAGGCGCGAAGGGCGCGGACGACGTCGCCGAGCCGGCCGGCGTCCGGTGTGCTCAGTTCGACGGCCACGGTGGTGATGAAACACCTTCAGGCCGGAGCGGGCACTCGAATTGCCGGGCCGGGACACCTGGCGGTCACGGCATCGGCACCCGGCACGCGTCGCCCGAGGTGAAGCCCTGGTCGACGATGCCGAGCGCGCTGTTCATGCGCGCGCGGGAGTTCTCGAGCGCGATCTGGTAGGTCAGCTCCAGCACGCCGGCGCGGCCGAACTCGGCTTCGAGCTCGGCCACCTGCTCGTCGGTCACGCTCACCTGCGCCCCCGACATGGCGTCGGCGTAGGCCACGGCCAGCCGCTCGGTGCGGGAGAACGCGGGTGAGGTCGCGTAGTCGTCGATGTGGCGCAGCCGCTCGATGTCGAGGCCTTCGTGGCGCTGTAGCATCGTGCCGAAGTCCACGCACCACGAGCACCCGATCCGCGTGGCGACGCGGTACACCGCCAGCTCGCGCACGTTGGCGGGCAGCCGCTTCGACGCCTTCTCGGCCATCAGCTCGTGGACCACGGTCGCGCGCAGCAGCCCGGGGTTGTGGGCCACCACGGCCATCGGCTCGGGCACGGCGCCGAAGCGCTTCCCGGCGAACCGGTAGATCAGCTTCAGCAGCGGGCCGGCCTCGGTGGTGCGCTTCGCCGGGATGCGGGGCATGGTCGTCTCCTCTTCGTCGGTGCTGACGGAGGAACGAGACGGGCCGCGCGGATGTGACAGCGGCCGTCAGCGTCGACGCCAGTAGTCCGGCCGCCACCAGTAGAGCGAGGTTCCGTCGGCCGGCCACGGCTCGTCGCTGACATCCCGAGGCTCGAAGTCGTCGACGGCGGGATCAACCTGGCGCCAGCCTCGGTCGATCGGTTCGGACGCAGTGGCCGGGCGTACGCGGCCGGTGAAGCCAGGCTCCATCGCCCCGAGCTCGGCGTACACCCGCTGGGCCTCGATCAGGGAAGAGCGGTTCGCACCGCCACGCCAGTCGGGCCACCGCAGCTGGATCGCGTCGTCTTCCCAGAAACACACGGCGCAGATCGCATGAGAGCCCGGCGGTTCCTCGAACACCAGGTGCCCACAGCACGGGCACGGGTACTGGGCCATCGGCTAGCGGCGGGCCGTGACCGCCCGCACGTCCCAGATCCACACCCCGTCGACGAACTGCGCGGGTTTGCGCAGCAGCAGCTCGACGGTGGCGCGGTAGGCGTCGGCGTGCTCGCGCGGGATGAGGACGAGCACGCTGGCGTTCCAGTAGCGCAGGTCCTTGATCGTCTGGTCGCGGTCGGCGTCGGTGACGGGCTGGACCTCGCCGGAGTCGCGGACGCGGTCGAGGAGGGTGGACGTGGGGACCTGGTAGGAGCCGTAGCGGCCGCGTTTGTCGTCGGGGCCGCTCGGGCCGACGAAGTAGCCCTCGGGCATCGCGTAGCCCAGGCCGGCGTCCATCTGCCAGTGCAGCGGCTCCGACTCGCCCGAGCCGGGCAGCGGGACGGGCACCACGGTGCCGCCAGGGGCGACGTAGGTGCGCCAGGTGCCGTCGGCGAAGAAGGCCGGCGTGGGCGGGCGGTCCTTGACCAGCAGCTGCGTCGGCGCGATCGGGAGGAGCACTGCGATCACCGCGCCCACCCAGAGCAGGCGCAGGGGCAGCCGGTGCTTGCCCTCTTCCGGGTCCGGCAGGGTCTCGGCCGTCGCGAACACGCGCTCGGTGGCGATCGCCAGCAGCGCACCGATCGCGGGCACGCACGCCATCGCCAGGCGCGACTCCAGCAGCGACTCGAACAGCGGCAGGTCGGCCAGCAGCTTCCACGGCCCGGCCACGCCGGTGTCCACGTGCACCGCCATGAGCTCGACGCCCATCGACAGCCAGGCCATGAGGAACATCGCGATCGCGAGCGAGCGCGCGACGGCCTCGCGCCACAGCCAGATCGTGACCACGGCCATGAGCACGATGAGCGGCCAGCCGAAGAACGCGTTCTCCTCGGTGCGGTTGATCGACACGTCGGCCGCGGCGTCGGGCTGGCCGGCGATCGACTGCGTGGCGAACCGCGTGAACGCGGCGAGGTCGTTGCCGACCGGGCCGTGCTCCAGGCCGGAGTAGCTCTGCGGGCCGAAGAACTGCCACCACAGCGGGAAAGCCACCAGCACGCCGGTGATCACCACGGCCAGCCCGCCGCCGAGCAGCAGCGGCCGCACCATCGCCTTGATCTCCCGCGGGCGCGACGCGAGGTACGCGACGGCGAAGATCACGAAGCCCAGCGCGAAGATCAGCAGCGGCTCTTCGCCGAGGAAGATCTGGTACGCGGTGAGCACGCCGAGCCAGATCCCGTTGCGCACGAGCTTGCGGCCCTGCGCCAGGTGGATCACCTTGAGCGCCAGGAACGGCAGCACGAACCACGCGACGAAGTTCGGGTGCGCGTTGCCGTGCGAGATCATCGACGGCGCGAACCCGGCCACCGCGCCGCCGATCGCCGCCGCCGCGCGGTGGCGCACGAGGTGGCGCGAGAACACCCAGTACCAAGCAGCCGCGGTGCCGGCGAGGCTGCCGGTGAGCGCGATGGCCCACGTGACCGTGGGGCCGAAGGCGAGCGTGATCGGCGTGAGCGGTATCCCGACGCCGAGCATGGCCGTGTTGGCCATCATGTTCACGCCGAGCGGCCAGTTCTGCAGGTCCGAGCTGAGCGGATTCTGCAGGTGCAGCACGGATTTCGCGGTGACGTCGAAGAACCACTCCCAGAGGTTCTGGTCCGACGCGCTGTTCCACAGGTAGCCCGTGCCGAGGTCGCCCCAGAGCCCGCCGTACAGGATGAAGGCGAACGCGACAAAGGCCGCCACGATGCCGGCGTCAGCCCACGACGGGCGCAGCTTCGGCGTGACGGCGGGCGCGGACGGCCCGGGAACGGCGGGGATCAGCTCGGTCCTCGCTTCCGGTTGGAAAAGACTCACTACGGGCGCACCACCCGCGCGAAGAAGTACACCGCGCCGGTGCCGGCGTGCCGGACGAGCAGGAGGAACGGCCGGTCCACCGCGACTTCGAGCGGCTCGGCCGTGGACAGGGACAACGTGCGCATCTGGATCGCCGTGGCGGCCGCGCCTTCGAGGCCCTGCTCGTCGAGTCGCAGCACGGCCTGGTGCACCACGCTGTCGACCCACAGCGGGCGCGCGGCGGTGAGCCCGGTGAGATCGGCGTCGGTGGTGAACACCTCGCGCACGCCCAGCGCGCGGAGGGCGCCGTCGAGGTCGGTGCGGACGTCGAGCTTGATCTTGGGCAGCGAGAGGCGCACCTTGCGGCGCTTCGGGCCGTCGAGGAGCTTCTTGAGGTTCCGCGTGTCGAGCGCGGCTTCGGCGGGTGCGAGGTCGCCATCCGGGAGCAGGACCACGGCTTCGACGCCGCCTTGCGCGGGCAGGCTCACGACCTGCCAGCCGTCGGCGTGGTGGTAGCCGACGGTCTCTTCGAGGTGCATGGTCGGTACCCGGCGGGTGGCCCCGGGGCTGTGGAAATCGGCGCGGGCCGTGGCGCCGTCGGGGAACGGGTGGCGCCAGGCGGTCTTGAGGTAGAGCGCGTTGACAAGGCTGGCGCGGGTGTCGGCGCTGATCGTGCCCGAGGGCAGCAGCTCCGGGATCAGGCCGTGGGTGATCCGGTCCACGTCGGTATTGATCAGCCCGCGCGCGGCTTCGGGGTCGGTGGTGAAGGGCGCGGTCTCGGCTTTGCCGCCGGGCCAGGTGACGAGCTGGTCGAGGAAGGCGCTCTCGACGGTGATGGCGTCGGACGCCCACAGCGTGTTGGCCACGGCCAGCTGGGCTTCGTCGCCGAGCGTCGCGGCGTCGCGCAGCGCCGTGGCGTGCGCGTCCAGGTCGGCGTCGCTGGTGGCCAGGAGCTTGCGCAGCTCCTCGGCGGTCCGCCCGCGCGCCGCCCGGGCCGCCAGGCCCAGCGCGCTGGCCGCTGAGTACGGCGAAAAACACGCGTCGCCCCCACCCACCGCGGCGGTGCGTCCCAGGGCGAGCGTGAAGTCCAAGTGGCTGTCCACGGCCATGCGGCGACCGTACCCGACCGGGTGGTTCCGGCGGCACGGAACCGATCAGCCGAAGCCTGGGCGACACCTTCGCCGCCCGTTCGCCGAAGCTGCAGTCTCCTGGCCGCTCGACGGCTCTGGTCCAAGCCCGAGGTCACCGGTACCCACGAGCAGCTCCGCGGCGTGATCCCGGCGCGCCGGGATCACGGCAACCGAGGAATGGCGAGGGGCGCCGGGCTACGCCGCTTTCGGGCATGCCGATGCACCGCCCGCGCCTCGTGCAGGGGAGCCGGCGATCGGACCGTGAGCCAAGCCAAGGCTCGCGCGCCGGTTCGCTGCGTGGCCGGTCAGCCGTCACCATCCCGTTGCGCCCGCCAAGCAGCAAGACAGCGGCAGGTCAGACGTGCCGGCCCACGTGCCAGCGGTGCCATTCGTGGGCTTGCGCGTCGGTGAGCGAGGCAACCTGGTCGACGACCACCCGCAGGCGCGCGGCGTCGTCGGCGGCCGCGTGCCACGGGGGCACGAAGAGCGGGTCCAGGGACTCCGGTGCGCGGCGCAGCAGTGCGGCGACCAGCTGCGCGATCAGCTCGCGCTGGCCGTCCTGCATGGCGAGGCGGCGCCGGTCGCTCATGACGTAGCGCAGGGCCAGGGCCTTGAGCAGCGCGACCTCCGCCGCGACCTGGTCCGGGACGGTGAGGCGGGCGCCGTAGCGCAGCAGGGGGCCTTCGCCGTAGACGCTGCGGGTGCCGGTGACCGCGGCGGAGGCGAAGCGGCCCACTAGCTCGCTCGTCAGCTGCTTCAGCGCCACCTGCGCGCGCAGCGAACCGTCCGGGGCGGTGCGGACGAGGGCGGCCACGACGGGCAGGTCGAGCAGTTCCTTGGCCGCGCCCTCCAAAGTGGACGCCGACAGCGTGGAGAAGTGCCGCGCCGCGGCCTCCGCGACGGCCGCGCGTTCGTCCGGATCCGCCAGCACGCTCAGCGAGATGCGCCCGGCCAGCACGCCGTCCTCGACGTCGTGGACGGAGTAGGCCACGTCGTCGGACCAGTCCATGATCTGGGCCTCGAGGCACCGCCGCTCGCCCGGCGCCCGGGAGCGCACCCACTCGAACACGGGCACGTCGTCGGCATACACGCCGTACTTCTGCTGCCCCGGCCGGCGCCGCCAGGGGTACTTGGTGGTCGCGTCGAGGCAGGCGCGCGTGAGGTTGAGGCCCGCCGCCGCGCCGGCGTCGTCGAGGGACTTCGGCTCCAGGCGCGTGAGGATGCGCAACGTCTGCGCGTTGCCCTCGAACCCGCCGCACGCCTGGGCGACGTCGTCGAGCGCCTGCTCACCGTTGTGCCCGAACGGCGGGTGCCCGATGTCGTGCGCGAGCCCGGCCGTGTCGACGAGGTCCGGGTCGGCGCCCAGCTCCTCGGCGATGCCGCGCCCGATCTGCGCGACCTCCAGCGAATGCGTGAGCCGCGTGCGCGGCGCCCCGTTGACTTCGGCCCCTTCGCCGGGGCCGACCACCTGCGTCTTGCCCGCCAGCCGGCGCAGCGCGGCCGAATGCAGCACCCGGGCGCGGTCGCGCGCGAAGTCGCTGCGCCCGTCGGGCCGCGCGCCGGCCAGCGCCGCGCCCTTGGGTGCCTCGGCCAGCACCCGGGCGCGGTCGTACTCGGAGTACCCGTCGCTCACCCGGTCAGCTTAAGCGCGGCCACCGACAAATTCCCCGGGGAAGTTCAGCCCATGAAGGTGTCGAACAGCTCGTCGGCCGGCGATTTCGTGAGCTCGTAGAACAGCAGCGCGCCCGTCTCGCGGAAGATGTAGCGGACCTGCGTCACGCGCTCCTGCACGATCGGGCCGCTGTGCGTCGGCGCGGTCCACGCGTCGAGACCGAGGTCCGACGCCATCGTCCGCGCGCGGTAGGAGTGCCACGGGTCGCTCACGAGCACCGCCGTGTGCCAGCCGCGCGCCTGCACCTGGTCGGCCACGGCCCGCAGGCTCCGCAGCGTGTCGCTGCCCTCGCCGACGGCCAGCGTCGCCGACGCGGGCACGCCGTGCTGGTTCAGCCACCGCGCGCCGGCCGCGGCCTCGGTGAAGTTGTCGGCCGCCTTCTTGCCCCCGGCGGTCACCACGGTCTTCGCGACGCCCGCGTCGTAGAGCTGGCGCGCCTTTTCCAGCCGCGCGGTGAAGATGTCCGACGGCTTGCCGTTGTACTGCGCGGCCCCCAGCACCACGATCACGTCGGCCTGCGTGCGGTCGTTCTCGCGCGCGACCTGCCACACGCGAAACGCCGTGCCGCCGACGACGGCGAGCACCACGAGCACCGCGCCGAACGCGATGCGGCGCAGCCAGCTCACAGGCGTGGGTGGTGTTCTCATGCCCGCCATCTTTTCAGAGCCGCACGCGATTCCGGCGCAGGCACCCCGGGCGTCAGAGCCAGCCGCGTTCCTCCGCCAGCCGCACGGCCTCGGCGCGCGTGCGGGCGCCCGTTTTGCCGATCGCGGCCGAAAGGTGGTTGCGCACAGTGCCTTCCGAGAGGAACAGCGCCTTCGCGATGTCCGCGACAGTGCTGCCGTCGCGCGCGGTCGAGAGCACGTCGCGCTCCCGCGCGGTGAGCGGGCTCGCCCCGGTCGCCAGCGATTCGGCCGCCAGCGCGGGATCCACCACGCGCAGTCCACTGTGGACGCACCGGACGGCCTCCACGAGCTGCTCCGGCGGCGCGTCCTTCACCACGAACCCCGCGGCGCCCGCGGCCATCGCGCGCGCCAGGTACCCGGGCCGGCCGAAGGTCGTGCAGATGATCACGCGGCACGAGGGCAGCGCGGTGTGCAGCTCGGCGGCCGCGGCGAGGCCGTCCTTGCCGGGCATCTGCACGTCGAGCAGCGCGACGTCGGGCGCGGATTCCTTCGCCGCGGCCAGCACCTCGTCCCCCGACCCGACCTGCGCCACGACCTCGATGTCGGCCTCCAGCCCGAGCACGGTGGCCAGGGCTCCTCGCACCATCGCCTGGTCGTCGGCCAGCAGAACGCGGATCACGCAAGTCCTCCCGCCGGTTCGGCGCGCACGGCCTGCACGGCCGGCGGCTCCGGTTCCGGAACCTCCGCCCGGACCGCCCATCCTCCCCCGGACCGCGGCCCGCTGTGCAGCGTCCCCCCGACGCCGCCGACGCGTTCGGTGAGCCCGCGCAGCCCGTTGCCGGGCGCGGCCTCGGCACCGGTGCCGTCGTCGTCGATCTCCAGCCAGTCCCGGCCCAGCCGCACGCGCACGCGTCCGGCCCCGGAGTGGCGCAGCACGTTGGTGATCCCTTCGCGCAGCACGTATCCGAAGGTGCTCTGCAGCCGCGGCAGCACGTTGTCCACGGCGTAGGGCAGGTCCGCCTCGATCTCCGCGGCCCGCAGCGCCGCGCGCGCCCCCGCCAGCTCCGCGGCCAGCGACACCTCGCGGTAGTCGGAAACGGTCAGCCGCACGTCCGACAGCGCGCTGCGAGTGAGGCCCTCGACCTCGCGGATCTCCTCCACCGCGCGTCCGACGTCGCCGGAGCTCTCCAGCACGCGCCGCGCCAGGCCGGCCTTCACGGTGATCGTGGTGAGGCTGTGGCCCAGCAGGTCATGCAGGTCGCGGGCCACGCGCTGGCGTTCGTTGGCCACGGCGAGCGTGGCGATCTCCTGGTTGGCCAGCTCCAGCCGGCGGATGGCGCGGATCAGGTTGGCCATGAAGAACATCGCCAGCGTGATCGAGGCGACGGAGATCAGGTCGCCGCCGCTCTGGTCGAGCCTGCCGTCGGCCACCAGCACGAGCGCCACGGCACCCAGCGCCAGCGTGTCGAGGATCGCCGCCCAGCCGGCCGGGAAGAGGAAGGCGAGCGTGGCGGTGGCGTAGAGCAGGATGTACGGGCTAGCGTCGGTGAGCAGCGTGGAGAGCAGGCCCAGCGCGAGCATCACCGCGCCGAACGTGAGCTTCACCCGCCGCTCCTTGCCGAACACGACCGGGAAGACGACGTAACACGCGCTGTAGCCGAAGATGAGCACGCCCATCAGCACCCGCGCCCACATCGGGTCGGAGTTCTCGACCAGCCCGTGCGTGGCCGGGATCAGGAACGGCAGCAGGAACAGCACCGCGAAGATCGGCCAGCCGATCTTGTTGGGCCCGCCCCGGTGCCCGATCATCGGGTCGTCCCACCACGAGGCCCGGTCGTTCAACGCGAACCGGAACCTCGTGACGGCGATCGACGAGGCCTCGTCCTTCGTCGGCTCCACTGTTCGTTCCCTCCTGTCCCGGTCAGACCCGGGCGCTGTCCTTACGGTATCGCCTGATCACGAGCGCTCCGAGGACCACGGCCCAGCCCGCCAGCACCGCGAGCGCGGTCGGGAAGCTCACGAGCAGCTCGTTCGTCACGGCCGGGCGCACCAGCCCGATCAGCCAGTAGGTGGGCAATAGCTGCGACACGTCCTGCATCCACGCCGGCATGCCTTCCAGCGGGATCCACAGGCCGCCGAGGAAGCCCATGCCGAGCATCACGATCATGGAGATCGGCTGCATCGACTCCGGCGTCGCGATCTGGCCGATCAGCAGGCCGAGCAGCACGAGCGGGATGGTGCCGAGCCACAGGCCCATGATCACGCGCAGCCAGCCGGCCCCGTCGAGGTGCACGCCCTCGACGAAGATCGCCACGAGCGGCACCAGCAGCAGCGCGGGCAGGCCCACGAGCATGCCCGCCACGGCCTTGCCGCCGAGGTAGGACGTACCCGACAGCGGGGTCAGCCGCAGCTGCCGCTGCCAGCCACTGGCGCGTTCGAGGGCCAGGCGCGTGCCGTTGGTGGTCGCCGCGGCGAAGAGGCCGAACGCCATCATGTTGACCATCACCACGGCCACCACCGCGGCGTGGTCCGGGTCGGTCGCCTTCGTGAAGACGTTGGCCTGCAACAGGAACATCACCACGGGGAAGGCGACGACGAAGATGAGGAACCGCATGGAGCGGAACAGCCGCCGGATCTCGACGGCGAGGTAGGACGGGTTCATCGGGCTGCTCCCGGTTCGGTGTTTTCTTCGGAGGTCAGGGAAAGGAACGCGCCTTCGAGGCCGACGGCGCCGATCTCGATGTCGTGCACGGCCGGCACGGCGGCCATCAGCGCGCGCAGCGTGGCGTCCGACTCGCTGCTGGAGATCGCGACGCGCTCGCCGCGCAGCTCGAAGTCGGTCACCGCGGGCAGCGTCGCCACGAGCCGCTCGGTCTCCTCGCCGGCGCCGGGCAGCACGGCCCGGATCGTGCGTCCGCCGGCGAGCGCCCGCACCTGCGCGACGGACCCGTCGGCGACCACGCGCCCGGCCCGCATGAGCACCACGCGGTCGGCGAACTCCTCGGCCTCTTCCAGGTAGTGCGTCGCGAACAGGACCGTGCGGCCGCTGTCGGTGAAGGAGTACATGGACTTCCAGAACTCGCGCCGCGTGCCCACGTCCATGGCGGCCGTCGGCTCGTCGAGCACGAGCAGGTCGGGGTCCGAAACCAGCGCGACGGCGAAGCGCACGCGCTGCTTCTGCCCGCCGGAGAGCTTGTTGGCCCGCCGATCGGCGATGTCCTCGATACCGGCGCGCTGCAGCGCTTGGTCGAGCGGCATCGGCGTGCGGTGCAGCTTCGCGACCATGCGCACGGTCTCGAGCACGGTCAGATCCTCCAGCAGCGCCCCGCCCTGCAGCATCGCCCCGATCATCCCGGCGCGCACCGCGTCGCCCGGCGTCTTGCCGAACACCGTGACCTCGCCCGCGTCGGGCTTGCTGAGCCCCAGGATCATGTCGACGGTGGTGGACTTGCCGGCCCCGTTGGGCCCGAGCAGCGCCACCACCTCGCCCGGCGCGATCGTCAGCTCGACCCTGTCAACGGCCCGCACCTCGCCGTAGTGCTTCCTCAACCCGCTCAACCGGACGGCGGCCCCCGCCGCGACGTCCCGCGCCCCGCGCGTGGCCTGTGTGGTTTCCATGCGGTGAAGACTGCCGGGGTTTCGGCGTCGGTCCGCAGGCCGAGCGTCACGTCGTGACCGTGACAGGTGTCAGGGGGGGCTCCGTCGATTCTGACGAAGCGCCTACAACTTCCAACCGCCCGTAGGCTCCCCTCCGTGCCCTTCGTCGACGACCTGGCCGCGCGACGGCGCAACGGCTTGGCGTTGAGGAGCAGCAGCGATGACCCTTCACACGAGCGTCCCGACCCTCCGCGACGGCGTACCGGGCGGCCAACGGCTCCCGCTCAACAATGACGCCGACGTGGCACGACTGACCGAGCTGCTGGCGCAACCGTGGGCCGACAGCGGGTCGATCCAAACCGACGACGTCGTGCTGGACGTCGCCATCCGCGACGGCTGGGGTTACCTGCAATACGCCGATGACGCGACATTCGTCGTCACCGACGGCGACCCGGCCTCGCCTGCCGCGCCCGGCGACGCCGACTTCTCCGTCGGGACAGGGCTGCCCATCGCCCAGGTGGTCACAGCCGTCCAGGAATTCGTGCGCACCGGAAAGCTGCCTGAAACCGTGCCATGGCGGGAAGTCTGACGCCGGAGTCTTCGGGCGTCAGGCCGAGCGTCACGTCGTGAGCGTGACAGGGGTCAGGTGCCAGTGGTCGGCCGCAACGCACCGCGGCCCTCCCCCGAAAACCGGGGAAGGGCCGCGGTGCGAAAACCTCAGCAGCCAAGCAACCGAGGCGCCAGGTAATCCACGACCTTGTCGATCGCGATGCGTTCCTGGGTCATGCTGTCGCGTTCGCGGACCGTGACGGCCTGGTCCTCGAGCGAGTCGAAGTCCACGGTGACGCAGTACGGGGTGCCGATCTCGTCCTGGCGGCGGTAGCGGCGGCCGATGGCCTGCGCGTCGTCGAAGTCGACGTTCCAGTGCTTGCGCAGGGTCGCGGCGAGGTCGCGCGCCTTGGGCGAGAGGTCGGCGTTGCGCGAGAGCGGCAGCACCGCGGCCTTGAACGGCGCGAGCCGCGGGTCGAGGTGCAGCACGGTGCGCTTGTCGGTGCCGCCCTTGGCGTTGGGCACCTCTTCCTCGTCGTAGGAGTCCACGAGGAACGCCATCATCGAGCGGCCGACACCGGCCGCCGGCTCGATCACGAACGGGCGGTAGCGCTGGCCGGAGGCCTGGTCGAAGAACGACAGGTCCACGCCCGAGTGGTTCGAGTGCGTGGTGAGGTCGAAGTCGGTGCGGTTGGCGATGCCCTCGAGCTCGCCCCACTCCTGGCCCGCGTTGAAGTCGAACCGGTACTCGATGTCCACGGTGCGCTTCGCGTAGTGCGAGAGCTTTTCCTTGGGGTGCTCGAAGTGGCGCAGGTTCTCCGGCTTGATGCCGAGGTCCGTGTACCACTTGGTGCGCTCGTCGATCCAGTACTGGTGCCAGCGCTCGTCCTCGCCCGGCTCGACGAAGAACTCCATCTCCATCTGTTCGAACTCGCGCGTGCGGAAGATGAAGTTGCCCGGCGTGATCTCGTTGCGGAAGGACTTGCCGACCTGGCCGATGCCGAACGGCGGCTTCTTGCGCGAAGCCGTCTGCACGTTGAGGAAGTTCACGAAGATGCCCTGCGCGGTCTCCGGGCGGAGGTAGTGCAGGCCTTCTTCGGACTCGACCGGGCCGAGGTAGGTCTTGAGCATCATGTTGAAGTCGCGCGGCGCGGTGTACTTGCCGCGCGTGCCGCAGTTGGGACACGGCACGTCGGACAGGTCGTCCTCCGACGTCGCCTTGCCGGTGCGGCCTTCGTAGTCCTCGGCGAGCTGGTCGGCGCGGAAGCGCTTGTGGCAGTGGAGGCACTCGATCAGCGGGTCGGTGAAAACGTTCACGTGGCCCGAGGCGACCCAGACCTGGCGCGGCAGGATCACGGACGAGTCGAGACCAACCACGTCTTCGCGGCCCTGCACCATGGTCTTCCACCACTGGCGCTTGATGTTGTCCTTCAGCTCCACGCCGAGAGGCCCGTAGTCCCACGCCGACTTGGTGCCGCCGTAGATCTCTCCCGACGGGAAGACGAAGCCACGGCGCTTGCACAGACTGACGACGGTTTCGATGGTGTTGGCGGGCACTCCACGCTCCGGACGCATGCGGGGACGGTTGGACTAGGAGGTTCAGCGTATCCGGCCGCCCCCGCGGCGCTTCCGGCGAGGTGAGCAGGGCTCAGGGCCGGCCCGTCAGCGACGCCGTGACGACCCGGTTGTCGTCGTAGCCCTCGGTGCCACCGACGTAGTCGCCACCGCACGTGACGAGCACCAATTTGTGCGCCCCGTCCGGGGAAAACAGCTTCGCGGACTCCGCGGCGAGCCCCGACTTGTGGATCGTGCGGACCTCGTCGACGCGGTAGTTCCACTTGCCGCCCGAAGTGTCGGTGACCGTCACGGTCTGGCCCTGCTTCACCTGCCACAGCTGGTCGAACGGCCCGGTGCGGCCCTTCCAGTTCACGTGGCCGGAGAAGAGCGTGACGCCCTGGTCGGCGCCCAAGCCCGAGCCCCACCACGCGGCCTCGGCGAGGCTCTGCGGGATCACCAGCGCGCCGTCGTCACCCACCGGTTCCTGCACGAGCTTTGCCGTTCCCCCACCGGGCAGCAGCACAGTGCCGGGCGTCTGCCCCGGGTCGGCCTGCTTCTGCGCCGACTGCTGCGGAGCACCGGCTACCGCCGCCGGTACCGGTACCGAGGCCGCGCCACTGGCGAGACCGGGTTCATCGTTTCGTGTGAAAATCAGGAGGGCGGCGACGAGCGCCACCACCACGGCCCCGACGGCGGCCAGAACCCACTTGGTCCTCGCGGGCCGTTCCTGTGTCCCTTGCATCGTGCTCCCTGCTCCGGTGTGTCGTGCGCAGGAAGACATGCCGCGGGACGCGGCCGGGGTTGCACCCGATCGGGCTCAGTCCGGACGCGAGACCAGATTCGCCGTGACGATGCGGTTCTCGTCGTAGCCCTCGGTGCCGCCGACGTAGTCGCCGCCGCACGTCACGAGCACCAGCCGATGCGGCCCGGTCTGCGCGAACCACTGCGGCGCCTGCTCCGGGAGCTGCTCCTTGCGCACGGTCGCCGCGCCGGTCACGCGGTAGAGCCACCGCCCGCCCGAGGAGTCGACGATGCTCACGTTGTCGCCCGTGCGCACGCGCCACAGGTCGTCGAACGGTCCCTTCGTGCCGGCCCAGTTCACGTGACCGGACAGCACGGCCGCACCCTGCTTCGCGCCGAGGCGCGCGCCCCACCACGCGGCGTCGCCGAGGCCGCGCGGGATCGGCAGGATCCCGTCGCGCGTCACCTCGGTGCGCACGAGCCGGGCTTCCGACCCGTCGGGCAGCCGGACGCTGCCGGGCCGTTGCACGCCGACAGCGGCGCCGTCCGCGGGCAACTCGGCGGGCGCGCCGTCTTCACCCGGCAGCGAGCCGGGTGGGGGTTCCGCCGCGGCGGCGGGCACGGGCGCGGGGCCCCAGGTCAGCACGACCACGCCCGCGGCCAACGCGAGCACGGCGACCACCGCCGACACGACGGCCAGCGCGGTGCGCAGCACGGGGACCTACTCGCCGCGCGAGCGCGCCGTGCGTCGGCGGCCCAGCCCGATCGCGAGCCCGCCGAACACCAGGCCGGCGACCAGCAGGCCGAGGCCCAACGGCAGCCGGTAGTCGCTCGACGGGGCGGCCGCGGTCGTGCCGAGGTAACCGGCCGGGACCTCGGTGGGCACCGGCGGCTGCGTCGCGGTCGCGCCGTTGCCGTTGCCGCTGCCACCGGACACGGCCACGAAGTTCTTCGGGATCGAGCAGCTCACGCCGCCGAGCACGAGCGTGGTGCTCACGTCGGGCAGCACCTCGTTCGCCTCGTCGCGCACGTGGGTGGTCACGTCGACGCGCCAGCCGGCCTGAGCCGTGACGTCGCCGTTGCGCCAGCCGTCCTGCTTGATCAGCTGGTCGAACGAGGACACGCGGGACACCACGACATCCGAGAGCGACTTGGCCGGGTCGGCCCCGTCGATGACCCTGGGGGCGCCCATGCGCAGGTTCTTCACGCTCAGCGAGGCCGCGCCCGCGGGCATCGTGACCTGCTTGAGCGTGTCGTCTTCGCCGCGCACCCAGAGCCGGGTGAGCGTGGTGGTTCCGGTGGCCTTGTTCGGGGCCGAGCAGTCGGCGGCGCTGCGCGCGCTCTCCAGCACCAGCATCGTGTTGTCGACCGGGCGCGCCTTGCCGCGGGCGTTGTCACGCAGGGCGTAGTTGGTCTCGGCGACGGCCGTCGGCACGTTCGTCGCCTGCAGGGCGGCGACGACGTTGTGGTCGCGGCTCGCGATCCCGGCCGGGTAGGGGCTCGTGGCCGCCCCGCCGAACTTGCCGAGGTCGACCTCCCAGTTGCCGCCGAACGTCGAGCGCTCGCCGTCGTTCTTCGGCACGGCCACGCGGTCGGCCGACAGCTTCGACTGGCCGGGGGTGAGCGGTGAACGCTGCGTCTCGGTGATCAGCGAGCCGCCGTGCTGCGGGTCGGAGCCCAGCCGCACCGACGCCACGTTGGCGAACGACACGGGACCCGTCTTCTCGTCGACGGCCTTCACGGTCTGCGTCGTCTGAGCAGCTGCCACCGGAGCGAGCGCGGGCAACGCCGCCACCGCCAGGATCGCTGCCTTCGTAACGAAACGAGTCATTGTCTCCCCACTGCCTCCGCCTCGATTCGGGCGGATCGTCAGCGTACGAGAAGCGACGAAACGCCCCACGCCAACCTTGCACCGTCGGCCACCGGTTGCGAAGCCGAAGTGCCGATTACTGACGAACTCACCCGGTCGGGTGAGGATGGTGTGAGTGGCCGGTGACCGACAGGGGCCACTGAGGGGAACACTACGATGACCGTGACCGTTGTCGACAATGACATCCGACTTCGGAACTCGCCGGCTCGTCCGGTGGCTTCGCGCGCAAGGGGAGGCAACGATGGCACCGGCCAGCACTGGCGCTCTTTCGGCCGGCACCGGCACGTCCGGTGACCCGGTGACGGCGCCGGCCGGCCCGCTCGAGGCTTCCGGTCCCACAGCAGGTCCGCTGGGTCCGTCGGGCGCCGCGCTCGCCGACGCCGGCGACCTGCTGCGCGCGCTCGCCGCCCCCGTCCGGATCGCCATCGTGCTTCAGCTGCGCGAGGCCGACCGGTGCGTCCACGAGCTGGTGGACGCCCTCGACGTCGCTCAGCCGCTGATCAGCCAGCACCTGCGGGTGCTGAAGACGGCGGGTGTGGTGCAGGGCGAACGCCGGGGCCGGGAAGTCGTGTACCGCCTGGTGGACGACCACCTGGCCCACATCGTCGTCGACGCGGTCGCCCACGTGCAGGAAGGGAAGTGACCATGACCTCGGCTTCGGCCCCCAGCCCCAGCCCCCACTCGGCCCCCGTGCCCGGCCGCCGCTCGACCAAGCAGCGCGCGGCGGTGGTCGATCTGCTCAACACCGTCGACGACTTCCGCTCGGCACAGGAGCTGCACGACGAGCTGCGCAAGCGCGGCGACGGTATCGGCCTGACCACCGTGTACCGCACGCTGCAATCGCTGTCGGAGGCCGGCGAGATCGACGTGCTGCGCACCGACTCCGGTGAGGCCATTTACCGCCGCTGCTCCACGCACCACCACCATCACCTGGTGTGCCGCGTGTGCGGGCGCACGGTGGAGGTCGAGGGCCCCGCCGTGGAACGCTGGGCCGAGAAGATCGCCTCCGAGCACGGGTTCTCCGAAATCAGCCACACCGTGGAGATCACGGGCACCTGCGCCGAGCACGCGAGCTGAGGTCGCTCAGTACTCGTAGGGGTCCTTCGGCGCGGCGATCCGCTCGACGGTCGCGGGCACGAAATCGGGCGTGTACGAGTTGTTCTCGTCGGCCGTGCCCGGCACGACCTGCCCGGTGACCCGCAGCCACGTGTCGCTCGGAAACCGGTCGGCGGCCCCGCCCTTCAGGTGAACGGTGACGGGTGCCGCGTCGGCGGCGCAGCAGCTGATCACCAGACGCGCCAGCAGCGTGGTGCTGCCCTCGTGCACGACGAACCCGGACATGCCGATGGTCCGGCCGTTCATCGTCCCGTTGGAGTCCCAGCCCGCGCGCGTGACGACCTCGTTCATCGCCAGCTCCACGACCTTGCCCGCCGGCAACGGCGGGAACGCGGCCGCCGACGTGGTCGCGGCGCTCTGCGGCACGCGAGCCGCGGTGCGCGTGACCGAGTCGGCGCCGAGCGCGGGCGGGGCCACCAGGAACACCGCGAGCACCGGCACCACGAGCAGCCAGGCCGAGCGCGCGGGGTGGGCGTGCCCGTGGCCGTCGTCGACGTGGTCGTGGGCTTCGGGGGCTTGGTGGACGGCCGCCTCGGACTCGAGCGCCGCCGCCTTCGCCGCGGCCCGCGCCGCCACCAGGTCACGCAGGATCGCGACCGCGCCGAGCACCAGCATCACCACGCCGCCCGCGATGATCCACGGCTGCTGCGCGGGCTTGACGTAACGCAGGTAGTCGCCGTTCACCGCGATCTTCACCAGCGCCCCGCCAAGGAGGATCAGCAGCACGTTCTGCGTCTCGCGCCTCATCGCGCACCGCCCAGCAGCAGCGCGCCCACGACCGTGCCGCACGCGAGGGCGACCACGAACGTCACCGGCGCGAACCGCACCGCGAACGACTTCCCGAACGTGCCGGCCTGCAGCGCGAACAACTTCACGTCGATCGCCGGGCCGACCACGAGGAACACCAGCTTCGGCAGCAGCGGCACCGCGGTCAATGAAGCGGCCACGAACGCGTCGGCCTCACTGCACAGCGCGAGCACCACGGCCAGCACCGCCATCACGATCACGCCGACCACGACCTGGTCCGCCAGCACCCCGAACCACTTGGCGGGCACGAGCACGTTGAGCGTCGCCGAGATCAGCGCCCCCAGCACCAGGAACCCTCCCGCTTCAACGAGATCCGTGCGCGCGGTCTCCGCGAAGACCTTCCACCGCTGCCCCGGCTCCACGTCGGGCAGCCGCCGCAGCGCGCGTTCGGTGATCCACGAGAGCTTGCCCCAGCGGGCCCAGATCCAGCCCATCACCATCGACGTCGCGAGCGAACCCAGGAACCGCGCCAGCACCATCTCCGGCCGTCCGGGGAACGCGACCGCCGTGGCCACCAGCACCACCGGGTTCACCGCGGGCGCCGCCAGCAGGAACGTGAGCGCCGCGGCCGGCGCGACCCCCTGGCCGATCAGCCGCCGCGCCACCGGCACGGACGCGCACTCGCACCCGGGCAGCGCGACGCCGGCGAGCCCGGCCACCCCCACCGCCGCGCCCGCGCGCTTGGGCAGCACGCGTTCCAGCACCCGCGCGGGCACGAACGCGGCGATCGCACCGCTGATCAGCACGCCGAGCACGAGGAACGGCAGCGCCTGCACGCACACTGCGACGAACACCGTGGAGCCGGTGCGCAGCGCGGGCACGTCGAACATGTCCTGCAACCGGCCCTGCGCGAGGATCGCGACGAGCAGCACCGCGCAGAGGATCTCGATCGAGCTGATCCGGATCCGCCGTGCGCGCCGCTTCTGCTCGGGCGCGTTGTCGACAAGGGTTTTCACGAGGCCCGATGATGCCAGCCCGGGCCCGCCCGATCCCAGCGGGACACAGCACGAGGGGACCGCTCGGACCGGTTTCGGCCCGAATCCGCCGTTCGCTCCCCCGTCAACCGGACAAGCCGGGCGCGAACCTCAGTCCAGACCCGGCAGTTCCGTCCGCAGCTGCGACGCGGTGGAGACCACGAGCATCAGCAACGTGCCCAGCGCCGACGGGTCCATGCCCTCGGCCGGGAACGCGTAGCGCAGCGTCACGTCGACTCCGCTGTCGGTGTGCCCGACGCCGAGCGTGCCGAACAGGCCCTGCCCCGCGCGTTCGGCCACGGCGACGGCGATCGCCGGGTTGTCGGGCAGATCCCACGCGACCACGCAGGTCAGGCTCAGCACCGTGAGGCCGTCGGCCAGGCGCGTGGCCTGGATGACGCACGGGACCTCGGCGTGGCGGAAGGTGATCGCACCGTCGTCGTCCACGTTGACGTCGAGGTAGCGCTCGAGGGCCTCGCGCGCGAGCCCGAGCAGCGCCGCCGTTTCGGCGGCCTCCGAGGTGCTCACGACGCTCCCCCGGCTGCGCGCTCGGCTTCCGCCTGGTCGACCGCGGCACCGAACCGGCGGTCGCGCTTGGCGAACTCGAGGCACGCGTTCCACAGGTGCGTGCGGTCGAAGTCGGGGAAGAGCGTGTCCTGGAAGACCATCTCCGCGTACGCCGACTGCCACAGCATGAAATTCGACGTGCGCTGCTCGCCCGAGGGCCGCAGGAACAGGTCGACGTCGGGCATTTCGGGCTGGTACAGGTACTTCGCGATCGTGCGCTCGTCGATCTTGTCGGCCTTGAGCTTGCCCTCGACCACGTCCTGGGCGATCCGGCGCATCGCGTCACCGAGCTCGGCGCGCCCGCCGTAGTTGACGCACATCGTCATGTTCAGCGCAGTGTTGTTCTTGGTCTTCTCTTCCGCGACCTGCAGCTCCTTGATCACGCTGGCCCACAGCTTCGGCCGGCGCCCCGCCCAGCGGATGCGCACGCCGATCGAGCCCAGGTAGTCGACCTGGCGCCGGATGGTGTCGCGGTTGAAGCCCATGAGGAAGCGCACCTCCTCCGGGCTGCGCTTCCAGTTCTCCGTGGAGAACGCGTAGACCGAAAGCCATTTCACGCCGAGCTCGACGGCACCGCTGGCGACGTCGATCATCACGGCCTCGCCGCGCTTGTGACCCTCGATGCGGGGCAGGCCGCGCTGGTTGGCCCAGCGCCCGTTGCCGTCCATCACCAGCGCCACGTGCTTCGGCACGAGATCCTTCGGGATCTCCGGTGGCCGGGCTCCCGACGGGTGCGGATCCGGTGCCCGCAGCTCGTACCCCGACGCCCGGACCTCGCGTCCCCTGCGCAGCACTTCACGCCTCCTGGAAGAGTGAAAATTTCCTACGCGCAAGACCCTACTTGGCCGGTGTCACGGTCTCCCGGGCACGCCGTTCGACCAGTGGAAGCGAACGCAGCTGGCGTTCGAGGTGCCACTGCAGGTGAGCCGCCACCAGGCCCGACGCGTCGCGCCGGGTCACGCCATGCGAAGCCTCCGCCACCGGCCATTCGCCGTGCAACAGGGCCTCGAGCAGGGTGAGCACCTCGGGCGCGGGGTGCACGGAACCCGCGATGCGGCAGTCCGGGCACATCGAGCCGCCGGCGGCCACGTTGAACGCGGCGTGCGGGCCGGGCAGGCCGCAGCGGGCGCACTCGGTGATGGCGGGCGCCCAGCCGGCGTAGGCCATGGCCCGCAGGAAAAACGCGTCGAGGACGAGGGAGGCGTCGCGTTCACCGCCCGCGAGCGCACGCAACGCGCCCACGACCAGCAGGTACAGCTTGAGGACCGGCTCGCCCTCTTCGGCCGAGAGCCGGTCGGCGGTCTCCGCGATCGCGCTCGCCGCGGTGTAGCGCTGGTAGTCGGCGACCAGCGGCAGCGCGAACGCGTCCACGGTCTCGACCTGGGTGATCACGTCGAGCGTGCGGCCGGTGTAGAACTGCACGTCCACGTGCCCGAAGGGCTCCAGCCGGGCCCCGAACCGCGACGAGGTGCGGCGCACGCCCTTGGCCACGGCACGGACCTTCCCGTGCCGGCGGGTCAGCAGGGTGACGATCCGGTCGGCCTCACCCAGCTTGTGCGTGCGCAGCACCACTCCGGTATCGCGGTAGAGGTTCACCACCCCGACATCGTCCCACTTCCGGGCGATGCCGGGGCGGAGACACCCTGGTTCAGCGCGTCAGCAGCCGTAGTAGCCGGTGCAGTACGTGGAGACCGTGGTCGCCGCGACGATCCCGATGATGAGGAACGTGATCGCGAGGGCGTAGCCGATGCCGCCGATGATCGTGGCGATCAGGCACAGCGTCTTCGTGGTCTGCGACGCCTGCTGGGCCATCGCGTAGTTGCCCTGCATCTTGAAGGTACGGACCTCGTTGGACTTCATGATCGCGAAGATCGCGAGGATCCACATCAGGAAGATGCAGCCGATCGCCCAGCCCTTGTACTCCTTGATGGCGTTGATGTCGCCGCCCGGCGGCATCCCCATGCCGGGGCCGTAGCCGGGCTGCCCGAACGGCGCCTGCTGACCGTACTGACCCTGCTGGCCGTACTGACCCTGCTGGCCGTACTGGCCTGGCTGGCCATACGGCGTCGGCATCGGGCCGGACGGCTGCTGGCCGTAGGGCGGCTGCGGCTGACCGTACGGATTGGTCATGACTGGTTCCCCAAACTCCTCGTGCTTCCGGCGAGCTCCCCCCGCCGCGGGTCTTGGTCCGCGCCCCTGCCCGATCGAAGTCGTGGCCCGGCGCTGTCGATCAGTGCAGTGGCTTCTCGGGTCAATGCTGCGACGGCTGGCCGAACTCGCCCGGCTGGATCTTCTGCGTCTCTTCGGGCTGCGCCGGCGCTTCCGCGACCGGCGAACCCGGCTGCAGCATCTGCGTGCGCTCGGCTCCGTCGAACGCACCGCTCTCGGGCTGTGCGGCGCCGCCAGACTTGAGCATCTGCGTGGGCTCGGCCTGCTCGAACGCAGTCGCGCCGGGCGCCTCGGCGCCCGGCTGCGCGAACCCGCCGCTGACCGGGGCACCCGGCTGGCCGAAGCCACCCGACGGCGCCTGACCCGGCTGGGCGGGCTGACCGAAACCGCCGGCGGCCGGCTGACCCGGCTGACCGAAGCCGGGCTGCGCACCGAACCCGCTCGGCTGCTGCCCGAACCCGGCGGGCTGCTGGGCGAACCCGCCCGGCTGCTGCCCGGCGGGCGGGAACCCGCCGCCGAAGGGCTGCTGCTGACCGAAGCCCGGCTGCCCGAACTGGCCCGCGGGCGCGGCGTCGGCGGGCACCACGATCGTGCTGACGACCTTGTCGGAGAACGTCTGGGACTTGTCGTCCCACAGCGGCCACAGGTACCCGAGGCCGCAGAGGAAGCCGTCGAGGACGTGCGCGAGGTCGCGCAGGAACGCCATGCCGGCGCCGATGGGCTGGCCGGTGGCCTCGCCGATGAGCTTGATCCCGACGATCCGCTTGCCCATCGACTGGCCGGTGTTGCCCGCGGTGATCCAGCGGTTGTAGATCGTCCAGCCGAGGTTGCCGAGGATCGCGAGGCCGTAGATGATGCTGCCGGCCGTCGGCGAGGCGATCATGACGAGAAGGGCGATGATGATGGCGGCGAGGAACGGCCCGAAGTCGATCAGGTAGGCGCCGGCGCGTTGGCCCCAGTTCGCGTAGGCGCCGCCGGGCGGGCCGTACGGGTTCGGCTGACCGAACCCACCGGGCTGGCCGAACGCGGGCGGCTGGCCGAAACCACCGGCGGGCGGTTGCCCGAAACCGGGCTGCCCGAAGCCCGGCTGGCCCTGCGCGTCCGGCTGCCCGAAGCCCGGCTGCGCCTGACCCGGCTGCCCGAAACCGGGCTGTTGCCCGAAACCGCCGGGTTGCTGGGGGAACCCGCCCGAAGGCGGTTGCTGGCCGAAGCCGCCGGGTGTTCCGAACGGCTGCTGCCCTGGACCAGGTTGTCCGAAGGGCTGCTGGCCCTGCGGCTGCCCCATGGGCCGGCCGTAGGGATCGGTCATCGTGTTCTCCCCCTCGCTCGTCCTGACCCGCGCGCGGTGGCACGCGAGAACCGGCCGAGTCCGATGAGGACGGGCCGGTGCGCGGGAGCGTACCCGGTCCGGACGAGGTCGGCCCAGGTAGGCGTCCGCACCGGGTGGCGACCCGAAACCCGTACGACGAACGGGAAGCGAAGGCGGTTCCGGCAGAAGGGAAACTCAGACCGACAAACCGGTGAACGGCGCGAAAGGCAGGTTCCGCACCACGAACCAGATCGCGAACACCACCGCCACCACGAGCGGCGTGCGGCGCCAGTGCAGCCACGACCGTACGGCCCGTCCGCGCAGCCGCCCGACGGTCCACGCGACACCGCTCCACACGAACAGCGCCACGAACACGAGCGCCACCGCGTTGTAGTGGACGGCGCCGGCGAGGTCGCCGTGCATGAGGCTGTAGGCCATCCGCATGCCGCCGCAACCCGGACAGTCGATACCGAAGAGGAACTTGGTGGGACACACCGGCAACGGCCCGCCCGGCGTCGTCGGATCACCGAGCCACACGACGGCGCAGCACACGCCGAGCCCCGCGACCACGGCCGCCGGCCCGGCCAGCGCCCGCGCCGTGGCTCGCGCGCCCCGCGCCGGGACTCCCGTGTAGACGGTGCTCATGAGGACCAGAACCCGGCGGACGTGCCCGCGATCAGGAACACGAACAGCACCACCAGCAGGTACGCCACGATGCCGATGGGAATCGCCAGCGCCGACCACATGGCCCACTTGCCCGCCTGGTCCGCGGCGTGCTGCGCTTCGGCGAAGCGGCCCTGGTACCACAGGGAGTTGACCTCATTGGCCTTCACGATGGAGACGATCCCGAGCGGCAGGCAGCAGAAGATCGTGGTGAGGATCCCCCACACGAGCCGGTTGTCCGGCGGCGGCGGGAAGTTCGGCTGCGGGCCGCCGTAGTAGTACGGGCCGCCGGGAGGCGGCGGGTACTGCCCGCCTGGTGGCGGGTACGGGCCGGTCATCGCGTCCCCCTGCTGTCCGTAGTGTGCTGAGGGTGCTGACGCTACCTCCCGCGGCCGTCGCTCAAAAGCCGAGGCGGCGCAACTGCTTCGGGTCGCGCTGCCAGTCCTTGGCCACCTTGATGTGCAGGTCGAGGTACACCTTCGAACCCAGCAGCCCCTCGATCTGCTTGCGGGCCGCGGCTCCGACCTCACGCAGGCGTTCACCCTTGTGCCCGAGGATGATGCCCTTCTGGCTGGGCCGCTCCACGTAGAGGAACGCGTGCACGTCCACGAGGTCGTCGCGGCCTTCGCGCGGCAGCATCTCTTCCACCGTCACGGCGATGGAGTGCGGCAGCTCGTCGCGCACGCCTTCGAGCGCGGCCTCGCGGATCAGCTCGGCCACGAGCGTCATCTCGGGCTCGTCGGTGAGCTCGCCGCCCGGGTAGAGCTGCGGGCCCTCCGGCAGCCGCGCCACGAGCAGGTCGGCCACCGTCTGCACCTGGAAACCGTCCACAGCGGACACCGGCACGAGGTCGGCGAACTCCATCACGCCCTGCAGCGCCAGCAGCTGCTCGGCCACCTGCTCGGGTTTCACCAGGTCGGTCTTGGTCACCACGCCGATCACGGGCGTGCGCCGCGCGATCTTCGTCAGCTCCGCGGCGATGAACTTGTCACCGGGGCCGATCTTTTCGTTGGCGGGCACGCAGAACCCGACGACGTCCACTTCGGACCACGTCTCGTGCACCACGTCGTTGAGCCGCTGCCCGAGCAGCGTGCGCGGGCGGTGCAGGCCGGGCGTGTCGATGATGACCAGCTGCGCGTCCTCGCGGTGCACGATGCCGCGGATCGCGTGCCGGGTCGTCTGCGGCTTGCTGGAGGTGATGGCGACCTTCGAGCCCACGAGCGCGTTCGTGAGCGTCGACTTGCCCGCGTTGGGCCTCCCGACGAAGCACGCGAAGCCGGAGCGGTGCGCGTCGGCCATCAGCGCAGCACCTCGACGACGTCGCCCTTCGGGTCGGCCAGGATGATCGGCGCGGTCTTCGCGACGTCGCGCACGGCGTACACCGAGGCCTCCTGCACCAGCGCGTCACCCGTCACCACGGCCGCCGCCTCGAGCCCTTCGGCACCGCTCGACAGCGCGGCGGCCACCGCGGCCTGCACGGCCGTGAGCTTGAAGGAGGGCTGGTCGACGGTCACCGCGGTGTACGTCCGGCCGTCGGTGTCGCGCACGGCCGCGCCCTCCTCGGCGCCGACGCGGGCGCGCGACGACCGGGCCAGCGTGACGAGCTTCTGGTCCTCGGCGTCGAGGTCAGGCATGTTCGACTCTCCTGTCGCGTTCTTCGGGCTGGGGCACCCGGGTGCGCCGGCGGGTGCCGGACTCGGTCACGGCGTCCGCGTCGGCCGGGTGGACGACGACCGACGTGATCCGCATGCGGCCCCGGCGGTCCTTGCCCCCTTCGGCGAACAGCCGAAGACCGGCGACCTCGGCTTCGGCCCCCGGAAGGGGGACCCTACCCAGTCGTTCCGCGAGCAGCCCGCCCACGGTCTCCACGTCGTGGTCTTCGAGGTCGATGCCGAAGAGCTCACCGAGGTCGTCGACGCTCAGGCGCGACGACACGCGCACCGCGCCGCCCTCGAGCTCCTCGACGTCGGGCCGCTCGTCGGTGTCGGACTCGTCGGTGATCTCGCCGACGATCTCCTCGAGGATGTCCTCGATGGTCAGCAGGCCCGCGGTGCCGCCGTACTCGTCGACCGCGATCGCCACGTGGTTGTGGGTGAGCTGCATCTCCTTGAGCAAGTCGTCGAGCCGCTTGGAGTCGGGCACGAAGCTCGCCGGGTTCATCACCTGGTCCACGACCGTGCTCGGCCCGTCCGGGTCCATGTACGCCGGCATCAGGTCCTTGATGTTGACCACGCCGACGATGTCGTCCACGGATTCGTCGATCACCGGCACGCGCGTGAACCCGGTGCGCAACGCGAGCGCGAGCGCCTGGCGCACGGTCTTGGTGCGCTCGATCCACACGATCTCGGTACGCGGAACCATGACCTCGCGCGCCACCGTGTCGCCCAGCTCGAACACCGAGTGGATCATCTCGCGCTCGGAGTCCTCGACCACGCCGCGTTCCTGCGCGAGGTCGACCAGCTCGCGCAGCTCGACTTCGGAGGTGAACGGGCCTTCGCGGAAGCCCTGACCGGGGGTGATCGCGTTACCGATCACGATCAGCAGCCGCGAGAGCGGGCCGAGGATCGACCCGAGGACCCGCACGGGCCCGGCGACGATCGTGCCGACGCGGTACGGGTGCTGGCGGCCGATGGTGCGCGGGCCGACGCCGATGAGCACGTAGCTCACCACCACCATCACCACGGCGGAAACGAGCACGGCGAGCCACAGCTTGCCGAACCAGGCGAGGAACGACACGGTGACGAGCACCGTGGCCGTGAGCTCGCAGCCGAGGCGCAGCAGCAGGAGCAGGTTGATGTGGCGGCGGCGTTCGGCGACGACGGCGGCGAGCTGGCGCGCGCCGGCCCGGCCGATGCGCACGAGCCCTTCGGTGCGGGCCTGTGAGACGGTGCTGACGGCCGCGTCGGCGGCCGCGAACACTCCGGCCAGCAGCACGAGCGCCACCGCGACGACAAGCTGTGCCGTGGGACTGCCCATGATCGCTGCCTAGGGGGTTTCCTCGACCGGTTTCGGCGCCGCGGGCGCGGCCGACGCGTCGAGGCCCGCGATGCCGAGCACGCGGTCGTCGGCGTTGCGCTGCGCGTTCTTCCGGTTCAGCTCGGCCACGGCCGACTGGAACTCCGTCAGGATGCGCTTCTGCAGGCCGAACATCTCGCGTTCCTCGGCCGGTTCGGCGTGGTCGTAGCCGAGCAGGTGCAGCACGCCGTGGACGGTGAGCAGGTGCAGCTCGTCGATCAGCGCGTGGCCCGCGGTCTTCGCCTGGTCTTTCGCGAAGGCCGGGCACAGCACGATGTCGCCGAGCAGCGCCGGCGACGCGTCGGGCGCGTCGGGGCGGCGCGACGAGTCGAGCTCGTCCATGGGGAAGGCCATCACGTCGGTGGGCCCGGGCAGGTCCATCCAGCGTTCGTGCAGGTCTTCCATGACCTCGAGCGTGACGAGCAGGATGGACAGCTCGGCGAGCGGGCTGACCTCCATCTTGTCGAGCGCGTAGCGCGCGGCCGAGACGATCGACGCCTCGTCGACGTCGACGCCCGACTCGTTGGCGATCTCGATGCTCATCGGCGGTTGCCCTTCCAGCCGCCCTGCTGCTGGTCCTGGGCGTCCTGCACTGCCTGCCACTTCTCGTACGCGTCGACGATGTCGCCGACGAGCCGGTGGCGCACCACGTCCTGGCTGGTCAGCTCGGCGAAGTGCAGGTCGTTGACACCGTCGAGGATGTCGCGGACCACCCGCAGGCCGCTCTTCTGGCCGTTGGGCAGGTCGATCTGCGTGATGTCACCGGTGACCACGATCTTCGAGCCCATGCCGAGGCGCGTGAGGAACATCTTCATCTGCTCGGGCGTGGTGTTCTGGGCCTCGTCGAGGATGATGAAGGCGTCGTTCAGCGTGCGCCCGCGCATGTACGCCAGCGGCGCGATCTCGATCGTGCCTGCCTGCATGAGACGCGGGATCGAATCGGGTTCGACCATGTCGTGCAGCGCGTCGTAGAGCGGGCGCAGGTACGGGTCGATCTTCTCGTTGAGCGTGCCCGGCAGGTAACCGAGCCGCTCGCCCGCCTCGACGGCGGGACGGGTCAGCACGATGCGCGTGACCTGCTTGGCCTGCAGCGCCTGCACGGCTTTCGCCATGGCGAGGTACGTCTTGCCGGTACCGGCGGGGCCGATGCCGAAGACGATGGTGTGCTTGTCGATGGCGTCGACGTAGCGCTTCTGGTTGAGCGTCTTGGGCCGGATCGTCTTGCCGCGGCGGGAGACGATGTTGAGGCTCAGGACCTCGGCCGGGGACGCGTCGCCGGAGGACAGCATGCCGATGGTGCGGCGCACCGTGTCGGGGCCGACCTGCTGGCCGCCGGAGGCGAGCTGCACGAGGTCGGTGAAGACGCGTTCGGCGAACGCCACGTCGGCGGGCGCGCCGGTGAGTGTCACTTCGTTGCCGCGGACGTGCACGTCGGCGGCGAGAAGCTCCTCGGCGACGCGCAGGTTCTCGTCACGCGAGCCGAGCAGGCTCAGGACGGCGGCTTCGGGGATGGGGAAGCGGGACTGGGCCACGGGGGTGGCGTCCTCGTTGTTCGACTGCGCCGCCTTGCCGGCGGTGGCGTCGGGTCGGGCGGCTCCACCCTGTGCGGTTCCGGCCACGTGGCCTCTGGCCTGCTTTCTGCTGCTTCGCCTGACGGACTTCTGACGTTGCCGATGCTACTTGCTCGCGACTCTCCGCCGCAGGTCGGTTTAGGCGTGGCGCCCGAACAACCCGAGCTGCTCGCCGCCCAGCACGTGCGCGTGGACGTGGAACACCGTCTGCCCCGCGTCGCCGTCGGTGTTGAACACCACGCGGTAGCCGGATTCCACGATGCCCTCGAGCTCGGCGACCTTCTTGGCCGCACCGATCACCGCACTCAGCAGCTCGGGGTCCCCGGCGGCCAGCTCGCCCACGTTGCGGTAGCGCTTCTTCGGCACCACCAGCACGTGCACCTTGGCCTGCGGATTGATGTCCCTGAACGCGAACGTGTTGTCGTCTTCGTAGACAACGTCCGCCGGGATCTCCCCCGCGATGATCCGCTCGAACAACGTCTCCGCATCACTCATGGGCCCACCCTACAAACCCACTTCCGCCCACTCGCCATCAAGCCACCCGGCCCACCGCCCACGGCCATCACACCGGAACAGGTCACCACCCACAGTCATCACGCCGCCCGGCTCACCGCCCACGGTCATCACGCCGAGACAGGTCACCGCCCACGGTCAGCCGTGCAGGAATGGTCACCGATGGCACCGTCGGGGCTCCGGGGGCTCGGCCCCCGGGCAATACGCGACTCCTCGGATGGCGAAGAAGATCCGAAGGATCTACGAAGACAACCGACCACGAGGAGGCGCCGCGGGGGCGGTGGACCCTGGGGGTCGGCCCACCGCGCCTCCGCGGCTCCGCCGGACCGAGGGGGGAGGTGCCCGGCGGGGTTCTTTGGGTACGCGCGACCAGAGGTTACCCACCCAGTAGCGCGCCCAAACGTTTTTGTGCCCAGCGTCGTGTTGCGCGTTGGTGACGAGCGTAGCTGCTCGGAGTGTGATCGCGCCATGACTCGCCGCAAAATGTGGCCGCATTCGTGTCCCGGGGCTACTTCCAGCGGCCGGTCAGCGCACCGAGGGCGCCGAGGGCGACGGCGGCCGCGGTGGAGGTGCGCAGCACGGTCGGGCCGAGGCGGACGGTGGTGGCGCCCGCGGCTTCGAGCGTGCTGAGCTCGTCGTCGGTGATGCCGCCTTCGGGGCCGACGACGAGGAGGATGTCACCGGTGTCCGGGAGGTCGATCTCCGTGAGGCGGCTGGTCACGCCGGACTCGAGCACGAGCGTGCGGGACATCGTGGCGGCCAGCTGGGCGAGCTCTCGGGTGCCGACGGGTTCGATGACGTCGGGCACGTGCGCGCGTCGGGCTTGTTTGGCGGCGGCGCGGGCGGTCGCACGCCAGCGGGCCAGTGCCTTGTCGCCGCGGGTGCCGTCTTCCCAGCGCGCGACGCTGCGGGCGGCGCGCCACGGCACGATCGCGTCGGCGCCGGCCTCGGTGGCGAGTTCCACGGCGAGCTCGCCGCGGTCGCCCTTGACCAGCGCCTGCGCGACGTGGACCCGCAGCGCCGGCGGCTCCTCCGTCCAGTGTTCGACGACCGTCAGGGTGAGGGAGGCGTCTCGCCCGGCGTGCACGGCGTCGACGACGCAGCGCGCCATGGCGCCGGCGCCGTCGGAGAGCACGAGCTGCTCCCCCACGCGCAGCCGGCGCACGGTGGCAGCGTGCCGGGCTTCCTCGCCGTCGAGCACGGCCGAACCGCGGTCGGGCACGGCGGTGGCGAGGAAGACCGGCAGCGTGGTGTCGGGCACGGGTCAGCGGTGCTTCGTGCGCAGCTTGGAGAACAGGCCGCCGTGCTTGCTGCCGTTGGACGCCAGCGTGGGCACCTCTTCACCGCGCTGCTGGGCCAGCTCCACGAGCAGGTCGCGCTGCGCCTCGTCGAGCTTGGTCGGCACCACCACGTCGATGTGCACGTGGAGGTCGCCGCGGCCGTCGACGCGCCCGGACGAGCGCAGCCGCGGCATGCCCTTGCCGGTGAGCACGAGCTCGGTGTTGGGCTGGGTGCCGGGCTCGACGTCGAGCTCGTAGTCGCCGTCGACGAGCGTGCTGATCGGGACGGTCGCGCCGAGCGCCGCCGTGGTCATCGGGATGCGGAAGTTGCAGTGCAGCTCGTTGCCCTCACGCACGAACACCTCGTGGGGCAGCTCGTCGATCTCCACGTACAGGTCGCCCGCGGGGCCGCCGCCGGGGCCGACCTCGCCCTGGCCGGAGAGCCGGATGCGCATGCCGTCGCCGACGCCCGGCGGGATCTTCGCCGTGACGTTGCGGCGCGCGCGGATGCGCCCGTCGCCACCGCACTGCCGGCACGGGTCGGGGATGACCTCGCCGAAGCCGCGGCAGACCGGGCACGGGCGGGCCGTGACGACCTGGCCGAGGAACGAGCGCTGCACGGACTGCACCTCGCCGGCGCCGCCGCAGGTGTCGCACGTCTTGGTGGTGGTGCCCTCCGCGGTGCCAGCGCCGCGGCACAGGTCGCAGACCACGGCCGTGTCGACGGTGATTTCGCGGTCGGCGCCGGTGGCGCACTCCTCGAGCGTGAGCGCGAGGCGGATCAGCGCGTCGGAGCCCGGCTGCACGCGGCTGCGCGGTCCCCGGCCACGGCCGCCACCGCCACCGCCGGCGGCGCCGAAGAACGCGTCCATGATGTCGCCGAGCCCGCCGAAGCCGGCGAACGGGTCGCCGCCACCGCCGCCGCGCGCGGCCGAGTCCATCGGGTCGCCGCCGAGGTCGACGATCTTGCGCTTCTGCGGGTCGGAGAGCACCTCGTAGGCGGTGGTCACCTCGCCGAACTTGTGCTGCGCGTCCTCCGACGGGTTCACGTCGGGGTGCAGCTCACGGGCCAGCTTGCGGTACGCGCGCTTGATCTCCTGATCCGACGCGTTCTTGGCCACCCCGAGGATCCCGTAGTAGTCCCTCGCCACGTTTTCTGCCTTCTCCTTCTGCTCTGCCCGCGCCGTCAGCGGCCGGACAGGATCTGCCCCACGTAGTTGGCCACCGCGCGGACGGCCGCGATGGTGCCCGGGTAGTCCATCCGGGTGGGTCCGACGATGCCCATGCCTCCCAGCAGCATGTCGTCCCGGCCGTAGCCGATCGACACGACCGAGGTGCTGCGCATCTGCTCGTCTTCATTTTCCTCGCCGATGAGGACCGTCACCGCACCGGGGTTGCGAGCCGCGGCCAGCAGCTTGAGCACGACCACCTGCTCCTCGAGCGCTTCGAGGACCTGGCGCAGCGAGCCGGGGAAGTCCGCGACGTTGCGGGTGAGGTTGGCCGTGCCGCCCAGCACCAGGCGTTCCTCCGGGTGCTCGACCAGCGACTCGACCAGCACCGTGCAGATGCGGGTGAGGCTGTCGCGCAGCTCCTTCGGCGCCACCTCGGGCAGCTCGGCCACGCGTGCGGCCGCCTCCACGAGCCGGCGTCCGGCGAGCGCGCCGTTGAGCACGGTCCGCAGGCGCAGCACGCTCTCCTCGGTGAGCACGTCGCCGAGGTCGACCGTGCGCTGGTCGACCCGGCCCGAGTCGGTGATGAGCACGAGCATGAGCCGCGCCGGCGTGAGCGGGACCACTTCCAGGTGGCGCACCGCCGCGTTGGTCAGCATCGGGTACTGCACCACCGCGACCTGCCGGGTGAGCTGCGCGAGCAGCCGCACCGACCGGCGCAGCACGTCGTCGAGGTCGGTGCCCGAGTCGAGGAACGTGGTGATCGCCCGCCGCTCGGCCGCCGAGAGTGGCTTGATCTCCGAGAGCTTGTCCACGAACAGCCGGTAGCCCTTGTCCGTGGGGATCCGCCCCGCGCTGGTGTGCGGCTGGGTGATGTACCCCTCTTCCTCGAGCGCGGCCATGTCGTTGCGCACGGTCGCGCTCGACACGCCCAGGTTGTGCCGCTCGACGATCGTCTTGGATCCCACCGGCTCCTGGTTCGAGACGTAGTCGGCCACGATCGCGCGCAGCACCTCGAAGCGACGCTCGTCCGTGTTCGCCACCGGCACCTCCTTGCTTTCGACCCGCTACTCACAACGAGTTTACGGAAGCCTGAGTGCCCGGCGCTCAACCCGGCTCGTGACGTGCTGCGGCGGCCCAGCGCGGCCGAAGGTAAAAGAATGGCAAACGACCATTAATCCTGGTAAACCGGACAATTCAAATCTTCGCTTGCTAGGGGAACCGTTAACCGGTTTGCTGCCTCAGAAGAACGTGGTGAATCCCCAAGAGCCGAGGGTAGTCGTGGAAAATAACGGGCGCGCAGCCGAAAACGCTGATATCGCCGAAATCGGGCAGCGAGCCGCGGAGGCCCAGGAGCGTCTCAAGCGCGTCGCCGCCACCGCGACGAGCAACGACGGCGCGGTCACCGTGACGGTCAACACCAGCGGCGCGTTGCAGCAGCTCAGCTTCGGTCCCCGTGCCGAGGAGATCTCGCGCAGCGCCCTCGCCGCGGCCGTCGTCGCCACCGCCCACCGCGCCCAGGCGCAGGCGGCCCAGCAGCTGCACGCCATCATGGCCCCGCTCATCGGCGAAAACAGCGACGCGATGAAATTCCTCGACGAGCAGATTCCGACGCCGGAAGTACCCGAGGAACAGCCCCCGGCCTCGGCGGATACGCGACAATTCTTCAATCGCGACGAGGACGGATCGGTGCCTCCGCCGCCCCCGGCCCCGCCGGCTCCGGGGATGCGTCCGCCGGCCCCGCCTGCGCCGCCCGCTCGGCCCTCGCGCCCGGCCCGCCCCCCGGCCGACAACTCCGATGACGACGACTACTACAACGGCGGCTCGATCCTGGGGAGGGGCTACTGATGGCCGGCACACAGCAGGTGAACCTCACGGCACTGCAGACGCACAAGGGTGAGGTGCAGGACATCGGGGCGGGGGTGAAGACCGCCGCCGAGGCGACCGCGTCCGCGCAGGCGTTCGGGGACACCTCGTTCGGGCTGGTCGGGCAGGTCTTCGCGCTCCCGCTCCAGGCCTACCTCTCGATCGCGAGCAGTTTCATCGACAAGGTCGCGGCATCCGCCGACGACATCGCCGACAAGCTCCAGCAGGCGCACGACCACTACGACACGCACGAGCAGAACACCAAGGAAAAGGTCACCTCGTTCGGCAAGGAGCTCCCGGCATGACCGAGACGCAGGAGAACCCGCTGGTCGCGACCGCTGAGCCCTCGAACGGGTTCTGGTCGAACACGGGCTCGTCGGACAAAGAGATGAACAACATCAACGCGCAGACCGCCGGCAGCGGCGCGCTCAACGATGTCGCCTCCACGATCACCGACGCCCGCAACGGCGACTGGCTCAACCTGGGCGTCGACGTCGTCACCGACGGCCTCGACATCCTGGGTGCGGCCATCGACCCGCTCGGCACGCTGGCCGCCGCGGGAGTCGGCTGGCTGATCGAGCACATCAGCTTCTTGAAGGACGGCCTGGACAAGCTGGCCGGCAACCCCGAAGAGATCACGGCCAAGGCCGTGACCTGGACCAATGTCTCGAAGCAGCTCACGACGAGCGCCGGCCAGTACGAGCAGGCCGCGTCGAAGGTGGCCCCGGAGTTCCAGAGCGCGGGTGGCCAGGCGTACCAGAACATGGCGAAGGGCTACGTCGCCACGCTGCGTGGTGCGGCGGGACAGGCCCAGGCCGCGTCGGTGGCGATGAACGTCGCCGGGGCGCTGGTCGGCACCGAACGCGGCTTGATCCGGGACATGGTCTCGTCGTTCATCGGCAACCTGATCATCAAGGCGCTCGCCGCGCTCGCCTCCTCCTGGTTCACCTTCGGCGGCACCATTGCCGCCTTCATCGCGGACGCGGTCGTCGAAGGCGGCATCCTCGCCGAGAAGATCAGCACCCGGATCGCGCAGGTCGTGGAGAAGCTCGACAAGCTGGCCCAGAGCGCGGGCAAGGCGAAGGGCGCCATCGAGGAAGCGGCCAAGATCCTCGACAAGCTCGGCAAGACCGCGGGCAAGATCTCGGACAAGAGCCTCGACGCCGCGGTCAGCATCGAGAAGAAGGCCAACGATCTCAAGGAGACCGGCGCGGCCTGGGACAAGCTCACCGACGCCGAGAAGGCCACGAAGGTCAAGGAGAAGGCCGAGGGTTGGAAGGACGGCGCTGCGGACAAGGTTCCTGGCCACGACTTCCTGCAGACCAAGGTCAAGCCGTACACCGAGCCCGGGCGCAGCTTCCTCAACCCCGAGGAGTGGGAAAAGGCCGGCGGCGACGTCCCGAAGTGGAACAGGGCCGACTCCATCGGCGTGGGCGAAGAGGCACGGCGGCAGGAAAACGAACAGATCGACCGCTCCAAGGAGGCCTCCGAGGCCTACGAGAAGGAGCACGAGAGTAAAGGCGAAGGCGGCGAAAAGCCCGAGGGCGGTGGCGAGTGACCGCCCCGGTCAGCGCGGCGGAGGTCGCCGCGGCCAATCTCGCCGGGCGGCTCCACCCGTCTCAGCGCCACATCGTCCTCAACTTCGGTTTTTGGCTCTGCCTGGTCGTCGGCGGGATCGCGGCTGTGGCGTGCGTGGTGTTGCCGACGGCCACCAACGTGTTCGAAGGGCCGCAGCGCGCCGAGTCGATCGGTGCGTACCCCTTCATCGTGCTGCTCGCTCTCGTGTGCCTGGGGTTGTGCGCCCGCCGCTACCGCGACCTGCACAAGCCACTCGCGGTGGTCACCGGCTGGAGCCACGACTTCGGCAGCTCACCGACGACCGACGCCTACCCGATCGGCTTGCGCTTCGTTGCGGGCAGCGCTCGCACGCTGGCCCGGTGGGAAGTCCGCGTCGGCGGGAAGACCTACCTCACCGACCGCGAAACCTGGGAGAAGATCAAGCCGGAGCAGAACAACACTTTGTGCCTGTACCCGAAGACCAAGCTGATCATCAACGTGATCCCGACGTGAATGCCGAGGAGGCCGAAGCCGACCACTTCAACCGCAAAGGCCGACTGCATCGGCCCAGAACCGGCAGATCGTCAACATCGCCTTCTGGCTCGTGGTGATCGTATTCGTGTTCGGCGCCTTCGCATTGGCCACGCTGCCCTACGGCACCACCGACATCATCGTCGCCGCGGTGGCGATCGGGGTCGGCATGGCGTTGTGTGCCCGGTACTGCCTCTACCGGCGCCCGATCTTGCCTAGCACCCTCCACGCACGAATCCGGCCCGACGAGGACAAGGCGATCGTCCTCATCCCCCACCGCAAGCAGATCGTCAACGTCATTCCCGCCTGAGCAGGCCCTCCAAGGCCGCCGACGAGAGGGCGTCCGCTTCCGATTCGGTCAGCGGCGCGTGTCCGGTGAGGCGGCGGAAGATCAAGGGGCCGAAGAGGATGTCCGTGGCCGTTTCCGCAGAAACCGACGGGGAAGCCAGACCTGCGGCCACCAAGCGTTGCCACAAAACAGAAATAGCCGCCCTCCGACCGTCCAAAAAGAACTCCCGAAAAAACGGGGCGGCCGGAGGGTCGGTGACGCACGCGGCCAGCAGCTGCGCGAAGACCTCCCCCTTCGAACCCGCGTAGAAAGCACTGACCCGCCGCACTTGCTCGACCAAGTCGGCTCGCGGGTCGCCCGAAGACGGCAGCGGCAGGGCATCTGCCATCTCCCGGCCGAATGCTTCCGCGGCCAGAGCCGTGCGGCTGGGCCAGTGCTTGTACAACGTCGCCTTGCTGACCCCGGACCGGGCGCTGATGGCGTCGACCGTGGCGGCCGGGAGGCCGCCCTCGGCGAGCAGGGCGCGCGCCGCCTCGAGCGCGCACGTGTGGGCGCGCGCGCTGCGAGGCGAGAGCACCGGCTCAGCCATGGTCTGTCGACACCGAAAGCTCGCGCCAGCGGGAAAGTTCATCCCGGACGAAGTCCAGTTTCGCTTCGACGCGGGCCACGGAGTCGGCGCCCAGCTGGATCCGCAGCGGCGGCGAAGGAGAAGCCACGACAGAAACGATCGCCGACGCCGCCTTGCGCGGGTCGCCAGGCTGGGCGTGGTTGCGGGAATCGGCCGCGGCGCGCATGGAGCCGGCGGTGGTGGCGTAGTCGGCGATCTCCTCGTCCGCCCGGTGCAGGCTCGACGCGTCGAGGAAGTCCGTGCGGAAGAAGCCCGGCTCGACGACCGTCACGTGCACGCCGAGCGGCGCCAGTTCCCCGTGCAGTGCCTCGGAAAGCGCCTCGACGGCGAACTTCGTCGCGCCGTACACGCCCCAGCCCGGGCCGGTCGTGAAGCCGCCGACCGAGCTGATGTTCACCACGTGCCCCGAACGCTGGCGCCGCAACACCGGCAGCACCGCGCGCGTCACCGCGAGCAGGCCGAAGACGTTGGCGTCGAACACGGCGCGCACCGCGGCATCCGACGCCTCCTCCACCGCGCCGAGCAGCCCGCGGCCGGCGTTGTTCACCAGCACGTCGATGCGCCCGAACCGGTCGAGCGCCGCCCCGACGGCTTCCGACGCCTGAGCAGAGTCGGTGACGTCGAGCTCCACCGCCAAAACCGAGGGATCGCCGGGGAACTCCTTCTCCACGGCCGACGCCTGGCGCGCGGTGGCCACCACCTGGTCACCGCGCTCCAGCGCCGCCCGCGCGATCTCGAGGCCGAAACCCCGCGACGCGCCGGTGACGAACCAGACGCTCACCGAGAAGCCGCCGCGCTCAGCGCTGCGAACTCGTCGTCGGTCAGCTCGATCTCGGCCGCCGCCACGTTGTCCTCGAGGTGCTCGACGCTGGAGGTGCCCGGGATCGGCAGCATCACCGGCGAACGCTTGAGCAGCCACGCCAGCGCGAGCTGCGAAGGCGACGCGCCATGCTCCTTCGACACCTGCGAAAGCGGGCTGTCCGGACCCGCCAGCGAACCCGTGGCCAACGGGAACCACGGGATGAACGCGATACCCGCGGCGGTCACGTGGTCCAGCAGCGGCTCCGAGTAGCGGTCGGCCAGGTTGAAGCGGTTCTGCACCGAGACGATCGTGGCCGTCTTCTGGGCCTCGACGAGATCCTCGACCGAGACCTCCGACAGGCCGATGTGCCGGATCTTCCCCTCCGACTGCAGCGTGGCGAGCTCCCCGACCTGGTCCGCGACGGGCACCTTCGGGTCGATGCGGTGCAGCTGCAGCAGGTCGATGCGCTCGAGGCCGAGGTGGCGCAGGTTCAGCTCCACCTGCTGGCGCAGGAACTCGGGCCGTCCGACGGGGATCCACTGGTTCGGCCCCTGCCGCGTGAAACCGGCCTTGGTGGCGATCACCAGGTCGTCGGCGTACGGGTGCAGGGCCTCGCGGATGAGCAGGTCGGCCACGAACGGGCCGTAGGAGTCGGCGGTGTCGATGAGGTTGACCCCGAGCTCGACGGCCCTGCGCAGCACGCGCACGGCCCCCTCCGGGTCACGCGACTCGCCCCACACGCCGGGGCCGGGCAGCTGCATCGCGCCGAACCCGAGCCGCACGACGGGCAGGTCCCCGCCGATCGCGAACGTGCCGGACGACTTCGCGGGCTGTGCTGACATGGAACGTTCTCCTTCAAAAGTGAACTGAACGTACAGTTCACTTTACGCCCGTTCCGGCGAGCCCGCCAACCTGGCCCGGGTGCAGCACCCCGCGAAGCTGCCCCGGACCAGGAGATCAGGTGTTCTTCGGGAAGCCCAGGTTCACCCCGGCGTGCGAGGTGTCCGGCCAGCGCGAGGTGACCACCTTGGTGCGCGTGAAAAAGTGGAAGCCCTCGGGCCCGTACGCGTGGGTGTCGCCGAAGAGCGAGTCCTTCCAGCCGCCGAACGAGTAGTACCCGACCGGCACCGGGATGGGCACGTTCACGCCGACCATGCCCACCTCCACCTCGTTCTGGTAGCGCCGCGCGGCCGCGCCGTCGCCGGTGAAGATCGCGGTGCCGTTGCCGTACGGGCTGGCGTTGACCAGGCCGAGCGCGTCGTCGAAGCTCGTCGCGCGCGCCACCGACAGCACAGGGCCGAAGATCTCGTCGGTGTAGACCGACATCCCGGGTCCGACGCGGTCGAACAACGTCGGGCCGAGCCAGAACCCGTCCCCCGCGATCTCGATCCCCCGGCCGTCCACCACGAGCTCCGCGCCCTCGGCGACACCGGCGTCCACATAGGACGTCACGCGCTGGTGGTGCGCCTTCGTCACGAGGGGACCCATCTCCGACTCGGGTTCGCGGCCGTCGCCGACGCGCAGCCGGGTCATCCGCTCGGTGATCTTCGCGACCAGCTCGTCGCCGACCGGGTCGACGGCCACCACCACCGACACCGCCATGCACCGCTCCCCCGCGGACCCGAATCCCGCCGACACCGCGGCGTCGGCGGCGAGGTCGAGGTCGGCGTCGGGCAGCACGACCATGTGGTTCTTCGCCCCGCCGAGCGCCTGCACGCGCTTGCCGTGGCGGGTGCCCGTCTCATAGACGTAGCGCGCGATCGGGGTGGAGCCGACGAACGAGATCGCCTTGACGTCGCGGTGTTCCAGCAGCCCGTCGACCGCGGCCTTGTCGCCGTGCAGCACGTTGAGCGCGCCTGCGGGCAACCCGGCCTCGGCGAGCAACTCCGCGATGAACAGCGCCGCCGACGGGTCCTTCTCGCTCGGCTTGAGCACCACGGTGTTGCCGCACGCGAGCGCGTTGGGCACGAACCACAGCGGCACCATCGCGGGGAAGTTGAACGGCGAGATCACCCCGACCACGCCCAGCGGCTGCGCGATCGAATACACATCCACGCCGGTGGAGGCGTTCTCGCTGAAGCCGCCCTTCAGCAGCTGCGCGGCGCCGCACGCGTACTCGACGTTCTCGATGGCCCGCGCGATCTCGCCGGCCGCGTCGGACTCGACCTTGCCGTGTTCGCTCGTGATGATCTTCGCCAGGTCGTGCTTGCGCGCCGACAGCAGCTCGCGGAACGCGAACAGCACGCGCGTGCGCCCGGCCAGCGACGTGCCGCGCCATCCCGGCAACGCGGCCGCGGCAGCCGCCACCGCCTGGTCGACCTCGGCCTGGCCCGCGAAGTCCACCTTCGCCCGGACCTCGCCGGTCGCGGGGTCGTACACGTCGCCGGTGCGCCCGGCCACGCCGGTGTACGGCTTGCCGTCGATCCAGTGGCTGATGCGGTCGGTCACAGCGTCGGCTCCTCGCGTCGGGGGGCACTTGTCTCTCCCGAGTCTCGGCTCGCGCGCCACGCGGACGCCATCGGCAACGTGTACGGAGTCCCGCGCCCGGCCGTACAGTCTGTGCCTGCCGGTGTGCGAAAGAGGGGCGAGAACCGGATGTACCCGACCGTGTCCGAGGTGCTCGCGCTACCGGCCCTGCGCCAGGGCCGGCCGCACGTCGTGGCGGGCAGCGCGGGGCTCGACCGGCCGGTGCGCTGGGCGCACGTGGCCGAGGTCGCCGACATCGCCCACCTCCTGCGCGGCGGCGAGCTGGTGCTCACCACCGGCGTCGCGCTGCCGGACGACGGCCCGTCGCTCGCCCGTTACGTCGCGGACCTCGCCGAGGTCGGCGTCTCGGGCGTGGTGGTGGAGCTGGTCCGGCATTGGAGCGACCGCCTGCCGAACGCCCTGGTCGAGGCGGCCGAGCACCGCGGCCTGCCGCTGATCACGCTCTCCCGCGAGACCCGCTACGTCGCCGTGACCGAGGCCGTGAACGGGCTGATCGTCGACGCGCAGGTGGCCGAGCTGCGCGCGGCCGAGCGGGTGCACGAGACGTTCACCGCGCTCACCGTCGCGGGCGCGGAGCCCGGGGTGGTGCTCGGCGAGGTCACGCGGCTGACCGAGCAGCCGGTGGTGCTGGAGACGCTGGCTCACGAGGTGCTCGCCTACGACGCGGCCGGCACGGATCCCGCCGAGCTGCTCACGGGCTGGCCGGCGCGCTCGCGCGTGGTTCAGCTCGGTGAACGCACGGGTTACCACGCGAACGCGGGCTGGCTCGTGACTGTGGTCGGCGCCCGCGGCCACGACTGGGGCCGGCTGGTGCTCGTCTGCGCGGAACCGCCGCCGCACCGCCACCGCGTGGTGGCCGAACGCGCGGCATCGGCGCTGGCCGTGCACCGGCTGGTGGCCCGCGACTCCGACACGCTGGAACGCCTGGCCCACCGGGCGGTGGTCACGGAACTGCTGGCTTCGCCGGCGCCGTCGGTGGAACTGCTCGCGCGGGCGTCGGCGCTGGCCGTGCCGCTGACCGGGCGGCGCCTGATCGGCCTCGCGGTGCGCCCGCGCATCACCGCCACCACGCGGCAGGCACTGTCGACGCCGCTGCTGCTGCGGGAGCTGGCCGAGGCGACGGCGCTGGCCGCGCGGCGGGCGAAGGTGTCGGCGCTCGTCGCGACCGACGAGACGGGCGTACGGGCCTTGCTCGCCCTTTCGCCCGAGGCGCATGCCGACGCCGTGCTGCAGCGGCTGGCCGCCGACATCCACGAGGCCCGCGCGAGCGCGCCCGCCGTGCTCGCCGTCGGCACGACCGTGACGGGGCCCGCCGAGGCCCGGCGGACGCTGGTCGAGGCCGCGCAGGTGGCCGCGGCCGCGTTGAGCGAAGAAACCGAACGGCCGCTGCACCGGCTGCGCGACGTGCGGCTGCGCGGCCTGCTGCACCTGCTGGCCGACGACGAGCGCGTGACGTCCTTCGCCGCGCGCGAGCTGGGGCCGCTGCTGCAGCGCGACGCCGCTTCGGGCAGCCGGCTGGTGCAGGCGCTGCGGCACTACTGCGCCCACGGCGGCAACAAGTCGGCGGCGGCCGTCGCGGCTCACACCTCGCGCACGGCGTACTACCAGCAGCTCGCGCGGATCGAGCAGGTCCTCGGCGTGCGGCTGGAAGACCCGGAGTCGATGTTGTCGCTCTACGTCGCGCTCCTGGCCCACGACCTGACCGGTGACCCCACCCTTTCGGGGGAGGAAAACTCACCCGGACGTGCAGCACAGTGATCAGCTTCCGGCTGCCGATAGCCGAAGTATGGTGTTTTCTTCCTTCGCTCCGATCGCCGCGTGCGTGCTCGGCCTCAGTGGTGTCGCGGCCCCGCAGCTGCCCGCGTCCACGCTCCAGCTGAGCCTGCACGAGACGACGGGCCGCCTCAGCTCGGTTTCGCTCACCTGCGACCCGGCCGGCGGCAGCCACCCCAAGTCCGACGCCGCCTGTGCCACCCTCACGGGCGTCGACGGCGACATCGCCCACATCAAGCCGCGGCTGCAGCGCTGCACGATGATCTACTCGCCGGTCGACGCGGCCGCCTTCGGCACGTGGCACGGCAAGCCCGTCACGTTCCACGCCACGTTCTCGAACAAGTGCGCGGCCGATGCCCAGACCGCGGGCGTCTTCGGCTTCTAGAAGCACAGTGGCTTCTAGAAACACAGTGGCCTCTAGAAACACAGTCGGCTTCTAGCAGTGTCCCGGCGGCGGTAGCTCGACGTCGAGCGCCCTGGCCCGGCTGAGGTTCCAGCCGGGCCAGCTGTCGTCGTCCAGCCGCAGCAGCATCGGGCCCAGCACGCAGTCGGCGTCCGGCAGCCGTTCGGCGACCACGGGGAAGATGTCGGTGGAGAACCCGCGCAGGTAGGCCAGGTCGAGCGATTTCCCGTGCTGCGCGCGGTCGATGTTCGCGCCCGCGATGAGCGCTTCCGGGTTCGCGACGGCGAGGGCCAGCAGCGCGCCGGCGGCCGTCGCGATGGCCGCGCGCGGCAACCAGGACGAGCGCAGGGTGACCAGCGCCGCCCCGACGAGCAGAAACACGCAGCCGAGCCAGAGCTCGCAGACCTCCACGAGCAGCCGCAGCACGGTGAAGCCGTAGGCCTGCTGGTACGTCCACATGCGACTGAGCGCCGACACCACGAGCACGAGGCTCAGCGCCGCCAGCGCACCGAGCAACACCCGCTGCCGCAACCGTTCCGCGGCCGTCTCCCGCGGCGCCCAGCGCAACGCCAGCGCGATGATGCCCAAGGTGAGCACCGTGCACGCGCACAGCTGCCAGAAGCCGCCGCGAGCGTATTCGGCCGAGGTGAGGCCACCGGTGCGCAGCACGTAGTCCGTGCCACCGAACAACTCCACGAGCCGGACCACGACGTAGGCGGCGAACAGCACCACCAGCGTCACGAGCGGGACCGTCCACAGGAGACTGTCACCCTGGGCTTTGCGGGTGCCGTCGATCGCCCGGCGCGGTGGCGCGGCCAGCACGTGGTACGCCCCCGCCGTGCCGAACGCGCCGGCGCAGAACAGGAATCCCCACTGCACGGCCGAATCCGCGCGCAGATCGGGCACGAGCGCCCCGACGAAGTGCGCGAACGTCGCGTCCGCGCTCGTCAGCAACGGCAGGAACACCGCCAGCACCGCGGCCGCGCCGAGCGTGGCCCCCAGCACCCGGCCGCGCTGCGTCCCCCGGCCCCTCAGCCCGCGCGCCACCCACGGGATCGCGTGGAACGCCTCCAGCGGCACGGCGAGCGCGTCGTAGAGCGCCGAGTTGACCGACCGCGGCCCCACCACCGCCAGCGACCCGGCCACCAACGCGGCCACGACGCACAGCCCGAACAGCCACTCCGACGCCCGCAGCGCCCCGACCGCCACCAGCGCGAGCGCCAGCGCCGCCCATGCGACGCTCGCCCGCCGGGTCTTCTTCTCCGCCCGCGCGCGGCGATCCACGACCACGATCAACGCCGTCACCACCAGCGCCGCCAGCAGCCACCCGATCCCCGGCCGGTCCAATGGCACCAACGTCGCGGTCACCACGCCGGCCACCGCGACGGCCGGCAACACCCCGGCCACCATCGGCACCACCGCCGACTTCGGCACGGGCCGCACCAGCACCGGCGTGAACGGCTCGGCGACGGCGACGCCACCGCCCGCGTCCGTGGTGGGTGGGGCAGCCCCCTCGCCTGCCCCACCCACCGCGTTCTCCGGGGGTACCGCGTGGGCCGGTCTCGGCTTTTCCTCGGTCACGAAACAGCCTCCGTGTTCGCGTTGGCAAATCATCGAGTGTGGCAGCTCCCCCACCGGGACGCACCAGGAAGATCAGGTCGGCAAGGTCACGCGGATCCGGCACCCCGGCGCCATGCCGGGTACGACGTCGGCCGGGGGTTCGACGACGGCGATGGTCCCGCCGTGCAGCTCCACAACCCAGCGCGCAATGGCCAGGCCGAGTCCGGTCCCACCGCCACCGGCGCGTTCACCGCGGGTGAAGCGTTCGAAGACGCGGTCGCGGTCGGCGGCGGGGATGCCGGGGCCTTCGTCGCGGACCTCGATGCGGGTCTCCCCCGCGTTCACGACGGCGCGGACCTCCACCGAACCACCCGCGGGACCGTGCCGGGCGGCGTTCTCCAGCAGATTCACCACGACCTGGTACAGCCGCTCGCGATCCACCCGCACACACGCACCCGGGGGCGACACGGACACGTCGAAGCGCACGCCGCGCCCCGCCGCTGCGGCCATGGCCTCCGCCTCGGCGGCGACCTCGGCCAGCAGCTCCTCCAGGTCCACACGCGAAAGGTCCAGCGACAACGTGCCGGCGTCGATGCGCGAGAGGTCCAGCAGCTCGGTGACGAGCCGGCCCAGCCGTTCGCTCTGGTGCAGGGCCGTGCGCAGCGTCGCGGCGTCGGGCGAGGAAACGCCGTCGACGAGATTCTCCAGCACGCCGCTCAACGCGGTGATGGGCGTGCGCAGCTCGTGCGAGACGTTCGCGATCAGCTCGCGCCGCTGCTGGTCCGCGGTCGCGAGGTCGGCGGCCATCTGGTTGAACGCCTGGGCGAGCGACCCGACCTCGTCGCGGGCCGTCGCGCGGATGCGGCGCGTGTAGTCACCCTTCGCCATCGCGCGGGCCGCCGCGGTCATCTCGCGCAGCGGCCGCGTCATGCCGTGGGCCAGGATCTGCGACGTGACCAGCGCGATGAACATGGCCGTGATCGTGGTCGCGGGCGGCAGCCAGCCGATGCGGGACCAGAAGAAGAGAAACGCGATCGCCCCCGCGGCCAGCATGAGAATCGCCAGCTTGAGCTTGATCGACCGGATCGGGTCGAGCGGCCGCGGCAGGAAGTCGACGGCCTTCGACAGCAGCGCCTTCACGCCGGCACCTCCAACGCGTACCCGACCCCGTGGACAGTGCGGATGAGGTCCGCGCCGAGCTTGCGCCGCAGTGCCTTGATGTGGCTGTCGACCGCGCGCGTGCCGGCGCCGCCCGTCGGCACGTCCCAGTCCCACACCTCGCTGAGCAGCCGTTCCCGTGGCTGGACCGCTCGTGGCCGCCGCGCGAAGTGCACCAGCAGGTCGAACTCGATGGGCGTGAGCTGCGCGGGCACGCCGGCACGGGCCACCCGGCGCTGGTCGATGTCGATCTCCAGGTCGCCCAGCACGATCCGCTCCGGGGCCGTGACCTGCGCGGACCGTTCCACCCGCCGGAGCAGCGCGCTCACGCGGGCGCTGAGCACGCGCATCGAGAACGGCTTGGTCAGGTAGTCGTCGGCACCCACGCCGAGGCCCACGAGCAGGTCGGTCTCGTCGGCGCGCGCGGTGAGCATGAGCACCGGCACCGGCCGCCGCGCCTGGATCCGGCGGCAGACCTCGAGCCCGTCGAACCCCGGCAGCATCACGTCGAGCACCACGAGGTCCGGGCCGAACTCGGCTTCGGCCGCCACCGCGGCCGGACCGTCGTGGGCCACGTCCACGGTGAACCCCTCGGCCCGCAGCCGGGCCGCGATCGACGCGGCGATCGTGAGGTCGTCCTCGACGACCAGCACCCGCCGTCCCCCTTTGTCCATGCCGCTGACTCTAGGGAAGCAGCGTGGAGGCCATCCGGGCGAGCTGTGGAGATCTTGTGGAGAACTCCCGTCGTGTTTCGGTCACTTTGCACCGAAGATACGAGCAAATTGTGACGCACGTCATGCACTGCCGGGCGGCGGAGCGCAATCGACAGTCTGCGCCGAGCGCACGCGAAGAGTGAACAGTCTGCCTCTGCCACGTGCCCTCGACCGGCGCGCAGGATTCCGCAATGGAGCCGACGACACGCGAACACGCCGACGGCCGCGTGGACCTCGCCGATGTGCGGTCCCTCGCGGTCAGCCGGTTCTTCAACGAGGAACTGGCCCCCGTCCCCGTCGCCAAACGCACCTGGACCACGTACAACTACTTCGCGCTCTGGATGGGGATGGCGCACAACATCCCCAGCTACGCCCTGGCCGCGTCGCTCATCGCGCTCGGCATGAACTGGGTCCAGGCGCTCATCACGATCACCATCGGCAACATCGTGGTGCTCGCGCCGATGCTGCTCAACAGCCACGCCGGCACGAAGTACGGCATCCCGTTCCCGGTGTTCGCCCGCGCGTTCTACGGCCTGCGCGGCGCGAACCTGGCCGCGCTGCTGCGCGCGTTCATCGCGTGCGGCTGGTTCGGCATCCAGACGTGGGTGGGCGGCGAGGCGATCTACGTGATCATCGGGCGCCTGGCCGGTTCCGGCTGGCGCGACGCGACGGTGGTGTGGGGCCAGCACTGGACGCTGTGGCTGAGCTTCGCCGTGTTCTGGATCGTGCAGATGCTGATCATCTGGCGCGGCATGGATGCGGTGCGCAAGTTCGAGAATTGGACGGCGCCGCTCGTGTCGGTCGGGTTCCTCATCCTGCTCGGCTACGTGCTCGTCAAGGCCGGTGGCCTCGGCCCGATCCTCGAAGACGGCGGCAAGCTCGGCTGGGGCGCGGACTTCTGGAAGGTGTTCGCGCCGTCGCTCATGGCGATGATCGCGTTCTGGTCCACCCTCTCGCTCAACATGCCGGACTTCACGCGCTTCGGCGGCAGCCAGCGCAAGCAGGTGCGCGGGCAGATCCTGGGCCTGCCGACCACGATGACGTTCATCGCGATCGTTGCGATTCTCACGACGTCGGGCGGGCACGTGCTCTACGGCGAGGACATCTGGGACCCCGCGCAGCTCGCCGACCGCTTCTCGAGCCCGGTCGTGGTCGTCGTAGCGCTGGTGGCGCTGGTGCTGGCCACGATCTCGGCGAACCTGGCGGCCAACGTCGTGAGCCCGTCCTACGACTTCTCCAACGCTTTCCCGAAGCGCATCACCTTCGCGATCGGCGGCCTGATCACGGGCATCCTCGGCATCGCGATCCAGCCGTGGCGGCTCTACTCCGACCCGAGCAGCTACATCTTCGCGTGGCTCGGGTTCTACGGCGGCCTGCTCGGCGCCGTCGCCGGTGTGCTCGTGGCCGGCTACTGGGTGGTCAACCGGACGCGGCTTCGGCTGCGCGACCTCTACACCCGCGACGGGATCTACTGGTTCCGCGGCGGCTGGAACTGGCGTGCCCTCGTCGCGACGCTGGTGGGCGCGGTGCTCGCCGTCGGCGGAGCCTATGGCGGGCCGTTCCCCGCGGACGGTCTCATCCCGTTCCTCAAACCGCTCTACGACTACAACTGGGCGATCGGCTTCGCCAGCGCATTCCTCGTGTACGTGCTGCTCGCCCTGCCTGCGAAGAAGAAGGAGGAGACAAGTGAGCGACCTGGTTCGAGCCGCATTGATCCAGCAGCGGTGGACGGGTGACAAGGACTCGATGATCGCGAACGCCGTCGACGCCATCGGCAAGGCGGCCTCGCAGGGCGCCCAGGTCGTGTGTCTGCAGGAGCTGTTCTACGGCCCGTACTTCTGCCAGATCCAGGACGCCGACTACTACTCCTACACCGAGGGCATCCCCGACGGGCCGACCACGAAGCTCATGCAGGAAGTGGCCGAGCGCCACGGCGTGGTGCTGGTGGTGCCGATGTACGAGCAGGAGCAGCCGGGCGTCTACTACAACACCGCGGCGGTGATCGACGCGGACGGCAAGTACCTCGGCAAGCACCGCAAGAACCACATCCCGCAGGTGAAGGGGTTCTGGGAGAAGTTCTACTTCCGGCCCGGGAACATGGGCTACCCGGTGTTCGACACGGCGGTGGGCCGTATCGGCGTCTACATCTGCTACGAGCGCCACTTCCCCGAGGGCTGGCGCGCGCTGGGCCTGGCGGGGGCGAAGATCGTGTTCAACCCGTCGGCGACCAGCCGGGGCCTGTCGGAGTACCTGTGGCGACTGGAGCAGCCGGCGGCCGCGGTGGCGAACGAGTACTACGTGGGCACGATCAACCGCGTCGGCGTGGAACCCCTGGGCGACAACGACTTCTACGGCCAGTCGTACTTCGCGGACCCGCGCGGGCAGCTCGTGGGCGACGCCGCTTCGGACACCGAGGAGGAGATCGTGGTACGCGACCTCGACATGGGCCACCTCGCCGAGGTGCGTGACCTGTGGGCGTTCTACCGCGACCGCCGCCCGGACAGCTACGGCCCGCTGACGGAGGCCTGATGACCACGCTCATCAAGGGAGGCCAGGTCGTCTCGCCGTCGGGCGCCGTGCTCGCCGACGTGCTGGTGGACGGCGAGCGCATCGCCGCCGTCGCCGCGCCCGGCGTGCTCAGCGCCGACGAGACGATCGACGCCACCGGCAAATACGTGCTGCCCGGCGGGATCGACGCGCACACGCACATGGAGATGCCGTTCGGCGGCACGCACTCGGTGGACACGTTCGAGACCGGCACCACCGCCGCGGCGTGGGGCGGGACGACCACGATCATCGACTTCGCCGTGCAGGCCAAGGGCACGTCGTTGCAGTCCACGCTGGACAAGTGGCACTCGAAGGCCGACGGCAACTGCGCGATCGACTACGGGTTCCACATGATCATGTCGGACGTGAACGACTCCACACTGAAGGAAATGCAGTCCTGCGTGGACGCAGGCGTCGGATCGTTCAAGATGTTCATGGCCTACCCGGGCGTGTTCTACTCGACCGACGGCGAGATCCTGCTCGCGATGCAGCAGGCGCGTGAGATCGGCGCGACGATCATGATGCACGCGGAGAACGGCATCGCGATCGACCAGCTGGCCGCGCAGGCGGTGGCGTCCGGCAACGTCGACCCGTTGCAGCACGGCCTCACGCGGCCGCCGCAGCTGGAGGCCGAGGCGACGTCGCGGGCCATCACGCTCGCGGCCGTGACGGGCGCCCCGCTCTACATCGTGCACCTCTCGGCGTCGCAAGCGCTTGCGGCCGTGGCGGAGGCGCGCAGCGACGGGCAGAACGTGTTCGCCGAGACGTGCCCGCAGTACCTGTACCTGTCGATCGAGGACCTGGCGCGGCCGGGTTTCGAGGGCGCGAAGTTCGTGGCGTCGCCGCCGTTGCGGGACAAGTCGCACCAGGCGGACCTGTGGCGCGGGCTGCGGACCAACGACCTGTCGGTGGTTTCCACGGACCACTGCCCGTTCTGCTTCAAGGACCAGAAGGAGCTCGGCCGCGACGACTTCCGCGCCATCCCCAACGGGATGCCTGGCGTCGAGCACCGGATGGACCTGTTGCACCAGGGCGTGGTCGCGGGCGAGATCACGCTGGGCCGCTGGGTCGAGACGTGCTCGGCGACGCCGGCGCGGATGTTCGGGCTGTATCCGCGCAAGGGCGTGATCGCGGCGGGGTCGGACGCGGACATCGTGATCTACGACCCCGCGGCGACGCAGACGTTGTCGGCTTCGACGCACCACATGAATGTGGATTACTCGGCGTACGAAGGGTTTTCGCTGGCCGGGAAGGTCCACACTGTCCTGTCGCGGGGCCGGGTCGTGGTGTCGCCGGCCGGGTTCAGCGGCTCGGCCGGGCACGGGAAGTTCCTGTCGCGCGGACTCAACCAATACTTGAGCTGAGGGTCGGATGGATTTCGGGATCGTGCTGCAGACGGACCCGCCGGCGTCGGACGTCGTGCGGCTGATGAAGGCCGCGGAGGACCAGGGGTTCCGGTACGGCTGGACGTTCGACTCGTGCGTGCTGTGGCAGGAACCGTTCGTGATCTACTCGCGGATCCTGGCGGAGACGTCGTCGCTGGTGGTGGGTCCGATGGTCACCTCGCCGGCCACGCGCGACTGGTCGGTGATGGCGTCGACCTTCGCCACGCTCAACGACATGTACGGCAACCGCACGGTGTGCGGCATCGGCCGCGGCGACTCGGCGCACCGGGTCGTCGGCAACCCACCGTCCACTTTGGCCACGGTGCGCGACTGCATGCGCGTGGTGCGCGACCTCGCCGAGGGGCGCGAGGTCACGATGAACGACACGGCCGTGCGGATCCCGTGGATCCGCAACGGGCGGCTGGAGATGTGGATGGCCGGCTACGGGCCGAAGGCGCTGAAGACCGTGGGCGAGCACGCCGACGGCTTCATCCTGCAATGCGCCGACCCGGCCATCGCGCGCTGGACGATCGGCGCGGTCCGTGAGGCCGCGCGCGCCGCGGGGCGCGACCCGGGTGGCATCACGATCTGCTTGGCCGCGCCCGCGTACGTCGGCGAAGACCTCGCCCACCAGCGCGAGCAGCTGCGCTGGTTCGGTGGCATGGTCGGCAACCACGTCGCGGACCTTGTCGCGCGCTACGGCGATTCCGGCCCGGTGCCGCACGAGCTCACCGACTACATCCGCGCCCGCACCGGCTACGACTACAGCCACCACGGCCGCGCCGGCAACCCGTCCACCGACTTCGTGCCGGACGAGATCGTCGACCGGTTCTGCCTGCTCGGGCCCGCCCCCGCGCACATCGCGCGCCTGCAAGAGCTCGCGGAGCTGGGCGTGAACCAGTTCGCCCTGTACCTGATGCACGACGAACGCGAGAAGACGCTCGCCGCGTACGGCGGGCAGATCGTCGGCGAGCTCACAGCTTAGGGCTGTCGATTCTCGGTGCCGCCGTTCGACGCGTTGACATGACTGAACCCACCCGCACCCGAAACCTGGACATCTACGGCCACGCCGAACTCCCCTGGAGCCGCGCCCGCGACCTGCTCGCCCGCGACTCCGCGAGCGTCGACCTGACCTTCTTCCTCACCACCGTCCGCCCCGACGGCCGCCCCCACACGGCCGGCGTGGGCGCCCTGTGGGACTCCGAGGCGCTGTACTTCACCAGCGGCCCGGGCACCCTGAAGTCGCGTCTGTTGGCAACCAATGCGGCCTGCAGCGTCGGCGTTCGCTTGCAGGGCATCGACTTGACGCTGGAAGGCTCCGCGACGCGCGTGGCAGACCCCGCCACCGTCGCCCACCTCGCCGCCGTCTACCACGCCAACGGCTGGCCGGTCACCGCCGACGGGGACACCTTCACCGCGCCGTACAGCGCACCGAGCGCGGGTCCGCCGCCTTGGTACGTCTACCGCTTCGACCTGCGCACCGCCTTCGGCATCGCCACAGCCGAACCCCACGGCGCCACGCGGTGGGATTTCTCCGAGTGAACGCCGGTCAGTCGACCAGCGCCTGATACACCAACTGCCGCAACTGCTGCCGGATCGGATGCGTACTCGACGGCAGCAGCTGCGTGTAGAACGCCACCGTCAGATCCTCATCCGGATCCACCCAGAACGCGGTCGACGCGGCCCCGCCCCACGCGTACTCACCGGCGCTCGACAGGGTCTTCGCCTTCACCGGGTCCTCGAGCACCGAGAAGCCCAGGCCGAACCCGAACCCGTCGAACGGCATCTCCGCGAACAGCGGCCGACCGTAGGCCTCCAGGTCGACGTGGCTCGGCAGGTGGTTGCTCGCCATCATCGACACCGTCCGCGGCCCCAGGATCCGCGCACCGTCCAAAGCGCCGCCGCGCAGCAGCATCTGCGTGAAGCGGTGGTAGTCGGCGGCAGTGGACACGAGCCCGCCGCCACCCGAGAACGAGTCCGGGCGCGCAACGCCGATAGAGCCGAACGCCTCGTTGCGGGTGGGCAGCTTGGTCCGCGGGTGCGCGACATACAGTGCCGCCAGCCGGTCCGTGTCCTTGGTGAAGAAGCCCGTGTCCGTCATGCCCAGCGGCCCGAAGATCCGCTCCGCGAAGACCTCGTCCAAGGACTTGCCCGCGAGCACCTCCACGAGGCGGCCGAGGACGTCCGTGGACACCGAGTAGTTCCATTCGCTGCCCGGCTGGAAGACGAGCGGGAACTCGGCGAGGGCGCGGGTCGAGGCGGCCAGGTCCAGACCGGGCGGAGTGCCCCATTCGAAGCCCGCCGCGCGGTAGATCGTGTCGATGGGGTGTGTGTGGTGGAAGCCGTAGGTCAGGCCGCTGGTGTGGGTGAGCAGGTGCCACAGGCGAATGGGCTCGGTCGCGGGCACCGTCAGCGGGCTCAGCGCCGAGCCCTTCACGTACACCTGCGGCGCCGCGAACTCCGGCAGCCAGCGGGAGATCGGGTCGTTGAGGTCGATCACGCCCTCTTCGACGAAGGTCATCGCCGCCACCGAGGTGATCGGCTTGGTCATCGAGAAGATGCGCCAGATGGTGTCGTGTTCCACGGGGGCACCCGATTCGACGTCCCGCTTGCCGTGGGAAGCGACGTGGACGATCCGCCCCTGCCTGCTCACCACCGCGAGGTAACCGGGCAGCCGCCCGTCGTCCACATAGGCGTCGAACAGCCGGTCGATCCGCTTCAGACGGTCAGCGTCGAACCCCGCCGAAGACGGGTCGGTCTCCAGGTTCATGCCGGCGACATTACGCCCTCTCGCGTGCCCGCTCGGCCGCCTTCTCCTCGCGCCACGCCTCGTCGTTCTTGCCCTCGCGCCAGTACCCGGAGATCGACACCGAATCCTTCGGCACGCCGCGCTCGGCGAAGAGGTAGCGCCGCAGCTCGCGCACGAACCCGGCCTCGCCGTGGACGAACGCGTGCACGTCCTCCCCCGGCCACGGCAGCGCCTTCACGGCGGCCGCGAGGTCCGCGCCGGACGACCGGTGCAGCCACCTGATCTGCGCGTCGGCCTTCGTCACCAGCGGCTGCTCCTCCGAGGCGTCGGACACCAGCAGGAACACGTGCGCCCGGGCACCGGCCGGCATGACCTCCAGCGACGCGGCGATGGCCGGCAACGCGGCCTCGTCACCCACGAGCAAGTGCCAGCCCGCGTCGGCGCGCGGCGCGTACACGCCACCGGGGCCCGAGAGCAGCAGCTCGTCGCCCGGCTGCGCCCGCATGGCCCACGGTCCGGCCAGCCCCTCGTCGCCGTGCACCACGAAGTCGAGCACGAGCTCGCCGGCCGCTTCGTCGTAGGACCGCACGGTGTACGAGCGCATCCGCGGGCACTGCTCACGCGGCAGCTCCGCGCGGATGCGCTGCAGGTCGAACGGCTCCGGGTATTCGACGCCCGGCACCTTGAAGATCACCTTCACATACGCGTCGGTGAACGCGTTGGGCTGGAAATCGCGCAGGCCTTCGCCCCCGGCCACGATCCGGATCATGTGCGGGGTCAGGTTCTCCTTGCGCAGAACCGACAAGCGCACGCCCGGGTTTCCCTTGCGCGCCGGAGCATCGGCCATCGGACACCACCCAATCACTAAGGCTTACCTAATCCGGGTCCCACCGTACGCGCCCCTCCCCGGTCCCGACCAGCGGCACTGGTCACGTCGCAGGTCAGGCAACGGCAAGCCCCTCGGCCACCACCACGCCGTCGTGCAGGACCGTCCGGTCCCGGCCGCGGTCCATCACCGCGCTCGTCGGTGTCTCCCCGTCCACCAGGACGAGGTCCGCCCGATCGCCTGCCGCGAGCCCCGGGCGGTCCGACACCCCGGCCAGGCGGGACACGTCGTGGCTCATGATCGACGCCCCGCCCATCGTCGCCACGGCCAAGGCCAGCCCGATGTGCTCGTCCCGGCGGAATCCGCGCGTGAACGCCAGCTGCCAGGTCCGGTCCAGCAGATCGCAGTTGCCGTACGGGCTCCAGTAGTCACGCTGCCCGTCCTCGCCCAGCCCGATCCGCACGCCGGCGGAAACGAGGTCCAGCAAGGAAAGCTGTCCGGTGGACGACGGCGCCACCGTGGTCATCGCGACGTCCGGTTCGGCGAAGTCGGCGGCTCACCGACTCGGAGATCGAGCCCAGGTCATACGCGTGCGACATCGTCACCTTGCCGCGCAGGTCCAGCGCCCGGACGCGCTCGAGCACCAGGTCCGTCGAGAACAGGCCGAGGTGGCCCGGCTCGTGCAGGTGGATGTCCACTTCGACCTGGTGCTTCTCCGCCAGGCCGAAAACCGCGTCCAGGTGGCCCTTCGGGTCGCGGTCCAGCGTGCACGGGTCGATGCCGCCGATCACGGTCGCGCCGGAACGCAGCGCCGCGTCCAGGACGTCCAGCGTGCCCGGTTCGCGGAGGATGCCCGCATGGGCGAACGCCATCACGTGCACCTCGGCCCGGTCCGCGAACCTCTCCTTCGCGGCCAGCACGGCGTCGAGCTTCCCAGCCCGCAGTCGACGTCGACCTGGGCGTAGCTGTGGACCCGGGTGGTGCCGTGCGCGATCATCCGCTCCAGCGTGCCCGCCACCCGTTCCGGCAGCGGCACCTCGGCCGACCGCCAGTTCTCGCGGTCGTTCGTCATCATCGCCCACACGCCGGGGCCGCCGGTGTGGGGACGGAACGGCAGGCCGATCCGCGTCGAATCCAGGTGCACGTGGACGTCGCTGAACGACGGGACCAGCAGCCGACCCCGGCCCTTCACCGCACCGGGTGCCGGCGCCGGGTCGTGCGGGCGGACCGCCGCGATCCGGTCGCCGGTCAGTTCGACGTCGCTGCGCTCGCCGCCCCAGGGCCGGACATCACGGATCAACACAGGCAAGACCGTAGCGCAGCCCTCCGGCGAAACGCGTCACGCCGCCGCGCGCGGATCGCTGACCCGAGTGTTCTGGAACGCCGTGATCAACCAGCCCGCTTCCGCGCGGACCAGCACGAACGTCACCGTGCTCTCGCGCCCCTGGGCCACGGCGTCGCCCCCGTCGAGCGCCGAACCGCCGCCGGACACGACGATCGCGACGTCCTCGCGCGGGAAGCGCACCGACGCGTCGCCGGGTCCCCCGATCGTCGAACCCCGCAGCGGCCCCTCGAACAACGCGCGGTGCGAGCTCTCGATCAGCTCCCGGCCGGGCAGCTGCATCCCGAAGAACGTCACGTAGTCGGCGTCTTCGGTGAACAGGCTCGCGAACGCGGCGGCGTCGCCGCTGTTCCACGCGCCGGCGAGACGGCTGAGCACGGCGAGGACTTCTTCTCGATCGGCCATGGTGAACTCCTTGTCGAACGGCGTTCGTTCTAACGAACACCGTTCTATCGACGAACGCCGTTCGAGTCAAGGCCCGATTCGTCTAGGCTGCTGTCCATGACCGTCCCGCCCCCGCCGTGGCGCCGTAGCCCGAGCCCCCGCCGGCGCGCCAAAAAGCCGGTGTTGTCACGGGATCTGGTGGTGAAGACGGCGCTGCAGATGCTCGCCGCCGAAGGCTTCGAAGCCGTGTCGATGCGACGGATCGCGCAGCAGCTGGAGACCGGGCCCGCGTCGCTCTACGCACACGTGGCCAACAAGGAGGAGCTCGACGAGCTCATGCTCGACGCGGTGCTCGGCGACGTGCCGGTGCCGGAACCGGATCCGGAAAACTGGGCCGAGCAGGTGAAAGAGCAGGTGCGGCAGCAGGTCCGCGCGATGGTGGCCTACCCCGGCATCGCGAAGGTCGCGTGGAACACGCCGGTGCCCGTCACGCCCAACTCGCTGCGCCAGGGCGAGGCGATGCTCGCGATCCTGCGCGCCGGGGGCTTGGATCTGAAGCAGGCGGTGTACGCGGGCGACGCGTTGAGCTTGTACGCCAAGGCCTACGCCTACGAGGCGAGCAGCTGGACGTTCGGCGACTACGACGAGGCGGAAGTCGCCGAACGCGGCCATCAGATGGCCGACTACATGCGGTCCCTGCCGGCCGGTGCGTTCCCGAACCTGTTGCGGTCCGGGCAGTTCTTCACCGGCGAGACGAGCAAGGACCGCTTCGAGTTCGCCCTCGCGATGTTCGTGGGCGGACTGCAGAGCCTCGTCAGGGCTTGAGCACGATCTTGCCGCGCGTGTGGCGCTGCTCCAGCTCACGGTAGGCGTCCTGCACCCGCGCCAGCGGGTACGTGGCCGCGACCGGCACCTCGAGCAGTCCCTTGTCCACCAGCGCGGCGAGGTCGCGCATGACCTCGGCGCTCGCGGCGGCCATGTTGCCGTCGGTCTTCACGTTGTACTTCTGCGCGGCGGCGAAGTCGATCACGGTGTCGATCCGTCCCGTGTAGACACCCAGGCGCAGCGCCAGCTCGACGTACCCGTCGCCGTAGGTGTCGATGAACGCGTCGACCTTGCCCTCGGTGACCTCGCGGATGCGCTCTTCGAGACCCTCGCCGTAGGCCACCGGGAACACGTCCTGCTCCTGCAGCCACGCGTGGTTGGCCTCGCTCGCGATCCCGACCACGGTCGCGCCGGTGAGCTTCGCCAACTGCACGACGAGGGAGCCGACGCCGCCCGCGGCACCGGACACCACGAGGGTGTCGTCCTCGTGCAGGCCGGTCGCGCGCACCGCGGCGTACGCGGTGGTGCCGGCGACGAACAGCCCGCCCGCCGCTTCCCACGACACGCCACTGGGCTTCGGCGTCAGGTTTTCGGCGTCGACCAGCACGAACTCGGCTTGGCTGGCGCGCGTGTGCACGAAGCCGATGACCTCGTCGCCGACCTGGATCTCTTCGACGTCCGCACCCAGCTCGGCGACGACGCCGGCGAGGTCACTGCCCTGCCCGGACGGGAACGTCGAGGGGAATTGCTGCGCGAACACGCCTTCGCGGATGGCGGCTTCACCGGGGTTGATCCCGGCGGCTCTGACCTCCACGAGCACCTGGCCGGGGCCGGGCACGGGACCGGCGACTTCTTCCACCCGCAAGACGTCGATCCCGCCGTGTTCGCTGTACCTGACCGCCTGCGGCATGCGCGACTCCCTCGCTCGTCGATACTTCGACCAACGAACCATCCGCCGGGTTTATGCCCGCTGAGCGAAAATTCAGCCGGCCAGGCGCCGGACCACACCGTCGGCGAGCAGCCGCCCGCGGTCCGTCAGCACGGCGCGGCCGCGACTGTCCAGAACGGACGGTTCCAGGAGTCCTTCCGCCGCCGCGGCACGGGCTTCGGCGATGCCCGCGGCGTCGAGTGCGTCGAGCGCGAGTCCTTCCGCGACACGGAGTTCGAGCATGATGCGTTCGAGGTGCCGGTCCTCTTCCGTGAGCAGCTCACGGCCGGCTTCCGGGCTGTTTCCCTCGGCCAGCAGCGACGCGTACTTGGCCGGGTGCTTGACGTTCCACCAGCGCACGCCGCCCACGTGGCTGTGCGCGCCGGGGCCCGCGCCCCACCAGTCGCCGCCCTGCCAGTAGCCGAGGTTGTGCCGGCAGCGGGCCGCGTCGTTCGTGGCCCAGTTGGACACCTCGTACCAGCGCAGGCCGGCGGCCGAGAGCACGGAGTCGATCATCTCGTAGTCGGTGGCGAGCACGTCGTCGTCGGGCGCGGGCAGCTCGCCGCGGCGCACGCGGCGGGAGAGCGCGGTGCCCTCCTCCACGATCAGCGCGTACGCCGACACGTGGTCCACGCCCGCGGACAGCACGGCGTCGAGTGAGGCCCGCAGGTCCTCCGGGCGCTCGCCGGGCGTGCCGTAGATCACGTCGAGGTTCACGTGCTCGAACCCGGCGGCCCGGGCCTCGCGCGCGGCGTCCACGGGCCGGCCGGGGGTGTGCACGCGGTCGAGCACCTGCAGCACGTGCTTCGCGGCCGACTGCATCCCCAGCGACACCCGCGTGTACCCGGCCGCCCGGATGCGTTCGAAGAACTCCGGCGAGGTCGACTCGGGGTTGGACTCGGTCGTCACCTCGGCGCCCGGGGCCAGCCCGAACGCGCCGCGCACGACGTCCAGCACCTCCGCCAGCCCGTCGGCCCCCAGCAACGACGGCGTGCCCCCGCCCACGAACACCGTGTCGGCCGCCGGCGGCTCGCCCAGCACCCGCGCGGCCAGGTCCAGCTCCTGGCGCAGCCCGTCGAGCCACGACCGGGGCGACGCCGCGGAGCCCAGCTCACCGGCGGTGTAGGTGTTGAAGTCGCAGTACCCGCAGCGCGTCGCGCAGAACGGCACGTGCACGTAGACGCCGAACGGCCGCCGCCCCAGCCCCTCCAGGGCGCTTTCGGGCAATCCGGTCTCGGCAGGCAGCTCGGCTACGTCAGGCACGACGTCCATTGTCCCTCGCCCTGCCGCGGTGTTCCCCCGGCCCTGGGCCACCCGGGCGGAAGTTCGGCGGCCGAACGAACCACACCGGCACCCCGCCCGGCCCGAACCCCGGCCGAGGGACCGCCCAGAGAATCCCCGCCGCGCCGCAAAACCGCAGGCAGCGAGCTCGATCACCCACACCGGCGACCCACCCGCAAGCCCTCCGCAAGAGCCCTCCCACGATCCGGACGCGCTTGGACCACGTTCTGGACGCGTGGTTATCTGGGCCGGTGAGTCCTGCCGGTGTCCTTCTCGTGGCGCGCCGCCACGTCGACCTTCTGCGGGTCGCGAGCGCGCTCTGCCGGCCTGTCCACTGACTCCCGACGCCCGACCCAGCCCACCACGCTCAGCCCTCGAAGCTGGACCGCAGGCGCCGGACCCGCCGCGATCCCCCGTTGCCCGCCACGAAGCGGCCCGGCAGGAGCGGCGTCCGGAGCCACGAACCGGAGGACTCCTCATGGCCTCACCCACGCGCGAAACCCCCGCGAAGAGCCGCCCGCGGCAGAAGCGCGGCGAGGGACAGTGGGCGCTCGGCTACCGAGAGCCGCTGAACCCCAACGAGCGGTCGAAGAAAGACGACAACCCGCTCAACGCCCGCGCACGCATCGAGAACATCTACGCCCGCGGCGGCTTCGACTCGATCGACCCGGGTGACCTGCGCGGCCGCTTCCGCTGGTTCGGCCTCTACACCCAGCGCAAGGAAGGCATCGACGGCGGCCGCACGGCCACGCTCGAGCCCGAAGAGCTGGACGCCCGCTACTTCATGATGCGCGTGCGCCTCGACGGCGGCCTGCTCACCACGCAGCAGCTCGCCGTGCTGGCGGAGATCTCGCAGACGCACGCGCGCGGCACCGCCGACATCACCGACCGGCAGAACATCCAGTACCACTGGATCCGGATCGAGGACGTCCCCACGATCTGGCAGAAGCTCGAGAACGCGGGCATGACCACCATGGAGGCGTGCGGCGACAGCCCGCGCGTGATCCTGGGCTCGCCCGTCGCCGGGATCGCGGCCGACGAGATCATCGACGGCACCCCCGCCATCGAGGAGATCAAGCGCCGCTACATCGGCGACCCGCAGTACGCGAACCTGCCGCGCAAGTTCAAGACCGCCGTGTCGGGCCAGCAGGACGTGGCGCACGAGATCCACGACGTCGCGTTCGTCGGCGTGAACCACCCCGAGCACGGCCCGGGCTTCGACGTCTGGGTCGGCGGCGGCCTGTCCACCAACCCGATGATCGGCCAGCGCCTCGGTGCCTGGGTGCCGCGCGACGAGGTGCCGGACGTGTGGGAAGGCGTGATCAGCGTCTTCCGCGACTACGGCTACCGCCGCCTCCGCTCGCGCGCCCGCATCAAGTTCCTGGTCAAGGACTGGGGCGCCGCCAAGTTCCGCGAGGTGCTGGAGGAGAAGTACCTCAAGCGCCCGCTGCTCGACGGCCCCGCACCGGAGGTGCCGCCCGCCCCGATCGACCACGTCGGCGTGCACAAGCAGGTCGACGGCAAGTTCTACGTCGGCGCCGCGCCCGTCGCCGGCCGCGTGAACGGCGAGACGCTGCTGGCCGTGGCCAAGGCGGCCGAACGCGCGGGGTCCGAGCGCGTGCGCCTGACGCCGCAGCAGAAGCTCGTGGTCCTCGACGTGCCCGAGGCCGAGGTCCCGGGCCTGGAGACGGAGCTGAAGGAGCTGGGCCTGCACACCAAGCCCTCGCCGTGGCGGCGCAGCGTGATGGCGTGCACCGGGCTGGAGTTCTGCAAGCTCGCCATCGTCGAGACCAAGGCCCGCGCGCTGGCGCTGGTCACCGACCTCGAGAAGCGCCTCGCCGACGTCCAGGGCGACCTGGAGAACCCCGTCAGCGTGCACCTCAACGGCTGCCCCAACTCGTGCGCTCGCATCCAGACCGCCGACATCGGGCTCAAAGGCCAGATCGTCACCGACGCCGACGGCCGCCAGGTCGAGGGGTTTCAGGTGCACCTCGGCGGCGGTCTCGGCCTCGACGCCGGGTTCGGCCGCAAGCTGCGCGGGCACAAGGTCGTCGCCGACGAACTGGTCGACTACGTCGAGCGCGTGGTCCGCGCCTACCTCGACGGGCGTGAGCCCGGCGAGCGTTTCGCGCAGTGGGTCGGGCGTGCCGACGAAAGCCTGCTGCAGTGACCTCCACAGAACGAGCGGTGCCCTACTATTGCCCGTTCTGCGGCGATGAGGACCTGCGCCCCGCCGAAGACGGCGGCTGGCTCTGCGGTGCGTGCCGGCGCGGGTTCTCGGTGAAGTTCCACGGACTGTCCCTACCGGAGGAGACGCTCGGATGACGGCCACAGCTGACTACCGGACCCTGGCCGAACGCGCGGAGAAAGAGCTGGCCCAGGCCACGGCTGCCGAAGCCCTGCGCTGGACCGTCGAGCAGTTCGGCGACGACTTCATCGTCGCGTCGAACATGCAGGACGCCGTGCTCATCGACCTGGCCACCCAGGCCAAGTCCGATGTGGACGTTTTGTTCCTCGAGACCGGGTACCACTTCCCGGAAACGATCGGCACGCGCGACGCCGTGCAGACCGTCTACCCCGACGTGACGATCGTCAACGCGCAGGCCGCGCAAAGCGTGGCCGAGCAGGACGCCGAGTACGGCAAGAACCTCTTCGAGCGCGACGCCACCCAGTGCTGTTTCCTGCGCAAGGTCGTGCCGCTGCGCGACACGCTGGCGAAGTACTCGGCGTGGGTCACCGGCGTGCGCCGCGTGGACGCGCCGACGCGCGCGAACACCCCGATCGTCACCTGGGACGAGCGCAACGGCCTGGTGAAGGTCAACCCGCTCGCCGCGTGGACCGACGACGAGTTCAACGGCTACATCCGCGACCACGGCGTGCTCGAGAACCCGTTGGTGTCGGTGGGTTATCTGTCCATCGGCTGCGCGCCGTGCACGGCGAAGGTCGAGGCCGGGCAGGACCCGCGCAGCGGCCGCTGGGCCGGCCAGTCGAAGACCGAGTGCGGACTGCACGGCTGAGGAAGGGACCGATGACCACAGTAGAACCCGCGGTTGACGCGGCGGTCGACAACCTGGCAGCGCTCGAGTCCGAGGCCATTCACATCTTCCGCGAGGTAGCGGGTGAGTTCGACCGGCCCGTGATCCTCTTTTCCGGTGGCAAGGACTCGACGCTGCTGCTGCACCTGGCGATCAAAGCCTTCTGGCCCGCGCCCGTGCCGTTTCGCTTGCTGCACGTGGACACCGGGCACAACTTCGACGAGGTCATCGAGTTCCGCGACCGCGTCGTCGACAAGTACGGCCTGCGACTGGTGGTGGCCAAGGTGCAGGACTGGATCGACGACGGCCGCCTCGAAGAACGCGCCGACGGCCTGCGCAACCCGTTGCAGACGACTCCGTTGCTGGACACGATCGCGGAGAACAAGTTCGACGCGGTGTTCGGCGGCGGCCGTCGCGACGAGGAGCGCGCGCGGGCGAAGGAGCGGATCTTCAGCCTGCGCAACTCCTTCGGGCAGTGGGAGCCGCGCCGGCAGCGCCCGGAGCTGTGGAACCTCTACAACGGCCGCCACCGCCCCGGTGAACAGGTCCGCGTCTTCCCGCTGTCCAACTGGACCGAAGCCGACGTGTGGAACTACATCGCGCGGGAGAAGGTCGAACTTCCTTCGATCTACTACGCCCACCAGCGCGAGGTTTACCAGCGTGACGGCATGTGGCTGGCCGAAGGCCCCTGGGGCGGACCCCGTGCCGACGAACAGGTGCAGGAGCTGTCGGTGCGCTACCGCACCGTGGGCGACGGCTCGTGCACGGGTGCGATCGAGTCGACCGCGGTCACGGTGGCCGAGGTGATCGCCGAGGTGTCCGCGTCGCGGCTGACCGAGCGCGGTGCGACCCGGGCGGATGACCGGATGTCGGAAGCGGCCATGGAAGACCGCAAGCGGGAGGGCTACTTCTGATGAGTTCGCTGCTGAGGCTCGCCACGGCGGGCAGCGTCGACGACGGCAAGTCCACCCTGGTCGGGCGGCTGTTGTACGACACGAAGTCGGTGCTGGCCGACCAGCTCGACGCCGTCACCCGCGCATCGGTGGACAAGGGACTGTCCACACCGGACTTGTCGCTGCTCGTGGACGGATTGCGCTCGGAGCGCGAGCAGGGCATCACCATCGACGTCGCCTACCGCTACTTCGCCACCCCGCGGCGCTCGTTCGTGCTGGCCGACACCCCGGGGCATGTGCAGTACACGCGCAACACCGTCACCGGGGCTTCGACTGCGCAGCTGGCGGTGTTGCTGGTGGACGCGCGCAAGGGCGTCGTGGAACAGACCCGCCGCCACGCCGCGGTGCTCGCGTTGCTGGGGGTGCCGCGGCTGGTCTTGGCGGTGAACAAGATCGACCTCGTCGACTTCGACGAAGAGACCTTCTCCGTCATCGCCAAGGAATTCACCGCCCACGCCGAATCCCTCGGCTACGACCACGGCTCCGTCGTCACCATCCCCGTCTCGGCGCTGGAAGGCGACAACGTCGCCACCACCTCCGAGCGCACCCCCTGGTACGACGGGCCGACGCTGCTGGCGCACCTGGAAACCGTGCCCGTCGCGTCGGACCCGCACGAGGCGGCGTTCCGCTTCCCGGTGCAGTACGTGATCCGGCCGCGCACGCCCGAGTACCTCGACTACCGCGGCTACGCCGGGCAGATCGCCGCCGGCACCATCCGGCCGGGCGACGAGATCGTGGTGCTGCCCGCCGGGCTGCGCAGCACGGTCGAGCGCATCGACACCGCCGACGGGCCGCTGGACGAGGCGGGCGCCGGCACGTCCGTGACGCTGCTGCTGGCCGATGACCTCGACATCTCCCGCGGCGACCTCATCGCCGTGGCCGGCCGTCAGCCCCGCGTCACCGACGAGCTCACCGCGACACTGTGCTGGCTCTCGTCGAAGCAGCTCAAGCCGGGCGCGCGCGTGCTCGTGAAGCACGGCACGCGCACAGTCCAGGCGATCGTCACCGAGCTCACCGCCCGCTTCGACGAGCAGACGCTGTCCAGTGTGGACGATCCGGACTCGTTGGACCTCAACGACATCGGCCGCGTCGAGCTGCGTCTGGCCGAACCGCTGGGCGTGGACGACTACACCGACAGCCCCCGCACCGGCGCGTTCCTCGTCATCGACCCGAAGGACGGCGACACGCTCGCCGCCGGGCTGGTCGGCGAACGGCTCCCGTGACGGCTCCTCTCGTCCCCGTCGCGCACGGCAGCCGCGACCCCCGCTCGGCCGCGACCGTGCGGGGGCTCGTGGAGCGCGTGCGCGCGCAGGCGCCGGGGATCGAGGTCTACGAGTCCTTCCTGGACCTCTCGCAACCGCGGGTCACCGACGTCCTGCGGCGCCTCTACACGCAGGGGCACCGCGCCGCCGTCGTGGTGCCGCTCCTGCTCGGCAGCGCGTTCCACGCGCGTGTGGACCTGCCCGCGCTGGTGGCTGAAGTCCGGGCGGAATGCCCGGGGTTCGACGTGCGCGTGTCCGACGTCCTGGGCGTCGACCCGGTGCTGGAACGCGTCGCGCTCGACCGGCTGTCCGGAGCCGGCCTGGGCCCCGGCGACGGGGTCGTGGTGAGCGCCGTCGGTTCGTCGAACGCCGGAGCCAACGCTGCCGTCGCCGACCTGGCCGCGCGCTGGGAAGGCGAGCTGGGGCTGCCGGTCACCGAGGCGTTCGCGAGCGCGGCGCAGCCCGACGTGCCCGCCGCCGTGGCGCGGCTGCGGGCGCGGGGCGTGCGGCGGATCGCCGTCGCGTCGTGGTTCCTCGCGCCCGGCCTGCTGCCGGACCGCATCGCGGTGCACGCCCGCGAGGCCGACCGCGCCGTGTTCGTCGCCGAACCGCTGGGCACCGACCCGCGCGTGGCCTCCGCCGTGCTGCACCGCTACGCGGACGTCGTGACCCGGATACCGCTTTAGCAGCACGCTCCTGCACGGGTCAGCGCATAAAGATGAATCCGATGCGCGTTTTGGGTGGCACAAGTCAGCGCTGCGCAAGATCGTTCCCGTAACTGCGCTCGCCGCCTTCGCCCCCGGCTGTTTCCCGTCGCCGAGCCCGGTCTTCGCGACCACCACCATCGGCTGCCCCGGGGGCCGCCCACGTCCCGGCGGCCCCGAGGCACGTCACAGGCCCCTCCCCCCGGCCCGTGTGCGATTGTGGTGCCATGGTTGACGAACTGGTGCACTACGACGTGGTGGGCGGCACCGCCACGATCACCCTCGACTCCCCGCACAACCGCAACGCCCTGTCCGCGCAGCTGCGCCGCGAGCTCTCCGGGTCGCTGGACGAAGCCGTCGCCGACGACGCCGTGCGCGTGGTGCTCCTGACGCACACCGGCCCGGTCTTCTGCGCCGGCATGGACCTCAAGGAGGCCCGCGGCGCCGGGGCCGGCGACCAGGGCGTGAACGAGTTCCCGAAGATCCTCGAGCAGCTCTGGACCAGCCCGAAGCCCGTGGTCGCGCGCCTGGCCGGCCCCGCCCGCGCCGGCGGCATCGGCATGGTCGCCGCGTGCGACATCGCAGTCGCGGTAACCGAGGCGACGTTCGCGTTCTCCGAGGTCCGCATCGGCGTGATCCCGGCCGTGATCTCGCTGACGGTGCTGCCGCGGCTGAACCCCCGCGCCGCGCACGAGCTGTTCCTCACCGGCGACGTGTTCGACGCGCAGCGGGCCGTGGAGATCGGCTTGCTCAACGCCGCCGTGCCCTCCATCGAGCTCGACGAGACCGTGGAGCGGTACCTGAAGTCTTTGACGCTCGGCGGTCCGAAGGCATTGGCAGCGACCAAAACCCTGCTGAGCAAGCCACGTCCGGCCACGCCGGCGGAAGGCTTCGCCGCGATGAACGAGCTGTCCGCCGGGTTCTTCGCCAGCGAGGAAGGCCAGGAAGGCATCCTCGCCTTCGCCCAGAAGCGCAAGCCGAACTGGGTCCCCGAAGACCACACAGCCTGAGCGGGGGCGTCTCGATCCCCGCTCCCCCGGCGGGGGTCGAGACGTTACGAGTTGGCCAGAACGACCGTCAGCTGCCAGGAATCCGCTCTGCCGTCCACCGGGCCGAGCGCCCGCTGAGCGTCGGACAGCACGCTGCGGATCGCCAGGTAGTTCTTCGGTTCGGCCTGGCGCAAGGCTTCCGAGCCGCTCCAGATCAGCACGTGCTCACCCGCGGGCAGCCACGACAGGTCCGTGAGCATGTCGTACAACGCGTCGAGGTTGCGGCCGAAGTAGTCCGGAAAGGACATCGCCTTCGCGATCGCGTCGAGCGTGGAGGCCTTGTCCACCGTGCCGCCGTTGACCAGGTGGGGGTATGCGCCCCGCGCGAAGGCCTCGTCCGCGGCGGCCTTCGCCTCGTCGGCCGGCGTCACCGGCTCGGGTCCACGACGACGAACGACGCGTAGTGGTCGTCGGTGTAGAACAGTTCCTTGGCCTGCCCCGTGACCAGGCGGCGCGGGCCGCGATCGGGACTCTTCGGCGTGGTCACCGTGAACTCGTGATAGTAACCCGATTGCTTCCGCGGCAGCACTTTCTCACGATTCTCGAACACGACGTCGTCGTTGCGCGGATAGGGGTACGGCCCGCCCGCCTCGATCAGCTTCCACGTGTCGCGTGCCTGCGAAGGCAAGTCGGACAACGGTTTCACCGGCAACCCGGAGTCGCTGCCGGGCAGCTTCGCGGCGACGCCCGAAACGCCGGCCGGGGCGGAGGCGCTCGGCGTGGCGGGGGCCGACGAGGACGAGTCCCCGACGTTCTCCTTCACGAACCAGCCCGCGAGCACCAGCACGAGGAGACCGACGAGTGCGGCGGTGATCCGCCTACGGTTGACCATGGTGAGTGAGCCTAAGACGGCGGGTTGTCGTCGTCGCGGGCCGGGCCGAACCAGCGGGCGAAGCGGCCCACCAGCTTGTCGATGACCCACGCGAAGAGCAGGCACAGCGGTACGAGCACGACCATGACCAGCACGAACTGGACGGGGAACCAAGCCTGGGCGAGCCACAGCTCGACCCCGTCCCACCAGTCGGCCAGCCCGTTCAACACGAGTGTGAGCCTACGCGCGCCAGGCTGCGTCGGCGCGCCCAGGGGCGGTAGGTTGCTGCCATGTTCGCCGTATACGCGAAGGAACCCAACGCCGAGGCCCCGCTCGACTCTCTCGTCGCCGGCGAGCGGCCCGAGCCCGAGGTGCCCGAAGGCTGGGTCCGGGTGCACGTCAAGGCCGCCAGCCTCAACATGCACGACCTGTGGACGCTGCGCGGCGTCGGCATCAAGCCCGACCAGTTCCCGATGATCCTGGGCTGCGACGGCGCCGGCACGCTCGACGACGGAACCGAGGTCGTCCTCCACTCCGTCGTCAACGCGCCGGGCTGGCAAGGCGACGACACGCTCGACCCGAAACGCACCCTGCTGACCGAGAAGCACCAGGGCACGTTCGCCGAGCAGGTCGTGGTGCCCGCGCGCAACGCGGTGCCCAAGCCGGCCGGCCTCACCTTTCCCGAAGCCGCGACGATGGGCACGGCCTGGCTCACCGCGTACCGGATGCTGTTCGTGAAGTCCGGCCTGCGCCCCGGCCAGACGATGCTGGTGCAGGGCGCCTCCGGCGGCGTGTCCACCGCGCTCATCGCGCTCGGGCGCGCGGCGGGCTTCCGTGTGTGGGTGACCGGCCGCAGCGAGGAGAAGCGCGCGGTGGCCGAGAGCGTCGGCGCGCACCAGACGTTCGAGTCCGGCGCGCGGCTGCCCGAGCGCGTCGACGCGGTGTTCGAGACCGTGGGCAAGGCCACGTGGGCGCACACTCTCAAGTCGCTCAAGCCGGGCGGCATCGTGGTGGTTTCGGGGTCCACGAGCGGCCCGGACCCGTCCGCGGACCTGCAGCGCGTGTTCTTCCTGCAGCTGCGCGTCGCCGGCTCGACCATGGGCACGCGCGACGAGCTGGCCGACATGCTCAGCTACCTCGATCTCAAGGGGATCAAGCCCCGGATCGGGACCGAACTGCCGCTCGCCGAAGCCGAAGGGGGCTTCCGGGCGATGCTCGACGGCGAGACCGCGGGCAAGATCGTCTTCACCCGCTGAGTCGACAGAACTCCTCCGGCCTGGGCTTTTCCGTCACGGATCAGCCCGGGCCGGTGCTTGTACGCCGCATTCCGTTAACCGTCAACACCCCGAGTTCGCAATCGGCTTGTTACCCCCGAAGTTCGACCAGAACTCGACCTTGAACGGTTAACCTGTAGACATGACCGCATCGAAGCGGCCCGCACCCGCTGTCCGGGGCGGCCGGCCCAGCAGCGAACCGGATCCCGTCCGGGTCACCTTCCGGCGCTTCGCCGGAGTGCGGACGCGGGTGCTTGAAGTCGGCCCGCCGGTGGTGGAAGCCGAGGCGCCCAAGCGGTCGCGCAAGCGCGGCACCGAAAAGGCCCGCGCGCCCCGGCTCGTTCTTCTCCACGGCTACTGCGACAGCGCGGACACCTGGCGTCCCGTGCTGGCCGAGCTCGCCGCCGCGGGCATCGCGGCCGTCGCCGTGGACCTGCCCGGCTTCGGCGACGCCCAGCCCCTGCGCCCGGGCCCCATGCTCCCCCAGCTCGACGCGTTCGCCGCCGCCGTGGTGCGCGAGCAGGCCGTGCTCGGCCCCGTGGTGCTGGCCGGCAACTCCCTCGGCGGCACGCTCGGCCTGCGCGCGGCGCAGAACCCCCGGCTGCCGCTCGTCGGCGTCGTGTCGATCGCCGCGCCCGGCTTCGTCGACTCGTGGCTCGTCCGTACCGTCGCGCGCAACTCGTTGCCGCTACGGCTGTACTCCGCGCTCCCCTTGCCCGTGCCTGGCTTCCTGGTCCGCGCCGTCGCCGAGCAGGTCGTACCCCGCCTGCTGTATGCCGACGCGGGCACCGCCGACGCCGGCCAGGTACGCCGCTTCACCACGCTCTTCCCCGACTACCGCGCCACCACCTCCCGCCTCGAGCAGGCGCGCCAGCTCGTCACCGAGCTCGCCGATGCTTACCAGCTCGACCGCGTGCACGTCCCGCTCCTCGTCGTGGCCTGCGGCAAGGACAAGCTCGTGTCCTCGGCCGCCGGCCGCCGCCTGCACACCCTCGTGCCGCACAGCCGCCTGCTCGTCCGCGAAGACTGGGGCCACTGCCCCCAACTGGACGACCCGCCCGAGATCGCCGAGCTCCTCACCTTCTTCGCCGCCGGCGCCGTCCGGTCGGGCGACGTGAAACGCCCGGCGCGCGCCGCTTCGCAGGCCGCGGAGGACACGGCCGCGGGCTGAGTTCCCGCCCGCTTCGGAAGATCGGTGACACAGCGGACACGGCCTAGTACGGTGCGCTGCCAGAGCCCGTGACCCGGGCTCGGTTCACGACGTATGAGGAGACATCGATGTCCGCTCCGCGCAGCCTGGGATCAGGGTCCGGCATCTTCCGGCGCAAACCGATCGAGACGATCGAGAGCGGCGGTGACGGCCTGCAACGCACGCTGGGGCTACGCCAGCTGACGGCGATCGGCGTCGGCGGCATCATCGGCGCCGGGATCTTCTCGCTGGCGGGCGCGGTGGCCAACCAGACGGCCGGCCCCGCCGTGCTGATCTCGTTCCTCATCGCGGGTATCGCGAGCGCGGCGGCGGCCTTCTCGTACGCGGAGTTCGCCGGGCTGATCCCGCGCGCCGGCTCGGCCTACACCTACGGCTACGCGGTGCTGGGCGAGATCGTCGGCTGGTTCATCGGATGGGACCTGCTGCTGGAGTACACCGCGATCGTGGCGGTGGTGGCCATCGGCATCTCCGGCTACTTCAACGACCTGCTGGGCTTCCTGCACGTCTCGCTGCCGCAGTGGATGTCGGGCGCGCCTGGCACCGAGCCCGACGGCGTGGCGCACGGTTCATACGTCGTGAACCTGTTCGCCGTGGTGCTGTGCCTGCTCATCGCGTTCATCCTCAACCAGGGCATGAAAAACGCGGCGCGGTTCGAGACGCTGCTGGTGTACCTGAAGGTCGCGCTCGTGGTGCTGGTGATCGTGGTCGGCGCCTTCCACATCAAGACGGGCAACTACAGCAACTTCTTCCCCTTCGGTGTCAGCGGCGCGTTCACGGGCGCGGCCACGGTCTTCTTCGCCGTCTTCGGCTACGACGCCATGTCGACCGCGGCCGAGGAGTCGAAGGACTCCCAGAAGCACATGCCGAAGGCGATCCTGTACTCGCTTGCGATCTCGATGGTGCTGTACGTGCTGGCCTGCCTCGTGCTCACCGGAATGGTGAACTACAAGAACATCGACCCGGAGGCGGCGTTCTCGAGCGCGTTCGCGTCGGTGGGGCTGGGCTGGCTGGGCGCGGTGATCGCGGTCGGCGCCATCATCGGCATCCTCACCGTGCTGTTCACCTTCCTGCTCGGCGCCACGCGCGTCGGCTACTCCATGAGCCGCGACGGCCTGCTGCCGAAGTGGTTCGGCAAGACGCACCCGGTGCGCAAGGTGCCCACGCGCACCACGTGGATCCTCGGTGTGGCGTCGGCGATCATCGCCGGGTTCCTGCCCATCGGCGAGGCGGCGGAGTTGACGAATATCGGCATTCTGCTGGCGTTCGTGGTGGTGTGCATCGCGGTGATCGTGCTGCGGTACAAGCGGCCGGATCTGCCGCGGACATTCCGGACGCCGGGCATGCCGGTGGTGCCGATCATCGGGGTCGTGTTCTCGATCTGGCTGATCACGTTCCTGAAGCCGGAGACGTGGTTGAGGTTCGCGATCTGGTTCGTGATCGGGATGGGTGTGTATTTCGGGTACAGCCGTCGGCATTCGGTGCTGGCGCGCGCTGGCGACAGTGAGTCCACGTCGGACTGATTGCGACGTGTGTGGCACCCCGATCTTTGAGTGTGAAGGGCGCGGGGATCGAGGTGCAGGGCGGGGTCTGGGTGCGCGCCTGGTTGGGGCGGCCCGTCACCTTGGCCGGTTGGGGAAGCACTGCAATGTGGCGTTCCGAACGCCGCATTGGGGCCACAGGTGAGGGTGCGGGTCAGCCCAGGCGGTCGAGCCTCGCGGCCGCTGCCTTGGCTTCCGCGCGCAGGCGTTCCACCACCGACGCGGCGGAGCCGTCGTCGGCGAGGGGGTAGGTCTGCCCGGCCCACAGGGACATCGCCTCGGGGTCGTCGGCGCGCGCGGCGGCCGCGCGGATGGGCTTGCTGATGTGGTGCAGCTGCGGGTACGCGGCGGGCGCGTGGGCCGAGAGGTCGCTGAGCACGCGGTTCACCAGGCCTCGCGCCGGACGGCCGCTGAAGGCGCGCGTGAACGCCGTCAGCCGGCCTGCCTCCGCCAACGCCCGGCGTTGCGCGGACGGCGTGCCGGCCTCCGTGGTCTGCAGGAACGCCGTGCCCAGCTGTGCCGCCGACGCGCCGGCCGCCAGCACGGCCGCCACGTCGGCGCCGTGCACCAGCCCGCCCGTGGCGACCAGCGGCAGGCTCGTGCGCGCGGAGATCAGCCGCAGCAGGGCGAGCAGGCCGTACTGCTCGCCACCGGCCGGGTTCGCCGCGTTGTCGGTGAACAAGCCGCGGTGCCCGCCCGCTTCGAAGCCCTGCACCACGAGCGCGTCGGCACCCCGAGCCGCCGCGAGGTCGGCTTCCTCGGGATTGGTGACGGTGACCGCCACCCTGCCGCCCGCCTGGTGGACCCGGTGCACCTCGGCCGACGTCGGCGCGCCGAACGTGAACGACACCAGCGGCACGCGGTGGCGCACGACCGCGTCGAGCTTCGCGGGGTACTCGTCGTCGTCCCAGATCGGCTCGCCCGGCTCGACGCCGTAGCGCAGGGCCTCGGTGAGCATCCGCTCGCGGTGATCGGTGACGTCCACGGCCGAGCGGCTGCCCGGCACGAACAGGTTCACGCCGAACTTCCCGCCGGTGAGGTCAGCGGTGTGGGCGATCTTCGCCTCCAGCGTCTCCGCCGACAGGTACCCCGCGGCGAGGAAGCCGAAGCCACCCGCGGCCGTGACCGCCGCGATGAGCTGAGGTGTCGTGGGGCCGCCCGCCATCGGCGCCACGATCACGGGGAACTCGAGATCATCGAACATGCGCCGAGCCTAGTGGCGCACCCCGGCGGGTGAGACGGGAAGACGCACACCCGCCACGGCGTTGATGTGCGGCATGACCGCCGATCTGGAGCACGTCCGCGCGCTGTCCTTGCAGGAGAACGGCCTCGCGACCATCTCGACCACCCGCGCCGACGGGACGGTGCACTCGTCCGTCGTCAACGCCGGGGTCTTCGACGACCCCGTGACCGGCAAACCCGGCATCGCCCTCGTGGCGATGGGCGGGGCCCACAAGCTCAAGCTGCTGCGCGCCACCGGCCACGCGACGCTCACGTTCCGCCGCGGCTGGGACTGGGTGTCGGTGACCGGGAAAACCCACCTCATCGGCCCCGACGACCCCGACGCGGCGTTCGACCCGGCCGGCCTGCCGACGCTGCTGCGCGACGTCTTCAAGGCCGCCACCGGAACCCACGACGACTGGGCCGAGTACGACCGCGTGATGGCCGAGGAGCGCCGCGTCGCGGTGTTCGTGGCGGCCGAGAAGATCATCGGCAACCGCTGAAACCCGACGGCGAGCCCGCTGCGGAGCGGGCTCGCCGGTCGGCTACTTCTTGGCTTTGCCGCTGTCCTCAGTGGACAGAGCCGCGACGAAGGCCTCCTGCGGGACCTCGACCCGGCCCACGGTCTTCATGCGCTTCTTGCCTTCCTTCTGCTTCTCGAGCAGCTTGCGCTTGCGCGAGATGTCACCGCCGTAGCACTTCGCGAGCACGTCCTTGCGAATCGCGCGGATCGTCTCGCGCGCGATGATGCGCGAACCGATGGCCGCCTGGATCGGCACCTCGAACTGCTGGCGCGGGATGAGCTCGCGAAGCCGCGTGGCCATCCGGTTGCCGTAGCCGTAGGCGGCGTCCTTGTGCACGATCGCCGAGAACGCGTCCACGGTCTCGCCCTGCAGCAGGATGTCGACCTTGACGAGCTCGGCGACCTGGTTGCCCGCCTCTTCGTAGTCGAGCGAGGCGTACCCGCGCGTGCGCGACTTCAGCGTGTCGAAGAAGTCGAAGATGATCTCCGCGAGCGGGATGTTGTAGCGCAGCTCCACGCGGTCTTCGGACAGGTAGTCCATGCCGAGCAGCACACCGCGCTTGCTCTGGCACAGCTCCATGATCGTGCCGACGAACTCGCTCGGCGCGAGGATGCTCACCTTCGACACCGGCTCGTGGACCTCGGAGATCTTGAGCCCGGTGGGCCAGTCCGACGGGTTGGTGACGACGATCTCGCTGCGGTCTTCGAGCACCACGCGGTAGACCACGTTGGGCGCGGTGGAGATCAGGTCGAGGCCGAACTCGCGCTCGAGGCGGTCGCGCGTGATCTCCAGGTGCAGTAGGCCGAGGAACCCGCAGCGGAAGCCGAAGCCCAGCGCGACCGAGGTCTCCGGCTCGTAGGCGAGCGCCGCGTCGTTGAGCTGCAGCTTCTCCAGCGCCTCGCGCAGCTCCGGGTAGTCGGAGCCGTCGACCGGGTAGAGGCCCGAGTAGACCATCGGCTTCGGCTCGCGGTAGCCGGCGAGCGGTTCGGTGGCGCCGTGGCGTTCGGAGGTCACGGTGTCGCCGACCTTCGACTGGCGGACGTCCTTCACACCGGTGATCAGGTAGCCCACCTCGCCGACGCCGAGGCCCTTGCTGGGCTTGGGCTCCGGCGAGATGATGCCGACCTCCAGCAGCTCGTGGGTCGCGCCGGTGGACATCATGCGGATCTTCTCGCGCGGGGTGATCTTGCCGTCGACCACGCGGATGTAGGTGACCACGCCGCGGTAGGTGTCGTAGACCGAGTCGAAGATCATCGCGCGCGCCGGGGCGTCCGCGTCGCCGACCGGCGCCGGGACCTGGCGCACGACCTCGTCGAGCAGCGCGCCGACGCCGACGCCCGTCTTCGCCGAGACGCGCAGCACGTCGGTGGGCTCGCAGCCGATGATGTGCGCGAGCTCGGCCGCGTACTTGTCCGGGTCGGCCGAGGGGAGGTCGATCTTGTTGAGCACCGGGATGATCTGGAGGTTGTTCTCCAGCGCCAGGTACAGGTTGGCCAGCGTCTGCGCCTCGATGCCCTGCGCGGCGTCGACCAGCAGGACCGCACCTTCGCACGCCTCCAGGGCGCGCGAGACCTCGTAGGTGAAGTCCACGTGGCCGGGCGTGTCGATCATGTGCAGCACGTGGTCCTGGCCCTCGACCTGCCAGGGCAGGCGGACGTTCTGGGCCTTGATCGTGATGCCGCGCTCACGCTCGATGTCCATCCGGTCGAGGTACTGCGCGCGCATCGCCCGTTCCTCGACGACGCCGGTGAGCTGCAGCATGCGGTCCGCCAGCGTCGACTTGCCGTGGTCGATGTGGGCGATGATGCAGAAGTTGCGGATCAGTTCCGGCGGCGTGAAGGTGGTGTCGGCGAACGTCTTGGGCGCTGTCACTCGTGTGGTCCTCGGGAAAGGTCGGGGGTGGCCGCTTCCTATCGTCCCATGGACCTCCGGGTGCGGTTGGGGGTCATCCCCGATGCGAGCGCGCCGGGCTGGTGGTGACCTCGAAGGATGAGCACTCCACACCCTCCCCCGGGGACCTTCGACACCGCGCTCGACCGGGCGTTCGGCCACCCCAGCGGCCTGCTGGGCCGCGTCGGCGGCCGGCTGATGTCGCGCGGCAACGCCGCCACCGAGCAGCGGCTCGTGGACCTGGCGCGACTGGAACCCGATGAAACCGTGCTGGTCGTGGGCCCCGGCCCGGGCGTCGGGCTCGACGCCGCGAGCCGCCTGGCGGGCGAGGTCGTCGGCGTCGAGCCCTCCGCCGAGATGCGCGCCCTGTGCCGCGAACGCTGCGGCGACCGCGTGAAGCTGCGCGACGGCACCGCCGCTACGACCGGCTGTGCCGACGCTTCCGTGGACGTCGTGCTGAGTGTCAACAACGTCCAGCTCTGGGACGACCGCGCGGCGGGCTTCGCCGAGCTGTTCCGCGTGCTGCGCCCCGGCGGCCGGCTGCTGCTGTCCGCGCACGAGAAGTGGCTGCCGGTTCCCCGGCACGACCTGGGCGCCGAGGTCACCGCAGCGGGCTTCACCGACCTCCAGACGTGGACCTGGGAGCCCCCGGGCTTCGCGGCCCTGGCGGCGCAGCTGCGGGCCCGCAAGCCCTAGCGCGAGTCCGTCCGCAGCGGGTGGTCGGGCGGCACCTGCACCAGGACGATGCGCAGGCCGTCCGGGTCGGTGATCCAGGCCTCGTCCAGCCCCCACGGCTCGCGGCGCGCCCCGCGGACCGGCGTGACGCCGCGCGCGGCCAGCTCCTCGAGCGTCGCCGGCAGGTCGCGGACCTGCAGCCAGAGGTCGACGGCCGCCGAGGGCGTGGCGTCGTTGCTGCCCACGACCTCGATCGAACCGCCGCCCGCGAAGAAGACCGTGCCACCGGGGAACTCGCGCTGGATCGCCAGCCCGAGCGTGTCCCGGTAGAACGCGGTCGAGGCCTCCAGGTCGCGCGGGTGGATCAGCACCCGGCTGCTCAGTACGTCCATACGTCCTGCCTACCCGAGTGGCTCAGGCCACCGCAATCGCGACGATCCCGGCCAGCACCACCAGCGAGCCCACCAACCGGCGCGCCGCGTTCCGCTCACCGAGCACGAACCACGCCGCGAGCCCGCCCAGCACGATCGACAGCTCCCGCGCCGGCGCGACCAGGCTGACCGGCGCCATCCGCAGCGCGTACAGCACCAGCAGGTACGCCGCGGGCGAGGCGATCCCGACGATCAGCGTCTCTTTGCGGTGCTCGCGCCACAGCTTCGCCACCTCGGCGCGGGCGCGCAGGGCCGCGGGCGCCAGCAGCACGCTCTGCACCAGCGCGCCGCCGCCGAAGTACACGAGGGGCGGCACCGCGAGCGTCGTCACGGAGTGGGCGTCCCAGAGCGTGTAGGCCGCGATGGTCGCGCCGGTGAGCACGCCGTAGAACACACCGGCGCGGCGCGCTTTGACGTCGGCCTCGCTACCGCCGAGGCTGATCACCAGCACGCCCGCCACCACCAGGAACGCCCCGATCAGGCCCAGCACGCCGGGGTGCTCGTGCAGCACGAGTACCGCCGCCAGCACCGACAGCAGCGGCCCGGTGCCGCGCGCGAGCGGGTAGACGATCGACAGGTCGCCGACGGCGTACCCGCGCTGCAGCACCGTGCCGTACGCCACGTGCAGCACGGCCGTCACCCCGGCAGCGAGCAGCCACGTCCACTGTGGACGTTCGTGTTCGACCAGGAGTGCCGTGATGACCACGGGAAGCAGCACCACGGCGGAGACGGTGTAGTACAGCCACACGAACCGCGGCCCGCCGAAGGTGACGCGCTTCGCGGCGAGGTTCCACCCCGCGTGCACGACGGCGGCGATGAGGACGAACGACAGAGCTGTGGTGTTCACCGGACCCCTTCGGATCTTCCGCGCACGCGGAAGGCCGGGTCCTCCAGGCTTTTGTCCCGTCAGATGAACGGCGGGCGCCGGGCCGCACCGATGGTGCCGCTCGGACCTGTCCCGCCGGCCCTGGTTGTCTTGCGTCTTGTCTTGCTTTGGTGCGGCGGGCCGGCAGCGGAACCCTAGGCACTACGGTCCTCACCGTAACCGAACCGATCACTCCGGGCCGCTCGAGGGGCCCGCGAGCAGGCCTGTTAGGCTTTCTCGTCGTTGCCGTGCGGCATTCCGTCAGGGAGGAAACCCGGCCGCGTCTGTCTTCACGCCAGGCGCCCGGAGCCACTTCGACGCGGCAGCGACCTTCACCGAGACGAAAGCAGGACGCCTTCATGGCCAACATCAAGTCCCAGATCAAGCGCATCACCACCAACGAGAAGGCCCGTCAGCGCAACCTGGCGATCCGCTCCTCGGTGAAGACCGCGATCCGCAAGTTCCGTGAGGCCGCCGACTCCGGCGACAAGACCAAGGCCCTCGAACTCCAGCGCGACGCCGCCCGCAAGCTCGACAAGGCTGTCACCAAGGGCGTCATCCACGCCAACCAGGCCGCCAACAAGAAGTCGGCTCTCGCGAAGCGCGCGAACCAGCTCTGAGCTGATCGCAGCACCCTGCCAGTCCTGAAAGGGCCCGGTGACCGACTGGTCGCCGGGCTTTTTCGTGCGCTCTCCCGCTCTCCCGCTCCCCGTGAGCAGCGTGCCTTTGCGTTGAGAAAACCCGGCCACGGTCGATCGGCCGGCGGTGGCTGTTGCGAAGTCTGCACACCCGACCAGCGGTCCCGCCCGGCCATCTCGCGGCTGCTGTGCCTCAGGCCCTGTGCCGGTGGCCCGAGCCCTGCCCGCCGAGCAGCGTCAGCGTTCACCCTTGGCGGCGACGACCTCGACGACCGCGCGTTCCAGGGCGTAGTCGGCGTCGGCCGCCACGCCCTTGACCTCGGCGTTCAGGCGGGCGACCACGCGCATCGCGGTGGCGAGGCCGTCCTGGCCCCAGCCGCGTGACTGGCCCTGCGCCTTGCGGATCTTCCACGGCGGCATGCCCAGCTCGCCGGCCATCTGGTTCGGGTTGCCGCGGCCCGCGGCGGACACGCGGGCGATCGTGCGCACCGCGTCCGCGAGGGCGTCGGCGACCAGGACGTGCGGCACGCCCAGCTGCATGGCCCAGCGCAGCGACTCCAGGGCCGCCGCGCGGTCGCCGCCCACGGCCTTCTCCGCCACGGCGAAGCCGGTCACGTCGGCGCGGCCGGTGTGGTAGCGGCGCACGGCCTGCTCGTCGACCACGCCACCGGTGTCGGCGACGAGCTGCGTCGCCGCGGAGGACAGCTCGCGCAGGTCGGAGCCGACGGTGTCCATCAGCGCCATCACCCCCGCCGCATCGATCTTGCCGCCGACGCGGCGCACCTCGTTGCGCACGAACGACTCCCGATCGGCGGGCTTCGTCAGCTTCGGGCACTCGGTGATCTCCGCGCCCGCCTTTTTCAGCGCCGCGGGCAGCGCCTTGGCCGCCTTGCTGCGGCCGCCGCCGTTGTGCACGACCACGAGCACGATCCCGTCGGCGGGCGCCTTGAGGTAGGCCATCACCGCGTCCGCCAGCTCCTGCGAGATGTCCTGCGCCGAGTCGAGCACGATGACCCGTCCCTCGCTGAACAGCGAGGGACTCACCAGCTCGGCGAGCACGGGCGGTGTGAGTTCGGACACCCGGTTGCGCGTCATCTCGGCCGTCGAGTCCACGGCCCGCGCGGCATCCAGCGACGAGCGGACAGCCCGCTCGATGAGCAGTTCTTCCTCACCGAGGACGAGGTGGAGCGGCGCGGGTGCGGTGGTCACCCCGCCATCCTCTCACCCGCTCGGCCACGCGCCCGCCGCGGTGATCTGCGCCGCCACCGTGGCACGAGGTGATCGCCATGTCGTACGGTGTACCCGAGGCAGCGCCCAGCTCCACCAGATTCACACTCCACCAGATTCACAGCGGCGCGCCGACAACTGAACACCGCTCATCCAGAGGGGCAGAGGGAACGGCCCGACGAAGCCCCGGCAACCGGCGTACAGCCTGTCTTCCCGAATTTGCGGGATAGCTGACGACCACGGTGCCAATTCCGGCCCGCTTTTGCGGGGCAGATGAGGAAAGGAACCTCGCGATGACCGTTACCCTCGGCACGACCTCCACCAAGAAGACCCTGGACCTCGGTCCGGCAGTCGAACTGGTTTCGAAGGAAGAGGGCCACCGGCAGCCGCTCGCCCCGGAGTTCGTCTCCGCCGAGGACTTCTCGCCACTCGAGGTCGCCTACGACTTCGGCCGCGTGCGCCGCGAAGACATCGAGGCCGGCCCCAAGAACATCTGGCGCTACAAGAAGCTCCTTCCCGTCCCCTCGACCGTCGAGGAGATCCCGAACACCGAACCCGGCGCCACGCGCCTGGTGAAGGCCGACCGCCTCGCCAAGGCGCTGGGCCTGAAGTCCCTGTGGGTCAAGGACGACACCGGCAACCCCACGCACTCCTTCAAGGACCGTGTGGTCGCCGTCGCGCTGGCCGCGGCCCGCGAGTTCGGCTTCGAGGTCCTCGCGTGTCCCTCGACCGGCAACCTGGCCAACGCGACGGCCGCCGCCGCGGCCCGCGCCGGCTGGCGGTCGGTCGTGCTGATCCCGAAGTCGCTCGAACGCGCCAAGATCCTCACCACCGCCGTCTACGACGGTGACCTGATCGCCGTCGACGGCAACTACGACGACGTCAACCGCCTCGCCACCGAACTGGCCGGCGAGCACCCGACGTGGGCGTTCGTCAACGTCAACGTGCGCCCCTACTACTCCGAAGGCTCCAAGACGCTCGGCTACGAGGTCGCCGAGCAGCTCGGCTGGCGCCTGCCGGAGCAGATCGTGGTACCGATCGCGTCGGGTTCGCAGCTGACCAAGGTGGACAAGGGTTTCCGCGAGCTCGGCCAGCTCGGCCTCGTGGAAGCCAGCCCCTACAAGGTCTTCGGCGCGCAGGCCACCGGCTGCTCCCCCGTCTCGGCCGCGTTCCGCGCCGGCCACGACGTGGTCCAGCCCGTGAAGCCCGACACCATCGCCCGCTCGCTCGCGATCGGCAACCCCGCCGACGGCCCCTACGTGCTCGACGTCGTCAACCGCACCGGCGGCGCGATCGAGGACGTGAGCGACGAGGAGGTCGTCGAGGGCATCCGGCTGCTCGCGCGCACCGAGGGCATCTTCACCGAGACCGCGGGCGGCGTCACCGTCGCGACCGCCAAGAAGCTCATCGAGGCCGGCAAGATCGACCCCGACGCCGAGACCGTGCTGCTCATCACCGGCGACGGCCTCAAGACGCTCGACGCCGTCGAAGGCCGCATCGGCCCCAAGGCCACCGTGCCGCCGTCGGCCGAAGCCGTGAGCAAGGCCCTCGGCCTCTGACCGCCGGGCCCGCGGGCCGCTCCCCTACCGGGGCGGTCCGCGCGGCTCACCCCGGCGCGCCACCGCAGGTCCGCCGTCACCGGGCAGCACGGCCGTGTCGCCGTCCACATCGGTCCGCGTCACGAGCACACCCAACGTGCCCAGCACGTCCACTGTGGACTTCGCCGGGTGCCCGTAGCTGTTGCCCGCGCCCACGCTGATCATCGCCGCCCGCGCGCCCACGGCCTCGAGGAACTGAGGCAACGAGTAGCGCGAGCCGTGGTGGGGAACCTTCAGCACGTCGGCGTGCAGATCCACCCCCTCGGCCAGCAAGTCGGCCTGCGCGGCCAGTTCCACGTCTCCGGTCAGCAGCACCCTCCCCGCCGCCGTGGTCGCGCGGAGCACCACGGAACTGTTGTTGATCATCGTGCCGTCCTGCAGGGCGGCCGCCCGTGCCGTGACGTAGCGCGGCCCGAGCACGTCCAGCGACAGCCCCGGCCAGTCGAGCCGCTGCCCATCGCTGAGCTCCAGCAGCGGAACGTGGTGCGTCGCCGCCTCCTGCGACACCTGCTGCCACGCCCACGCCGGCGCCCGCCCGGGCCCGACGGCGATCGCCCCCACGGCCCGGCCGTCGAACACCGACGACAGCCCGCCGATGTGGTCGGCGTGCAGGTGGCTGAGCACCAGTAGCGGGATCCGCTCCACGCCGAGCCGCCGCAGGCACTCGTCCACCGGCCCCGGCTCGGGCCCGGTGTCCACGACCACCGCGCGCCCGGGCTCTGCCGTGGCCAGCACCACGGCGTCGCCCTGGCCGACGTCGCACTCGACCATCGCCCAGCCCTTCGGCGGCCAGCCGGGCGAGAGCACCCGCGGCGGCACCACGATCAGCAGCACCGCCACCAGCCCCATCGCCACCAGCAGCCGCGCGCGCCGGAACCGGAACGCGACCACCACCATGACCAGCACCCCGGCCGCGCACACCCCACCCCACCAGCCACCCGGCCACGTGAGCACCGCACCCGGCGCACGGGCCCCGTGCCGCGCGACCGTGATCAGCCAGCGAGCCTCCGGATCGGCCAGGTGCACCAGCACGTGCCCGGCCCCGGGCCACCACGGCCCGACCACCGTGGCCAGCACCCCGAGCACCGTGACCGGCGCGACGACGGGCGCCGCCAGCACGTTGGTCACCACCGAGACGAGACTCACCGTGCCCGCCATGCCCGCGATCACCGGCGCGGTGACCACGAACGCCGCCAGCGGCACCGCGATCCCCTCGGCGTACCCCGGCGGAATCCCCCGGCGTATCAACGAATCCGCCCATCGCGGCGCCAGCAGCACCAGGCCCGCTGTCGCGAACACCGACAACGCGAACCCGAAGTCCGCCGCCATCACCGGATCCCACGCGACGAGCACGCACACCGAGAACCCCAGCGCCGGCAACGCGGATCCACGACGGCCCAACGCCAGCGCCAGCAGCGCCACCCCGCCCATCACCCCGGCCCGCAACACACTCGGCGCCGGACCGACGAGAATCAGGAAGCCGCCCAGACACAATCCGGCCGCGACAGCCGACACCCGGGGCCCGATGCGGAGCAACCGGCACAACAGCAACACCGCGCCACAGATGATCGCCACGTTCCCGCCGCTCACAGCCATCAAGTGCGTGAGCCCCGACTCCGTGAACTCCTGCTCGACCTGCTCGGGCAACGCACTCGTGTCGCCCAACACCAGTCCGGGCAGCAACCCCGCCGGCTCCTCCGGCAACACCGCGCACAACTCGTGCAGCCCCGCCCGCAACGCCGCGGCCGCCCGCTGCCACCACGGCGCCCGCGTGACCCCGACCGGAGCGCCCTGCAGGTAGACGACCGCCGCCGTCAGTTCACCCCCGCGTGCCGGCGCCAGGCGCCCCGACGCCGTGACCTCCTGGCCCGGCAACAGATCGCCCCACCCCGCCACCGGCGCGAGCAGCAGGACCCGGCCGGTGGACCCCACCGCCCGGCCGTCCACAGTGGCCGATTCCACCCGGGCGTCGATGGCGACCGATCGCGTACCCGCCTGCTGATCGGCGTAGCCCGCGCTGTGGATCGGCCGCGGCCGCTCGGTGACCTCGACGCGGAGCGTGGCGGTCACCCCGTGCGCTGCGGCTTGGCCGAGCGCGTCCTGCTCCGCTCCCCGGATGCGCCACGCCGTCGGCAGCGCCACGACGAGCCCCAGGACCAGCAGCGCGCCGGCGGCTCCGAGCCACCGCCCACGCCGCCTCGCGAGCAACACGGCCGACAAAACCGCTGCCATCACGCCGAAAACCTCGGCCGCCCACCACCCGAGCCGCAGTCCCGCCAGGGTGCCGCCCCACGCCGCCAGCGCTGCTGGGACGAGCCGCAGATCGTGATCGCGCCACGACGGCGCGCCTTCCGGCTGGACGAGCATCATCCGACCGTCACCTGCTCGCGCAACTTCTCGAACTTGCTTTCGCCGATGCCTTCGACGTCGCGAAGTTGTTCGACGCTGGAGAAGCGGCCGTGCTGCGTGCGCCAGTCGATGATGCGGCCGGCGGTGACCTCGCCGACGCCGGGCAGGGTGTCGAGTTGTTCGGGGGTGGCCGAGTTGAGGTCGAGCTTGCCCGGAGCCGCGCCGGCACCGGCCGGGGCCGAGGACGCGACCGTGATGCCGACGGCGAGCTGCTCGCCATCGGTGAGTTTGCGCGCGAGGTTCAGGCTAGAGAGATCGGTGCCGGGGTCCGTGCCACCGGCGGCCCGCACCGCGTCGGCCACACGCGAGCCGGCTGGAACCGTGACGAGGCCGGGCGCGCGGACGTGGCCGATCACGCTGATCACCAGCTTCGCGGACGCCGAGGGCGCCGAGGACGCGACGGAAGGGTGCGCCTTCGCGCTCGGCAGCGACGGCGCCACCTCCATCTCGGGCGAGCCGCTGAACACCGCGAAGCCCGCGGCGATCAGCACAGCCACGACCACCAGCCCCAGTACGACGAGGGCCCGGGGACTTTTCAGTACGCCGGGCAGACCCGGGTGGGCCGGGTCGGCGCCGCCGGGCAGCCAGCGCCGGACCAGCCGGCCGCCAGGCCCGACGGTGCGTGGGCCCGCCGCCAGCTGGTCGGCCAGCCAGGCGAGCCTGGCGTTCACGGGAGTGCCCGGATCACGGGCGGTCTGCTCGAACACACGTGCGACGCTAGGCGTTGATCGACTCCGACCACCAGGCCGAATCCGCCGACCTGTGGATAACTGCCCCCTTGTGGACAACTCGGCCTCCGCGATCGTTGAACGCCGGTTCCGGTCGGCCGGCGGTGCGATGCTGACGCCCATCGCCGCCCTCGACGGCGCTCCGCGGGAAGGACCCACCATGACGAACGAAGCCGAGATCCGCGCCCTGATCGAAAACTGGGCCACTGCCGTCCACACGGGAAATCTCGACGGCGTCCTCGCCGACCACTCCGACAGCATCGTGATGTTCGACGTCCCGCCGCCCCACGAAGGTGTCCGCGGGATCGACGCGTACCGCGAGACCTGGCCACCGTTCTTCGTGTGGCAAGCGGAAGGCGCGACGTTCACCGTCCTGGAGCTCGTCGTGACCGCGAGCGACGACGTCGCGTTCGCCTGGGCGCTCCTGCGCTGCGGCACCCCCGCCGATCCACCGGGCCATCACCTTCGGCTGACCATCGGCCTGCGGAAGGACCAGGGCCGCTGGGTGGTGACGCACGAGCACCACTCGTTCGCCGCCGTCGACGGTGACACGGCCGAAAACAACCCTGGTGAAATCCGCGCAGTTGAAAGTGAACGATGACTCATGATAAACCTGAGTCCTGGTTCACATTCAGGAGGTGACGGTCATGGCTCCCAAGGTCGCCCTGGTCACGGGCGCGTCGTCGGGTATCGGAGAGTCCACCGCGCGAGAGCTGCTGGAGCGTGGCTACACGGTCTATGGCGCCGCGCGAAGGGTGGAGCGGATGGCGGACCTCGCCGAACGCGGGGTGCGGACGATCGCGCTGGACGTGACGGACGAGGAGTCCGTGGGGAAGGCCGTGGCGGCGATCGTCGCCGAGTCCGGGCGGATCGATCTGCTGGTGAACAACGCCGGCTACGGCTCATATGGCGCGGTCGAAGACGTGCCCTTGTCGGAGGCGCGCTACCAGTTCGAGGTGAACGTGTTCGGGGCCGCGCGGCTGATCCAACTCGTGCTGCCGGTGATGCGAGCACAACGCTCGGGCCGGATCGTGAACATCTCCTCGATGGGCGGCAAGATCTACACCCCGCTGGGCGCCTGGTACCACGGCACGAAGTTCGCCTTGGAGGGGTTCTCCGACTCGCTGCGGATGGAGGTGCGGCGGTTCGGGATCGACGTGGTCGTGGTCGAGCCCGGAGGGATCGCGACGGAGTGGGGCACCATCGCCGTGGACCACATGACGGAGGTCTCCGGCGAGGGCGCGTATTCGGACCTGGCCGGGAAGCTGGCGAAGGGCATGAACTCGGGCATCAACGCGCGGATGATGTCTCGGCCGTCCGTCATCGCGAAAACCGTCGCCAAGGCTGCGACCACTCGGCGCCCGCGCACACGTTACGCTGCGGGTTTCGGCGCGAAGCCCTTGATTTTCCTGCGCCGCGTCCTGCCCGACCGCGCTTTCGACACCCTGATCATGAGGGCCCTCGCGAGCTGACCACGGAGAGCCGATGGAGCCGTCCCGCCCGCTGCGCGCCGACGCGGTGCGAAACCGCACGAAGATCCTCGACGCGGCGCGGGAGCAGATCACCCGGCTCGGCCCCGACGTCCCGATGGACACGATCGCCGAGGCCGCGGGGGTCGCCGTGGGCACGTTGTACCGGCACTTCCCGACGAAAACCGACCTCGTCACGGCGGTGATCGGCGAGCACAGCCAACTGATCACCGAGGCCATCGAGGCGGCGGCGGAACGGGTGGCCGGCGGGGCCGACGCGATGAGCGAGATCTCGGCGCTGGTCAGCCACATCGTCGAGGCGGCGGCCGAGGACCAGGCGGTGAAGGCCGCGGCGCAGAACGTCGGGGCGGAGTACCTCACGCCCGAACAGGAGAGCCGCAGCCGTGCGGCCACGACGCGGATGATCAAGGCCGCCCAGCGCGACGGCAGGCTGCGTGAGGACGTGACCGCCGACGACTTCTACCTGCTCATCCTCACGGCGCCGACGGACGTCGAGCCGGCCGTGCGGGCGCGGTGGCTGGAGCTGTTCCTCGCGGGCTTCACCACCGGCAAGGGCTGAAACCCTTACCGGCCAAGGAGGATCACCTCTCGCGCTGCACGACCACCCCGAGCACACCCGGTCCGGTGTGCGCGCCGATCACGGCGCCCAGCTCCGACACCACGCAGCCGCCGGCGCAGCCGGGTACGGCTTCCTCCAGGCGGTTGGCCAGCTCGACGGCTCGTTCCGGCGAGGCGAGGTGGTGAACGGCGAGCTCGACCGGGCCTTCGCCGGCCGCCTTCACCGCGAGCTCGACCAGCCGCGCCATGGCCCGGTTCATGGTCCGGACCTTTTCCAGCGGAAGGATGCGCCCTTCGGACATGTGCAACACCGGCTTCACCGCGAGCGCCGTGCCCAGCAGCGCCGTGGCCGGCCCGATGCGGCCACCACGGCGCAGGTGATCGAGCGTCTCGACCACGAAGAGCGTGGACGAGCGCCCGGCGGCGTCGACCGCGGCCGCCTCGACGTCGACCGCCGATTTGCCCGCGGTGGCGGCCACCGCGGCGTGCAGCGCGGCGAACCCGAGCCCCATGGCCGTGGTGCGCGAGTCGACCACGCGCACGAGGTCCGGACCGACCTCCTGGGCGGCGAGCACGGCGGCTTCCCACGTGCCGGAGAGCTCTTTGGACAGGTGCACCGACACCACGGACTCGGCGCCGTCGTCGAGCGCGGCCCGGAAGACGGTCGCGAACTCGGCGGGCGTGGGCCGTGACGTGGTGACGATTTTGCGCTCCCCCAGCGCTTCCGCGAGCGCGGCGGGGCCCATCTCGGTGCCGTCGTAGGAGACGGCGCCGTCGACGAGGACGTGCAGGGGCACCACGCGCACCGAGTGCCGGTCGGCGAAGCCCTCCGGCAGATGGGCGGTGGAGTCCGTGACCACGGCGACCGACACGCCGTCAGCCTACGTGGCCGGGGCGCAAAGCCGGTGTCATCAGCTTCGCCATGGCCGTGCCGACTGCTTCGTGGCCCGGCCAGCCCCAGTGCATGCCGTCGGGGTTGCCCTCGCCGCCGAGCACGTGATCACCCACGACGGCGGGGAGATCGAGCAGCGGCACGTCCAGGCGTACGCCCCACGCGGCCATCGCGGCGGCCGCGGCGGGCCGGGCGGTGTGGACGCGGCCGTACGCGTCGGCGCGGTGCACCGACGGCAGCATCCCGAAGATCGGCAGCTCGGGCCGCAACACGCGCAACGCCTCCACAGCGAGGTCGAGGTAGTGCACGGTCAGCTTCGCGGGCAGCACCGTCGGCCGGCCCTGCAACACGACGGACAACCGCGGCTGCGCGGCCAGATACGCGCCGCGCACGACGCGGCGCACGCCGTCGGGACGGAGGTAACGCAAGCCGGTGCGGAGGTACGTCGGCAGCGGCGACGGGAGCGTGTCCATGCTGCCGATCGCCAGCACGACAGCGTCCACGTGGTGCAGATCGGCCCATACCCGGGGGTCACCGGTGAGGGACCACCACACGTCGCGCGCGGTCCAGCCGATGCCGGCGACCACGTCGGCGCGCCCGTCGAGCGCGGTGGCCGCGACGTTGGGCCACAGGCGTGGTTCGTCGGCGGCACAGGGACCGACGGGTCCGTGGAAGCTCAGCGAATCACCGAAGACGAGCAGGTGCGGGCCCATCGATCAGCCGGTGATCCCCGCGTTGTACGCATGCAGCCGCCAGGCGCCGTCGCGGCGGCCGAGCTCCACCCAGTGGCAGTTCATGATCCCGCCGAGCGACGGCCAGATCTCGATCGGCAGGCCGAGCAGCTTCGCCGTGAGCGCCACGATCAGACCACCGTGCGACGCGAGCAGCACCGACTCGCCGGCGTCGGAATTCGGCTGCAGCAGGTCGTTCACGACCTCGCCCGCGCGCCCGGCGACGTCCACTCGGGACTCTCCGCCCGGCGGCGCCCACGCGGCGTCGGTGCGCCACTTGTCGCGCTCACCGGGGTACGCGGCGTCGACCTCGGGGCCGGTCATGCCCTGCCACTCACCCAGGTGCGTCTCGCGCAGCCGCTTGTCGATGCGCAGCGGCACGCCGATCGCTTCGGTGAGCACGGTGGCCGTGTCGGTCGCGCGGTGCAGGTCCGACGCGATCACCAGATCGGGCGAGAACCGCGCGAGCGCGGGAACGGCGAAGCGCGCCTGGTTCCAGCCGACCGGGGTCAGCGCGGAGTCGAGGTGTCCCTGCATGCGGCCGGCGGCGTTGTAGTCCGTTTCGCCGTGCCGCCAGAGCAGCAGCCGCTTCAGGCTCACGCGTCCAGGCCGTCCGCGCTGTCCGCGGCGGCGTCGCGATCGGCCGCGGCGGCGGGCTCGAGCCCTTCGACCTCGATGCGCGGGCAGTCCTTCCACAGCCGCTCCAGGCCGTAGAACGAGCGCTCTTCCTGGTGCTGCACGTGGACGACGACATCGACGTAGTCCAGCAGCACCCAGCGGCCCTCGCGGGCACCTTCGCGGCGGACCGGCTTGTGCCCGCCGATGCGCAGCTTCTCCTCGACGTTGTCGACGATCGCACCGACCTGCCGCTCATTGGCCGCGGACGCGATCACGAAAGCGTCGGTGATCACGAGCTGGTCGGACACGTCCAGCACGACCACGTCGCTGGCCAGCTTGTCGGCTGCCGCGTGCGCGGCCGCGACGGCCAGCTCTCGTGCCTCGGACGTCGCTGCCACAGTGCTCCTTCAGGGTTCGGGGTACGCCCGGACGAGGGTACCCGGTCACTCACCTCGGTCTTTGCGGTACAGGTCCTTCTTGGCGATGTAGCGGACCACGCCGTCGGGCACGAGGTACCAGACGGGCTCGCCGCGCTCCACCCGCTCGCGGCACGCGGTGGACGAGATCGCCATCGCCGTGACCTCGACGAGGCTGACCTTGCCGCTCGGCAGGTGGTGGGAGTTGAGGCGGTAGCCGGGGCGCGTGACGCCGATGAAGTGCGCGAAGTCGAACAGCTCGTCGGCCTTGTGCCAGGTGAGGATCTGCTCCAGCGCGTCGGCGCCGGTGATGAAGAACAGCTGGTCGTTCGGGTACTCCTCGTGCAGGTCCCGCAACGTGTCGACGGTGTAGGTCTGTCCGCCGCGGTCGATGTCGACGCGGCTCACGGAGAACACCGGGTTGGACGCGGTGGCGATCACTGTCATCAGGTAGCGGTCCTCGGCGCGGGTCACGACGCGCTCTGACTTCTGCCACGGCTGCCCGGTCGGGACGAAGATGACCTCGTCCAGCGCGAAGCGCGACTGGACCTCGCTGGCCGCGACGAGGTGACCGTGGTGCACGGGGTCGAACGTGCCGCCCATGACCCCGATCCGGCGTGGTGACATAGCCGGTGAGCCTAATACGCGCGGGCGCGCGAGACCTGCCCATCCGGGCTGCGATGTGCGTGCTGTGCTGCTCGTTACCAACCCGGCCACAGCCACGGCGGGAACAGTTGCCGGGCGCGGAAGCGTCCAGTCGGGTGCCCGCCTTCTTTCGGCCGGATTGGCAACGCGCGAACCCGGCCTTCCCGCTCCCCAGGAGGAGGCCGGGCCCGCGCGCCACGCTCCGGCGGTCAAGGGGGCATCGCCGGGCGACCGGTCACCTCCCCCGAGAGGCACCGGTTGCCGAGGAGAGCCGGGAACGCCGAATGCCTTACGCGAGTCTTGATTGTGACTTGAATCACATAACTGTGCGTATTCGGTCGTGAGTGGTCCGTTCGCGCCCCGTCCGGCTCCCGTTCTGTCGGCCGCATGGGGTAGACCGGGGACGTGGACACCACCGAAGCCCTTCGCGAGCGTGCCGAGGCCCTGCTGCGGTCGCTCGCCGGCGAAACCGCGACCCTGCGCGAAGACCAGTGGACGGCGATCGAGGCCCTCGTCGCCCACCACCGGCGCGCGCTCGTCGTGCAGCGCACCGGGTGGGGCAAGTCGGCCGTGTACTTCCTGGCCACGGCCCTGCTCCGCGAGCAAGGCGCCGGTCCGACCGTCATCGTCTCGCCCCTGCTCGCGCTCATGCGCAACCAGATCTCGGCGGCCGCGCGCGCCGGGATTCACGCGGCCACGATCAACTCGGCCAACGCGCAGGAGTGGGACCAGGTGCAGGCGTCGGTCGTCGCCGGCGACGTCGACGTGCTCCTGGTGAGCCCCGAACGGCTCAACAACCCCGATTTCCGCGACGCCGTGCTGCCGAAGCTCACCGCGAGCGCCGGGCTGCTCGTGGTCGACGAGGCGCACTGCATCTCGGACTGGGGCCACGACTTCCGGCCCGACTACCGCCGGCTGCGCACGCTGCTGGGCGACCTGCCCGACGGCGTGCCGGTGCTGGCCACGACGGCGACGGCAAACGACCGCGTGGCCACCGACGTCGCCGACCAGCTGGGCATCGGCACCGGCGGCGACACGCTCGTGCTGCGCGGTCCGCTCGACCGCGAGAGCCTGCGGCTGGCCGTGGCCGAACTGCCGACCGACCAGGCGCGCATGGCGTGGCTCGCCGAGCACCTGGCCGAGCTGCCCGGGTCCGGCATCATCTACACGCTCACGGTCGCGGCGGCCCACGACGTCGCGGCGCTGCTCGGCGAGCGCGGCTACCCGGTGGCGGCGTACACGGGCAAGACCGACCCAGCCGACCGCCAGGCCGCGGAAGACGACCTGCTGGCCAACCGGGTCAAGGCGCTCGTGGCCACATCGGCGCTCGGGATGGGCTTCGACAAGCCGGACCTCGGGTTCGTGGTGCACCTGGGTGCGCCGTCGTCGCCGATCGCCTACTACCAGCAGGTCGGGCGCGCGGGCCGTGGTGTGGAACGCGCGGAGGTCGTACTGCTGCCGGGCCGCGAGGACAAGGCGATCTGGGCGTACTTCGGCTCGCTGGCATTCCCCGACGAGCTGCGGGTGTCGCAGGTGCTGAACTCGCTCGCGTACGCCGACCGTCCACTGTCGACTGCCGCGCTGGAGCCGACCGTGGAGCTGTCGCGCTCGCGGCTGGAGATGGTGCTGAAGGTGCTCGACGTCGACGGCGCGGTCCGGCGCGTGCGCGGCGGCTGGGAGAGCACGGGCCAGGAATGGCAGTACGACCGCGACCGCTACGCCCGGGTCGCGAAAGCGCGCGAGGCCGAGCAGTCGGCGATGCTCGGCTACATCGCCACCACCGGCTGCCGCATGGAGTACCTGCGCCGCCAGCTCGACGACCCGGACGCGGCGCCGTGCGGCCGCTGCGACAACTGCACCGGGCAGCACTGGGACACCGCGGTGTCGGAGGAGGTCGTGGGCGCCACGCGCGAACGGCTGGACCGGCCGGGCGTCGAGGTGGCGCCGCGCAAGCAGTGGCCCAGCGGGATGAAGGGGCTCGACGTGCCGTTGTCGGGCCGCATCGCCGCCACCGAGCAGGCCGAGCCGGGCCAGGTGCTGGGCCGCCTCACCGACGTCGGCTGGGGTTCGCGGCTGCGCGAGCTCGTGGGGCCGGGCGCGGTGGACGACGTGGTTCCGGAGTCGGTGTTCCAGGCCTGCGTGAAGGTCCTGGCGGCGTGGCCGTGGGCGGAGCGCCCGACGGCCGTCGTGGCCGTGCCGTCGGCGACCCGACCGGTCTTGGTGGCGAACCTGGCGGAGCGGCTCGCGACCATCGGCCGCCTGGAGCACCTCGGCACGCTGGACTCCGCCGGCCCACCCCCGCGGCAGGCCAACAGCGCCCAGCGCCTCGCCGACCTCTGGCAGCGCCTCTCCCTGCCCGCCGACGTCGCCGGCCGCATCGCGGAGACCCCCGGCCCCATCCTCCTCGTGGACGACGTCATCGACACCGGCTGGACCATGACCCTGGCTTCCCGCCTTCTCCGCAAGGCGGGCGCGAAGGCGGTGTTGCCCTTCGGTTTGGCCAGCACCTCCTGACCCCGCGCACGACCCGACAAAGCTGCGCGGCAGCGGTGACACGCCGAGCCGCTACCCGCCCGCAACCGCGGTCCGCACTTCACGGGGCGACCACCACCGCTGCCCCGCAGCCCCAGTAGGTCTCACGGCGGGCGCGAAGGCGGTGTTGCCCTTCGCATTGGCCAGCACCTCCTGACCCCGCGCACGACCCGACAAGCTGCACGGCGGCGATGACACGCGGAGTCACTACCCGCCCGCAACCGCGGACGGCACTTCACGGGGCGACCACCCCGCGGCCGGCAATCGCTCGGGCACCACCGCTGCCGGCAGCCGCGGTGGTCTGGCGGTGGGCGCGAAGGCGGGGTTGCCCTTCGGTTTGGCCGGCACCCTCCTGGCTCGGGGAGCACGGTCGCGACCACGGGTCCAGACCAGCGAAGACGTCCAACCAGAACCGCTTCAGCTCGGTGAAGAACTACCGATCTCCGGTCATTTCTGGCACAGTGCCCTTCCACCCGAGCGGGACGTGGAGGTCGCCATGGCCGGATCGACGGCGGAGGTCGCGACGAGGCACCGGTTGCCGGTGCGGAAGTTGTTCGCCGCCAGTGCCGGGAATGCGCTGGAGTGGTTCGACTGGACGATCTACGCGACGTTCAGCATCTACTTCGCGGGCGCGTTCTTCCCCTCCGGCAATGAAGCGCTGGCGTTGATCAACACGTTCGCCACCTACGCGCTCGCGTTCTTCTTCCGGCCGCTGGGCGGGGTGCTGCTCGGGCGGTTCGCCGACGTGCACGGGCGCAAGCCGGCGATGATCCTGACCATCGCGCTCATGGCGGGCGGTTCGGTGGCGATCGGGGTGCTGCCGACGTTTGCGCAGGCGGGCTGGCTCGCGCCGGTGCTGTTGCTGCTCGCAAGGGTGGCGCAGGGGATTTCGCTGGGTGGCGAGGTGTCGAACGCGTCGGCGTACCTCGGGGAGATCGCACCGGCGAAGAGGCGCGGGCGGTACTCGTCGTTCTTCTACATCTCCACCGGGTCGGCGGTGCTGATCGCGACCGTGCTGGGGTTCGTGCTGGCGCGGACGATGGACAAGGCGCAGCTCGCGTCGTTCGGCTGGCGGATCCCGTTCCTGCTGGGCGGGGTGCTGGGGCTCGTCGGGCTGTGGTTGCGGCGCAGCCTCGCGGAAACCGAGCTGTTCGAACAGAAGAAGGAGCAAGCGCGGCGCGTCGAGCGGCCGTTGCTGACCACGCTGACGCACCACCCCAAGGCCGTCGGGCAGCTCGTGGGCTTCACGATGCTGTCCACGCTTTGCTACTACACATTCTTCAGCGCCCTCACCTCCTTCGCCGTGAAGACGCGCGGGGCGAGCGACGTCGACGTGTTCCTCGCGCTCTCGATCGCCACCGCGCTGTTCGTGGCGCTGCAGTACCCGATGGGCGCTCTCGCCGACCGCGCCGGGCGCCGGCCGCAGCTGCTCGTGTGGTCGGGCGCGACGGCGCTGGTGATCGTGCCGCTGTCGTTCCTCGTGCGGCCCGGGCTCGGCGGGCTGCTCGTGGTGTTCTGCGTGGGGCTGGGCCTCTACACGGCGATGACGTCGCTCGCGCCCGCGATCATGAGCGAGCTCTTCCCCACCGAGCTGCGCGGACTGGGCATCGGGGCTTGGTACAACCTCACCGTCGCGCTGTTCGGCGGGACCGCGCCGCTGGTGCTCAGCGCGCTGTCCGCGGCCGGCGCGGCCACGGCGTTCTTCTGGTACGTCGCGGTCGCCGCGGCCATCGCGTTCCTCGTGGTGCTGCGCCTGCCCGAGACGAAGGGCAGCGAACTGCGGTAATCCCTTCGAGCCCGCTTCGGCCGAGTCGCTACGCTGCGGCGAATCGACTACGCGAAGAAGGAGGGACACCGTGCGCAAGCCCGAGGTTAGTGAGGAACTCGCCCGACGCGTGGTGGACGCCCTCCACCGCGCGCTCGACGTCGACATCGCCCCGGCCGACGCGCTCATCGCCGTCTCGACCCGCGACGGCGTGGACTACCAGTGCAACCTCGCGATGAGCCTGGGCAAACGCCTCGGCCGACCACCGCGCGAAGTCGCCGCGGCCATCGTCGAGCACCTCGAGATCACCGACCTCGCCGAGCCGCCGGAGATCGCCGGACCCGGCTTCCTCAACTTCGTGCTCCGCCGCGGATGGCTCGAAAGCAGCGTCAACGCGCTCGGCAGCGACCCGAGGCTCGGCGTCGAGCCCGCCACGGAACCGCGGCGCATCGCGCTGGACTACAGCAGCCCCAACGTCGCCAAGGAAATGCACGTCGGCCACTTGCGCTCGTCGGTGATCGGCGACGCGATCGTGCGGCTGCTTCGCTTCGCGGGCCACGAAGTGCTGCCCCACAACCACCTCGGCGACTGGGGCACCCCGTTCGGCATGCTCATCGAGCACCTGCTCGACGAACCGCCCGCCGGGCCCAGCGGCATCGGCGACCTCAACGAGTTCTACCAAGCCGCGCGCCGGAAGTTCGACTCCGACGAAGCGTTCGCCACCCGCTCGCGCGAGCGCGTCGTGAAGCTGCAGAGCGGCGACACCGAGACGCTCGCCACGTGGCAGGGGCTCGTCGACGAGTCCACCCGTCACTTCAACGAGGTCTACCACCTGCTCGGCATCACCCTCACCGACGAAGACATCTATGGTGAGAGCTTCTACAACCCATACCTCGCCAAGGTCGTCGACGAGCTGGAGGCCGACGGGCTCACCGAGCTCAGCGACGGCGCCGTCTGCGTGTTCCCCGAAGGCTTCCACAACCGCGAAGGCGACCGGCTGCCGCTGATCGTGCGCAAGCGCGACGGTGGCTACGGCTACGCGGCCACCGACCTCGCCACCGCGAAGTACTGGACCACCGAACGTGGCGCCACCGACCTGCTCTACGTCGTCGGCACGCCGCAGGCCCAGCACTTCGCGATGCTCTTCGCCGTCTGCCGCGCCGCGGGCTGGCTCGACGGAGTGCACGCCGAGCACATCGGCTTCGGCTCCGTGCTCGGCGCCGACGGCAAAGTGATGCGCACACGCGCCGGCGAGACGATCAAGCTCGCCGACCTGCTCGGCGAGGCCGTCGCGCAGGCCGCCGACGTCGTCGCCGAACGCAGTGAGCTCAGCGAGGCCGAACAGCGCGAGGTGGCGCGCGCCGTCGGCATCGGCGCGGTGAAGTACGCCGACCTCTCCGGCGACCGTGAGCGCGACTACGTGTTCGACTGGGATCGGATGCTGGCCAAGGACGGCAACACGTCGGTCTACCTGCAGTACGCGCACGCGCGGATCGAGTCGATCCTCGCGAAGGCGGGGGACCAGAGCACTGGCGCGCCCGTCACCCTGGCCGAGCCGGCCGAACGCGCCCTCGCCCTCACGCTGCTGCGATTCGGCGAGGCCCTCCGCTCGGCGACCAGCGCGTACGCGCCGCACAAGCTGTGTACGTACCTCTACGAGACGGCCGTGACGTTCTCCCGCTTCTACGAGCAGTGCCCGGTTCTCACCGCCGAGACGCCGGAACTGCGGGCCTCGCGGGTGCAGCTGGCCACGCTCACGTCGCGCACGCTCGTGCTCGGCCTCGAACTGCTCGGCATCGAAGCGCCGCGCCGGCTCTGACCGGCTGCGGGGTTGCGGCACCGAGCCTCAACCCCGCAGCTTCGCGACCGCCCCCATCGCCCGGAACATCCCCCGCGTCGCCACCCGTCCGAGCCGGCTCTCCGACACGAACTGCTCGGCACTGCGCGCCGACGTGCGCACCGCCTTGAACCCGTACTTCCGCATCTCGCGCTCGTACTCCCCTACGGCCACGCGCACGTCACCACCCGCGGAAAGCTTGCGGCACAACAACTGCGCGTCGCGCAACGCCGTGTTGGCCCCGATCCCGCGGAACGGCGTCATGCTGTGCACCGCGTCGCCGAGCAGCGACACCGGGCCGGGCTCCCACGGCTTGACGGGAATCGACGTGAGGATCGGCAGGCGGCTCACCGAACCGTCGGGTGACTCCTCGACGAGGCAGACGAGATCGGGATGCCAGCCCCGAGTCAGTTCCAGGACGGTCTCGCGCAGCCCACCACCGTCCAGTTCGGACAGTCCAGAGGGGAACCGCCGTGCCCGCGCGCCGTAGCCCCACATCACGTAGCTCCCGGTGTTCTCGAACAGTACCGGGTCGACGGCCGCCGTCTCGTCGTTCACCGCCACCTGCGGGAACAAGTGCGGCGTGGTGAACATCCCGGCCCCTGGCGGTGGCAGCACGTAGTTTGGCCCGGCCGTGAAGCGCCCGAAGTCACCGCTGACCGGGTACTTGCCGGCGATAACGACGATCCCGGTGTCCACCCGCCGCGCGTGCGGCAGGAGCTGCGCACGCACCCGGGAGTTCGCACCGTCCGCGCCGATGACGAGATCGGCGTCCGCTGTGGTGCCGTCCGCGAAGTGCAGCGTCACCCCCTTCGGCCCAGGCTCGTACCGCACGAACTCCTTGTCGTGCCACAGGATTCCGTCGAGACCCGTGGACAGCACCTGGTGCAGCGAAATCCGGCTCACGGAGTGGTGGGCGTTCGCCGGATCCGCCGCGTCCGGTTCGCGCATCACGGCCAGCTCGCGCAACTGCTCTGTGACGAACGCGAACTCGTGGGCACTTTCCCCCGTCGTCGCAAGGAATCTCTGCCACGCGTCGGACGGCAGGCACTCGTGCAACGCGGCCGCCCCGTGCGGATCGATGTGCACGCGATAACCCTGCAGCCGCTCGGTCCGCGTGCGGCTGCGCTCATACACCGCCACTTCGACGCCGGCCCGGACGAGGCCGTGGGCCAGGCACAGGCCACCCGTCCCGCCGCCGACGACGGCAACTCGCAAAGTTCATGGTCTTCCCCTCTCGGACTGTTCCATAATTATCCGGACGGATGATTAAGTCAACCGCAAAGATGATTGAGTCATCGACTAGGCTGATCCCGTGCCCGAGAACAGCCCCCGCCGTGCGCCGCGCGAACGTCAGCGCGACCCCGAGCGCACGAAGGCGCGCATTCTCGAGGCGGCCAAGGTGGAGTTCGCCAGCTTGGGCTACGCGGCGGCGCGCGTGGGCGAGATCGCCAAGCGGGCGGGCGTGAACAAGCAGCTGATCTCGTACTACTTCGGCGGCAAGGAAGGCCTGTACACCGAGCTGAACCGCCCGGTCTTCGACAGCTTCACCACGATCGCCGCGCCGGATCGCGAGCTGGCGGACGTCGCCGCCGAGTTCGTGCGCTCGGGTCTCGCCGACGCCGACCTCGGCCGCCTGTTCCTCTGGGAGAACCTCACCGACGGCGAGCCGGACGCCATCGGTGTCGAAGCCCAGCGCGAGTTCCTCCAGCGCCAGCTCGGCTACGTCCGCGCGCGTCAGGAAGCCGGCGACTTCCCGGCCGACGTCGACCCGGCGGCGCTGATGCTCGTGCTGATGGCCGCGGCCAGCGCGTCGCTCGCGTTCCCGCGCGTCGCCCGCGCGCTCACCGGCCAGGATCCGGGCTCGGCCGAGTTCGCCGAAGGCTACGCGGAGCAGCTGGCCCGCATCGTGCGCGCGCTCAAGCCCTGACGACCAGCGCCACCAGCTCGTCGGCGAGCTCCGGGCCGACCGGCGTGCGGGTGGCGAGCAGGCGGTACCAGAGGGTGCCGAACACGACGTCGATCAGGGTTTCGCGGGAGACGCCGGCGGGAAGCTCGCCGCGCCCGGCCGCGCGGTCGACGATCCGACCCAGCACCTCGCGCCGGCGCAGCAGGAAATCTTCACGGAAGCGGTCGCCGAACGCGGGGTCCACCTGCGCCTGCGCCATCAGCGCGCGCAGCGTGTCGGCGACGGTCTGCTTGCCGCCGAGCGCGAACGTGTCGCGCAGGAACTCGCGCAGGTCGGCCGCGAGGTCGCCGTGGTCGGGCACCGGCAAGCCTGCTCACGGGCTACCGCGACACCACCCTGCAGGACACGCTCCCCCTCGCCAACGCCGACCCGCAGGCGTACGACGCGCTATACGTGCCCGGCGGACTCGCGCCCGAGGAGCTCGTGGCGAACGCCGCAGCGGTGGAGTTCGTGCGCACGTTCGCGGAGCGCGACAAGCCGATCGGTTCGGTGTGCCACGGCCCGCGGGTCCTCGCCAAGGGGGGCCTCGCGACCGGCCGCGCCATGACGGGCTTCCACCATGTCGAGAGCAACATCGCCGACGCCGGCGGCACCTACGTCGACGAGCCGGTCGTGGCCGACGGGCAGATCGTCACCTCCCGGCGCCCCGGCGACCTGCCGCAGGAGATGGCGGTGATCCTCGAGCGGCTGCGCGCCACCTGATCGGGTGAGCGGCGAGCGGGACAACCATCAGTACATTGAGGACAATGAGCACAAAGGGGCGAAGAACATGCGGATGAGGAAACTCGGCGGCCAAGGCCTGGAAGTCTCGGCCGAGGGGTTCGGCGCGATGGGGATGAGCGCGTTCTACGGGAACCGTGACGACGAAGAGTCGATCGCCACTCTCCGCCACGCGGCCGACCTCGGGATCACGCTGATCGACACCGCGGAGGCCTACGGCCCGTTCGAGAACGAGAAGCTGATCCACCGCGCGCTCGGGCACCGGCGCGACGAGCTCGTGCTCGCGACCAAGTTCGCCACCGAAATCGACGACGACGGCACCTTCCACGGTCCGAACGGAAGCGCGGAGTACGCCCGCAAGGCCGTCGAACGGTCCCTTCGCCACCTCGGGACCGACCGGATCGACCTGCTGTACCTGCACCGGGTCGACCCGGCGACGCCGATCGAGGACACCGTCGGCGGCATGGCCACCCTCGTGCAGGAGGGCAAGGTGCGCTACCTCGGGTTGTCCGAGGCGGCGCCGGCCACGATCCGCCGCGCCCACGCGGTGCACCCGATCACCGCGCTGCAGTCGGAGTTCTCCCTGTTCAGCCAGGAGGCCCTGACCAACGGTGTGAAGGCCGTCGTCGACGAGCTGGGCATCGGGTTGGTCGCCTTCTCGCCGCTCGGCCGCGGCTTCCTGTCCGGCACGATCCGCAGCGTCGACGACCTCGCCCCCGACGACGCGCGGCGCGGGCTCCCGCGGTTCTCGCCGGAGAACATCTCGGCCAACCTCGTGCTGGTGGACCGGGTTCGCGCGCTCGCCGAGGAGAAGGGCGTGACCCCGGGCCAGGTCGCCCTGGCCTGGGTGATGAGCCACGACGTCGTGCCGATCCCGGGCACCAAACGGCGGAAGTACCTGGAGGAGAACGCGGCCGCCGCGGATGTCTCGCTCAGCGAAGCCGACCTCGCCCGGCTCGAAGCCGCCGTGCCGCACACCGCCGTGGCGGGAGATCGCGACACGCCCGCGGGGCTGGCCAAGACGAACGGCTGACCGCTGTCCACTTCGGACCCGGTGTGCCACCAAGGTCGAGGTGGGGCCTAACGGCGCAGCGGCACGAGATCGTCCGCGTGGACGACCTCACGGCGGTGCTCCACGGGGACCTCGTGGCTCGACCGGCCGATCAGATCCGGCAGCTCGCCCGCATCGAAGGCGACCACACCGCGAGCGACGGGAACGTCCTTGGCATCAACGAGGTCCACAACGTCACCCGCCTCGAACTTGCCGAGCACGCCGATGATGCCGGCCGCCAGCAGCGAGCGGCGGCGCAGGATCGCGGCCACGGCGCCGTCGTCAAGACGGAGGCGGCCGGACGAGTCGGCGGCGTAGCCGAGCCAGAAGCGGCGCGCGGACAGGCGGGTGTCGGCGGGCGCGAAGACCGTGCCGACGTCGGCCGCACCGAGGGCGCCCGCGGCGTCGACGGCGGCGGCGAGCAGCACGGGAATGCCGGCGCCCGCGGCGGTGCGGGCGGCCGCGAGCTTCGAGACCATGCCTCCGGTGCCGAGGCCCGAGGAGGACATGCCGACGGAGATGCCCTCCACATCGGACTCGCTCAGCACCTCGGCGATCTTGCGCGTGGCGCCGTCGCGGGGATCGCCGTCGTAGAGGCCGTCCACATCGGACAGCAGGATCAGCGCGTCGGCGCCGATGAGGTGGGCGACGAGGGCGGCGAGGCGGTCGTTGTCGCCGAAGCGGATTTCCTGCGTGGCCACGGTGTCGTTCTCGTTCACCACGGGCACGGCGCCGAGGGCGAGCAGCCGTGAGAACGTGCGCTGCGCGTTGCGGTAGTGCGCGCGGCGCACCACGTCGTCGGACGTCAGCAGGACCTGGCCGACGGTGAGCGAGTACCGGCCGAACGATTCCGCGTACGCGTGGGCCAGCGCGAGCTGCCCGACGCTCGCCGCCGCCTGCTTCGTGGCGAGGTCACGCGGGCGCTTGCCCAGCGACAGCGGCGCGAGGCCGGCGCCGATGGCACCCGAGGACACGAGCACGATCTGGCAGTCGCGGGCCGCGCGCGCCGCGATGGCGTCGACCAACGCGTCGAGCCGCTCGACGTCCAGGCCGTTGCCGGCGGTCGTCAGCGCGGACGAACCGACCTTGACGACGAGCCTGCGGGCTTCGGCGATCTCGACGCGCGTGCCGCTCACCGGTCCAGTTCCTCCAGATCGTCGTCGGGGTCCTCCGCATGGTCGGCGGAGGCCGAGTCGGACTCCTCGGGGGAGAACGACTCGTCCTCCCCGGTCCCGTCACGACGGATCCGGCGGGCTTCCTTGCGCTCCGCCGCGCCGATGCGGTCGCTCTTCTCCAGCCGTACGTCGGTGCCGCGTCCGGACAGGTGCACCGCGACGCTGGGCGACGACGGCTCCCACTCGAACTGCACGTCGCCGATCGTGACCGGGCTGCCCGGCTTCGCACCCTTCTTCGCGAGCGCGTCCTCGACGCCGAGACGGTTGAGCCGGTCGGCGAGGTAGCCGACGGCCTCGTCGTTGGCGAAGTTCGTCTGCCGGATCCAGCGCTCGGGCCGGGCACCGCGGACGATGAACGCGCCCTCTTCCTCCGGGTCGGCAGAGACGGTGAAGCCACTGTCGTCGACGGCCAGCGGGTGCAGCACGATGCGCTGCTGCTCCAGCACCGGCTGCGCCTCGCGGTATTCCTCCACGACCTTCGCCAGGGCGAAGGTGAGCTCCCGCAGGCCCTTGCGCGAGGCCGTCGAGATCTCGAACACCTGCAGGCCGCGCGCCTCGAACTCGGGCCGCACGAACTCCGCCAGCTCGGCGGCTTCCGGCACGTCGATCTTGTTGAGCACCACCACGCGCGGGCGCTCGTCGAGCTTGCCGCCCAGGCCCGGGGTGTACTTGGCGAGCTCCTCTTCGAGAGCGTCCACATCGGACACCGGGTCCCGGCCCGGCTCCAGCGTCGCGCAGTCGACCACGTGCACCAGCACGGCGCAGCGCTCGATGTGGCGCAGGAAGTCCAGGCCCAGGCCCTTGCCCTCCGACGCGCCCGGGATCAGGCCCGGCACGTCGGCCATCGTGAACACGGTGGAGCCGGCGGTGATCACGCCGAGGTTCGGCACGAGCGTGGTGAACGGGTAGTCGGCGATCTTCGGCTTCGCAGCCGAGAGCACGGAGATCAGCGACGACTTGCCCGCGCTCGGGAAGCCGAGCAGGCCGACGTCGGCGACCGAACGCAGCTCCAGCACCAGGTTGCGCGACTCGCCGGGCTCGCCCAGCAGCGCGAACCCGGGGGCCTTGCGGGCCTTCGACGCGAGCGCCGCGTTGCCGAGCCCGCCGCGGCCGCCCTGGGCCGCGATGAACGTGGTGCCGGGCGACACGAGGTCGGCCACGAGCTCGCCGTCCTCCGTGAAGACGACGGTGCCGGACGGCACCTTCATCTCCAGCGGTTCGCCCGCGCCGCCGTTGCGGTTGCTGCCCATGCCCATCTTGCCGCTGCCCGCTTTGGCGTGGGGGCGGAAGTGGAAGTCGAGCAGCGTGTGCACGTTCGGGTCGACGACCAGCGTCACGTCACCGCCGTTGCCGCCGTTGCCCCCGTCCGGGCCACCGAGGGGCTTGAACTTCTCGCGGTGCACGGAGGCACATCCGTTCCCCCCGTCACCGGCGGTCAGGTGGATCACCGCTCGGTCCACGAACCGGGACGCCATGACATTGCCTCTATTCACTCGCGAAGAAAAGGTACGAACAAGACAAACGAGGGGTGGTGCCGGATATTCCGGCTCCACCCCTCGTCAGAAGATCGTGCGTGTCGAAAGCCGGAAGATCAGGCTTCGACAGCGGTCGGCACGATGTTGACCGTCTTGCGGCCACGCTTGGTGCCGAACTCGACCGCACCGGCGGCGAGCGCGAACAGCGTGTCGTCGCCGCCACGGCCGACGTTCACGCCGGGGTGGAACTTGGTGCCACGCTGGCGGATCAGGATCTCGCCGGCGTTCACTTCCTGGCCGCCGTAGCGCTTCACGCCCAGCCGCTGGGCGTTGGAATCGCGACCGTTGCGGGAGCTGGACGCGCCCTTCTTGTGAGCCATCGCTCAAGCCTCTTTCTGGAGTCTACGAAGATCCGAAGAACTACTTGGAGATACCGGTGACCTCAACGCGGGTCAGCTTCTGCCGGTGACCCTGGCGCTTGTGGTAGCCGGTCTTGTTCTTGAACTTGTGGATCCGGATCTTCGGACCCTTGGTCTGCTCCACGACCTTGCCGGTAACCGAGACCTTCGCCAACGCGTCGGCGTCCGTGGTGACCTCGCCACCGTCCACGAACAGCACGGCGGGGAAGGTGTGCTCGGTGCCCGGCTCGCCCTCGAGCTTCTCGACCTCGACGACGTCGCCGACGGCCACCTTGTACTGCTTGCCGCCGGTCTTGACGATCGCGTACGCCGACACGGAAGTCTCCTGCATTAACTCGGCCCTGTAACTACTAGGCAATCGGGTGGGGGGCTGGCGCGGACGGCCCGCCCGGAGGCGGTCCAAGTGCTCGCGCAGCGGCCTGCTCTGGTGGCAGGCCGTACTACAGGTTACGTGAGGTTCCCCGGTGGATGGACACCGGGGTCCCCTACGTGGTCTTTCAGCTCTGCTCCGAGGCGTGCACCGGCGGACCCGCCGGGCGTGACGCCGCTCGGCGCGACCGGCGCCGGGTGGGGCGCGTGGCCGGAGCCGGCACCTCGACCTCGGATTCGGTCTCCGAAGTCGACGCAGCCGCCTCAGCGGTCTCGGCAACCTCGGTCTTCTCAACCGTCTCAACCGGCTGAGTCGCTTCCTCGACGGCCGGCGCGGGGGTCTCGGCGGCCGGGGCCGCCGTCTCCTGCGCCGTCTCCACCGTCTTCACGGCCTCGGCCAGCGGCTTCGGCTCGTCCTCGACGTGCGGCTCCGGCTCGCCCTCGTGCTCGCCCTTGTGGGCCGCCTTCGACGCGTTCACCATCGCCTGCACGGCCGACACCACGGACTCGCGCTGCTCCGGCGTGGGCGCCGGGGTCGGCTCCGCGACCTTGGTGTGCTCGGCCTGCTGCTCGTCGCCCTTGCCGCGGCCGCGCGAGCGACGGGAGCTCTTGGTGTCCCCGCCGCCGCCACCGTTGCCGTGGTTGTGGCCACTGTTGCCACCGCCGTTGCCGCCACCACCGGTGCGCTGCGGCTCGGTGGACACGATGACCCCGCGGCCCTTGCAGTGCTCACACGGCGTGGAGAACGCCTCGAGCAGGCCCGTGCCGATCTTCTTGCGGGTCATCTGCACCAGACCCAGCGACGTGACCTCGGCGACCTGGTGGCGCGTGCGGTCGCGGCCGAGGCACTCGGTGAGGCGGCGCAGCACCAGCTCGCGGTTGGACTCGAGCACCATGTCGATGAAGTCGATCACGATGATGCCGCCGATGTCGCGCAGCCGCAGCTGGCGGACGATCTCCTCCGCCGACTCCAGGTTGTTGCGCGTCACCGTCTCCTCGAGGTTGCCGCCCGAGCCGGTGAACTTGCCGGTGTTGACGTCGATCACCGTCATCGCCTCGGTGCGGTCGATGACGAGGTAACCACCCGAGGGCAGCCAGACCTTGCGGTCGAGCGCCTTCGTGATCTGCTCGTCGATCCGGTGGTCGGCGAACACGTCGCCGGTGCCGGTGTAGCGCTTGAGCCGGTCGGCCAGGTCCGGGGCCACGTGCTCCACGTACGAGTGAATCGTGTCGAACGACTTGCCGCCCTGCACCTCGAGCTTGGCGAAGTCCTCGGTGAACAGGTCGCGCACGACCTTCACCAGCAGGTCGGGCTCCTCGTAGAGCATGGTCGGCGCGCCGCCCTTCTTGGCGGCACCGGCGTCGGCCTTCTCCTTGATGACGTCCCACTGCACCTTGAGGCGCCGGACGTCGCGGTCGAGCTCCTCCTCGACGATGCCCTCCGACGCGGTGCGGATGATCACGCCCGCGTCCTCGGGGACAATCCGCTTGAGGATGTCCTTGAGGCGGCGCCGCTCGTTCTCCGGCAGCTTGCGCGAGATGCCCGTGGCTCCGCCGGCCGGCACGTAGACCAGGAAGCGGCCCGGCAGCGAGATCTGCGTGGTCAGCCTGGCGCCCTTGTGCCCGACCGGGTCCTTCGTGACCTGCACGAGCACGCTGTCGCCGGTGGACAGGGCCTGCTCGATCTTGCGGGCCTTGCCCTCCAGGCCGGCGGCGTCCCAGTCGACCTCGCCGGCGTAGAGCACGGCGTTGCGGCCGCGGCCGATGTCGATGAACGCGGCCTCCATGCTCGGCAGCACGTTCTGCACGCGGCCGAGGTAGACGTTGCCCACGATCGACCCGGTACCGGCCGAGGTGACGAAGTGCTCCACGAGCACGCCGTCCTCGAGCACCGCGATCTGCGTGGAGTCGCCCTTCTCGGCGACGACCATCGTGCGCTCCACCGACTCGCGGCGGGCGAGGAATTCGGCCTCCGACAGGATCGGGGCGCGGCGGCGGCCGGCCTCGCGGCCGTCGCGGCGGCGCTGGCGCTTGGCCTCCAGGCGCGTGGAACCGCGCACGCTGCGCACCTCGTCGCGCGCCGGGCGCTCAGGCTGCTCGGCCTTCGCCTGGCGCACGTGGGTGACGGTGTTGGGCGGGTCGTCGGTGGTCGCGTCGGACCCGTCGTCGTCCCCGCCCTTGCGCCGCCGGCGACGGCGCCGGCGGCGGCTGCCGCCCTCGCCCTCGCCGTCGGAGTCGCCGTCGGCATCGGCTTCGCCGGACGAGTCCTCGGACTCGGTCTGCTCGCCCTGCTCGGAGTCGGCCTTGTCGGACTTGTCAGCCTGCTTCTCGGGCTTGTCGGCCTGCTTGTCGTCCTGCTTCGCCGCGCCGCGCTTGCGGTCCGGCTCGTCGGCGGGCTCGTCGTCTTCGGCGCCGCCCTCGTCGCCGCCCTTGCCCCGGCCGCGGCCACGGCGGCCGCGACGACGCCGGCGACGACCGGCCGCACCGTCTTCGTCGTCGTCGGAGCGGTCTTCGGTGTCCTCGCCCGTGGTGTCCTCGGCCTGCTCGTCCTCGGCCGGCGCTTCCTCGGCGACCGGCTTCGGGCCGACGCCGAACACCGGCGCGGGCCGGCTGCGGGCGGGCCGCTCGCCGGCGGGCTCGGGCTCCGGCGGCAGGAAGACCGGTGACGGCGCGGCGAACACCGGCACGTGCACCGGGCGCTTGGCCTGCGCCGGCTCCTCGGCCTCGACCTCCGCGGGCGGGTCGCTCACGACGACCGCGGGCACGGCGGCCCGGCGGACGCGGCGGCGCGGCTCGCGCTGCGCGGGAGCGGCCTGCTCTTCGGCGGGCTGCTCGGTGGTCTCGGCGCTTGGGGCGCTTTCGGCCTGGACGGGTTCGGGCTGAGCCGGCTGCTCAGTGACCTCGGCGACCTCAGGGGTCACGGTGCTCTCGGTGGCCGCAGTGACCTCGGGCGCGCTCTCGGCCGCTTCGGCCGGGGCGAGCGCCTCGGCCACCTTGACCGCGACCTCGCGCGTCACGCTCGACTGCGCGCTGCGGGGGCTCTCGCCCAGCTCGGCCAGCTTGGCGAGCAGGTCGCGGCTGCTGGAGCCAAGCAGCTTGGCGAGCGCGTGCACGCGTATGCGCGGCGGCAGCTCCCCCAGCTGACTGGTCACGGGTGCGGCGGTATTCCCGCCGGTCTGATCGGCGGGTGTGTCCGCGTTCGACATGTGTCTCCTCCGCCCCCGGGCGCGTCTGCCGGTTCTCACCGGTCATGACGCGGCCGCGCAGGGGCCCTTTCTGTTCCGTGCCCGCCGTGGTGGTGACCAGCGGCGGGAATCCTTGCGTGGCAAACCGCGCGGTCCACCGGGGTTCGGCGAACCGGGCACGGTCAGGTCTCCTCGGCGGCGCGCCGGCCTGGCTCCGACCCCTCACGGGCCAGCCCCACCACGTCGAGCTGCCCGGCCTCCCGGGGGCGACGCGAGTGGTGCCGGTCCGGCACTCCTCCGGACCACTCACGACGCAGGCAGGATGCCCGTCGTCGAGGCGGTCGACGTGAGTATCCCACACCCGGGGGTGCACCCGGTGTAGTCGGTGCCTTGCGCGGCCACTCGGGCGTGCCGTGGGCGGTGCGAACTTGGCCGTTCCGCTTGTCCCGCCGCCCCAGCCTGGTTACCGTGCGGCTCGGGCACGCGTGCGCGCGGGTGCCCGGCGTTTCCTGCGTCCGGTAGGAGGTCCGGTGTCCCTGCTGGCGCGGCCGCTGCGCGCGGCCGTGTGCCTCGTCGCGGCGCTCTCCGGGTGCCTCGCCGCCGGCCCGGCGAGCGCGGACGAGCCGAGCTGCCACCCGTCCGGGCGAACCTTGCGCTACGTCGTCGCCTTCGACCGGGGCACCTCCGAAGACTCCGCACGCGAGCAGGTGGAAACCGCCTGCGGTCACTCGTCCGGGTACTACCCGCAGATCGCCGTCGGTGTCGTCACTTCGGATGATCCGGACTTCGGGTCGAATATCGGGCTCGACCGCGCGTTCAGCGCGCAAGGCACCCGGCTGGCGACTCAGCGCGCGAGCGGCGATGCGGTGCGGCCGCAGCCCGCGCGGGCCGAGCTGCACCTGAGCGACCCGGCGCAGGTGTCCACGGCCGACCTGTCGGGTGAGCAGTGGGACATGAAGATGGTCGGCGCGGCCGTCGCGCATCAGGTGAGCGAAGGCAGCCGCGACGTGGTGGTCGGCGTGCTCGACTCCGGCGTCGACCCGCGCCACCCCGACCTCGCCGCGGCGATGGACCCGGCCGACTCTGCGGGCTGCCTCACGGGCGTCCCCGATCCGCGGCCGGCGGCCTGGCAGCCCACGACGTCGGTACACGGCACGCACGTGGCCGGCATCATCGCCGCGGCCGACGACGGCAAGGGCGTGACGGGCGTGGCGCCCGGCGTGCGGATCGCGTCGGTGAAGGTGATCGACGACCGCGGCTACGCCGATCCCGAGGCCGCGGTGTGCGGGCTGATGTGGTCGGCGGCGCACCACCTGCCCGTGACCAACAGCAGCTGGTTCGTGAACCCGTGGTCCCTGTCGTGCGTGCGCGGCGACGACCGCGGTGTCGTCCACGAGGTGCTGGCGCGCGCGGTGGAGTACGGCACGTCTGCCGGGACGCTGAACGTCGCGGCGGCGACCAATGAGGCCGTGGACCTGACGCCGTCGGCCCACTCGGGCGTGCCGACGGCCGGGGCCGCGAAATGCGAAGCGCTGCCGGCGGGCCTGCGTGACGTGCTGGCGGTGTCGGCCGTGGGAGCGGACCGTGTGAAGGCCGGTTACAGCTCGTACGGCCTCGGTGTGGTGGATGTCACCGCACCCGGCGGCGAGGCCGGGCGCTGCGTGGTGTCCACCGTGCCCGGGGGCTACGCACCGTTGTGCGGCACGTCGATGGCCGCGCCCCACGTCGCGGGCGTGCTGGCGCTGCTGAAGTCGGCGCACCCCGGCATGTCGGCCGCGGACCTGCGCCGCGCCCTGGAGACGGCGGCCACGCCCATGCCGTGCCCCGACGACTACGACCTCACCGGCGACGGCACCCAGGACGCCTACTGCGCCGGCTACGACAGCTACAACGGCTTCTACGGCCACGGCCTCGTCGACGCGCTCGCCGCCGTGACCCCGCCGGAGACGGGGCCGCCGAACCCCGCGCGATAGGCCCTCGGTGCCCCGGGTTGGATGTCCGGACGCGGTTCCGCTGACGTGCGCGAGGAGGTGCGGTGCTCGAAGCGCTCGGCCTGACTGCCGACGAGGAGCGGGTGTTCCGCGTGCTCGTGGGTGGCTACCGCGCCGCGGCCGGCGACGTGGCCACGAGGCTGGGGCTCACCGTGGCCGAAGCCGAGCGGGTGCTCGGCTCGCTCGTGGCCAAGCGGCTCGTGAGCCGCACCGGCGAGCACTACGTGCCGGCGCCGCCCGACGTCTCGCTCGGGCCGTTGCTGCGCCACGGTCAGTCGGAGCTCGAACGCGCCCGCGCCGCGGTCACGGAGCTGGCCGAGCAGTACCGCGACAGCGCGCGGCGGCGCGATTCGTCACGGCTGGTCGAGGTCGTCACCGGCGCGGAGGCGATCCGGCAGCAGGCACTGAGCCTCCAGCGCGACGCGCGCGAGGAGGTGCTGTGGTTCTGCCGCGAAGCACCGATCGCCATGCCCGCCGCCGACAACGACGAGGAGTTCCGCGCCCTGGCCCGCGGCGTGCGCTTCCGGGTGCTGTACGAGACCGCGCTGCTCGAAGAACCGGGCGCGATCGCGGGCCTCGCCGAAGGCATCCGCCTGGGCGAACGGGCGCGCACGATCGCGAAGCTGCCAGTGCGCCTCGCCGTGGCCGACCGGGCACTCGCACTGTGCCCACTCGCCGACGACGAGGCCACGGGCGAGCCGACCGCCGCGCTCGTGCTGGGCAGCAGCCTGGTGACCGCGTTGGTGGCGCTGTTCGAGAGCTACTGGGAACGCGCGTCTCCCCTGCGCATCGACGGCGTTCCTGCCGACGCGCAGTTGTCGCCCGACGAGCGTCGGCTGCTGTCGCTGCTCGTCGGCGGCGTGAGCGACAAGTCGATAGCGAAGCACCTCGGGGTGAGCCACCGGACGGTTCAGCGGCGGTTGCAGGATCTGATGCAGCGGGCGGACGCGCAGAGCCGGATGCAGCTCGCGTGGCAGGTCGCGAAACTCGGCTGGCTCGACGGCTGACTGTCCACTGAGGACCGGGGCCGGGTGTCCACGGCGGACACCCGGCCCCGCGGATCAGTGCAGGGGCAGGCGGTAGACGCCCGCGCCCGTGCCGGCGAGGAGCCAGTGGCCGTCGGCCGAGGGCAGGAGGGTGCGGACGTCGTGGTCGGCCGGTTGGGTGGGCAGCTTGGTGAAGTGGCGGCCGCCGTCGTGGCTGAGGAGGACGCCGGCGCCGGGTTCGTACTTGTCGGCGGAGGAGACGTAGAGGGTGCCGTCGCGGGTGAAGGCGGCATCGGAGTAGCCGGCCGTGCCGAGGCCGGCCGCGGGGCGGAAGGTGGCGCCGCCGTCGGTGCTGACCTTGACGAAGCCGGCGCCGGTGACCACGACGTGGCGGGCGTCGCGCGGGTCGACGGTCACATGGGCGACCTCGCCGTCGAAGAGCTTCTGCGCAGTGGTGCCGCCGTCGGTGCTGCGGTAGAGGCCGGTGACGTCGCCGATCCACACGGCACCGCGGGAGCGCGGGTCGACGGCGATCGACTGCACGCCGTCGAGGCCGGCGAGCGCGTGCTGCGTCAGCGTGCGGCCGCCGTCGTGGCTCGTGTAGACGGCGGGAGTGAGGTAGCTGCCCGCGTAGACCGTGTTCGGGTCGCGCGGGTCGACGGCGAGCGCGCGGGAGTTGCCCGGCACGGTCGCGAACTGCTGCCAGGTGCTGCCGCCGTCGCCGGAGTGTTCGACGGTGAAGCAGTCGACCTCGCAGTAGCCTTGGCGCAGCCGCAGCACGGCCTTGGCCGACACCGTCGCGAGCGCGCCGATCGAGTTGCCCAAGGTGTGCGGGGCCTGGCCGGTCCAGCCCCAGTCCTGGTAGCCACGCGCGAGATGCGCCGCGAACGGCGCCGTCGAGCGGTAGGTGCCACTGCGCGTGGCCGCGACGAGCGCCGGGCCGACGCTCGCGAGCGCGTTGACCTCGGTGTCGGGCACGCCGATGCGCCGGAACGTCACCGAGTCCCGCGTGGTGAAGATCCCCGCGGCCGCTGCCACGACCTGCTCGCGCCGGCGGTCGGGGAAGCTGCCGATCTCGGAATAGAGGTCGATCGCACCGGTCGCGGCCGGGTAGTCGGTCCACGTGCGGCCGCGGTCGCGGCTGACCCAGACGTCGCGGGCGCCGGCGCTGCCGTCTGGCTGCGGCGAGGCGATGGACTGGACCTCGAGCTCGCCGGCGGAGGTCAGCCCGGTGAACGCCATCGCGTCGTCAGCGCCCCACGGACCGGTCAGCGTGCGGAAAGTCCGGCCGCCGTCGGTGGAGAGCACGCCGCTGCCGAGCACACCCGAGCCGACGACGACGCCGTCCGCCGCGGCCAGGTTCGAGAAATACGATGCGCCGGGCACCGAGAGCTTGCGCGGCGCGCGCGGGTGGCTCAGCGCGTTGTCGACGACGTGGATTTCGCTGCTGGTACTGAGGAACAGGTGGTCGCCGTCGAGAGCGAGGTCGGTGACGCCCGCCGGTGCGCCCGGGAGTTTCGCCCAGTGGCGGCCGTGGTCGGTGCTGGTGAGCACGCCGTCGTCGCCCGCCGCGAACACGTCCTCGCCTGGCGGCGACACCACCACGGATGCGAGCAGTCCCGGACTCGTGGCGACGGAGCGGAATGTGCGCGCCGCGTCGTCGCTGCGCAGCACCTCGCCCGTGCCCGTGGCCGGGTCGGTGGCGGCGACGTAGACGACGGACCCTTCGCGCGGGTCGGCCGCGATCGCGGTGCCGTTGGCGCCCAACGGACCTGGCGTGGTCCAGGTGTCGCCGTGGTCGTCGGTGCGGTAGACGGCGCGGCCGCTGTCGGGCAGCACGTACAGCCGCGCCGGGGCGTCGGGCGTGAACGCGAGGTGGCCGCCGGCGCTGTTCGGGCCGACGAGCTGCCACGGCTGCGCGTGGGCAGGCTCGGCCAAGGCGGGGACGGCCAGGGCGAGGGACAGGCCGGCGGTGAGCGCGGCCAGCTTCAGGGGTCTTCCGTGCATCCGGTCAGCCTGGGGCAGTCCGGGCGCGCCGTCACGATCTTCGCCGTGGCCGAAATACGACAGGTCGCACTTTGGACACCCCGATCAGGTCAGCAGGAGCTTCGCGATCCGCCGCGTCGACCCCCAGACCCCGATCGCCGCGAGCACCAGCAGGTAGGCGAGGTTGCCCGCCATGCTCCACGAGAAGAAGCCCGTGGCGAGGCCGCGCATGAGCTCGATGCCGTGGTACAGCGGGAAACACCGGACCAGCCACTGCAGTGCCTCGGGGTAGACCGTGATCGGGAAGAACGTGGTGGAGAACAGGAACATCGGCATCAGCACGAGCTGGATGTAGTCGAACTGCGACGTCGACTTCAGGTAGCTCACGAGCGTGATGCTGATGGCCGAGAACGCGAACGACACCAGCAGCGCCACCGGCAGGAGCAGCAGCGCCCACCACGACGTGAGCAGTCCCATCGTGCCCGTGACGGCCATGAACGCCACCGAGTACAGCCCGCCGCGCAGCATGGCCCAGCCGATCTCCCCCAGCGCGACGTCGAGCGGACCGATGGGCGTGGCGAGCATGGCGTCGTACGTCTTCGCGTAGCGCAGCTTGAAGAACAGGTTGTACGTGCTCTCGAACACGGCCCCGTTCATCGCCGACGACGCCAGCAGCGCGGGCGCCACGAACGCGACGTAGCTCATCGGCCGCCCGTCGGGCCCCGGCACGGTCTGGACCAGTTTGCCGAACCCGACCTGGAACGCGAGCAGGTAGAACAACGGCTCCAGCGCGCCGGACAGCAGGATCGTCCACGACCGCCCGTAGACGGTGACCGCCCGCTCGATCAACGCGCCGGCGCGCCCGCTGTACATGCCGGGCGGCAGCACGCGGATGAGCAGCCCTCGGCGCTGCGGGATCTCGGGTGCACGGAGGTCGGTCATCACGCCACCAGCCGACGGTAGAACCAGCGGTGGGCCAGCGCCCAGCCCACCACGACGAGAGCCACCAGGTACGCCACGTGCCCGAGCACCGCGAGCCCGCCGACGCCACCGAGCGTGCCGGCCCGGGCGAGCTGCGTGCCGTGCCACAGCGGCGACAGCCACGCGAGCCACCGCAGGTACAGCGGGATCTGGCTGATCGGGAAGAACGTGCCCGAGAACAACGTCATCGGCATCACCACGAAGCGGAACAGCAGCCCGAAGCGCTGGCCCTCGTCGAACGTCTTCGCGGCGAGCGCTGTCATCGGAGCGGCGCAGGCGAGGCCGGTGAGCGTGCCGACGAGGACCACCAGGACGGCGCCGAAGTTCTGCCACGCGCCGAAGAACACGGCGATCACCGCGTAGATTGCACTGGCGAGGGTGATTTTCAGCGCGGCCCAGATGAAGTGCGCGCCGACGAGCTGGCCGGCGGACACGGGCGTGGCCGTGACCGCCAAGTAGTCTTTCTGCCACTTGAAGCCCGACAGCACCGGGTACGTCGAGTCGCCGACGCCGAGCTGGGCGGCGCCCGCCACGAGCAACGCCGGGGCGACGTACACGAGGTACGACACGCCGCCCGTCGCCGGGCCCGCCTGCACCTGGGAGCCGAAACCGAGGCCCATGGCGGCCAGGAAGAGCACCGGTTGCAGGCCCGTGGAGTACAACGTGCTCACCCAGTGGCGCCGGTACCACATCCAGTGGCCCTCGACGCGCAGCCACGCGCCGCGCCAAGGACCGACGACGCGGCCGGTCGAAGTCACCGTCATCAATCCACCAACGTCCGGCCCGTCAGCCGGAGGAACACGTCCTCCAGCGAGCTGCGTCGCACCAGGCTCGACACCGGGCGCAGGCCGCGTTCGTGGGCGCGCTCGAGCGTGGCCTCGCCCGTCATCGTGTACAGCAGAACGCGGTCGGGCAGGACCTCGATGCGTTCGGCCAACCCGTCGAGCGCGTCGGCGGCCGAGGCCTGCTCGCCCGGGGAAAAGCGCAGCTCGACGACCTCGCGGGTGGAGTAGCGCGCGATCAGCTCCGCCGGCGAGCCCTCGGCGGCGATCCGGCCGCCGTCCATGACGACGAGCCTGTCGCAGAGCTGTTCTGCTTCATCCATGTAGTGCGTCGTGACGATGAGCGTGGTGCCGCGCGCCTTGAGCCGGAACAGGCGGTCCCACAGCAGGTGCCGGGCTTGCGGGTCGAGGCCCGTGGTGGGTTCGTCGAGCAGCAGCAGCTCCGGGTCGTTCACGAGCGACCGCGCGATCGTCAGCCGCCGCTTCATGCCGCCGGACAGCGAGTCGACGGGTTGTTCCGCCCGGTCGCTCAGCTGCGCGAACTCCATCAGCTCCTCGGCCTTGGCCCGCACGTGCGTCCGCGACAGGCCGAAATACCGGCCGTAGAGCTGCAGGTTCTGCCGCACGGTGAGCTCGACGTCGAGGTTGTCCTCCTGCGGCACCACGCCCAGGCGCGCACGAATGCGCGGCCCGTCGACGTCCGGGTCCATGCCCAGCACGCGCAGGTCACCGTCGGTGCGCGGCGACACGCACGCGATCATCCGCATCGTCGACGACTTCCCGGCGCCGTTGGGCCCGAGGAACCCGAACGCCTCCCCCGGCCGCACCTCGACGTCGATGCCGCGCACCGCTTCGAACTCACCGAACCGCTTCACCAGTGCCTTCGCCTGCACCAGTGCCGGTTCCGCCGTTGCCTCTGCCACGCATGCGACACTAGGCGGGAGCACCGACAGTTTTCGACCGGTTTCCCGATCGGTCAGCGGACGGTGACCGTCAGATCCCTCGAAGCGCCGTTCACCGTCACGGAAATCCGCGCGACACCCGGGTGCAACGCGGTCAGCACGCCGCTCGCCGTGTCGTACGACACCACGTCCCACGGTGCCGGACGCCCCGCGCCGACGTGCGCGAAGAACCCGCTCCAGTCCGCGCTCACCGGGTACGCGACCGGCACGGCCCGGCCGTCCTGCGTGAGCGTCGCGGTCAGCTGCGCCTTCGCGCCCCACCGCAGCGAAGCGGGCCCGGACAGCGTCAGCGCGTCGATGTTCGGCCGCGTCTCGAAGCGCACCGGCTGGTCCTTGGCCGCCGGGTCGACGCGCACGAGCGTCCAGCCGACGAACCCACCGTCACCCGGCGCGGCCGCGGGCGTCTTGCCCGAGTTGCCGTTGACCAGGTACGGCACGCCGTCGGTGCGCGACAGGCTGAACACCCCGGCGTGCGACGCGATCGCGGCCGCCTGCTTGCCCGAGGACTGCTCGAAATCGGTCAGCCACGTCTGCAGCAGGTCTGCTTCCTTGCGGTCGCCCAGCTGCGAGTTGCCCGTGGGGCTCGGGTCCTTCACCGGGTGGTGCATCGCGACGACGACACCGCGGATCGACCCGTCGCGGGCGGCGCCGTCGAGCGCGTCGCGCAGCATTCGCACCTGGTCGAATCCGCCTGCGCGCAGCGAGCCGCGCGAGGAGTCCATGAGCACGAGCCGGATGCCGCGCACGTCCACCACCTGATGAGTCACCCCGAACGCGGCCTCGAAGTCGGCGAGCCCGTTGCCGCCCTCGGCTTCGTGGTTGCCGGGCACGTAGTACCACGGCACCTTGCCGTCGAGCTCCTCGGTGATCACCTTGCGCGCCAGCACGAAGTCGGGCGCCGTGCCGCGGTCGACGAGATCTCCGTTGATCAGCACGAGGTCCGGTTTCGCGGCCACGGCCTCCCGCATCGCGCGGCGCGCCTGCGCCACCAGCGGGCCGTCGGGCGCGTCGGCGGTGAACTGCGCGTCGCTGAGCACCGCGATCCGCAGGCCGCCGGTGCCGAGCGTGCCGTCGGTGACCAGGGCCGGGTCGTGCTCGACCGGATCGGCGGGCACGGACGTGGACGGCGCCACCTCGAAGGTGAGGTCGTCGAACACGAGGTGGCCCTCGTACTGCTGGTCCGGCACGTTCTCCACGGCGTAGAAGCGGGTGAGGCGCTGGCCGTCCGGCAGCCCGGCCGGCACGGCGGCGGTGACGTACTTCCAGCCCGTCCAGTCGACGCTGAGCGAGAGGTCCACAATGGACGCCACGTTGGCCGCGTCGCGCAGTTCCGCGCGCAGCCAGGCGCCCTTGCCGTCGCCGTCGACCCAAAGGCCGATCTTCTGCGTCCCGGCCGGCACGGGCAACGGCGTCGCGGCGGTCACGTATGCGGCGCGCGTGGCCGTGGTGCCGGTGAGGCGGTAGTCGAGGGCGAGGCCCCGGCCGCCGTCGCGTCCTTCAGCCGGCGACAACGCGGCTCCGACCACAGCCGGGTACACGCTGGCACTCCAGCCGGCGGGACCGTCCAAAGGAGACGCCACCTGCGGCTCGGTGCCGACGGAAGCGGCCAGGTGCTCGGTCAGCCCGCCCGCGTGCACCGCGATCGCCGAGGCGCCCGAAGCGGCCTTCGCCGTGACCTCGAACCCGTCGGCGGCGGGCTTCACATCCACCACGGCGGGGTCGTAGGCGAGCTTCACGTCGCGCGGCTCCACCCAGGTCCCGTAGCCGTCGGCGTCGTAGCCGAAGACCTGGAACGTGCTGTGCGCGCCCGCGCCGGACAGGGCGACCTGCGCGGTGCTCGTGCCCATTCGCACCGGTGTGCCGAGCACCGACACGGTCGTCTTACCGGACGCCTTGCCGTCGCGGACGACCACGGAGATGTCTTCGCGCGCTTCCGGGTGCTGCCGGTCGGCCTGGGCGGTGAGCACGTTGTCCGTCACGGTTGCGCGGCCTGGGTCCGAGGTGCTCCACCGCGAGTGCGCCGCGACGGCCGCGCCGGTCTCGTCGTGGCCGTCGGCGACGAGCACGCGCGACAGTCCGGAAAGGACTCGGGTGGCGTTCTTCGTGTTCTGCGCGGGAGCCGGCGCGAAGCCGGTCAGCCGGCCGCTGCCGGGCTCGGTCTTGATGCCGATCCCGTTGGGCACCAGCCGTTCCCCGCCGTCGGACGGGGCGTTGCGCACGCTCGGCGCGGCCTCACCCTCACCGCGTGCGAGCAGCGTCGAGGAGCCGCCGCCGTCGAGGTTGATGGCATCGTCGGCGCCCAGGGCCTTCAGGCGCCGGCCCAGCTCGGCCTCGGTCATGCCGCGGCTGTCGGCCTGCCGGCCGTCGACCGTCATGAGCCACAGATGCTTGCCGTCGGCGGAAAAGCCGACGCCGGTGCGCGGGGCGAGCGTGGTGTCGTCGACGGGCTGCAGTTGGCCGTCCCTCAGCAACGCTTCGTTGCCGCCGACGGCCACGGCGATCTTCCCGGCGTCCGAGCGCGGCGCGTAGGAGACTCCGACGTGGCCGCCGACCTTCAGCGCTGCCAACGCGTCCGCGCCGGCTTCGCGGCCCAGCAGCAGGGTGCTGCCCGCGGGAATCGGCCCGTCGGCCGGCTGCGAGCGCACCTGCGTCACCACGCCGTCGCGCACCTCGACCTCGGCCACCCGCGCGGCGCCGGCCACCGAAGTCGCGCGCGCCGAAGCACCCCACAGCGGTGTGTAAACGCCGAGCGCGTCCTTGCCCAGCACCGGGCTGTTGAAGTTCGTGGCGGGCACGCTGCGCCCGTCCGGCAGCTGCACCGACGCTTCAAGGAAGATGTCGGCCAGCTTCGCGCGGCCCTCGTCGGTGATCGCGGCGGTGGTGTTGTGCCCGGCGGCCGGCGCGGTCTGCAGCTGCCCGTCGGAAATGCCGACGCCCTCGGGCGCGCCGGTGGCGTTGATGTCGAAGAAGTCGCCGTTGACTCCGGCCACCGCGCCGGTGCGCGCCACCTGCTGCGACAGCGGCGTGCGCGCGGAAACCGTGCCAGGGCTCAGGTACGTGGGCTTGAGGACCTTGCTGGTGAGGTCGACGCTCAGTGTGTCACCGCGGATCCAGCCGGCCGGGTCGAAGCGGTCGAACTGCGTAAGCTGCAGCCCGGGCGCGATGGCCGAGGTGGCGCTGCTGGTCTCGAGGCCGTCGTCGGTCGTCGCCGCGGCCGTGACCGGCGCTTCGCGGGCCGAGGACGCCGCGGGCGTGCCTTCCACCGGCCGCGTGCCGAGAGGTGCGGCGAGCGGATCGCCGTACGCCGGCGCGGTGACGGCGGTGGCGAACAGTGTGCAAAGGGCGCAAAGCAGCACGGAGCGTGACTTCTTCACCAGGTACCCCAGTATCGAGTGAGTGACTTCGCCCAGCAAAGTGGAGCAGCCCGGCCGGCGGAAGGATTCGGGGTGAACGCCGCCTGAATGGCTCAGAACGGGCGGTTCCGATCAAGGGGTCAGCGGCGCTTTCAGGAAGGCGCGCGCCAGCTCCTCGTCGCCCGTGACTCGCGGCGTGATCTCGCCGCGCTTCCACAACAGCGTCAGTAGTTCCTGCGCGCTCGCCTCGACGGTGGCGGCGGCCTCGCCTTCGCCCACCGCGGGCGGCTCCCCCGGCACGACCGTCCACTCGTCGCCGGTGTCGGTGGCCCGCAGCGTGATCGGCTCGGGCAGCGGCGGCACGGCGTGCCAGCGGGTGACGCGCGACAGCAGCGCGGTGAGCACCTCGTCGACGCCGTCGGCGGCCACGACGGGGTCGAGGACCAGCGTGGTGGCCGCGCAGCCGTGGAGGTCGATCAGGTGCACGGCCGTCTCGTGCAGCTGGCGGCGGAACCAGAACGCCTTGGTCTTCGGGGTGCCGCCGAAGTGCCAGCACTTCTCGGCGGGGTCGGCCGCTTCGAGGGCGGTGAGCAGCATCGCGGCGCTCTCGGCGTACCACGCGGCGAGGTCGCCGGGCACCTCCGCGGCCGACAGTTGCTGCGGCTCGCCGGTGCGCACGATCTCCGCCGCCCAGCGGTGGATGCCGCCGAGGTGGGTCACGAGGTCGGCGCGCGTCCAGCCGGCGCAGTCCGGCACCGGCGCGTTCGCCTCACCATCGTTCGCGGCTTCGGCGAACTCGGTCGTGAGCGCGCGCAAGTGCGCCAGATAGTCCTCGGCGGACAGTGTCATGACACCTCGAAAGTGTTGGCGGAAACGGGAAAAGCCGGGGCGGAGCCATTCGGCGCCGCCCCGGCTTTCAAGCCCGGCTCACAGGTCCGGGAACCACAGCTTCAGCTCACGCTCGGCCGACTCCGGGGAGTCGGAGCCGTGCACCAGGTTGAACTGGGTCTCCAGCGCGAAGTCGCCGCGCAGGGTGCCCGGCGTGGCCTTCTCGACCGGGTCGGTGCCGCCGGCCAGCTGGCGGAACGCGGCGATGGCGCGCGGCCCCTCCACGGCGATCGCGACGAGCGGACCCGACGTGATGAACTCCAGCAGGTCGCCGAAGAACGAACGTTCCTTGTGCTCGGCGTAGTGCTCCTCGGCCAGCGAGCGCTCGACGGTGCGCAGCTCGAGGGCGGCCAGCTTCAGGCCCTTGCGCTCGATGCGCGAGACGACCTCGCCGACGAGGCCGCGCGCGACGCCATCGGGCTTGACGAGGACCAGCGTGCGTTCAGTCACGACGGTGTTTCTCCTTGTGCGGATTCGTGTTATCGGGCGCGAGCCTAGCCGACCCGCGCGTGCGGCCGGTTTCGGCGCCCTCAGCAGCCCTGCGGGTGCAGGGTCTTGGACCACAGGGACTTGCCGGTGGCGTCGCGAAGGTCCACGCGCAGGTCGCCGCTGCCACCGTCGACGTTCAGCTCGCCGAAGTGCTGGAACCCCTGCGCGGGCGAGGAGTTCTGCGTCGTCGGCGCGTGGACGAACACCGATTCCGGACCGAACGTCGGGTCGAGGGCGCCGGGCCCGAACGCGCCGGCGTTGAGCGGGCCGGACACGAACTCCCAGAACGGGTCGAAGTCCTTGAAGGCCGCGCGGTCGGGCGAGTAGTGGTGCGCGGCGGAGTAGTGGACGTCGGCGGTCAGCCACACGACGTTGCGCACCCGCCGGCGCGAGATCTCGCGCAGCACCCAGGCCAGCTCCGTCTCACGACCGCCGGGCGCGCCCGGCCGGTTGTTGGCGACGGCCTCGATGGCCGCGCCGTCCGGGACCACGAGGCCGATCGGCATGTCCGCCTGCACGATCTTCCACGTCGCGGTGCTGCGGTCCAGCGCGTCGGCGAGCCAGCGGGCCTGCTTGTCGCCGAGGATGTAACCGGGCTTGGTCTGGTCCGCCGTGTTGGCGTTGCGGTAGGTGCGCATGTCGAGCACGAACACCTCGACGCGGCTGCCGTAGCGGAAGCTGCGGTACACCCGCCCGTCGACAGCCCGGCGGCTGTCGATGGGGTGCCACTCGTGGAAGGCCTGGTACGCGCGCGGGGCCAGCACGTCGAGGCGTTTCTCGGAGTATTCGGGACGGTCGTTGAGGACTTCGCCGGGGTACCAGTTGTTGAGCACCTCGTGGTCGTCCCACTGGACGTAACTGGGGACCTGCGCGGCGAAGCGCAGGAAGTTCTTGTCGAGGCGGTTGTAGGCGTGCTGGCCGCGGTACTCGTCGAGGGTCTCGGCGACCTTCGCCTTCTCCGGCGTGACGATGTTGTGCCAGGTGCCGCCGTCGCCGGGCAGCGTGACGGTCTCGGTGAGCGGCCCGTCGGCGTAGACCGTGTCGCCGCTGTGCAGGAACAGGTCGGGGCGGCGATCGGCCATGGCGGAGAAGATGGTCATGCCGCCGAACGCGGGGTTGATGCCGTAGTTCTGGCCCGCGACGTCGCCGCTCCACAGGATGCGCGTGTCGTGGCGACCGACGGGCGCCGTGGAGAACCGGCCGGTGACGGGCTCGCTGGAGGTGCGGCCGTCGAGGTCCACGGCCGTGACGCGGTAGTGGTACTCGGTCCCGGGCTGCAGCCCCGCGACGCGCACCTTGCCGGTGCCGCCGGTGTCGGGCGTGGTGATGTCCCCGGGGACTCTGCGAGCGTGCCGGAAGGACTCGTCGCGGGCGACCTCGGCGACCAGTCGCGCCGGCCGGTCGGCCCGCGACCAGATGATGCCGGAACCGGTGGTGACGTCCCCGGACGCGACGCCGTGCGTGAGCACCGGGCGCGCGCGGCGCGCCAACGGCGCGGCGGAGGCGCCCTCGGGCAGGAGCAACGCCCCACCGACGACGGCCGACGCGGCGAAACCGGCCTTGAACAAGGAGCGGCGGGAGTGGGTCGATTCGGTCATGCCGGACGTTCTATCCGGTTCCGACGGCTCTCCGGACAACTCCCGGCGACGCGGTGGTGAACTGGGTCAGCGCTGTGGCGTGCCCGACGGGATAGGGTCGGCGAGGATGGCTGCCTTCGATCCGAGTGCGGAGCTCTCCGCGGAGCTGGATTTCAGGCTGCTCCGGAACACGTGCGTCACGCTGTTCTGGGATCCCGCGATCTTGACGAGCACGATCGCGTGGCTCGGGGAGCATGGCTACCGGACGGTCGAGATCGACGCAGCCCGGTGGACGCGGGAAGCGGACCTCCACCGGGATATCGCCGCGGCGCTGGACTTCCCCGACCACTACGGCAAGAACCTCGACGCTCTCAACGACTGCCTGCGTGACGTCGCCTCGGGTGACTACGGCGCCGACCTCGGGGCGACTGGGTTCGTGCTCGTCTTGCGCCACTATGACAAGTTCGCCACCGCGCAGGCCCGCGCCTCCCATGCCTTGCTGGACATCTACGCGGATCAAGCGCGCGGCGCCCTGCTGATCGGGCACCGGATGATGTGCCTGGTCCAGTCCGATGATCCGCGCCTGAGCTTTCCCACGGTCGGAGCGCTGTCGGTCACGTGGAACGACGCGGAGTGGCTGGACTCGAAACGCGGGCTCTAGCCGAGCCTCAGCTCTTCGGCGACGACTGTTGCTGCTGACTCGGCAACGTCCCCGCCGCCATCCGGCGCGCAACTTCCCGGCGCAGGTACAAAAACCACACGAACGCCGCCAAGAACAGCACCCCGATGATCGCGATCGCCGGCAATACGAACACCATCGCGATCAGCGCGACTTGCAGCACCAGCACCACGGGCACCGCCCAGACGTGCTTGAGCAGCCCGCACAGCACGAGCAGCGCCACGGCGATACCGATGACCGTCCAGCCCGTCGCCGACGTGATGCCGCCGCCGAGTTTGTTCACGACGGGCAAAGCGAGGGCGACCGTGATGGCTTCCATGATCAGCGTGCCCGACAGAACGCCGCGGAAGCCCTTCATCGGGTCCTTGGGTGGCGGGCTGACCGCGGACTCGCTCATACCGGTTCCTTCCCGAACAGGGTGCGGGCCTCGCCCGCGGTGACGACGGAGCCGGTGACCAGCACGCCACCGCCGGCGAGGGGTTCTTCCGGATCGTCGGACTGCTCGACGAGGCCGATGGCCGTCTCGACGGCCGTCTCCAGGTCGGGCTCGGCGAGCACGCGGTCCTCGCCGAAGATGGAGATGGCGAGCTCGTTGAGGTCTTCCAGCTCCATCGACCGCGGGGCCGAGTTGCGCGTGACCACGATGTCCGACACCACGGGCTCGAGCGCGTCGAGGATGCCGCGCGCGTCCTTGTCCGCCATCACCGCGACGACCGCGACCAGGCGGCGGAAGGCGAACTCGTCGGTGACGGTGGTGGCCAGTGCCTGCGCGCCCATGGGGTTGTGCGCCGCGTCGAGCAGCACGGTCGGGGCGGCGCGCACGCGCTCCAGCCGGCCCGGGTTCTCGACCTCGGCGAAGGCCTCGCGCACGGCTTCGAGTACGAGCTGACGCTCCTTGCCCGCGCCGAAGAACGCCTCGACGGACGCGAGCGCGAGCGCGGCGTTGGCCGCCTGGTGGGCGCCGTGCAGGGGCAGGAAGATCTCGTCGTACACGCCGCCGAGGCCCTGCAGCTTCAGCAGCTGCCCGCCGACGGCGACCTCGCGCTCCAGCACGCCGAACTCGCTGCCCGCGCGCGCCACCGCGGCGTCGACGTCGACCGCGCGCTTGAGCAGCACGTTGAGCACGTCGGGGTCCTGCTCGGCGATCACGGCGACGGAGCCGGGCTTGATGATCCCGGCCTTCTCGCGCGCCGCGTCGACGGCCGTCGGGCCGAGGTACTCGGTGTGGTCGAGGCCGATGGGGGTGATCACGGCGACGTCGGCGTCGGCGACGTTCGTGGCGTCCCACGCCCCGCCCATGCCCGCCTCGATCACGGCGGCCTCCACGGGCGCGTCGGAGAACGCGGCGAACGCCATGCCGGTGACCACCTCGAACTTGCTCATCGCCACGCCGTCCTCGCTCGCGGCGTCGACCATGTTCACGTACGGCGCGACGTCGCGGAACAGGTCGACGTAGCGCGCGGCCGAGATCGGGTGCCCGTCGAGCGCGATGCGCTCCGTGACGAGCTGCAGGTGCGGGCTCGTGTACCGCCCGACGCGCAGGCCCATGCGGGTCAGCAGCGCGTCGATCATGCGGCTGACCGAGCCCTTGCCGTTGGTCCCGGCGACGTGCAGCACGGGGTAGCCGCGGTTCGGCTCGCCCAGCAACGTGACCAGCGCCTGGATCCGCGCGAGGCTCGGCTCGATCTTCGTCTCGGGCCAGCGCTGGTTCAGCTCCGCCTCGACGGCCATGAGCTCACGGCGGGCCTGGGGACCGTCGGGGTTCTGGGCCGGTTCGTCGACACCCTGGTCGTCGAGCTCGTGCAGCTCCGCGTCTTCGGCACCGAGGAGGTCCGGCACCGGCCCGGTCGCCAGGTTGTCGCCCAGCTGCCCGATGCCGCCGATCCCGCCGCGCGACCCACCGCCGACGGTGTACGCGGCGTCCGGCGCGTCCAGGTCGGGGTCGGTGTCGTCGGACTCGTCGTGCGCCCGCGCTCCCAGCTCGTCGACCCCGGCGAAACTGTCCGGGTCCGCGAGATCGGGCCGACCCTGGCCGGCCTCGTCGATCTCCTCGAACGGCCCCTGGCCGTCCGCCTCACCACGCGGCACGCACACGCTCCCTCGACGACGGGCTTCACCTGACCAGCCGAGTCTACGTGCGGTGAGTTGCCGGGCGTCGGGCCCGTGTCGGTAGTGGTGACCTGCGGGTTCGGCCGTCGGCGGGGTCTGCTCGCGACGGGCCGCCCGCCCGCGCAGGACACGACCGCCGCACCGGCCTGCGCCACCCGCAGCCGACGCCCCAGCCCCGGATTCACGAGCAGCGACCCGAGCGGGCGGTCGAGGCCGAGCTCTTCCGCCTGTTCACGGCGCGCGCCCGGCGTTTGCTGGTTAGCTCGGGACATGCCGTTCAACCACAACCACCGCTACCACCCCCTGCTGCTGAGCCTCGTGCCGCCGGAGGCCAAAGGGCGTTGGACGTCGGGTGCGGGCAGGGACGGTTCGCGCGGCGGCTGGCGGCGCGAGGGCTCGACGTGGACGCCGTGGACGTCTCCGAGGAGATGGTGCGGATCGCCGCCGCGCTGGGGTCGCCCGGGCCCGGAAGGGTCGACGCGAGGAAAGGCGACATCGCGAACGACGACCTCGAACAGGACGGCTACGGCTTCATCTCCTGCATCGCCTCCCTCCACCACATGCCGTTCGACACCGTCACGAAGCTCCGCGACGCCTTGCAGCCCGGCGGAGTCCTCGCGGTCCTCGGGCTCGCCCGCCCGAGCACCCCGGCCGACTACGCCGTCGAGCTCGCGTTCGCGCCGGTCAACGTGGCCGCGCGGCTGGTCGTCGCGGCGGGCGAATGGCTGAACGGCGGCCCGGACCCGACGCCGAACGCACCCGTGGAAATGACGTTCCCGACCATGAACCAGCTCAGGTATCAAGCCCGGCAACGCCTCCCCGGCAGCACGATCCGGCGGCTCCCGTTCTGGCGTCACCTCCTGACCTACCGGAAACCGTTGGCCTGACCCGATTCCCGCCGCGTCACACCACTGGCGGGTGAATCCGCGGGGCGTCCACCCGAACGGCGGCAGGCAACCCGCGAAGAGCTGGCTACACGTGAGAAGAGTCCGTGAAGTCGGTTCGGAGAAACGGGGCCTTCGCATGCGTACCACCCGGCTCGTGTTCGCGGCGCTGGCGGCCGCAACAGCCGTCACGACAGTCACCGCCACCGCTGACGCCGCGCCTCGGCCGGAACACTTCCGGGATTACGTCGCGTTGGGCGACTCGTACACCGCGGGGCCGCTGATCCCCTCGCAGCGGCTGGATCCGCTGGGGTGCGCGAGAAGTTCGTCGAACTACCCGTCGATCCTGGCGTCCGCGCTGCGTGTGGGCAGCTACACCGACGTCAGCTGTTCGGGCGCGGACACGTCGAACATGACGGCCGCCCAAAGCGTGCCACTGGGCGTGAACGCGCCGCAGTTTTCCGCGCTGCGCCTGGACACCGACCTCGTGACGCTCGGCATCGGCGGCAACGACTCCGGCGTCTTCGGCACGCTGATCGGCACGTGCCCGGCGCTGCGTTCGACCGACCCGAGCGGCAATCCGTGCGAGCGCCACTTCACCGCCGGGGGCGTGGATTCCATCAAGGCCGCGTTGAAGAACACGCAGCAGAGCATCCAGACGGCGCTGGCCGGCATCCACGCGCGGTCGCCGCGGGCGAAGGTGCTCGCCATCGGGTACCCGCGCATCGCACCGGCGTCGGGCTACTGCCCGAGCGTGCTGCCCTTCGCCGACGGTGACTATGCCTGGCTGTCCAGTGTGGAGGAAGCGCTCAACACCGCGATCGAGAACGCCGTCGAAGCCGACGGCAACGCATCCTATGTGGACACGTTCACGCCGTCGGCCGGCCACGACGCCTGCGCACCCGATGGCGCGGCGTGGATCAACGGCCAGCACACCTTGCTCTTCACAGCCGCCGCCTACCACCCGCTGCCCGAAGGCATGGCGGGCCTCGCCGGGATCATCGACCGGCAGCTCGCCGGCTGACTCCTGACCGCGAACGAGCGGGGGCGGCGGTCACCCGCCGGCCCCCGTCGCCCGTGGACACCCCTCCCTCGGCACCGCAGAGTCTCGCAGCCGTCACACCGGAGTGTCAACTCAGGTTATTCGCTTGCCGAATGACACCAACTGAGATGAAAATCGGCAGGCGAGACCCGCGCCGTCGACGACCGGCGCAGCCAGGACCGGGCCGGCACCCCACCGCCAGTCAAGTGCCGGCCCGGCCCGCCTCGGCCTGGACCTCCTCGGCTTGACGCACGAAGTCCAGGAGCACCTTCGCGAACTCCCCCGGCAGCTCACCCGGCGCACCGTGCCCGGCCGGCAGCTCGAGGTGGTTCGCGTGCGGGATCGCCGCCAGCAGTTCCTGCTGCTGCGCCGCCTCGATCAACCGGTCATACGCGCTGGAGAGGACCAACGTCGGCGCCGTGATCGAGCCCAGCACCGGCCGGAGGTCGACGCCGCGGTCGGCCTCAATCTGCCGCGCCGTCCCGGGCTGGATCACCAGCTGCGCCACCAGTTCGTCGTTGGCGTCCGGCGTGGTCGTGGCCCAGTAGCCGGGCCCGAACGCCATCAGCGGCAGCATCCGCGCGAACACCTCGGCGCCGTGGTCGAGCAGCTCGAGCCAGTGGCGGCACTCGGCGTCCTGCCGCGTGTCGGTCTTCGGCCACGCGGCGTGGAGCACGGCGGAACGCACGCGCGCCGGGTGCGTGCCCGCCAGGTGCGCCGCCACCACCGCGCCGAGCGAATGGCCGGCGACGTGGAACGTGGCAAGCCCGGCGTCGTCCGCCGCGGCCAGCGCTTCGGCCGCGAGATCGGCGATCGAGACCGGGCCGCCGTGGTCGACGGTGCCGCCGGAGCCGGAGAAATCGGGCGCGACGACCGTGAACGACTCCCGCGCGAGCTCGACCACCGGCGCCCACTGTTCGTGCGAGGCCGCCGTGCCGTGCAGCAGCAGGAGCCCGGGACCGGAGCCGGTCACGGCGTAGTGGACCTCGGCGGCTCCGCCGGCCAGGGTCACGGGAACCACGGTCACGCCGCCGCCCGCAGACCCGTGAGCACATCGCGCAGCACGGCGGTGAACGCGACGGGGTCCTCCTGGTGCGGCAGGTGCCCGCAGCCGGCGACCACATGCACGCTCGCGCCGGGCGTCAGGGCGGCGCAGGTGCGCGCCACTGCCACCGGGATCTGGACGTCGAGCTCGCCGTGGACGTACGCGATCGGCACGCCCAGCTCCGGCAGCCGCGGGCGCGGGTCCCACGTCGCCGACTCGCCGATGAGCGGGTCGAGGTAGCCGGCCGAGTCGACGATCTGGCGGATCGTCCAGTCGATCAGCGCCGCGCTCGCGCCGGGCGCGTACCAGTTCGGCACCCAGCTCGCGACCAGGCCGGGCCGGTCGGCCAGCAGCGCCGCGGTGACCTCGTGGACCGTGTCGCGCATGCCTTGGTAGTAGAGCCGCGCGCCCCGGACCTCGACGAATGCCATCGGATCTTCCTCTCTCCCGTTCTCCTCCGAGCCAACCGCGACGGCGCGCGGCGACCAACGACCAGTCCGCTCGTAGACTCATCACGAACGCTGATGAATGGGGCCGGGGATGGAGCTGCGTCAGCTGAGGTACTTCGTGGTCGTCGCCGAGGAGCTGCACTTCGGGCGCGCGGCCGAGCGCCTCCACATCGTGCAGCCGGCGGTGAGCCAGCAGGTGCGCCGGCTGGAGCGCTCACTCGGCGCGGAGCTGTTCGAGCGGACCACCCGCACCGTCTCGTTGACCGAGGCAGGCGAGCGGTTCCTGCCGCACGCGCGGGCCGTGCTCGCCGCCGCCGAGCGCGCGGCCGACGCCGTGGCCGATTTCCGCGCCGAACGCGCCCGCCTTGTGCTGCTCGGCACCAGCGACGGCCTCGGCGACCGTCTCGACGGGTTCCTCGCCGCGTTCACGCGCCTCGCCCCGGACGCCCAGCTGGAGCTCGTGCACGCCCCCACCCCGGCCCGCCTCCAGCAGATCCGCGACGGCGCCCTCGACGCCGCCTTCCTCCGCGGCGACTGGCCCGCCGACGGCCTGGAATTGACTCCCTTGTGGACGGACGAGGTGCTCGTCGCGCTCCCTTCGACGCACCCCCTGGCTTCTTCGGACACCGTCGACTTCGCCGACCTGGCCCCGCTGCCCCTGCGCTTGAGCTCCCCCGAACGCAACCGCCCGCTCCACGACCTGGTGCTCGCGTCCTGCCGCGAGGCCGGCTTCGAACCGGTGCTGGGCAAGGAGTTCACCAACGCCCAGGACACCCTCGGCACGCTCGGCCTGGGCCGTCCCCAGTGGACGGTCTTCTACCGCGCCCACGCCAACCTGCTGCCCGTACCGGGCGTCGCCTTCCGCTCTCTGCGCAACCCGACCCCGGTGATGCCCACCTACCTCGCCACCTCAGCCGACCGCCGGCTGCGGCCGGAAGTGCTGGCGCTGATCGAGGCGGGCCGCGAACTCGGCTGAAACGCAAAGTGGCGCCCGGTGCGAGAAGCACCGGACGCCACCGTCAGGCCAAACCTCACGAAGCCGGCAACGCCGCCAACCGCGACTCGATGCGCTCGATGTCCGCCGCGGCCGTGGCCCGGCGGGTCTTGATCTTCTCGATGACCTGCTCGGGCGCCTTGGCGATGAACGACTCGTTGCCCAGCTTGCCCTCGGTCTGCGCGAGCTCCTTCTGGGCCACGCCAAGGTCCTTCTGCAGACGCTTGCGCTCCGCGGCGACGTCGATGGTGCCGGACAGGTCGAGCTCCACCACGGCCACGCCGCCGGCGAGGGCGACCTCCAGGGACGCGCTCGCCGAGAACTCCGCGGAAACCGGCGTCAGGCGCACCAGCGAGCGGATCGCGTCGTCGTGGCCGGAGACGGCGTCGAAGCCCGCTCCGGACAGCCGGGTGGCGACCTTCTGGCCCGGCTTGAGGCCCTGGTCGGCGCGGAAGCGGCGGATCTCGGTGACGAGCTTCTGCACGTCGGCGATCCGGGCGTCCGCCACGGGGTCGGCGTAGCCCTCCGGCGCGGTGGGCCAGGAGGCGATCACCAGCGACTCACCGCCGGTCAGCGCGGTCCACAGCTTCTCAGTGATGAAGGGGATGAACGGGTGCAGCAGACGCAGCACTGTGTCCAGCACGTGGCCGAGCACCGAGCGTGTCGCCGAAACGCGCGCGTCATCGCCTTGGTACAGCTGGACCTTCGCGAGCTCCAGGTACCAGTCGCACAGCTCGTTCCACGTGAACTGGTACAGCGCGCCCGCGACCTTGGCGAACTGGAAGTCCTCGAACAGGCCGTCCACTTCGGACACCAGCGCGCCGAGGCGGCCGAGGATCCAGCGGTCGGCCTCGGTCAGCTCCGCCGCGGCGGGCAACGGAGCCGAGGCCGAAGCCCCGTTCATCATCGCGAACTTGCTGGCGTTCCACAGCTTCGTGCAGAAGTTGCGCGAGCCCGCGGCCCACTCGTCGGCCAGCGCCATGTCCGCGCCCGGGTTCGCGCCGCGCGCGAGGGTGAAGCGCGTGGCGTCGGCGCCGTAGGCGTCCATCCACTCGAGCGGGTCGATCACGTTCCCACGCGACTTCGACATCTTCTTGCCCTGCGCGTCGCGAATGAGCCCGTGCAGGTAGACGTGGTCGAACGGCTGCACGCCGTCCATCTCCTGCACGCCGAACATCATCATCCGCACGACCCAGAAGAACAGGATGTCGTAGCCGGTCGACAGCACGCTGGTCGGATAGAACTTCGCCAAATCATCAGTCTGCGCCGGCCAGCCCATGGTCGACATCGGCCACAGGCCCGACGAGAACCACGTGTCCAGCACGTCCGGGTCCTGCGTCCAGCCCTCGCCCGACGGCGGCTGCTCGTCCGGGCCCACGCACACGACCTGGTCGTCGGGGCCGTACCAGACCGGGATCCGGTGGCCCCACCACAGCTGGCGCGAGATCGTCCAGTCGTGCATGTTGTCGACCCAGTCGAAGTAGCGCTTCTCCAGCTCCGCCGGGTGGATCTTCGTGCGGCCGTCGCGCACCGCGTCACCCGCCGCACGCGCCAGCTCCTCGACCTTCACCCACCACTGCAGCGAAAGCCGCGGCTCCACCACGGTGTCGCAGCGCGAGCAGTGGCCGACGGCGTGCACGTACGGCCGCTTCTCCGCCACGATCCGGCCCTGCTCCCGCAGCGCCGCCACGATCGCGGGCCGCGCCTCGAACCGGTCGAGCCCCTCGAACGGGCCCCGCGCGGTGATCTCGGCGCGCTCGTTCATGATCGTGAGCATCGGCAGGTCGTGCCGGCGGCCGATCTCGAAGTCGTTCGGGTCGTGTGCCGGGGTCACCTTCACGGCACCGGTCCCGAACTCCGGGTCCACGTGCTTGTCGGCGATGATCGGGATCTTGCGGCCGGTCAGCGGCAGCTCGACCTCGGTGCCCACCAGGTGCGCGTAGCGCTCGTCGTCCGGGTGCACGGCCACGGCGGTGTCGCCCAGCATCGTCTCGGCGCGGGTCGTGGCCACCACGATGGCGTTGTCGCCTTCGCCGTAGCGGATCGACACGAGCTCGCCGTCGTCGTCGCTGTGGTCCACCTCGATGTCCGACAGCGCCGTCTGGCACCGCGGGCACCAGTTGATGATGCGCTCGGCGCGGTAGATGAGCCCGGCGTCGAAGAAGTTCTTGAACACCGTCTGCACGGCCTGCGACAGGTTCTCGTCCATGGTGAAGCGCTCGCGCGACCAGTCGACACCGTCGCCGAGGCGCTTCATCTGGCCGAGGATCTTGCCGCCGTACTCGGCCTTCCACTCCCAGACGCGCTCGACGAACTTCTCGCGGCCCAGGTCGTGGCGCGAAAGGCCCTCGCCGGCGAGCTGGCGCTCGACCACGTTCTGCGTCGCGATGCCCGCGTGATCCATGCCCGGCAGCCACAGCACCTCGTAGCCCTGCATGCGACGACGGCGGCTCATCGCGTCCATCAGGGTGTGGTTGAGCGCGTGGCCCATGTGCAGGCTGCCGGTGACGTTCGGCGGCGGCAGTACGATCGAGAACGGCGGCTTCTCCGACGAAGCGTCGGCCGTGAAGTACCCGGCCGCTACCCAGCGGTCGTACATGGGTGCTTCTTCGGCGGCCGGGTCCCAGGCACCCGGAAGGTCGGTTTTCTGCTGCGGAGCGTTCTCGGTCACAATGGACAAGTCTACGAACCCGCTCCGGCGGGGTTGCTCAGGGGGAAAGGCGGTGCACGGATGACGCGACCGGAAGATCCGGACGACCGGATGGAGACGCACCCGGACCTCGTCGATCCGAACTGGCGCAAGCACGCCGAGCTCGACGCTTGGCTGGGTGCCAAGAAGGAGATGAAGAAGCGCCGCAAGCGCGAACGCCGCTCCGGCGTCACCGCGGGCTACGGCTACGGCGCGCGCACTCCCAGCCGCTGGCCAGGTGTCCTCGCGATCGCCGGCCTCGTCCTGCTCCTGGCGGCCGCCGTGATCGTCCACCAGCTCCAGGGCCACGGCGTCAACGAGTTCTGGTTCGCGCTGAGCGTCGGTACCTCCGTGTTCACGGGCACACCACCGGCCTGACCGGGCGGACCCCGAAGTCGCACGGCCGCCGAGCGAGGGCCGCACCAGCTGCGAACGGTCGCTGGTACAGCCCGGGCCGGCCGGCGCTCAGCCGCCGCCCCAGATGTCCTCGACGTAGCGGTTTGCCGCGCGAAGACCGGCGAGCCAGGCCTGCGCATCGGCCTCGCCGGTGCCCGTCTTCTCGGCGAACAGCGTGGTGAAGGCCGCTCGGACACCGGGCGCCATCGTGTTCGCGTTGCCGCACACGAACACCGCCGCGCCGTCCTGCAGCAGCCGCCACACTTCGTCGCCCGCTGCCGCGATCTCGTGCTGGACGTACTTGCGCCCGTCGACCGGGGCGCTCGAGAACACGACGTGCAGCTCGGCGACCCCTTGCCGGTCGTATTCGCGCAGCTCGTCGGCGTACAGGAAGTCCTGGTCCGCGTTGCGGCAGCCGAAGAACAGCAACGACTCGGCGATCGGCACGCCCTGCGCGCGCAGCGCCGCCCGCTCCTGCAGGAACCCGCGGAACGGGGCGAGCCCGGTCCCGGCCCCGACCATGATCATCGGGGTGTGCGGGTTGTCCGGCGGCCGGAACTCGATGGTCGGGGGTCGCACGAAGACGAACACCGTGCTGCCGTCGGGACTGCCGGCCAAGTAGTTGGAGCAGATACCCGAGAACGTGGCGTCGCCACCACCGCGCAGGGGGGCGCGCAGCACACCCGTGGTGATGCTGGCCACCTTCGCATCGGTCAGCGGCGACGACGAGATCGAGTAGTAGCGCGGCCGCAGCGGAGGCAGCAGGTCGAGGTAGACGCCGAACGGCACCGCGCAGGCGGGGAACTCCTCCAGCAGGTCCAGCAGCGACCGGCGGGGCGTGAAGACTCGCTCCTGGTAGCGGGCTCGGGACGCCTCGTCGTCCCCGGCCAGCGACTCGAGCTCGGCGCGCTGGGCGGGGTCCTCGGTGCAGCCGGCCAGCACCTCGATGCCGGCCCGGGTGGCCACGTCCTGCAGCTCGACGCAGCTGGCGAGGATGCCGAGCAGCGGCGCGGGCTCGTCGACGGGCAGGTGGGTGTGGTCTCCGCTGTGGGGGATGATCGTCGCGTACATGCCGCCGTCGAGCTCGAAGCGCTGCATCACCCGGTGGATCAGGTCGATGCTGTTGCGGGGCAGCACTCCGAGGTGGTCACCGGCGTGGAAGTCGGCGCCCTCGGGCAGCGCGACCTCGATGTGCTTCGTGGACCGCCCGCCGTTGGGCGCGTGCAGCTCGCGATTGACCCGCACCAGGGCCGGCTGCGCCTGGTAGGACATGATCACCGGGTTGTTCAGCTGGCGGTTGACCAGCGTGATCGACAGCCGAGGGCCGGTCGTGGCCGGCTCGGCCGCGCTCTCGGGCAGGCCGGCGCTCGCGGCCACGTCGGCCCAGAGCCCGTGGTGCCAGGTGCGGTACTGGGCGTCGAAATCGCCGTTCGCGTCGCCCTCGCCCCGGGAGTGCAGCCGGGTGGCGCCGTGCGCGGCCAGCTCGCTGTCGATCAGCTTCGGCACCGCTTGGTAGGTGGCCGCCCATTCGGTGTTGCCGCAGCCGAACACGGTGTAGGACAGCCCCGCGGCGGCGTCCTTCGCGGTGCCGGGTCCGCGCAGCCAGGCACAGAACCTGCCGGCGTTGTCCGGCGGTGTGCCGTTGTAGGACGACGTGACGATCACAGCCGTGCCCTGGGCAGGCAGCGCGTCCGTGACGTCGTCGAGCGAGCTGAGGGTCACGGCGTAGCCGCGCTCGGTCCCCTCGCGGGCGAGCCGCGTCGCGAGGCCTTCCGCGGTCCCGAGATTCGAGCCGTAGGCGACCAGCAGCGGGGTCTTGTGCGCGTCCGGCGCGAGCGCGACACGTGCGGCGGGCGCCGCTGACACGGATTTCGCCGGCGCCGCGGGGGCACCGCCGGGCCGGGTCAGCACGAACCCGGGGCGAGGACGCACCTGGATGTGCATCTCGTCGGGCTTGATCGTCAGCGTCGTCTTGGTCTTGAGCTGGTAGTTCAGGTGGTCGATGAAGTCGAAACGCTGCACGAGCATGCCGAGCACGAGCACGGCCTCCTGCAGGGCGAACTGCCGGCCGATACAGGCCCGCTGCCCCGTGCCGAAGGGCTTGTAGACGTCGGGCGACAGGGCCGCGAGCCGTTCGGGGGCCATGTGCTCGGGGTCGAACTCCTCGGCGTTGTCGCCCCACACGCTGCGGTCGCGGTGCAGCATCGGGGTGAGCACGGTCAACGGGACGCCGTGCTCGATCAAGTACCGGTCGCCGATCACGGTCTCCTCGAACGGCGTGCGCGTGAACCCGGGCGCCGTCGGCCACAGCCGCAGCGCTTCGCTGAGCACCTGCCGGACGTAGGTCAGTTTGTGGATCTGCTCGTAGGTGGGTTCGGCGCTGGTGCCGAACACCTCGTCGACCTCGGCGCGGGCGCGGGCCAGCACGTCGGGGTTCTTGAGCAGGTAGTAGATCGCGAAGGACAGCAGGCCGCTCGTGGTCTCGTGGCCGGCGATCAGGAAGGTGATGCACTGGGCCCGGATGTTCTCGTCGGGCAGCCGCTCGCCGGTCTGCTTGTCGACGCCGTTGATCATCTGACCGAGCAGATCGTCCTTCCTGCCGGCCTCGCCCTCCGCGCGGCGCTCGGCGATGAGCTTGTCGACCAGGTCGTTCATGAACGCCTGGTCCTCCTCCAGCTGCCGCTGCGCGTGGATCCGCAGCCGGGTCTGGATGGGCAGCCTGCGGGCCCGCGCCTGCGACTCGGTGAGCGTGCGGATCATCGCCGCGACGAACGGGTGCCGGGTATCGCGGTAGAAGGAGTTGAAGCGGTAGCCGAACCCGCACAGCGCGATGGTGTCGAGCGTCAGCCGGGTCATGTCGGCCGGCACGTCGACGTCCTCGTCCGGGTTCAGCCGCTCCCACTTGTCGACCAGCTGGCCCGCGATGTCCAGCATCATCGGCACGTAGTCACGCATGGATTGCAGGCTGAAGGGCTTCATCAGGATGTTGTGCGCGCGATGCCACAGCGGATCGTCCGTCTCGGCCGTGAACAAGCCGGTGGCGGTCGCCGTCTGCCGCACGTTCGCGAGACCGCCGCTGACCACCTTGTCGAAGCGCGAGTCGTCGCAGATCTCCTCGACCAGTGAGGCGCCGGACACGATCAGCCGCGTGCCGCCGGGTGTGGTCAGCCGGAAGATCGGGCCGTACTCCCGGGCCATCCCCATCATGCTTTCGAACGGGCTGTGGGCGTCGATGTCGAAGGCGTTGCCGACGAAGGGCAGCGCCCGCGGGCCGGGGATTTCGTCGATGGGGGTCTTGGTGGTCATGGCGTTCACTCCTTGGAGAGGTGCCCTTCGGCCGGCGACGTCACGGCGCCGGTCCGGCTCGGCCGCGAGGTCCGCGCCTTGGCCTGGTGGGCCCGGACCACCGCCACGACGCCGACGACGAAGACCCAGCCGGGGAAGATGAGCGCGAAGATCGGGTGGAAGGTCCAGCTCAGCAGCACAGCCGCGGCGCAGAGGTAGCCGAACCACACCAGCGGGCGCGCCAGCACACCCGCGGCGTTGAGCAGCGTCGTCGTGGTGATCATGTACATGCCGGCGACCCGGGCGCCGAAGACGAACACGAGCCCGTAGCCGGCCGCGGTCAGCGCCCGCGCCACGTACACAGGCGGTAGCGGCGCCACCGAGAACTGCTTCAGCAGTGCGATCGCCCCGGTCAGCGCCATCCCCGAGAACAGCAGGATGATGAACGCCACCCCGGAGGCCAACTGCAGCGCCCGCGGCATTTCCCGATTCTGTGCGCCGGGGAGGCTCGCGATGAATTCACGCGTGGCCATCATGTGCCACAGGAAGACGATGCCGGCGAACGGCACGATGTACAGGCCGGCGGTCACCAAGGCACTGGAACCGCCGTCGGCGTAGAAATTCGCGTACCGGCTGTCCGCCACGGTCAGTCCCGGCGCCTGGTGCACCAGGACCAGCGCGACGGTGAACAGCGCCGCGAAGAGGATCCCCGACCAGCCCGCGACGAGCGCGTACCCGGGCCCGCGTCCGGTCGCCGCGGCAGCCCTCGCATCCGCCCGGCGGCGCGGGCGGATCCGGGTCCAAGCAGGCATCGGCGCCTCCCACCACGCCATTTATCCGGAAATGGCGCGCATGTCGGCCGGCTCAAAGAAATGGCGCCGTGGTGCAGCAGCGCGATCCTCATCGTCCTGCCCGAATCAGGGGGGTGTCAACAAGCGGCGACTGCACCGGAAACGGCGTGAAAAACACTGCGGCAGAACCAGTTTTTGGCCCATCTGAAAAAGGCGATACCGCTTCCGGTGGCGTTCGTTCGCATCGTCTCGGGTTCTCGCGATTCCCCCGATCCGCGGCCTGAGAGCCGCGGAGACCGAAGTCACCGGGTGTGGCCAAGGTCGCCCCGTCGAGGGATGCACAGGCCAGACTACACAGCCTAAACTGTGGATATGGCCACCGTACCCGCTCCCGTCGCCGAATCCGCAGGCTGGCTGCGCGGCGTCGTCGCGCAGCTGCACCGCCGGCTGCGGCAGGTCGACAACGCCGACAGCCTCACGCCGTCACAGTCGGCGGCGCTCAACCGCCTCTACCGCGAGGGCCCCGCGACGCAGGGTGAGCTCGCCGCCGCCGAGCACGTGCGGCAGCAGTCGATGGCCACCACGCTCTCGGCGCTCGACTCGCTCGGCTACCTCGCCCGCTCGCGCGACCCCGCCGACGGCCGCCGCACCGTGCTGTCGGTGTCCGAGCTCGGCGCGAAGACCGTGCAGGGGATCCGCCAGCACCGCGACGAGTGGCTCGCCCACGCGCTCGCGGCCGAGCTGACCGCCGAGGAGCTGGAGACGGTGCGCCAGGCCCTGCCCCTGCTGCAACGCGTCGCCGAGCACTGATCATCCAGCGTGCCCGGCATCGGCGCCGGGACCCGAACACCGACGTCAGCGCGGACGCCGTGGAGGACACCCGAACATTCCCCGACATTTCCAGGACGAAGGAGCCGTGACGACCACCGCAACGCCCCGAAAGGCACCGGCCAGCTTCGGTGCCAAACTCGTCACCCCGCTGGTGGCGAGCGCGGTGCTGAACCCCATCAACTCCACCCTCATCGCCGTCGCGCTCGTGCCGATCGGGCAGAGCTTCGGCGCCGGGCCAGGCAAGACGGCCTGGCTGATCTCCGCCCTCTACCTCGCCACCGCCGTCGGCCAGCCCGTGGTCGGCCTGCTCGTGGACCGCTACGGCGCCCGCCGCGTACTGCTCGGTGGTGCGTCAGTGGTGATCGTCGCCGGGGTCGCCGGCATGATCCCGTTCTCCGTCGAGTGGCTCACCGGCGTGCGCGCGGTGCTCGGCATCGGCACCTGTGCCGGCTTCCCCGCCGCGATGGCCGTGCTGCGCAAGCGCGCCGACGCGCTGGGCCAGGGCGTGCCCGCGCGCGTGCTGTCACTGCTCTCCCTGTCCTCACAGACGATCATGGTCATCGGCCCGACGCTCGGCGGCGTGCTGATCACGCTCTTCGGCTGGCCGGCCATCTTCGCCGTGAACATCCCGCTCGCGGGCGCCTCGCTGCTGCTGGCGATCTTCTGGGTTCCCAAGGACGCGCCGGTGCGCGACGAAGCCACGAAGCCGAAGCCGATCGACGTACTCGGCATCGCGTTGTTCTCGCTCTCCCTGCTGGTGCTGCTGTGCTACCTGATGGCGCCGGGCATCGGCGACCTGTGGCTGCTCGCGGCGGCCGTCGCCGTCGGCGCGGCGTTCGTGTGGGTGGAGCTGCACACGCGGGTACCGTTCATCGACCTGCGGATGCTCGCGGCCAACACTCCGATCCTGCGCACCTACCTGCGCCAGGCCCTGAGCTTCATGGTGATCTACGCGATCATGTTCGGCTACGTGCAGTGGCTCGAGGAAGGCCGCGGCTTCAGCGACGCGATCGCGGGGGCGCTGCTGCTGCCGATGTCGGTCGTGGCCGTGTGCGCGGCGGCGTTCTCGGGCCGCGCGACCGGGATCCGCAAACGACTGGTGGTGGTCGCCGTGGCGCTGCTGGCCGGTTCGGTCGCGCTGCTGTTCGTCGGCGACACGACGTGGCTGGGCGCACTGCTCGGGCTGATCGCGGTATTCGGTCTGGCCCAGGGCCTGACGAGCGTCGCAAACCAGACCACGCTCTACCGTGAGTCGCCCGCCGAGACCATGGGCACCGCGAGCGGCCTGTTCCGCACGGCCCAGTACCTCGGCGCGATCGTGGCCTCCACCGTGATCGCCCAGTGCTACGGCGCGCGCGCCGACTCGGCCGGGCTGCACCACCTCGGTGCCGTGCTCGTGGTGATCAGCGCGCTGCTGCTGGTCGTGACGGTCGCCGACCGCGGGCTGAAGCTGGCCGAACGCCGCGAACGGGCGCGGCGCGCCTGACATCGCCGACGGAGATGATCGACGGCACGATCAGTGACCGTCGTCACTCCGAAGGTCGAACCTCGCGGCCGAACGGGCGGGTACCCAGGTCAAACAGCATCTTTCAAGTGTGAAAAACCAGACCCCGTGTCGGGGAATCCATGATCGAAGCGCACGATGGACACATGCACCGTGATGCGCCGAAACACGACGTGGACGAAGCCGACCTGAAGGTGGGCAAGCCGAAGACCTACGCGGCCGGCATCCCCGGCGTCGCCGTGTCGCTCCGGCGCGGCATCGAGCAGATGGGCCCCACGCGCACCGCGCTCACCCTGCGCCTGCTCAACCAGCGCGCGGGCTTCGACTGCCCGGGCTGCGCGTGGCCCGAGCCGCTCCAGGCCGACGGCGAGAAGCGCAAGCTCGCGGAGTTCTGCGAGAACGGCGCGAAGGCCGTCGCGGAAGAAGCCACGCGCCGCCGCGTGGACCGGGAGTTCTTCGCCACCCACGCGGTCGCCGACCTGCGGGACAAGACGGACTACTGGCTGGGCCAGCAGGGCCGCGTCACCGAGCCGTTCGTGCTGCGCGAGGGCGCCACGCACTACGAGCCCATCTCGTGGGACGCCGCGTTCGACCTCGTCGCCGGCGAGCTCAACGGGCTGGCCAGCCCGCACGAGGCCGTGTTCTACACCTCGGGCCGCACCAGCAACGAGGCCGCGTTCCTCTACCAGCTGCTCGTGCGCTCCTACGGCACGAACAACCTGCCGGACTGCTCGAACATGTGCCACGAGTCGTCGGGCTCGGCGCTGTCCACCGGCATCGGCATCGGCAAGGGCTCGGTGTCGCTCGCGGACATCCACCACGCCGATCTGATCGTGGTCGTCGGCCAGAACCCGGGCACCAACCACCCGCGCATGCTCTCGGCGCTGGAGACGGCGAAGGGCAACGGCGCCAAGGTCGTGGCCGTGAACCCGCTGCCCGAGGCCGGGCTGATGCGGTTCAAGAACCCGCAGAACGTGCGCGGAGTCGTGGGCGAGGGCACCCCGCTCGCCGACGAGTTCGCGCAGATCCGCCTCGGCGGCGACCTCGCGCTGTTCCAGGCCGTGGGCCACCTGCTGCTGCAGTGGGAGGAAGAGGCGCCCGGCACGATCATCGACCAGGAGTTCGTGAACTCCGCGACCTACGGGTTCGAGGACTGGGCGAAGAACCTGCTCGAGCTCGACTGGGCCGAGACGGAGAAGGCCACGGGCCTGCAGCGTGCGCAGATCGAGCACGTCGCCCGGATGATCGCCACGTCCGAGCGCACGATCTACTGCTGGGCCATGGGTCTCACGCAGCACAAGCACGCGGTGCCCACGATCTCCGAGATCACGAACCTCGCGCTGGCGCGCGGCATGATCGGCAAGCCGGGCGCGGGCCTGTGCCCGGTGCGCGGCCACTCCAACGTGCAAGGCGACCGCACCATGGGCGTCTGGGAGAAGATGCCCGAGACGTTCATGGACGCGCTCGACCGCGAGTTCGGCATCACCGTGCCGCGCGAGCACGGCTGGGACACCGTCGACGCCATCCGCGCAATGCGCGACGGCCGCGGCAAGGTCTTCTTCGCGATGGGCGGCAACTTCGCCTCCGCGACGCCCGACTCCGACCTCACGGCGAAGGCGCTGAGCTCGTGCTCTCTCACCGTGCACGTGTCGACGAAGCTCAACCGTTCGCACGTCGTCCACGGCACCACCGCGCTGATCCTGCCGACGCTCGGGCGCACCGAGCGTGACGTGCAGGAGTCGGGGCCGCAGTTCGTGACCGTCGAGGACTCGATGTCGCAGGTGCACGCCTCCCGCGGCCGGGTCAAGCCGGCTTCGGAGCACCTGATCTCCGAGGTCGCGATCGTCTGCCGGCTCGGCGAGCGGCTGCTGGGCCCCGGCCACGCCGTGCCGTGGCGCACGTTCGAGAAGAACTACGACCTGATCCGCGACCGCATCGCGGGTGTGGTGCCGGGCTGCGAGGACTACAACCGCCGCGTGCGCGAGCCCGACGGGTTCGTGCTTCCCCACGCGCCGCGTGACTCCCGCGAATTCACGGGCACGGCCACCGGCAAGGGCACGTTCACCGTGTCGGAGCTGGAGTACCCGGAGGTGCCGGCGGGCCGGCTGCTGCTGCAGACGATGCGCAGCCACGACCAGTACAACACCACGATCTACGGCCTGTCCGACCGCTACCGCGGCATCGAGGACGGCCGGCGCGTGGTCTTCGTCCACCCGGACGACCTGGCCGAGCTGGGCATCGCCGACGGCGAGATCGTGGACCTGGTCTCGGAGTGGCGTGACGGCGACCGCCGCGCGCCGCGCTTCCGCGCCGTGTCCTACCCGACCGCTCGCGGCTGCGCGGCGGCCTACTTCCCGGAAGCCAACGCACTGGTGCCGCTGGACTCCGTCGCGGAGAAGTCCAACACGCCGGTGTCGAAGGCGGTCGTCGTCCGGCTGGAGCCGCACCACCACTCGTGAGGTTCAGGCGGTCCGGTCACGCGGGGTTTTTCCGGCGTGACCGGACTGTGGCGGCGAGCAGCACGCCGAGTGCCGCGCCGAGGGTGTTCAGCAGCACGTCGTCGACGTCGGCGCTGCGGCCCACGAAGTACTGCACGATCTCGATCACTGCCGAGAATCCCGCCAGCGCCGCGATCACGGCGGCTTTCCGGCGTGTGACCACGGTCGCCAGGAATCCCAGTGGCACGAACAGCGCGATGTTGCCGGCGTTGTTGATCAGCCCGAGGCGGCCGTTGGCGTTGCGGGCCTCGTCGGCAATCCCGGCGAACGGCACCAGGTTGATGTTCTCGGGCGGGCTCAGGTGCCCGGGCCGCAGCGTGATGCCGAGAACCACGAGAACCGCCACGACGAGCAGCCAGCGGGCCCAGGATTGCATCGGTCCAGTCAACCAGCCCGGCTGCCCACCCCGAGCGTCAGTCCACGCAATTCTCGCCGGCGCCGGTGATCGGCGTGTCCCGCGAACCCGCCGCGCCGGCGCCACCGCCCGTCCCGCCGGGGTCACCGCCGCCGGAAGGCGCACCGGGCCCGGCGTAGACCTGTCCGAGTGTCACCTCGATGTGGCCGGCCGGCACGTCGGCGGACTCGGCGGTGGCGAGGCCCCCCAGGAGCTCCGCCACCGCCTTGCCCTGCGTGGCCAGCGCGGCGCCGTACCGGACCAGTGAGGTGCGGCGCACGGCGGCGTTGCCAGTGGTGCCCGGGGTGAAACCGTTGTCCTTCACCACATCCGAGACGCGCTGGGCGAGCCCGCTGGTGCCGCCCGCGTTGGCCACGTCCACCACGAAGCCGGCCTGCTTCGGCGCAGCGGCGGGCGGCGCGCCGATCAGGCCGGCCGCGAACGCCTTGACCTGCGCGGGATCCACTTGCACCGCCGTCGCCCGCGGATTCGTTTTGCTGTAGCGGTAGTCGGGGTTCACGACGGGGATCGTCGTGAACTGGATGCCACCGCCGGAAATGCCGCGCAGCTGCCCGATGAAGTCGAGCAGGTTCCAGGAATCGTCGAGGACCACGGACTTCTTCACGGCGTCGATCAGCGCGCCGAGTTTGCCGGGATTGGCGAGCGTGCCGGCCGAAAGCACCTGGTGCGCCAGGGAGGCGAGGAACACCTGCTGCCGGCGCATGCGGCCGAAGTCGGTGCCCTTGACGCCGTCGCGCTGGCGGACGAAGGCAAGCGCGTCGGCGCCCGAGATCTTCTGCGGCCCCGCCGGGAAGTTCGCGCCCGAGTTGCGATCTTTCGTCGCGTTGTTGAGGCAGACCTCGACACCGCCGACGGCGTTGCTGATGTCGTAGAAGCTCAGCAGGTTCACCTCGGCGAAGTGGTCGATCTTCACGCCCGTGAGGTTCTCCACCGCCTGCCGCGTGGCACGGCGAGCGGCGGTGAGCGACTCCTGCTCGATCTCGTTCTTGTCGGTCTCGCCCGCCGCGCGCCGTTTCGCGGCCTCCAGTGCCTTGCCCTGACCGTAGGCGGCGTTGATCTTCCCCTTGTCACCGTCGGGCAGCGTCACGTACGAGTCGCGCGGGATCGAGAAGGCCTTCACCGTCTGCGTGCCGTTCGGGATGCGCAGCACGATCAGGGTGTCGGTGAGGTCGTCGCCGTTGGGCCCGGCCCTCAGTTCGCGCAGGACGTCCGCCGGTAGTGGGTTGCCCTGATTGTCGGCGCGCGAGTCGCGGCCGACGAGCAGGATGTCGAGCGACCCGTCGGCCGGCTGCTCACCGGGCGCGGGCGCGCCGGCTTCGTCGATCACGCTGCTGCGCGTGACGTCGTCGAGCGAGCTCAGCGTCGAATAGCCATAGGCCGTGCCGGCGAACACCACCAGCGCCAGCGTCGAGACGACGATCTTCCCTGCGATCCGCACACCCTACCGACGCCGTACGGCCCGGTTCTGCTGCACGCGTGACCCAGTTCACACTTCAACGCAAGTACGAGGCGCCGTTCAGATCGAGGATCGCGCCCGACGCCCACGTGGCTTCGGCCGAGGCCAGGTAGACGACCGCGTTGGCGATCTCCTCCGGCTCCGCCACCCGGCCGAACGGGCTCTGCTCCCGCACGTCTTCGGTGATCCGGTGCGCGACGCGTTCGGTCGCGGTGAACCCGGGCGCCACCGACGTCACCGAAATCCCGTGCGGCGCCAGCTCGATCGCGAGCGACTGGCCGAGCGCGTGCAGCGCGGCCTTGCTCGCGCCGTACGCGGGGTGCTCGGGTTCACCGCGGAACGCACCGCGCGAGCCGACGTTCACGATCCGCCCCGGCGCTTTCCGCGCGATGAGGTGGCGCGCGACGTGGAACGAGATGTTGGCGGCGCCCATCAGGTTGACGTCCAGCGTGCGGCGCCAGACTTCCTGCCAGTGCGCGTAGCCGACGGTCGCGACGGGCGTCGACGTCTCGGGCGTGGTGCCGACGGCCGCGTTGTTCACGAGCACGTCGACGCCGCCGAGCAGTTCCTCGGCCGTGTCCGCGATCCGTTGCGCCGCTTCGGGATCGCCGAGGTCGCCGCCGATCAGCACGTGGCCGTCGCCCGGGAGCGCGGCCAGCGTCTCCTCGGCCGCCGCGGCGTTCGATCCATAGTGGACGGCCACCCGGCCACCCCGGGTGGCGAAGGCGTGGGCGATCGCGCGGCCGATACCGCGGGAGCCGCCGGTGACGAGGACGTTCACTTCGCGAACAGCTGCGCTTCGTCGCGGAACGCCTTGAACTCCAGGGCGTTGCCGGCCGGGTCGTGCAGGAACATCGTCCACTGCTCCCCCGGCTCGCCGGCGAAGCGCTGGTACGGCTCGATCACGAACTCCGTGCCCGCTTGCTTGAGCCGGCCCGCCAGCTCGTGGAAGGAGTCGACGTCGAGGACCAGGCCGAAGTGCGGCACGGGCACGTCGTGACCGTCGACGGGGTTGCGGCCGGCCTCGGCACGCGCGCCGGGCACCACGTGCGTGACCACCTGGTGGCCGCGGAAGTCCCAGTCCACCCACGCGTCGGCTGAGCGGCCTTCTTCGAGCCCCAGCACGCCGCCGTAGAACGCGCGGGCGCGGGCGAGGTCGTCGACCGGGATGGCGAGGTGGAACGCGGGGCGCATGGCTCTCCTTCGGCTCGCGGTGGCTCCCTCACCTTGAGGTGCCCATGTCCTAATGTCAACATTGACCGATGGACGCCACACCGTTGCGGAAAGCGGCGCGCCGCGGCCTCGCCGAGGAAGCCGCCGACCGCGTGCGCGACGCGATCTTCGCCGGCCACTTCCCGCCCGGCGCGCCCCTGCGGGAGGTCGAGCTCGCCGCGTCGCTGGAGGTCAGCCGCGGCTCGGTGCGCGAGGGCGTCGCCCTGCTCACCCGCGAAGGCCTCGTCCGCGGCGGCTGGCACCGCCCGACCACGGTCGTCGAGGTGACCGCAGTGGACGTCGACGAGGTGTATTCCGTGCGCGCGGCCCTCGACCGCCTGGCCGCGGTCACGGCTCGGGCGCGGTCCTCCGTGGACGATCTGGCCGCGTTGGACTCACTTGTCGCTTCGCTGTCGTCCGCAGTGGACTCCGGCGCCGCCGGCCCCGAGCTGCTCGCCCTGGACATCGCTTTCCACGACCGCGTCTACACCGCCGCGGGCAACCGCCGCCTGACGGAGGCGTGGGAGGCGGTGCGTTCGCAGGTGTTCCTGTTCCAGTTGCAGCGCGTGTCCCTGGGTGCTTCGCAGTACCGCTCCCACGTCGTCGCCGAACACCGCGAACTGGCGGCCCTGATCCGCGGCGGCGACGCGGCCCGACTGGACCGCGTCGCCGCCGACCACGTGGACTCCGCGCGGCGTCGGCTGCTGGCGGAGCTCTAACCGTCCACTGCGGACGCCAGCGCGGCTTTCACCTTGGCGTTGCTGGTCATGCTCATCGTCACCACGGTCATCGTCAGCAGGACCGCCGCGGCGGCGAAGTACGGGGTGCGCAGGCCCGCCGCGGAGGCGAGCCAGCCGCCCAGCAGCGCGCCGAGGGGGCCGGCCGACAGGGCGACCAGGCGGGAGGCCGCGGCGACCCGGCCCATGAGCCGGCCCGGGACGATCGCCTGGCGCAGCGACCAGCCGAGCACCATGGTGGTCGCCATGCCGCAGCCGCAGAGGGCGAACATGGCGCCGGCGAGCCACGGGCTGTCCGCGAGCCCGAAGACGAGGATCGACCCGCCCTCCACCACGGCCGTCAGAGTGAGCGCCGTGCCCGTGCCCAGCAGCTTCTCGAGCGGTCCCGCCACGACCATCGCACCGAGCACCCCGCCGACGGCGTCGGCGGCGAGCAGGAAGCCGTAGCCGACCGCGGACAGGCCCAGGGTGTCCTGCGCGAACAACACCAGCACCGCACCCACCGCGCCGAACGCCAGGTTGCCGACCGCCGGCCGCAACGCCAGGCCGAGCAGCAGCCGATCCCGGACGACGTACCGGAACCCCTCCCGCGCATCCGCCCACACACTGCGGCCCTCGACGCGCTCGGGCACCGGCGTCGACGGCAACGTCCGGATCAGCAGCGCACTCGCCACGAACGACACGGCGTCGACCACGAACGGCACCGTCCGCGCGAGCGAGAACAGGAAGCTGCCCACCGGCGGCCCCGCGAACTGCCCGGCCGCCGTCGACGCGCCGCGCAGGCGACCGTTGGCGCGGCGCAGCAACGTCTGGTCGCGCCCGAGCAGGTCCGGCAGGTAGGCCTGCGAGGCCACGTCGAAGAACAGTTCCCCCACACCGAGCAGGAACGCCAGCACCAGCAACGGCGGGATCCCCAGCACCCCGACCGCCCCCGCCACGACCGCGAGCACCAGCAACCCCGCCTGCCACAGATCGGCGAGCCACATCGTTCGCCGCCGGTCCCACCGGTCCACCAGCGCGCCCGCCACCAGCCCCACCACCAGGTGCGGCAGCAGCATCGCCACCGACACCAGGCTGATCACCACGGGATTTTTGCTCAACGCCACGGCGAACAACGGCAACGCCGCCGCATACGCCCCGTCCCCCAGCGCGGACACCGTCGCCGCCGTCCACAGCCGCGCGAAGGCGGGCGGCATCTTGGGCGCGGTACCCGGACGGCGAAAGACACTCACCATCGCGCTCACTGGGCCGCCCCCTCACCGGGCCGGAAGAACGCCACCGCGATCGTCGCCGCGGGCTCGGAGGGTTCGCGTGCCGCGTGCATCTCGTCCAGCAGCTCACCCAGCCGCCGTTCGAACTCGGCGTAGCGCGACTCCCCCAGGCGCAGGTGTGACATGCGCACGTACCGCGCGCCCTCCGGCGCGGTGGCGAGGTCGTCGATCGCGTGCTGCAGCAGGACGTCGCGCTGGCCGGGTGCCGGATCCGGCACCACGACGGTCTTCGCGACCATCCCGTAGTACCGCTCCACCACGCCACGCACCTTGCGAGTGCGGACCACGTGAATGAGCCCTGCGCGCTCCAGCACGCGCACGTGGTAGCTCGAGCTCCCTTTCGCCAGATCCAGGCGCGCGGCGATCTGCGTGATCGTCGCGGGCCCGTCGCGCAGCACCGCGAGCACGCGGTGGCGCACCAGGTTGTTCACTGCGCGCAGTTGTTCGGTAGTCCGCACCTCGACGCTGTCGGAGGGCGGAACGTAGTCGTCCCCAGTCATGAGAGCCAATGGTCAACGACTCTTGACCATTTGTCCAGCGCCTTTTCGGACGAAGCCGTTGCGATGATCGTGGCCAGGGTTCGCCACCAGTGCGCGGCCGGCGGAACGAAAAGAGCGCGACCTCCGGCACGTCGTACGCCGGTGGTCGCGCTCCTCAGCAGACCCGGGTGATTCCGATCAGCGGGCCATCAGCTGCTGAACAGATCGATGACCTTGAGGATCAGCTCATACACGCCGTACACGAACGGCACCAGCACCCACAGCCACGCGACCACGAGCAGCAAGGTGCGCCCGCCCGAGCGCCCTTCCACGTCCGGTGTGCTCATCACGCCTCACTCCCCACCTGGGTGCTCGCCACGGGTTCGTGGTACTTCGCCTTGACCGGCCGCACGAACTCGTTGGCGATGAAGCCGACCACGAGCAGCGCGATCATGATGTAGAACGACGTCGCGTAGAGGTCCGGACCACTCTTGCCCGCGGACTTCTCGCTGTCGGCGATGCCGTCGACGATCAGCGGCCCGAGAACGCCGGCGACCGACCACGCGGTGAGCAGCCGGCCGTGGATCGCGCCGACCTGGTAGTTGCCGAACAGGTCCTTCAGGTACGCCGGCAGCGTCGAGAAACCGCCGCCGTAGAAGGAGAGGATCAGCATCGCGCACAGCACGAACAGCAGCTTCGACGAGTTCGTGGTGAGCGCGATGATCAGGTACAGCACCGCGCCCACGCCGAGGTAGAAGCGGTAGATGTTCTTGCGCCCCACCGCATCCGAGACCGACGACCAGACGAACCGGCCCAGCATGTTGGTGAGCGAGAGCATCGCGACGAAACCGGCGGCGGCGGCGGTGCTGACCGGCGCCGAGGTGCCCTTGAAGAAGTCCGAGATCATCGGCGCGGCCTTCTCCAGGATGCCGATGCCCGCGGTCACGTTGAGGCACAGCACGATCCACAGGCACCAGAACTGCGGCGTCTTGAGCGCGTTGGCGGCCGAGACGTTGTGCGTGGAGATGAGCTTCTTGGTCTCCAGGACCTTCGGCTCCCAGCCCGCGGGCTTCCACCCGTCGGCCGGCACTCGCACGAGCAGCACGCCCATCGTCATGAACACCGCGTAGACGACACCGTGGATCAGGAACGCGACCGCGATGTCGCTCGCGGTCGGTGCCGAGCCGAGCATCGCCGAGGACCACGGCGAGGCGATGAGCGCGCCGCCGCCGAAGCCCATGATCGCGATGCCCGTGGCCATGCCGGGCCGGTCGGGGAACCACTTGATCAGCGTCGACACGGGTGAGATGTAGCCGATCCCGAGGCCGATGCCGCCGATCCCGCCGTAGCCCACGACCACGAGCCAGAACTGCCCGGTGGCCACGCCGAGCGCCGCCACGAGGAAGCCGGTGCCGAAGCAGATCGTCGCCACGAACATGGCCCAGCGCGGGCCGTTCTTCTCCACGAGCGTGCCGCCGAACGCGGCCGAGAGGCCGAGCATCACGATGCCCAACTGGAACGGCAGCCCGGACTCCGTGCCCGAGAGGTGCATGGTCTTCTCGAGCGGAGTTTTGAACACGCTCCACGCGTAGGCTTGACCGATCGAGAGATGTATCGACAACGCTGCGGGAGGGACCAGCCAACGGGTCCAGCCAGGCGGTGCGACGATACGAGAGCGGGCCAGGAAGCCGAGGGCCATCGTCAGACTCCTCCGAACTGTGAGGTGATGCTGGGAATGTATTACTTATTCCCCGACGTTGCATCGGCTGGGTGTCGTAGATCGTCTGCGCACGTCTTCAAAGGCCGTTGAAAGGTGGACAGATGGGCAGGGTGACCGTGCGACGGCCGGTGCGGAGGATTTCCTCGACCGGTGAACGTCGTCGCCCCGACTCACTGGCGGCCGAAGAGCCGTTGGAGATCCGCGTCGGCGGCAAAGCACTCGCTGTGACGATGCGCACTCCGGGTCACGATGTCGAGCTGGCCCACGGCTTCCTGTTGTCGGAGGGCGTGCTCGGCTCCCGTGAGGACATCGCGGCCGCGCGCTACTGCGACGGCGTCGACGACCAGGGCCGCAACACCTACAACGTGCTCGACGTGACACTCGCGCCCGGAGTGGCACCTCCGGACGTCGGCGTGGAGCGCAACTTCTACACCACGTCCTCGTGCGGCGTCTGCGGCAAGGCCGCGCTCGACGCCGTGAAGCTGAAGAGCCGCTTCTCCCCCGCGGACTCGCCGTTCGAGGTGAAGACCGACGTGCTGGTGAAGCTCCCGGACACGTTGCGGGAACAGCAGAAGGTGTTCAAGTCCACCGGCGGGCTGCACGCGGCCGCACTGTTCACTCCGGACGGTGCGCTCGAAGTCGTGCGCGAGGACGTCGGGCGGCACAACGCCGTGGACAAGGTGCTCGGGTGGGCTCTGCAAGCCGGCCGGATCCCCGCGCCCGACTGTGGGCTGCTGGTCTCCGGCCGTGCCTCGTTCGAGCTGGTGCAGAAGGCGGCGATGGCCGGGATCGGGCTGCTCGCCGCCGTGTCCGCTCCGTCCTCTTTGGCCGTTGAGCTGGCCGAGGAGAACGGCATGACGCTCATCGGTTTCCTGCGTGGCGACAGCATGAACCTCTACACGGGCGATCAGCGGGTGCTGACGTAGGCCGTCCGGTCTAGCCGATCAGCACCCAGTTGCCGTGGAAGCCGTGGGGCACACGGTCGGGCAGGTGCACGGCCGCGACGGGCTCGAGCGTTCGCGCGTCGAGCAGCGTCAGGTCGCTGCGCTGAGTGGCCGCGTCGAAGACGAAACCCATGAGCACGCCTTCGTCCTCGGCAGCGTCCACACGCGACGGTACGAACACGAACTCCCCGGGCACGCGGCCGGGGCCGAACCCGTGCCGCTGGGCGGTTCCGGTGCTCAGGTCGTGCTTGTAGACCGCGCCGGTCAGGTTCGAGAGCCCGTCCACGGCCACCGCGTAGCCGTAGCGGTGCGCGCGCCCGACGTGACGTTCGTCGACGCGCGGGAACTCCTGCCCGTGCTCGTCGATCCGTTCTTCGAGGACCTTGCCCGCCGTGAGGTCGACGGTCCAGCGGTCGAGCGTCGGCTCGCCTTCGGTCGGGCCGTGCACGCCACGGTCGAACACCTTGGGGTGACGCACGACGTGGAGCACGACGCGGTCGCCGTCGTCGTAGGCGTTGAGCGGGTGGAACACGTAGCACGGGTCGACGTCGAACCAGCGCACGTCGGTGTTGTCCCCCGCGCGCGGCATCACGCCGACGCGTGCCGGGTAATCGGGGTTCCAGCGGTACGGCAGTGAGCTCACGCCCCGGCCGGAGCGCGCGGTGACCGGGTCGGGCACGTCGACGTGGTCCGGCGTCTGGTTCGCGTCGAACGTCACGGGCAGGTCGTAGAAGACGACGTGTTTTTCGGTGAGCGAGAAATCGTGCATCATCGGCCGGCCCGTCACCTCGATGTCCACGACGCGCCGCGCCCGCCCGTCGGTGTCGACGACCGAGTACCGCACGCGATTGCCGAGGCCGAAGGTGTACGTGACGGCGTGCAGCTCACCTGTGCCCGGGTCGCGCTTGGGGTGGGCCGTGTAGCCGCCCGGCAGCGTTCCGTCGAAGTCACACGCGCCGACGGTGTCGAGCTCCTCGGTGAGCTCATAGGCCGGCAGGCCGCCCTCGATGAGCGCCAGCGTGCGCCCGGCGTGCCCGATGACGTTCGTGTTGGCCCCGATGCCCATGTTCGGCACCTCCGGCCCCTCCCCCAGCAACCCGGCGACGTGCGGCGTGCGGCGTGCGGATCCAGCGGTTGCGGTACCACTCGGCGCGCCCGTCCCGCAGGCGGACGCCGTGGACCATGCCGTCGCCGAGGAACCAGTGGTAGCTCCCGGGGTCCTGGCGCGCGAGCGGGTTGGGCCCGTTGCGCAGGTAGCGGCCGTCGAGGTAGTCGGGCAGCTCCCCGGTCACCTCGAGCCGCGTGGCGGTGTGCTCGTGGGTGACGGGGGCGAAGTTGCCTTCAAGGAACTTGTTGGTCATGCGAAATCCTTCCGTAACAGTGTTATTCATTGATAACAGAGTTATGGAACGGTCGCAAGGCCCGGGTTTTCAGAACTGGCGCCGCGGGCGCGGACTCTGCACGATGATCGGTGGCGCCAGGCAACGCGCGGATGGTGAGCTGCGTCCAGGTGGTTGGCAGTTTCCTGCGGTGGTCTGGGACGGAGGCCGAGGTGGACGGACGGGTCGAGCGCCGGGTCGAGCGCGGGGCCGTTTCCGGGACGGAGGCCGTCGGGGGCAGCCTGAGTACCCGTCGCGCGTCCGTCGCCGTCGCTGGGCCGGAGGCCGCGTGAACGGCCGCGTGAGCCGCCGCACCGCGATCGCCGCCGGGGGCGCCGGCCTGGGCGTCGCGGGGCTCGCCGCGGCGACGGCAGGGGGGCGCACGCCCCTCGGTCAGGCGTTGCAGGTCCTCGGCGTCACCACCGACTCACCGGTCACCCAGGTCGGTTCGCTGCGCGTCGAGCGGGTGCACTCCGCCGCGCGGGGCCGCGACGTCGACCTCGTCCTCTTCCTGCCCAGCAAGAAGCCGCCGCCCGACCTGCCGATGTCCCTCATGCTCCACGGCCTTCACGGCAACGCCCGCAGCGCCGCCCCCAGCGGCCTGCTCAAGCAGCTCGCCACGGACGTCGCGCGCAAGGCCGTGCCCGCCCACGGCTACGTCGCCGTCGACGGCGGGGACAACTACTGGCACGAGGTCCGTCCCGGCGACGACCCCATGGCGATGCTGCTGGAGGAAGTCCCGCGCTGGCTCGCGGCCCGCGGCCTCGGCGGCGCGCACGGCCTGCCCTTCGCCTGTGCCGGTGTCTCGATGGGCGGCTTCGGCGCGATGGTCTACGGCCGCCGCCGCGCCGAGCGTCGTCAGCCGCCGGAGGCCGTCGCGGCCATCTCGCCGGCGCTCATCACGAACTGGCCCGAGATGGCGAAGCGCCACATCTTCACCGGCCAGACCGACTGGACGTCGCTCGACCCCCTGCGCCACCTCACCGCCCTGCGCGGCATCCCCACGGCCCTGTGGTGCGGCACGGAGGACTCCTTCATCACCGGCGTCCGCCGCTACATCGCGGCCACCCACCCGGCCGTCGGCTACACGGCGAAGGGCATCCACAGCGACACGTTCTTCCACTCCGTCGTGCCGAGCCTGGTGAGCTTCGTCGGGAAGCACGTGCCGCGCGCGGTGTAAAACAGCGGGCACGCTCCATACGCGACGGACGCCCCTTGAGGTCAGCTCCGCGCCACCAACACCAGCACGATCGACCCGGTCACCAGCCCACTCGCGGCGAGCCCACTGCACCAGGCCAGTCGCGCAACACGAGCCTCAGGAAGACACCCACCGAGCCACCACCGAGATCAACCAGAATCCCACCATCGTCGCCAACGCCGTCAGCAGCGCCCACCGCAGTTGGAGCCGACGGGTCTCCGCCGCGCGCAGGAAGCGCAGGAAGTACCAAGCCAACGCGAACAACGGCAACGGGATCAGCGGCAACGCCGACAACCGCGTCCCCACCGCCACCAGACAGACGACCGCGAAGACGGCCAGCATGATGTTGCCCGCGCGGTACAGCCACGGGAAGCGCGTCAGGATGGACGCGACGACTCGCTCGCTCAGTTCGACGATGCCCACCGACGGCGCGTCAGTCGAGGCAAGCGGAGGCGAAGTGGCCTCATCCTCGTCCGACACCGAGGCGGTGGTGTTGTCCCCTGGGGCTGCGGTCAGCGGCACGGTTGTCATCCTGTCCATTATCGCGCGTGCCGCGAACAGCCTGGCAGCGGACTCCCGCAAACGGCTCAAGCCGATCAGCGAACGGCTCAGGCCGACTTCTCACCACGCTCGCTGCGGGCGCGCCGGGACGGCTGCCGCGCGACGATCGTGGGGTTCACGTTCTCCCGCACGGTCTGCTCGGTGATCACGACCTTCGCCACGTCGTCGCGGCTCGGGATGTCGTACATGACCGGCTGGAGGACTTCCTCCATGATCGCGCGCAGGCCGCGGGCGCCCGTGCCGCGCAGCATCGCCTGGTCGGCGATGGCCTCGAGCGCCGTGTCGGTGAACTCGAGCTCGACGTTGTCCATCTCGAAGAGCTTCTTGTACTGCTTCACCAGGGCGTTGCGCGGCTGCGTGAGAATCGAGACCAGCGACTCCTTGTCCAGATGGTTCACCGTGGCGACCACCGGGAGGCGGCCGATGAACTCCGGGATCAGGCCGAACTTGATCAGGTCCTCGGGCATCGTCTCGGAGAAGACGTCGCTGCCCTCGATCTCGGCCTTGGTGCGGATCTCCGCGCCGAAGCCGAGGCCGCGCTTGCCGACGCGCTCGTTGATGATCTTCTCGAGCCCCGCGAACGCACCGGCCACGATGAACAGCACGTTGGTGGTGTCGATCTGGATGAACTCCTGGTGCGGGTGCTTGCGCCCGCCCTGGGGCGGCACCGACGCCGTGGTGCCCTCGAGGATCTTCAGCAGCGCCTGCTGCACGCCCTCACCCGACACGTCGCGCGTGATCGACGGGTTCTCCGACTTGCGGGCGATCTTGTCGACCTCGTCGATGTAGATGATGCCCGTCTCGGCGCGCTTCACGTCGTAGTCGGCGGCCTGGATCAGCTTGAGGAGGATGTTCTCGACGTCCTCGCCCACGTAGCCGGCTTCGGTCAGCGCCGTGGCGTCCGCGATGGCGAACGGCACGTTCAGCAGCTTCGCGAGCGTCTGCGCCAGGTAGGTCTTGCCGGTACCGGTCGGCCCGAGCATCAGGATGTTGGACTTCGCCAGCTCGACGGGCTCGTCCTTGGAGTCCTTCGGCCCGGCCTTGTCGTCGGCCTGGATGCGCTTGTAGTGGTTGTACACCGCGACCGCGAGCGTCTTCTTCGCGTCGTCCTGGCCGATGATGTACTGCTCGAGGAACTCGCGGATGTCCGCGGGCTTGGGCAGCTCGTCGAGCTTCACCTCGCCGGCTTCGGCCAGTTCCTCTTCGATGATCTCGTTGCAGAGGTCGATGCACTCATCGCAGATGTAGACCCCGGGGCCGGCAATGAGCTTCTTCACCTGCTTTTGGCTCTTCCCGCAGAAAGAACACTTCAGCAGGTCGCCGCCGTCACCGATCCGTGCCATGGCCGTTGACCTCGTCCCCTCCGGTGCGCGGTACGCACCTGACACTGTCTTGCCGCTCCGGTCCCGAACCGACTGCTTGCACACCGACCGGCCGAAGCTTCACGCACTGCCACTGACGGTACCCGTCCGAAGCCGCGAGCGGGAACACCCGGGTGAGGAGAAGGCACGTCAGAGGTCGACACTAGACCAGAGAGCCGGTGCGTGTCGCCGATTCGACACGCACCGGCCCGGTGATCAGTTGGCGGAGGCCTTCCGGTACGGAAGGACCTCGTCGATCAGGCCGTAGGCCTTGGCCTCGTCGGCGGTCAGGATCTTGTCCCGCTCGATGTCGGCCCTGATCTGGTCGGGCTCCTTGTTCGTGTGCTTCGCCAGGATGACCTCCATCTGGCGGCGCACGCGCTGAATCTCGTTGGCCTGGATCTCCAGGTCCGAGACCTGCCCGTAGGTGCCCTCGGTGGCCGGCTGGTGGATCAGCACGCGCGCGTTGGGCAGCGCCATGCGCTTGCCCGGCGTGCCGGCCGCCAGCAGCACCGCGGCGGCCGAAGCGGCCTGGCCGAGGCACACCGTGGAGATGTCCGGGCGGATGTACTGCATGGTGTCGTAGATCGCCATCAGCGACGTGAACGACCCACCCGGGGAGTTGATGTAGATGCTGATGTCGCGGTCCGGGTCCTCGTGCTCGAGGTGCAGCAGCTGGGCCATCACGTCGTTGGCCGACGCGTCGTCCACCTGCACGCCGAGGAAGATCGTCCGCTCCTCGTACAGCTTGTTGTACGGGTTGGACTCCTTGACGCCGTAGCTCGTCCGCTCGACGTACGACGGCAGAATGTACCGCGACTGCGGAGTCTGCGGAGCCCGGAAGTCACCCGGGAGCCGGTAATTGCTCATGAGAGGTCTCCTGTGTGCTTCGCGCTCAGTTGTTCGAGGTGATGCCGGCCGACAGCACGTGGTCGACGAAGCCGTATTCCTTCGCCTCCTGCGCCGTGAACCAGCGGTCGCGGTCGCCGTCCTTGACGATCTGCTCGGTGGTCTGCCCGGTCTGCTCGGCCGTGATGCGGGCGAGCTCCTGCTTCCACTTGTTGTACAGATCCGCCTGGATCGCGATGTCGGACGCGGTACCGCCGACACCCGCGGACGGCTGGTGCATCAGGATCCTGGCGTGCGGGAGCGCGTACCGCTTGCCCGGCGTGCCCGACGAGAGCAGGAACTGCCCCATCGAGGCCGCCATGCCCATGGCGTACGTGGCGACGTCCGGGCGGATCAGCTGCATGGTGTCGTAGATGGCGAACCCGGCGGTGACCGAGCCACCCGGCGAGTTGATGTAGAACCGGATGTCGGACTCACTGTCGTCCGCGTCGAGCAGCAACAGCTGCGCGGTGATCCGGTTGGCGATCTCGTCGTTGACCTCGGAGCCGAGGACGACGATGCGCTCCTGGAGCAACCGCTCGAACACCGAGTCGGTGAGGGTGAGTCCGGAGGTGCCGGTCCGCCCCTCGGGCATGTGCTGCTTCACGTCTGCCTGCCTTTTCGCCGGCGGTGGCCCTTCGTCGTGTCGGCCACCGCTGTCGTGTTCAGATGCTTGAGATCTTGCAACCGACCCTAACGAACTCGGGCGGTGCGGAATGCCCGACACCGCCCAAGTTCGCTCACAGCGTCACTCCGCAGGGGTCGCGGCCGCTTCCTCGGTGACCTGCGTCTCGTCGCCGGCCGGGGTGTCACCCTCGTCGGTGCCGAACAGCTCGGTCAAGTCGACCTCTGCGCCGGAGGCGTCCTTCACGGTCGTGCCCCGCACCACCGAAGCGAGCGCCTTGCCGCGGCGCACGTCGGCGTAGATCGCGGTCAGCTGGCCCGACTGCTGGGCGCGCTGCACGTACTCGTCCGGGCTGACACCGAAGCGCTGGGCCTGGTACATGATGCGCTCGGTGAGCTCGCCGTCGTTGACGGAGGTCTTCTCGTTGTCGGCGATGGTGTCCAGCAGCAGCTGGGTGCGCACCGCCTTCTCCGACTCCTCCTGGACCTCGGCGTTGAACTCGTCCAGAGTACGGCCTTCGGCCTCGAGCGCCTGGGCGAACTTCGCCTCGTCGTGGTCGAACGGGTGCACCGCGTCGTGCTTGCGGTTCTCGATCTCGGCCTCGAGCACCTTCTCCGGGATCGGCACCTCGGTGCGCTCCAGGAGGATGTCGAGGACCTTGTCGCGAGCCTGCACGCCCTGCTGCATCTTCTTCACGCGGCCGAGGCGCTCGCGAAGGTCGGAGCGCAGTTCTTCAACGGTGTCGAACTCGCTCGCGAGCTGGGCGAACTCGTCGTCGGCCTCCGGCAGCTCGCGCTGCTTGACCGACTGCAGGGTGACGGTGACCTCGGCGTCCTGCCCGGCGAACTCGCCGGCCACGAGCTTGGTGGTGAAGGTCTTCGTCTCGCCCTCGCTCGCACCGACGATGGCCTCGTCGATGCCGTCCACGAGCTGGCCGGAGCCGATCTCGTAGGACAGGCCGGTGGTGGAGGCCTCCTCCACCGCGGTGCCGTCGACCGTGGCCGACAGGTCGATGGACACGAAGTCGCCGTTCTCGGCCGGGCGCTCGACACCGGTCAGGGTGCCGAAGCGGGCGCGCAGCTCGTCGAGCTGCTCGTCGACCTCCGCGTCGGTGGTCTCGACGTCGTCGACGCTCACCTCGAGGCCCTCGAGGTCGGGCAGCGCGATCTCCGGCCGCACGTCGACCTCGGCGCTGAACTCCAGGACGTCGCGGTCCTCGAGCTTCGTCACCTCGAACTCCGGCTGGCCCAGCGTGCGGACCTCGCCGGCCCGGACGGCCTCGATGTACTTGGCCGGGATGGCTTCGTTGACGACCTCGTCGAGCACCGGCGCACGGCCGATCCGGCTTTCCAGGACGCGAGCGGGCGCCTTGCCGGGCCGGAAGCCCGGGATGCGCACCTGTTCGGCGATCTTGCGGTAGGCGCGGTCGAAGTTCGGCTTGAGCTCGTCGAACGGCACCTCGACATTGATCTTGACTCGCGTCGGGCTGAGCTGCTCGACGGTGCTCTTCAAGGTCTTCTCCTCGAGCGGTAAACAATGGGGGTTGGACTGTCCCTCGGGACGGCCCCGGTCACCTGCCGACCGGGACAGCCGAGTCTAGGCCCTCGGCCTCACCGAACCTGGTCGGGGGCACCCTGACACCCCTCCCGATCAGCGGTCGAGCATCCGCCCGAGCACCCGGCGCACGCTCGTGGCCGTCCGCTCGGGCGGCCCGCCGGGCTGCACCATGTGGCTTAGCAGGAGCCGGACGAACGTCTCGGCGAAGACGGACCACTCCTCTTCCGACCACCCGCGCTCCGGGTACTGCGCCCGCAACACGGGCGTCACCGCGGTGACGGCGCGCTCCAGCACGGCCTGCGAGCGGGTGGTGATGAGCGACGGCAGCTCGTCGCCGTCCTGCCCGCCCAGCACGGCCTTGAGCAGCGGGTTCACGCGCGCGGCCGCCACGATGTGGCAGAACGCGGCGATGACGCCCTCTGCCGCGTCGCCTTGGCGCGCGACGATCTGCCCGACGGCGCCGGCGAGCTTGTCGGTCTCGCGCAGCACGAGGGCCTCGGCCGGCCCGGCCTTGGCGCCCACCTCGTTGTAGCCGGTCTGGCGGCTCACGCCGAGGTCCGCCGCGAGCCGGCCCATCGTGGGGTTCGCCCAGCCGCCGACGCTGGTCAGCTCGGCCGCGGCCGCGAGCAGCCGCTCCCGCGAGCGCCCGCCCCCAGGGACTCCTCGGCGACACCGGATTTCACGGAAAGTGAGCTTGGCGACGACGGCCTGCGCAGCCACTGACCAGGACGCACCCCTGAATCCGTGTCAAACCGATTTACAAACACCGCGCGGTTGTCTAAGTTGTCACCGCTTGGCCAGGAGCGATCGACCGAGGAGACCGCTCGATGCCCGTCGTCGACAGCCGGCTCGGCGCCGGGGAACAGCCTGGGGCGCCCGAGCGCGCCGCCGTGCCCAGTCCCCGAATCCCGCTCGCGCCCGCATCCCTGCCTACGCTCACCCTTTTCGTGGGCGGTCTGGCCGTGTGGGGCACAGCCACGTGGCTCGCGTTGTGCGGCATCGCGCCGCTGTGGGTGACGATCCCGCTGCACGCGCTCGTCACGTTCACGATGTTCACCGTCGCGCACGAGTCGGCCCACCACGCCGCCGGGAAGCTCACCTGGCTCAACGAGGTGCTCGGCCGGCTGGCGATGCTGTTCGTGGCCGCCTACGGCTCGTTCCCGTTCCTGCGCTTCATCCACCTCGAGCACCACCGCAACACCAACGCCGACGCGAGCACCGACCCGGACGCCTGGACTTCGCAGGGCCCGTGGTGGCAGCTGCCGTTCCGCTGGCTGACGATCGACTTCTGGTACGTGCGCTTCTACTCCCGCCGCGTGCACGGCCGCCCGCGCCTCGAGCGCGCGGAAACGCTGGTGGCGCTGGTGGCGTTCGCGGCGATGGTGGTGACCGTGGTGGCGTGCGGCCGCGGCTGGGAACTGCTGGTGGTCTACCTCATCCCGCAGCGGCTGGGGCTCGCGCTGCTGGCGTGGTGGTTCGACTGGCTGCCCCACCACGGTCTGGCGGAGAACCGCTTCGGCGCCACGCGGGTGCGCGTGGGGCTGGAGTGGCTGATGACGCCGATCATGCTGTACCAGAACTATCACCTGGTACACCATCTTCACCCGGCGATCCCGTTCTACCGGTACCTGCGCGCGTGGAACGACAACCGCGATGCGTACCTGGCACGCGAAGTCCCCATCACCACGGCGTGGGGCCGCGAGCTGACGGCCGCCGAGTACCGCGCGTGGCGGCGGCTCACCGAGTGCTTCGAGAGCGAACCCGCGCCGGAACCCTTGCGGCGCGGGTCTCGGCGGTTCCACGCGCTGCGGGTCGTTTCCGTGGACCCGATCGCCCAGGACGCGGTGGCGATCACCTTCGACGTCCCCGAAGAGCTGCGCGAGACGTTCCGGCACGTGCCCGGCCAGCACGTGGTCGTGCGCACGACGGTGGACGGCACCGTGGTCCGGCGCACGTACTCCCTCTGCTCGCCCGCCGGTTCGGCGTCGTTGCAGATCGCGGTGAAACGCCGTGCGGGCGGCACTTTCTCGCCGTTCGCGACTTCGCAGCTGAAGCCGGGGGCCGTACTCGAACTGCTGCCGCCTTCAGGCGGGTTCACACTTTCGCCGTGCCCGGAGCGTTCTGCGCACTACGTCGTGCTGGCGGCCGGCAGCGGGATCACGCCGGTGCTGTCGATCCTGTCCAGCGCCCTGCGCGCGGAGGCCCACAGCCGCGCAACCCTGTTGTACGTCAACACTTCCGGCGCGACGACGATGTTCGCCGACGAGATCAGCGCGCTGGCCCGCGAGTGGGCGGGCCGGCTGCACGTGGTCCACTTCCGCACCGACGAACGCGATCCCGACCTGCACGCCCACCGCCCGGTGCGGCACTTCGACACCGTCGGCGAGGCCCTCGCGATCTCCCATGAGCGCTACCGCAGCGGCCGCCTCGACGCGACCCGGCTGCGCGCGCTGCTGCAGAACCGCCTTCACCCGGCCAAAGTCGACCAGTGGTTCCTCTGCGGCCCGCGCGGCCTGCTCGACATGGCGCGCCGAACCTTGCGCGAGGCCTACGTCCCCGACGAGGACGTGCAGTTCGAACTCTTCGCCGGCGCCCCGGCCCGCAGCCCGGAAGGCGCGTCGGCGGCCCTGTCGGTCACCGTCGGGCGGCACGTGACGGACATCGTGACGCAGCCGGGCGAAACCGTGCTGGACGCTTCACTGCGCGCCCGGCTCGACGTGCCGTACTCCTGCACGGGCGGCGCGTGCGGCAGCTGCGTGGCGAAGCTGGTGCGGGGGCGCGTGGACATGGATGTGCAGTACGCGCTCACGGAGGCGGACGTGGCGGACAACCGGATCCTGACGTGCCGGGCCCGCCCGACGACGCCTGAGCTGGCGGTCGACTACGACCGGTGAGCACCGCTGACGTTGTTGCCCGGCTGACTGGCCTCGAGGTGGTGCGTACGCGCTCGTCGGGTTCTTTGGTGGAAGCCGAGCTGTCCGACGGGTGGGTGGTGGTGAAGCACGCGCCCGGCGCGGCTGTCGCCGAGGCTGCGGGGTTGCGGTGGCTGGCTTCGGCCGGCGCGGTCTCGGTCGTCGGTGTGCGTGGGTTCGACGACGAGTGGCTGGTCCTCGACCGGATTGCGCCTTCTCCGGCGACGGTTGCTGCGGCGCGTTCGTTCGGGCTGGGTTTGGCCAGGTTGCATTCGGCCGGGGCGCCGGCTTTCGGTTCGCCACCTCCGGGAGGGCCCGTTCAGGCGTGGATCGGCCAGGCCCCGATGGCGAACGTGACCGGCGCCGAGTGGCCGCGGTGGTACGCGGAGCAGCGGGTCTTGCCATACGTGCGGCAGGCGGTGGACGGCGGGTTGCTGGACGTTGCCGAGGCCCGTGTTTTCGAGCGGGCCTGTTGGCGGTTCCCCTCCATTGCCGGCCCCGCCGAGCCGCCTGCGCGATTGCACGGGGACCTGTGGAACGGCAACGTTTTGTGGACCGCGGCCGGTGTGTGCCTCATCGACCCGGCCGCCCACGGTGGGCACCGCGAGACGGATCTCGCGATGCTCCACCTGTTCGGCTGCCCGCATTTGGCCGAGGTGATCGCGGCTTACGACGAGGCCGCGCCACTCGCCGCGGGCTGGCGCTCGCGGGTGCCGATGCATCAGCTGTTCCCACTGCTCGTGCATACTGTCCTATTCGGACGGTCGTACGCCGCGCAAGCTCTTGCCGCGGCCCGGGGACTACTCTGACCGCGAGCCGTCGGGTGCTCCTGACTGACACTCGCCAGCTGCTCGCACCGCTCGGGCATGCTTTCCTTTCGGCGGTCTTGCTGCGCGCAAGCGCTTGCCTCAGCCCGAAACCACTGCGACGGCGGGTTGCCGATCGCTGGTGACCGGAGTCCGGCCAGCCGTTCCCACCGCCCGCACACACCGCGCTCTGCAGCAGTGTCATGCCGCGCGAGCCCTGTCCGCAGCGGCAGAGGCCGCGCGAGCCCTGGCCACAACGCAGGGAACTGCCATGACGGCAGGCCATCGATCGCTGCCGACCGGCGTCCGGTTGGTTCGCGCGACTCGCACATACCGCCCTCCGAGACGGAGTGCTGCCACGCGAGCCTGGACGGCAACGCAGGAACTACCGTGACGGCAGGTCATCGACCACTGCCGACCAGCGTTCGCCCAGCCGTTCCCACCGCCCGCCCGCACCACCCACTGCGGCAGAGCCATGCCACGCGAGCCTGGCCCGTAACGTAGGAACTACCGTGACGGCAGACTGCCGACCACCGCCGACCGGGGTTCGCCAGCCGTTCCGACCGCTCGCACACGCCGCCCACTGCGGCAGAGTCGTGCCACGCGGGCCTGGCCACAACACAGGAACTACCGTGACGGCAGGCCATCGACCACTGCCGACCAGCGTCCGGTTGGTTCGCGCGACTCGCACACACCGCCCTCCGAGGCAGAGTCATGCCACGCAAGCCTGGGCCGCAGCGCAGGACCTACCGTGACGGCAGGCCATCCACCACTGCCGAGCGGCATTCGCCCAGCCGTTCCCACCGCCCGCACACACCGCCCACTGCGGCGGAGTTATGCCACGCGAGCCTGGCCACAACACAGGAACTGCCATGACGGCAGGCCATCGATCGCTACCGGTCCGCGCCCGCCAGCCGTTCCTGCGGCCCGCACACACCGCCCTCCGAGGCAGAGTCATGCCGCGCGAGCCCTGGCCACAACGCAGGAACTACCGTGACGGCAGGCCATCCACCGCTGCCGACCGGCGTTCGCCCAGCCGTTCTCACCGCCCGCACCCACCGCCCCGTTTGCGTGGTCGTACGCGGAGCAAGCCCCAACCGCCGCCCGGGAACTACTGTGACGGCGGCCCGTCCATTGCTTCCGTGACCGAGGTGACGGTGGCCGTGTCTGCAGAAGTGGTGGCGACGATGGTGACCTTTTCGCCGTTGGTGACACCCGTCGCAGTGGCCGTGTCGATTGTGTAGATCTTCGTGAAGCCGTCGTCGCTCTGGGAGGTGAGGGAGGTGGCGGACAGGGCGGTGACTTTGCCTGTTTGGAGGAATTTCGTCACGTAGGCGCCGCTGTCATCGGTGGTGGTGAGCTCGCCGTGCAGGGCCTGGCCGAGGGCGCCGGCGCCGCCGGGGCCACCCGGGCCGCCCGGAATGCCCTGGCCGGCGCCCGCGCCGACGGCCGTGGCCGTGCCGGAGTCGGTCGAGCTGCTCGCGATCCAGATCGCGGCGCCGCCACCGACGGCGACCACCGCGGCGACCCCGCCCGCGACCCACTTGCGCCGAGGATTCGGGCCGGGCTTCGAGCTGCCGGGACCACCGCCCCAAGCGGGCTGGACAGCGTCCTGAGTGGACTGTTTCGAGGTCATCACACGCTCCTTCGACGGGGGAATTGACCACCACGGTCGAGGCGAACCCTGTGCCGGGACTGTGGCCGTGGTCAGCCCGCGCTGTGACCCCGACTTTTCGGACACCCGACATCACAGCGGGCTCACAGGCAGCACACATGCGGCCCACACCCGGCGCCCCCACGCTCGTGAAATGACACAGCGCGCGAGGACCCGCTTCGGGCGGCTGTCGTTGCGCGCGAAGCTGACCGTGGCGATCGTGGCGCTGTTGTCGCTGGTGTGCCTGGTGATCGGGGTGGTGAGCGAGTTCGCGTTGCGCGCGTTCCTCATCGATCAGACCGACGGGCAGCTCTACGCCGCCGCCGGCCGTGCCCAGGACTTCGCGACGCACGGGGGGCCGCTGGGCGGCCACAACCCGCTCGACGCGCCCGGGCAGGGCGCCGGCACCGTCAACGCCCACTTCTCCGGCGGCCGCCTCATCGACGGCGGCTCGCTCTCCCAGCACGGCCAGCGCGTCACGCTCACCGACGACCAGCTCGCCGCCCTGCAGAGTCTGCCCGCCGACGGCCGCGCCTACACCCGCACCGTCGGCGACCTCGGCGACTACCGCCTCACCGCGACGCCCATCCCCGACGGCGTGGTCGTCACCGGCGTGCCGCTCGAGCCCGTGCAGCAGACGCTGCTCACCGTCGGCCTGATCCTCTTCGGTGTCGCGGCCGCCGGCGTCACGGGCGCGGCCTTCATCGGCGCCTTCGCGGTCCGGCGCACGCTCCGTCCGCTCGACCGCGTCGCCGCGACCGCCGCCCGCGTCTCCGAGCTGCCCCTGGACCGCGGCTACGTGGACCTCTCCGTCCGCGTCCCCGACGGCGACACCGACCCCCGCACGGAAGTCGGCCAGGTCGGCTCCGCGCTCAACCTCATGCTCGGCCACATCTCCGCCGCACTTGAAGCGAGGCACGCCAGCGAAATGCGCGTACGCCGCTTCGTCGCCGACGCCAGCCACGAGCTGCGTACGCCCCTGGCCGCCATCCGCGGCTACGCCGAGCTCGCCGGCCGCGGCCGCATGCACGTGCCCCCGGACGTCGCCCGGTCGATGACCCGCATCGAATCCGAAGCCGACCGCATGACGACGCTGGTCGAAGACCTCCTGCTGCTGGCCCGCCTCGACGCGGGCCGTCCCCTCGACGTCGCCGAAGTCGAACTGGCCCGCCTCGTCGCCGACGCGGTCGGCGATGCCCACGTGGCCGGCCCCTCGCACCGCTGGGAGCTGCGCCTGCCCGACTCCCCGGTGCTCGTTCTGGGCGACGTCCAACGCCTGCACCAGGTCCTCGCCAACCTCCTCGCCAACGCCCGCGTCCACACCCCACCCGGCACCACCGTCGTGACGTCCCTCGCCCGCTCCGCCGACGGCACCGCCGTGATCACCGTCACCGACAACGGCCCGGGCATCCCCCCGGACCTCCTCCCGGCCGTCTTCGAACGCTTCGCCCGCGGCGACTCCTCCCGCTCCCGCGCCGCCGGCTCGACAGGCCTGGGCATGGCCATCGCGGCCGCGGTACTGGTGGCCCACCACGGCACCATCGAGGTCCACAGCATCCCCGGGCGCACCGAGTTCGCGGTACGCCTGCCGGTCACCGTCCCGGCCCAGCGCACCGATTCACCCGTGGCACAGATCGAAGCCTGACACCACGGCGGCCATCCACCGCCGACCCCCCGACACGTCCGCACCCGCAAGCGGTCCACCTCACCACAACCATCGCGGCAGCCGCACTCGTGGCCCACCACGCCACCATCGAGGTCCACAGCATCCCCGGCGCACCGAGGTCTCCGCCGCTGCCGCGAAACACGCGTTCGCGAGCCCGTCGCGCAGGTCGACGCCTGACCCGGCGACGGACATCGTCGCCCGGCAATATCCGGCCGCGTAGCGAAACGTCGTCGCCCGAGGACCGCCGGCCCGGTCTGGCCAACGCGGCGACGCACCACGGGTCCGAGGCCACAGCGTCCCCCGCCGCACGGAATTCGCGGCTCGCCTCCTGGTCGCCGCCCCTGACCCAGCGCACCGGCGAGCCGGCCACGCAAGCCTGATTCCTCCCCTACCACTCGTGATGTCCGCTCACGCTGTGACATCCCGTCGCACAGGGCGCACACAGGGTGTCCACAAGGCCGGCCCAGGGTGGGGCGACAGGGTGGCTGTCATGACCGCAGTCGCGATTCCCGCCGCCACACCGAAACGGGCGGACGTCACCCGGCCCCGTTGGGTGCGGCCGGCGCTGGCCGTCCTGCTCGCCGGCACGGCGGCGCTGTACCTGGTGGACCTGAGCGCCTCCGGGTGGGCCAACGCGTTCTACTCGGCGGCCGCCCAGGCGGGCGCGCAGAGCTGGAAGGCGTGGTTCTTCGGGTCCAGCGACGCGGCCAACGGCATCACCGTCGACAAAACCCCCGCCGCTCTGTGGGTGATGGGGTTGTCGACGCGGCTGTTCGGGGTGAACGCGTGGAGCGTGCTCGTCCCGCAGGCGCTGATGGGGGTCGGGTCGACGTACCTGCTCTACGCGACCGTCCGCCGCACTTCCGGAGCAGCGGCCGGACTGCTGGCCGCGACGATCCTGAGCATCACCCCGGCGGCCGCGTTGATCTTCCGGTTCAACAATCCCGACGCGCTCCTGGTCCTGCTGCTCATCGCCGCCGCCTATTGCACGGTGCGGGCGATCGAAAAGGCCGGCCCGAAGTGGCTCGCACTCGCGGGAGTGGCCGTCGGTTTCGGGTTTCTCGCGAAGATGCTCCAGGCGTTCCTCGTGCTGCCCGCGCTGGGCCTCGCCTATCTGATCGCCGCGCCGACCCCGCTGGGCAAACGCTTGCTCCACCTCGCCGGCGCAGTCGGAGCCGTCATCGTGTCGGCCGGCTGGTACCTCGCGGTCGTCGCACTGTGGCCTGCCGCGGACCGGCCCTACATCGGCGGCTCCCAGGACAACAGCCTTCTCGGCCTCACCTTCGGCTACAACGGCTTCGGCCGCATCACCGGCGACGAGACCGGCAGCGTCGGCGGCGGACGCGGCTGGGGCACCACGGGCCTGTTCCGCCTGTTCGGCAGCGAAATGGCCGGCGGCATCGCGTGGCTGCTGCCCGCCGCGCTGCTCGCGCTGGGGGCCGGCCTGTGGTTCACGCGCCGCGCACTGCGCACCGACCAAAGCCGCGCGGCGCTCGTGATCTGGGGCGGGTGGCTGCTGGTGACGGCGATCGTCTTCAGCTACATGGGCGGCATCATCCACCCGTATTACACGATCGCCCTGGCCCCGGCCGTCGCCGCGCTCGTCGGCACGGCCGCGGTCCAGCTGTGGCGCCTGCGCGACGACCCCGCCGCCGCCGGCGTCCTCAGCGGCGGCCTCGCGCTCACGGCCGTGACCTCCTACGTCCTGCTCATCCGCGAACCGTCCTGGCAACCGTGGCTCGCGCCCGCGATCCTGGTCGCCGCGCTGCTCGCGGCCGTGGCGGTGTTCTTCGTCAACCAGCTCGGCCGCACCGCCGCCCGGGGGCTCGCGGTCCTGGGCCTGGTGACGATCCTGGCCGCCACCGGTGCGTACACGATCGCCACGGCCGCTACTCCCCACAGCGGCGCCATCCCGTCAGCCGGACCGGCGACACGCCGCGGCTTCGGAGGCGGCACACCGGGTCGAGGCTTCGGCGGCCCAGGCGGAGTCGGAGGCGGCCGCGGCAGGGCCGGCGGCCTCCTCGGCACCGCGACCCCCGGCCCGAACCTCACCGCACTCCTCCAAGCCCCCGACCACACCTGGACAGCCGCCACGGTCGGCTCCAACAACGCCGCCGGCTACCAGCTCGCGAGCAACCTGCCGGTCCTCGCCGTCGGCGGCTTCAACGGCACCGACCCGTACCCGACCCTCGCCCAGTTTCAGCAGTACGTCCACAATGGACAGATACACTACTTCCTCGGCGACGGCCTCACGATGCAAGGCAGCACCGGCAGCGACTACGCCCAGCAGATCGCCACCTGGGTCGCCGACAACTACCAGGCGACCACAGTGGACGGTGTCACCGTGTACGACCTGACAACCTGAGATAAGCCTCGCCCCGCGGCGAAATCCGGTATCCCACCTCGAGCGAGAGCGTGAGCCCCAGGTCCTTCAGCTTGCGCACGGACCGCTTGAACACCAGCAGCTCCTCCCACCCCAGCTGCTCGGCCAGCGTCCCCGCCCGCAGCCCCGGGTTCGCCGTGATCGCCTCCAGCGTGGCCCTCGTCCACGGGCCGTCCGGACCACTGGCATCGAACCTGCGCAACCGCGCGGAAATCGCCTCGACGTCCGAACCCGACAACGCCGCGTCAGCCGCCAGCGCGTCTCGCGGATCCCCGCCCCGCACGACGTGGAACGACACCCGGTACAACGGCACCGACTCGTCGCCACGCAAGTTCGAAACCAACTCCGCCAGATCCGCGTACCCCGCCGCCACCGCGTCCTCGTCCGTCAGATCCGCGACGGTCACCTCGTCGACGTGCTCCACCTCGATCAGGTCGACACCCGTCCGGTACCGATGCCCGGCGATCGCCTTGTTGCGCGCCCACCTGCGCACCATCACGGTCACGCGCCCCGCGTGGATACCTTCCCGCAGCCGTGCCTCGAACAGCATCCGCCCATCTTACGGGCGCTGTCGGACATTTCACGTATCCCCGACGCCACTCTGACCGCCGCCCCGAAGATGGCGGCATTTCGAGCTCTCCGCCCACGCCGCCCCACACAGAGACAAACCCCCGCCCTCCCTAGGGGGCGTCCCTCGTCCAGTCTATCGGCCCCCACCGACAAAACCCGTGGCCGAGCCAAAATGAGGCAGAGCTGTCCACAACTCGGTCTCCGTGTGGACAACTCGACTCATGGGCTGAACCAGCCTTGCGGCGGCCCAGCGACAGGAGAGCGCCGACAACCCGCGGACGCCGACGCACGGAGACGACGATCAGCCGGGCGTTCCTGCCACACGTCCTTTCGCGATGACATAGCCCGCCGCGCCAGGGCGCGTTTTCGGCGACCATTACGGCGAGCAGCACAGCCGACGCAAGGCGGATACGCTTACCTCGACTGCCAGTTCGTCATCTGAACGAAGTCCGAGGCCAGAACCCATGCAGACCGGCGACAGCTACATCACGGACGAGTTCGAGCCCGTACGGCACGACCTCCTCGCCGCCGGTCTGCGCGCCGAGGTCGGTGGTGCGCGGAGGATTCCCGGGGATTCCCGTCTTCTGGCCACCTTGAGCGTCGAAGGTGCGCCAGATCGGCACAGTCGCGCTCGACGAAGCGGCTTCACTGGCCGAGCGGTTGGCCGCGCTCGCCAATTTCACTCAGGACCTCGTCCTGGAGAATCACCGTCCTGGTGGCCGAAGTGTTGTGTGGCCGCACTGTGCCAACCGTGACCACGGCCATCCCATGACCCCGCTCGTCCTCGACGGCGTCGCGGCCTGGGTCTGCCCCGCCGTTTCCGGTGAGGCGGCCGTGCCCGTCGGTGAGTTCCCCAGCGGCTCTCGGCGCTGAACGCCGGGCGGCACGGCGAGCACCCCAGCCGTTCAAGATCACCCGATAGAGCAGCGACCCACAGGCGGCCCACAGCGGCGCCACAAGCCGGCCAAAGCCGGGCGCCGAACGATGGCTCCCATGAACGCCACCGCACCCTCCCGAAACGGAGCCGAAAACGGAGCAGGAGCCCCCGCACAGGTGCCCCAGCCTCGCCCCGGGTCGACGCCGGTCGGCCTCGGCGGGCCGCAGCCGGTGCTCGACGTCGTGATCCCGGTGTACAACGAGGAAACCGACCTGGAGCCCTGCATCCGCCGGCTCCACGCGCACCTCGAGGAGCACGCCGGCTACGCCTACCGCATCACCATCGCGGACAACGCGAGCACCGACAAGACGCTCCACGTGGCAGAAACCCTCGTCAGAGAGTTCGCGCAGGTCGAGGTGCGCCACCTCGACGAGAAGGGCCGCGGCCGTGCGCTGAACGCCGTGTGGTCCACTTCGGACGCCCAGGTGCTGGCCTACATGGACGTCGACCTCTCCACCGATCTCGCCGCCCTGCAGCCGCTCGTGGCCCCGCTGCTCTCGGGACACTCGGACCTCGCCATCGGCAGCCGGCTCGCACGGGGTGCGCGCGTCGTCAGAGGCCCCAAGCGTGAGTTCATTTCGCGCTGCTACAACCTCATCCTCAGGAGCGCGCTCGCCGCCCGGTTCTCCGACGCGCAGTGCGGCTTCAAGGCCATCCGCGCCGACGTCGCGCGCCGCCTGCTCCCCCACGTGCAGGACACGGGCTGGTTCTTCGACACCGAACTCCTCGTCCTCGCGCAGCGCTCGGGCCTGAGGATTCACGAGGTCCCGGTCGACTGGGTCGACGACCCCGAGTCTTCCGTCCACATCGTCAAGACCGCCACCGCAGACCTCAAGGGCATCGTGCGCATCACGCGCGCCACGTTGACCGGCGAGATCCCCGTGCGCCGCCTGCGCGAGCAGCTCGGCCGCGAGCCCATCGGCGTCACCGCGCCCGGCGTCTCGCCCGGCCTTGTGAAGCAGCTCGTGCGCTTCGCCGTCGTCGGGGTCGCCAGCACCGCCGCGTATCTGCTGCTGTTCCTCTTGTTGCGCAACGGGATCGGCTCGCAGCCGGCGAACTTTCTGGCCCTGTTCGTCACGGCCGTCGCCAACACGGCGGTGAACCGGCGCGTCACGTTCGGCGTCCGCGGCCGCGGCGGCGCCGGGAGGCACCAGTTCGAGGGCCTGATCGTGTTCGGCCTCGGCCTCGTGCTCACCAGCGGCTCGCTGGCCCTGCTCAACCACACGACCCACCCCGGGCTCGGGCTGGAGACCACCGTGCTCGTGCTGGCGAACCTCGCAGCCACGGTGCTGCGTTTCCTGTTGCTGCGCGGCTGGGTGTTCAACCTCCGCCGGCGCCCATCCGAGGAGACCCCATGACCGCCACGCTCGCCGTCCCTGCCAGACAGAAACCCGCACACCGCAAGGAACACCACCGGCCGGCCGTGTTCGGCCTCCTGGCCCTCACGGCCGTCCTCTACTTCTGGAACCTCACCGCCTCGGGCTTCGGCAACTCCTTCTACGCCGCCGCCGTGCAGTCCGGCACGCAGAACGTCGAAGCCTGGCTCTTCGGTTCCCTCGACTCCGGCAACGTGATCACCGTCGACAAACCACCCGCCGCCCTCTGGGTCGGCACGGCCTTCGCCCGCATCTTCGGCTTCTCCAGCTTCACGGTGCTGGCCCCGCAGGCGCTCATGGGCGTCGCGTCCGTCGGCCTGCTCTACCTCACGGTCCGCCGCGTCTCCGGTCCCGTCCCCGGCCTCCTCGCCGGCGCAGGTCTCGCGCTGACGCCCGTGGCCGCACTGATGTTCCGCTTCAACAACCCCGACGCCCTGCTCGTGCTCCTGCTCATCGCCGCCGCGTACTTCACCGTGCGCGCAGTGGAGAAGGCGAGCCCGATGTGGCTGGCACTCGCCGGGGTCGCCGTCGGGTTCGGCTTCCTGACGAAGATGATGCAGGCCTTCACCGTGTTGCCCGCGTTCGCGCTCGCCTACCTCGTGGCCGCGCCGACGTCGCCCGGCAAACGCGTGCTGCACCTGCTGTATGCGGGCCTCGCGGTGATCGTGTCCGCCGGGTGGTTCGTGGCGCTCGTCGAGATCTGGCCCACGGCCTCGCGCCCCTACATCGGCGGCTCCACCGCCGACAGCCTGCTCGAACTCGCCCTCGGCTACAACGGCCTCAGCCGCATCTTCGGCGGCGAGGGCCCGGGCGGTGGCGGCGGGTTCGGCGGCGCGGGCGGCGCCAACACGATGTTCGGCGGCAGCAGCGGCCTGGGCCGCATGTTCGGCGCCAGCTTCGGCACGGAGGTGTCGTGGCTGCTTCCGGCCGCGATCATCGGGCTCGTCGCCGGCCTCTGGTTCACCCGCCGCGCCGCCCGCACCGACCGCACCCGCGCGGCCCTGCTGCTCTGCGGTGGCTGGCTGCTCGTCACGGGCCTGGTGTTCAGCCTCATGAGCGGCATCGTGCACCCGTACTACTCCGTGCAGCTCGCCCCGGCGATCGCCGCCGTGGTCGCGATTTCCGGCCATGCCCTGTGGCGCGGCCGGGCGAACACCGCGGCGCGGGTGGTGCTCGGTGCGATGATCGCCGTGACGGCCGTGTGGAGCTTCATCCTCCTCGACCGCACACCCGGCTGGTTCCCCGCGCTGCGGTGGATCATCGTGGTTCTGGGCGTTCTCGTCGCGACGGTCGTGGTCCTCGGCGTGCCCCCGGTGCGCAAGGCGCTGGTGACCCTGGCCGCCGCGAGCGTGCTGACGCTCGGGCTCGGCACCGCCGCCTACGCCGTCGAAACGGCCGCCCAGCCCCACACCGGCTCGATCCCGACGTCCGGCCCGAGCACCGGAGGCGTCGGCGGGTTCGGCGGGTTCGGCGGCGGTCCAGGTGTGGAGCAGACGAGCAGCGAGCTCACCGCGCTGCTGGCCAAGACCACCACGAAATGGGCCGCCGCGACCACCGGTTCCCAGTCTGCCGCGAGCCTGGAGCTCGCCAGCGGCAGGTCCGTGATCGGCATCGGCGGCTGGGACGGCAGCGACCCGACGCCCACACTGGCGCAGTTCCAGCAGTACGTGGCGAACGGCCAGGTCTCCTACTACGTCGACGGCGGCCGCGGCGGCGGACCCGGCGGCGGCTCCAGTGAGATCACCGAGTGGGTCGCGGCGAACTTCACCGCCACCACCGTCGGCAACTCGACCGTCTACGACCTCACGAAGTAGCCCGAGCGGGAAGGCCACCTCGCCCAGCAGGGCGAGGTGGCCTTCGGCGTGTTCGGCGCAGCGTGTGAAGCGGTGGTTTAGGCCAACAGGGGAAAAACAGCCGGGTCTCAGTCTGTTCCCAGGAAACGAGCGCATTCTGGAAAGTGCAGGGGGAAGCCGCGAATACCGGGGAGGTCACGATGGCCGGATACCCACGCTGGCACACCGCCAGCGCCCAGGGCCCACGCGAGCGCAACGCCGACGCCGTGAGCGCCTACGCCCTCGCCGGCGCGCCCGGGATCACCTTCGCACTCGCCGACGGCGTCGGCGACGACCCCGGCGCCGGCCGCGCCGCCCAGACCGCCGCGGCGGCCGCCGCGCGCACGCCCGTGCAGAGCGGACCCGTCGCCGCGATCCTCAACGCCCAGCGCGCCCTGCGCGAGCTCGGTGGCACCGGCGACGCCGTGCTCGTGGTCGCCATGCCCTTCCCCGGCGGCTACCGCATCGCGTGGGTCGGCGATTCCCGCGCATACGCCTGGGACGGCACCATGATCCGCAAGCTCACCACCGATCACACGCTGGCCGAGTACTTCCGCGCGCGCCACCAGCCGTACTCCTCGCGCATGGAGCACATGGTCACCACGAGCGTGCGCACCACGAAGCCCGACGAGATCGGCACCGCGGAGGTCGTCGGCAGAGGGCTGCTGCTCACCAGCGACGGCGTGCACAAGGTCCTCCCGCCCGCGACCATCGACGAGATCCTGGCCGACCCCGAGCGCGGCGCCGCGGCGCTCGTCGAGGCAGCCATCACCCTCGGCGGTACCGACAACGCCACCGCGCTCTTCGTCGAACAGCCGGAGGTGGACGTGGCCGCCATCGTCACCGAGCGATTTCCCTCAGCTGCCTGAATCCGCGCTGCCCGAATCCGAGCCGCCCGAACCAGGGCCGTCTGACTCACGTTGACGGGCGCGTTCCCGGCGCAGCTGCCGGTACTCGCGGTACACGAGCACGATGATCACCGCGTCGAGCGCCGCGAAGAACGGCAGCGCGATCGAATGCGTGTTGATCGCCCGGTACACCTCGTAGACCACGAACGCGCCCAGCACGACCATCGCCACCGGGTACGCCCGCATCCACTTGCGCGCGAGCGCCCACACCAGCAGCAGCTTGATCACGCCGTGGGCCAGCAGGTATGCCACCGCGAACGTCTTCGTGCCACCGCTCACGAAGTGCTCGGTCGCCAGTTCCAAGTGGTGGGCGAGCGTGCCCGACGGGTCGCCCAGCAGGTCGCGCGTGATCACGGCGTGGGTGAAGCCCGTGACCACCGTCGACGGGATGAACGCCAGAATCAGCGCCCCGACCAGCTGCACCGCGCCGTCGAGCCCCTTGAGCGCGATCGCGATCCGGAACAGCCGGTCAGTGCTGGTCTTCTCCTGGTTCTGCTGGTTCTCCTGGTTCGGCTCCGCCATCGGTCCAGCCAACACGAAAACCGCCGGTCACGCTCGGGTCGGGCGCCCGTGGGCACCCGTCAGGAGGATCCCTGCCAGACTTGGCACGATTCGCACCTTTCGTGGCGCGCCGCGCGGTTCGTGGCGTCGCGGCCGTAGAACGGGTAACACGCCGAACCGCACAGCGCCAGGAACACGTTCCCGCACCGCAACGGCCTCGGCCCCACCTGGTGCACCACCCCGATCACGTGGCGGCGCGTGCCGGCCTCGGGCAGCCACCCGTCGGGCGGCAGCACGGCGAGTATGGCCGCGTTCAGCTCGTCCGACCTCGCCACGAGCGCACCGCCCAGGTCGAGCAGCCGCTCGCCGAGGTCGCGCAGCGCGTCGGGGCGGGGCAGGTCTTCCTCGAACGTGCGCGCCAGGAACGCCAGATCCGCGCCCAGTGAAGCGTGCAGATCCCGGATCCGATCGAGGAGCAAGGTGTCGTTCACGTCCGACTCAACCACGCCGACGAACACACCACACACGTCGGATCGAACCAATTCCCGCCGAGCTGCGGAACGTCGTCCCGCGCGACGGTCACCTCCACCCCGCACAACGCGACGAACGATTCCTCCGGACGCGGCGCGAAAGGCCCTTCGAGGGCGTGCCGTTTACCCTCGGCCTGCTGCCATCTCAACACAGCGGTCTCCCCTATTCAGCAACGTGCTGAACACAGCCTTCTGTCAACGCCGGTAAACGCCAAGCGCGGCCCGGGTGATCATCCGAATACGTATGATGACGCCCATGACCAAGCCTTCTGGCACCCCGCGCGCAGTGGCGCTGGGTGCGGCGCTGCGCGAAGTGCGCGAAGCGAAGAAGTTCGGCCTTCGCGAACTGTCGCGGGCACTCGACCTGAACCCGAGTCTCGTTGCGCACTGGGAAGCCGGAACCCGCATGCCGTCCACCGAGGACGTGGCTACCCTGCTGGGCTACTTGCGGGTGATCGGCGAGCCGAAGCGCCGGATCATGGACTTGTCCCGACATCTGCGCGATCCGAACTGGATGGCGGCCGGACAAGCCGAACTGACTCCGGAATTGACTACACTCCTGCAATACGAGCAGGGCGCGAGCACGATCACCGATTGGTCTCTCAACGTCATTCCCGGGCTGTTGCAAACTCCGGATTATGCTCGCACACTTTTCGAAGGACGACTCAATGCCGACCAAATCGATGCCCGAATACGAGTACGCCTGAACCGGCAAAAGATCCTCACCGAACGCGACCCGATCAAATACCTTGCCATTGTCGGCACCCATGCCATTGATGAGCCGATTGCCCCGGATTGGGTCATGTCCGATCAGATGGACCACCTGCTGGCCATGTCCGAGCGACCCAACATCAGCCTGCGAGTGTTGCCACGCCAACCAAGATTCCATCCCGGCATGGCCGGGTCATTCGTTGTTTACGAATACGACCATCGAAATCCGATTGTCCTCCTGGAGCAGTACAGCACGACCTCGTTCCTCAGCAGCGATAAGGATTGGGGTCCCTATCTTGCACTTGCTAAGCTTCTCGCCGGAGAGGCATTGAGCGAGGAGGCCAGCCGCGCGATGATCGCGGAGGCAGCGACGTAGGCGGAGGGCAAACATGCAGGCTGCTCAGTGGCGGAAGTCGTCCTACAGTATGGATAATTCCAACTGCGTCGAGATCGCTGTCTCGGAAGAGATCGGTGTCCGGGACACCAAGAATCGCGAAGCGGGACAACTCACCGTCTCGCGCGAAGCGTGGCAGGGCGTCCTCCGCGCGTTGCAAGCGAAGCACTGAAGCCCTGCCACAGAAGCAGCGCTGAAGCCCGGGGTTGCGGCCCTGTTGGACCGCAACCCCGGACTTGTCAGGCGCGCGCCACCGCCGGCGGACCGGCGTTGACGCCCCAGCTCGTCGGGGTGTCCGAGAGCTGAATCTTGATGGTTCCCGCGCGCAGCAGGTCCTTGTGCGACAACCAGCTCTGCCGCAGCTTGCCGCCGTTGCCCGGGCCGTCGGTCTTGACCGAGGACACGTACTGCAGCTTCGAAGCGCTGGCGCCCGGGGCCTCGATGCTGATCGTGCGGCCGTGCTCGGGCCGGATCTCGACCTTGTCGAACATGGGCGCGGTGATCACGTAGGTCGCGGAGCCGGGCTGGGCCTCGAAGATCCCCGCCATGGCGAAGACGAGCAGCGACGAGGTGGCGCCGAGGTCGTCGTTACCGGGCATGCCGTAGACGTTGTCGGTGAAGAGCGTGCGCATGGCGCGCAGCACGGCCGACGTCTTCCACGGCGCGCCGGTCCACGTGTACATCCACGGGGCGGCGAAGTCGGGCTCGTTGTTGGGGTTGAACGCGAAGTTGTTGTGGTAGTCGTAGGCGCCCGTCACCCAGGAGTCCGCGGCGGCCTTCGCCGGGTCGGTGAGCACGGTGGGCATGTCGAAGAACTTGTCGAGCCGCTGCTCGGCCTGCCCGGCGCCGCCCATCAGCCCGAAGAGGGTCTGCGGGTCCTGCTGGCCCATCCACTGGTACTGCCAGGCCGTGCCCTCGTGGAAGGCGTTGGTCTGGGTGGGGTCAGGGTTGCCGACGGTGGAGCCGTCGGCGTTCTTCGGGACGGGGAAACCGTTGAAGCCCTGGGAGGTGATCGTCGGGTCCCAGAGTTTGGTGAAATTGTCACAGCGCGACGCGAGAGTTTTCGCCTTGTCCTGGTAACCCAGTCCCGCCGCCATGGTGGAAAGCGAACAGTCACCCAGCGCGTACTCCAGCGTGGCGGAGCCGGCCTGGCGGCTGTCGCCGAACTTGTAGCCGGGCAGGTTCTGGTAGGCGACCCAGCCGTTCTGGACGTAGCTGGGGTTGCCGTCGCGGCCGCGGAAGATCGACTGGTCGGCGGGGACCTCGTTGGCGTTCTTCCAGAGCGCGTCGAACAGGCCGCGCGCGGTGCGGTTGTCGAGCAGGCCGCGGTTGTAGATGTCCACGACCCACGGGGTGATGGGGTCGCCGGACATCACGTTGGTCTCGCTGTTGCCGAGGCCCCAGCGTGGTAACCAGCCACCATCCTGGTAGATGTGCAACACGGATTTCGCCATGTCGGCGGCCTTGTCCGGATGCAGCAGCGCCACGAGCTGGTTCTGCGAGCGGTAGGTGTCCCAGAGCGAGAACATCTGGTAGTACGTCGAATCCGCCTTGTGCACCTGATCGTCGAAGCCGCGGTAGCGATTGTCCACATCGGACCCGATCGACGGGTGCAGCAGCGAGTGGTAGAGCGCGGTGTAATACGTACGCTGGTCTGGTGTTGTTCCACCAGCCACCCGCATGCGGTTGAGCTCGTCCTGCCAGGTGTTGTGCGCTTGTGAACGCGCCTTGTCGAACGACTTGGGCTGCTCGGCCTTGCGGTTGAGGCGGGCGCCGTCGACCGAGGTGTAGGACAGGCCGACCGACGCGCCGACGTCGCGACTCTGATTGGGGTCGAACGTCAAGTAGGCGCCGGCGCGCTGGGTGCCGCGTGAGGCGTCGCGCTGGTTCGGGGTGATCGTGCCGTCGGTCCAGGTGCCGAAGTTTTGGAACGTGCGATCGAACTTGGCGCTGAAGAAGATCCGGTAGCGCTCCTTGCCGGTCTCGCCGCAGAAGTTGCCGCCCTGCAGCCAGCCTTCGACGGTGTCGTCGCCGACCACGTGGACGTCGCCGGCGTAGGTCGAACCGTTGCTCTGGCCGACCTCGATGAGCACGTTCTCGGGTCCCGAGCCGGCGGGGTAGGTGTAGCGGTGCTGGCCCGTGCGCTGCGTCGCGGTGAGCTCGGCCTGGATGCCGTTGTCGAACTTCACGCCGTAGTAGCCGGGCGCGCGGGTTTCGTTGGCGTGGCTGAACTTCGCGCCGTACTGCGCCGGATCCGACGACGTGACGGCGCCGGTGGTCGGCATGAAGCGGAAGTTGCCCATCGTCTGACAGCCGACGCCCGAGAGGTGCGTGTGACTGAAGCCGAGGATGGTGTCCTGCTTGTAGTCGTAGGAGGCGTACTGGTTCAGCTGGGTGTCGGGGCTCAGCTGAACCATGCCGAACGGCACCGCGGCGCCCGGGAACGTCGTCCCGTCGCCGTTGTTGCCGATACTGGTGTCGACGAGCGTGGTGGGGTCGTCGGCGAACTTCGGCCCTTGCTGGGCCTGGGCTGTGGCTGCCGTGGTGGTGGCCGCTGTGGCCACGGCGCTGGCGAGCACCAAGGCGGCGAACACGCGTTTCCGCGCTCTCATCGCGTTCCTTTCGGCGTGACAACGTTGTCAGATCGGGGTGTCTACGATCTTTGCCCGTTAGGTGGGGTTTCGTCAATCCACCGGGCGTACCAGTGGGGGTTTCACCACGGTGCTGAATCGGTTCCGGTGGTGCAGACCACTGGCAGCGTTGTCAGGCGTCTTCCGCCCCCAGGGCAACGTGGCGCCTGCTGCGTGGCGACGAACTGCTCGGCGAGATCTTCCTCGACGGCAGCAGCGACTTCCGCTGGCTGTCGGGCCGCTTCGCGCCGCAGCCGGGGTTCGCCAAGGCGAGAAGCTGCCCGGTCGAGGAGGGCACCGCCAACCACGGCCTCGCGACTCCCGGCTCAGTGCCAGGCTTCCGGCTCCGTCCTCACCACCGCGTCCCGATCCGCGGCCTCCTCGATCGCCAGCGCGATCCGGTGGTCCTCGATCCCGTCCGCCAGCGGATACGGCGCCGGCCCCTCACTGCGGACCCAAGCCCCCGTGTCGGCCAGCAGGGTGGCGATCGCGATCTCCTCGTCGTTCCAGCGGCGGCCCTGGTACGGGTTCCGGTAGAGGACCTCGGAGCCGAACGTGAGGTGGTCGGTGTCGAAGCCGTCGAGGTCGAGGTCGTAGCCGGTCTGGCGGCGGACGATCGGGGTGTGGGTGATGGTGCGGTCGCCGGTCAGCCGCAGGACGTCCTGGTCGGCCAGCTCGCCGCGGGTGCCGCGGACGAGGAGGCGGCGGTGCAGGAGCTGGTTGTGCCACTGGTTGTCGGTGAAGTCGTAGACGCCGAGGCCCTCCGCGAAGACCACCGTGGCGAACGTCGTCACTGCGGGTTTGGTCTCGACGACGTCGGCCCAACCCGCGCGTGACAGGGGGTCGGCCAGCAAAGCGGTGGTCCGCGTGGCCCGCACCTCCACCGGGCCGCGGCCGGCGCCGAGGAAGGTCCGCATCGAGGACACGGCGTGGTACTGGTGAGTGGAGGACACGTCGACGCGCGTGATGTCGCCGATGACGCCCGACCGGGCCAGCGCAATGCGGGCGGCGTGGGCGGGCATCCGGCTGTACTGCTCGGCGACCTGGATCAGACCACTCTCGCCGACGTCGTGCCACAGCGCCCGGAGACCGTCCAGGTCGGGCGCGGGCGGCGTCTCCGCGAGCACCGGCACGCCGCGGCCCACGAGCTCCCGGATCAGGCCCGGCGTAACGTGCCACGGCACCGACGTCACCACGAAGTCGGGCTTGCGCCGGAGACACTCGTCGAGCGAGGTGAACACGGGCACCGGCAGCTCCTTGGGGCTGCGCGACACCACGCCGATGCAGTCGAGCTCGTCCGCGAGCCGCCAGAAGTACTCCGCGCGCCAGCCGGACCCCACGATCGCGTAACTCGTCACGTGATCAACCTATCGGCTCGCATGACCTTTCGGACCGATATTTCTGGCCGTGAATCGGGAATGACCGCTGTCCACAGCAGACGTCGGCCCCATGTGATTCCCACGATGTGGTTTCTGTCGGTACCCGTCTATAGGGTCCCAATGATCGGTCACCAAGACCGTTCTCGAACCGAGGAGTGTGGGCACGTGCGCTGGACCCGGACCATCCGAGCGGGGGCGCTGCTGGCCGTGGCGGCGCTCGGCCTCACGGCGTGCGGTGGCGGCGGCAGTGACCAGCCGGCTGCGCAGAGCAAGGGCGGCGCGCCGATCGTGGTGGCGTCGTTCAACTTCACCGACAGCCAGATCCTCGCGGAGCTCTACGCGGGCGCGCTGGAGGCGAAGGGCTACCCGGTCACGCGCAAGCTGAACCTGGGTTCACGCGAGCTGATCTACCCGTCGCTGAAGAAGGGTGAGCTGCAGTTCGTGCCGGAGTACCAGGGCGCGGCCATCGCGACGGGCTTCGGCAAGGACGCGGTGAAGGACGCGGCCGGTGAGCACAGCCAGCTGGCCGAGCTGTTCAAGCCCGAGGGCATCGGCCTGCTGAACTACGCGCCGGCCGAGGACAAGGACGTCTACATCGTGAAGGCCGACCTTGCGAAGTCCAAGGGGATCTCCACGATCGGCGACTTGAAGAAGCTCAACAAGGTCGTGATGGCGGGCGGTCCGGAGTGCGAGACGCGGCTGCCGTGCTTCAAGGGCTTCCAGGACGTGTACAAGCTCACGAACGCGACATTCAAGACCGTGCAGGAAATCGGCCCGCGGGTGCAGGAGCTCGACTCGGGTGGCGCGACCGTGATCCCGGTCGACTCGGTGAGCCCGGTCGCCGGCGACTCGAAGTACGTGGTGCTGAAGGACGACCTCGGGATCGAGCCGACGGAGAACGTCGTGCCGGCGGTGAGCCAGAAGGTGCTCGACGAGCGGGGCGCGGACTTCGCGGCGGCGGTCAACGCCGTCAGCGCGAAGCTGACCACCAACGAGCTGCGCGACCTCAACAGCCGCGTCGACTCCGACGGTGAGCCGGCCGCCGACGTGGCGAAGGACTGGCTGAAGCAGCAGGGCCTGGCCTGAGGTTTCGGTATGGCGGGTCGGGTTGCGGTCGTTCCCTCCGCTCTGTGGCCCGGACGCCACGGGGTGGAGGGGCCCCAGCCGCTGCTGCGACCCGGGCGAGGCCCTGGCGAACCCGCCCGAACGGCCCGACGGCCGCAGCGAGGCACGGGCGCCGCGTCGAACGGTCGAAGGGAAGCCGCCCAGCCGACTGCGGTGGCGCTGGCGCCCGCAAGCCCAAGCACCACACCCACGGCTGCGGCTGCGGCTGCGGCTACGGCGAGGTGCGATCAGGCCACCACACCCCAACCAACCACAGCAGTACCCACCACAACCCAACCGCTACGACCCCACCCACCCCGACAAACCTGCCGCTGCGGCGAGGTGCGGTCGGGCCACCGAACCGGCCGCCGCATGGCGGCGAGGGCACCCGCCCACAAACCCACCGACCAAGCCGCCCACAGCCCGCCACGCCGCACGACCACCCGAAACCGCACGGCAGCTGCGGCGAAGTGCGGTCGGGCCACCGAACCCGGCCACCCCAAGGCGGCGAGAGCATCCGCCCGCAACCCCACCGACCAAGCTGCCCACAGCCACCACGCCACACGTACAACCCGAAACCGCACGGCAGCTGCGGCGAGGTGCGGCCAGGCCACCGAACCAGCCGCCCCATGGCCGCAAGGGCACCCGCCCACAACCCCACCGACCAGCAGCCCACAGCCGCCACGCCACACCGCCAACCCAAAACCGCACGGCAGCTGCGGCGAGGTGCGGTCGGGCCACCGAACCCGGCAACCCCAGCCAAGCCGCCCCCAACCGCCGCGCCACACGGCCAACCCGAAACCGCTCGGCAGCTGCGGCGAGGTGCGGCCAGGCCACCGAACCCGGCCACCCCAAAGCGGCGAGAGCACCCGCCCACAACCCCACCCCCGGCAACCCCAGCCAAACTGCCCCCAGCCGCCACGCCACACGGCCGGCCCGAAACCGCTCGCCGAAAGCTGTGAGCCGCCGCGGTGAGCCGGAACCACAACGCCCGTGACAACACTGCTTGAGGAGCCCAGCTCATGAGCGCGCGACCGTTGCACTTCAACGCCTTCATCTGGCCCAACGGCTACCACGAATCAGCGTGGCGGGTCGTCGACGACGACGTACGTGGGGTCCTCGGCCTGCCGTACTACGCGGACATCGCCCGTACGGCCGAGCGCGGTCTGCTGGACACGATCTTCCTCGCCGACAACATCGCCATCCCCGAGTACCGGGTGGCGCACTTGCCGCAGACGCAGTTCGATCCGATCTCCGTCCTGTCCGCGTTGGCGGCGGTCACCAGTCACATCGGGCTGATCGGCACGGGGTCCACCACGTACAACAAGCCGTGGGAGCTGGCACGGCGGTTCGCGACGCTGGATCACCTCAGCGGGGGCCGGGCGGGGTGGAACATCGTCACCACCGTGACGTCGCTGGCGGCGGCCAACTTCGGCGAGGCCGCGCACCCCGATCACGCCGACCGGTACGCGCGGGCGCACGAGTTCGTCGACGTCGTCACGCGGGCGTGGGACAGCTGGGAGGACGGCGCCCTCGTGGGCGATCGGCCCGACGGCGTGTGGGCGGACCGCGCGAAGCTGCACGCGCCGCGGTTCCGCGGGGAGTTCTACGACGTCGAGGGCATCCTGCCGTTCCCGCGGTCGCCGCAGGGGTGGCCGGTGCTCGTGCAGGCGGGACAGTCGTCGGCGGGGATCGGGTTGGCGGCGCGGTTCGCGGAGCTGGTGTTCTCGGGGCCGCCGTCGTTGGAGGCGGCCGTGAAGTTCCGCACCGATCTGCACGCGCAGGCCGCGGCGGTCGGGCGGGCGCCCGAGCAGGTGCTGGTGTTGCCCGCGTTGATGATCACGCTCGGCGATACCGAGGCTGCCGCGCAGGAAAAGGCCCAACGGCTGGAGGAGCTGTCCAGCGAGGAGTTCCGGTGGCAGAACGTGCTCTACACCGCCGGGCTCGATCCGGACGCGTTCGTCCCGGACGCGCCGTTGCCCGCGGAGCTGCTCGACGCGCCGGCGGCGTCGAGCCGGGCGGCGCAGCTCGTCGAGGCGGGCCGCGCCGAGCCGACCGCGACGCTGCGAGAGCTGACCTCGGCCATGAAAAGCGGTGCGGGTCAGTACCACTTCGTCGGCACGCCGGAGCAGCTGGCCGACCACATCCTCACCTGGCAGGACGCGGGCGCGGTCGACGGCTTCACGATCATGGGCTCCACCCTCCCCTACGAGCTGACCACCTTCGTCGACCACGTGGTGCCGCTGCTTCAGGCGAAGGGCCGCTTTCGCACGGAGTACACCGGGTCGACTCTGCGCGAGCACCTCGACCTGCCCCGGCCCGCGGGGCGGGGCTGACGCGGAGGTGGGTGACGGAAGCCGCCGGCGCGGCCTCGGTGGTGTCCGCGATCGCGAGAAACCGTAGTGGCGCAACGGAAGGCGCCCAACTCCGGTATGAAGGTTGCCCGCCGGACGTCCACCCGGTGAACTCTTGCCGAGAGGTCTTCGGGTGGCCCGGCCCGGGCCGCAGAATCTGCTCGTGACCCAACGTTTCGCTGCGCGTCTGCGCACTGTGCTGTTCTGTCTGCTGGCCTTCGGGCTGCTGTCCCCCCTCGCCACCGCCGGTGCCACCGAGGCCGGGCACGGGCGGTCGCCGTACTCGCTGTTGCAGATGAACGTCTGCTCCAGCGGCTACGCCGGCTGCTACCCCGGCACCGAGTACCCGAAGATCGTCGACGAGGTCGTAGCCAAGATCAAGGCGAACAACGTCGACGCGGTCACCCTCAACGAGGCGTGCAGCGGCGACGTGGCCCAGGTCGCCGCGCGCACCCGCTATCACTACCGGTTCGCCACGGTGATCTACAACGGCGCCCCGCTGGCCTGCAAGACACCGGAAGGCCGCGGGTTCTTCGGCAACGCCGTGCTGACCAAGGACACGATCCGCGCCTCCCAGGACGCACCGTACTCCGTGTTCAGCGGCGTGGAGCAGCGCCGCTGGCTCTGCGTGACGACCGCGCGCGGAGTGGACGTCTGCACCAGCCACCTGTCGACCGACGGCGAGGCCCCCGGCACGACGAACTCCGTCCAGTGCACCGAGCTGACCGCGGTGCTCGCCGCCCGGCACCGGCCGACCATCTTCGCCGGTGACGTCAACCGGCACGCTTCGTGCGCGCCGCAGGGCCAGTGGACGCTGACCGACGCGGCCGCCGCCAAGGACCCCGGCATCCAGCACTCCTACGGCACCCTCGCGGCGCCCCGTGCGGAGATCGAACCGACGACCTACACCGACCACGACGCTCTCCTGGTCCGCGCCGAGCTCCGGCGGTGACCGCGCCGGCTCTCACCCGCGCCTGTTGGCCACGATCGACCGCACCAACGTCCCCGGCCGAGCCAACGTCGCCGGGTGCGCCAGCAGATACGCGACCTCGTCGAACCGGCGCGCGATCTCCGGCTCGAACACCGACGCCGCCACGATCTGCCCGATCGCCCGCTTCTGCAGGCGATAGCCGCGGGGGTAGGGGCCGTCCACATGGGGCAGTTCGAGGTCGCCGACCGTGGAGAGGCCTCAGGCGGCGTCGACGATCACGCGTTGAAGGGCGAAGAACGTGTGGGCCGGCGCGGCCAGATCAGGGCCACTGCGCAGGTACTCCGAAAGGCACGAAGCGTGCAGGGCGGCGCAGGACATGCCCTGGCCGTAGATCGGGTTGAAGGACGCGACGGCGTCACCGGTGGCCACGAGCCGCGCGGGGAAGCGGCGCAGGCGGTGGAACTCGCGGCGGCGGCTGTCGGCGTGGCGGTAGGTGGTGATGCCGCCGAGCATCTCGTCGGCGGCGATCGCGCCGAACTCGCCGGGCAGCGCGGTGCGGCACAGGTGGACGAAGTCCTCGGGCGTGCAGCCCGGGCGCTGGTCGAGGTAGCCCGACAGCGTGACCATCCACTGGTCGTCCTCGATCTGGCACAGGGCGGCGGCCGCGATGCCCGACGGGTCGCCCGGCGAGTGCATCGACACGCCCGCGCGGGCCTCGGGCTGCTCACCGGTCCGGCGCAGCACGGCGGTGGTGTAGTTCAGGTCGATCCGCATGCGGGTCATCGGCGGCTGCTCCCGGCCGGCCGTCCGCGGCCAGTCGCCGAGGCGGCTGGAGCGGCCCATGGCGTCGACGATGAAATCGGCTTCCTTCCGTCCACCCTTGCACTGGACGGCGGTGACCGCGGTGTCCGAGAACTCCGGCCCCGTCACGCGCGCGACGACCGATCGGACATTCGGCGACGCCACCGTGTGCTCCCGGATTTGCGCTACGAGGAACGGCCGGCTGCTGCTGAGCATGTCCGTGTCCGAGCCGACGATCTTGCGCACGCCGTCGGAATACGTGCTGCGCAAGCGGGCCGGCGCGAGCCTCGCCCCGGCCGCCACGGCTTTCCGGGTGAGCCGGGGAACCACCGTTCGAGCTGGCGCAGCGCGGCCGGCAGCAGCACGTGCGTCTGCGACCCCCGCGACGCCCCCGGCCGTGCGCCGGGCCCAGGGTCATCGCGCTCCAGCACCACGACCTCCTCGGCGTGGTCCGCCAGCGCCCGTGCCGCGAGCAGCCCGCGACGCTCCCGCCCAGCACCACGGCGGACTTCACCACCACCGGCCCCGCCACCGGCGTGCGGGGATCACTCAGCCGCGCGAAACCTCAACGGGCGACATCCTCGAAAACCACGGACACGGACCGCGAACCGATCAGCGAGCCGGAGCGGGGAACTGCTCGTGCCCCAGCACTCCGAGCAGCTGGATCTTCTCCGCCGCCTCCGTCCGCGGCGCTGCCGTGAGCACCAGCAGCGACTGCGACCAGTCCTCCGTGAACAACGCCTGGCAATCCACCTCGATCGGACCCAGCTGCGGATGGATCAACGTTTTGTGGTCCTCGAACCGCCTCGCCACCTCGTGCCGTTCCCACAGCTCGGCGAACTCCGCGCTCTCCTGCTGCAACGCCCGCACCAGCTCGCCGGCGCGGGATTGCGGCCCCATCGAGCCGTACGCGGCGCGCAGGCCCGCGACTTGGGCGCGGCTCTGGCGGGCGCGGTCGGCGGCCGGGTAGATGAGGCGTTCGGCGGGGTCGGTGAACCAGCGGTAGATGCCGCTGCGGGCGAGGCCGGTGTGGTGGGAGTGGTCGCCGTAGAGGGTGTCGGCGAAGCGGTTCTGCACGAGGACCTCGCCGAGGTTCGACAGGATCAGCGCGGGCGTGTCGTCGAGCCGGTCGAGGACCCGCAACAACGCCGGCGCGACGTGAGTGGCAACGGCGACGGCCGAAGGCGCGTTGCGGCCGGAGATTTGGAACAGGTAGTCGCGCTCGCCGGCGTCCAGGCGCAGCGCGCGGGCCAGCGACGCGAGCATCTGCTCGCTCGGCTGCGGACCGCGCTGCTGTTCGAGCCGGGTGTAGTAGTCGGTGGACATGGCGGCCAGCGAGGCGACCTCTTCACGCCGCAGCCCGGGAGCGCGACGACGCGCGCCCGCGGGCAGGCCGACGTCCTCGGGTTGCAGCGCCTCCCGGCGACGGCGCAGGAACTCCGCCAGTGTCGAACGATCCATGACACTCAGTATCCGGCTCACGCCGGGCGCGAACCAGGGATCGCCGATCCCCCGATGAGCGGTCTCTGCACCTCAGCCTGGCGAAGCGCGAAAGTCGTGACATGGACATCAGCGGAAACACCGTCTTCATCCCCGGCTCGACCAGCGGCATCGGCCTGGCCCTCGCGCTCGAGCTGCAGGCGAAGGGCAACACCGTGATCATCGGCGGCCGCCGCACGGAGCTGCTGCGCGAGATCGCGGTGCGGCACCCCGGGCTCGACACCGTGCGGATCGACACCACCGACCCCGCGAGCATCGACGCCGCCGCCAAGGAGGTGCTCGCGAACCACCCCGACCTCAACGTGCTGGTCACCATGTCCGGCATCATGCGCGTGGAGGACTGGCACCGGCCCGAGTCGTTCCTCGCGTCGGCGGAATCGGTCGTGACCACCAACGTGCTCGGCCCGATCCGCCTCATCGCCGCCTTCGTGGAGCACCTGCAGACTCGCCCCGATGCGACGATCATGACCGTCTCCTCCGGTCTCGCCTTCACACCGCTGAAGGTGACGCCGAGCTACAACGCGTCGAAAGCCGCCATCCACATGCTCAGCGAATCGCTGCGCCTGCAGCTGGCCGACACGTCGGTGAAGGTCCTGGAACTCGAACCGCCGTCCGTGCAGACGGACCTGCTGCCCGGCCAGGCCGGCAACGACCACGCCCAGCCGCTCGACGAGTTCGTCAGCGAGGTCATGAACCTCATCGAGACCCAGCCGGACGCCCGCGAGATCCAGGTCGAGCGCGTCAAGTTCCTCCGCTACGGCGAAGCCCGCGGCGACTACGACCAGGTCGTCGCCGCCGTCAACGCCTCCGACCCGCACGGCGATTGAGCCACGGCGAGCTCGGCCGGGAGCCCGAACAGGCCGAACAGCCGCGGCTCGAGGTGCGCCTCGAGCGCGGCGACCCGGTCGCCGGCCACCTCGACGACCAGCACCGCGAAGGCCCGCAAGCCGCCGTCTTCGTGGTAGATCGCGAAAGCGGGCGAGCCGTTCGCCTCGATCGGAACGAGCCTTGACGCACGGCACGGGCTGTCCTCGCGCCGGAACCACCGCGAGATCTCGGCCCGGCCGGCGAGCCAGAGGCCGTAGGGCGGCATGGCGAGCGTGGCGTCCTCGTGGAGCAGAGAGGTGAGGGCGGGCACGTCGTAGCGTTCGAAGGCCTCGACGAACCGGGCGAGCAGCGCGCGCTGGGAGTCGGTGAGTCCGGCCGCCGGCGCCGGGCGCTCGGCGAGGCGCCCCCGCGCGCGGCGCAGCAGCCCGTTCGCGGCGGCCACGGTGATGCCGAGGAGCCCCGCCGTCTCGTCCGCGCTGAACTTCAGGACATCACGCAAGATCAGCGTCGCGCGCTGCGGTGCGGAGAGCGTGTGCAGGGCGGCGACGAAGGCGAGGCGCACCGATTCGCGCCGCACCACGGTTTCCGCTGGGTCGGGGCCCGGCGACAGGAGCCAGCGATCGGGTGCGGGGCCGACCCACCTCGCCGGTTCCCCCACGCCGAGCGGCGAACTCGCGTCGCCGGCCGCGGTGACGTCGACGGGGTGCTCCCGGCGAGGCCTGCGCCGGAGCTGGTCGAGGCAGACGTTCGTGGCGATGCGGAACAGCCACACGCGCGGGCTGGCGGCGCCGGTGAAGCCGGCGCGCCCACGCCAGGCCCGCAGCATCGTCTCCTGCACGGCTTCGTCGGCATCGACGGCCGAACCGAGCATCCGGTAGCAGTAGCCCAGCAGCTCCGGCCGATGCCGGGCGTCGAGGTCGATCCAGTCGTCAAGGGTGGTCGGCGTCACAACTCCGGCAACGCGCCGGACGTCCGGTGGATTCCGCAGTCAGTTCGCGGGCAGCGCTTCGTCTACAGGGATCGAGAGGGAAAATCGACGAAGGAGTCACCCCATGATCCTCATCACCGGCGGCACCGGGCTCACCGGTTCGGCTGTCGTGCGCGAGTTCGTCCGGCAGGGTCACCGGGCGCGGGCCCTGGTCCGCAGGCCACTGCCGGCGTTGCCCGGCATCTCCACGGTGCACGGCGACCTGCTGGCGCCGGACACGCTCGGCCCGGCGCTCGACGGCGTCGACACGGCTGTCCTGATCTCCGGCGCGGACGGCCGGATGGCCGAAGCGCAGGCCAACCTGATCGACGCCGCCGCTCGGTGCGGTGTCCGGCGGGTCGTGAAGGTGTCCGGAATGGGCACAGACCCGGATTCGAGCTTCCGGTTCGCGCGGCTGCACGCACGGATCGAGGAGCACCTGCGCGCGTCCGGCATCGCCTGGACGATCCTGCGGCCGAGCCAGTTCATGCAGGTCTACCTGCGAGAAGTGCCGACCATGCTCGCCGACGGCGAGCTCACCCTGCCCCTCGGCGCCACCCGCCTGGCCCCGATCGACGTCGAGGACATCGCGAAGGTCGTCTACGCCGCGGCCACCTCCGACGGTCACGAATCGGCCGTTCACGAGATGACCGGACCGCAAGCGCTGACCATGGCGGAGGTAGCCGAAATCCTGACCGGCATCGTGGGACGGCCGATCCGCTACGTCGACCTCTCCCCCGAGGAGCATCACCGCCGCGTCGTGGCGGCCGGAGTCCCGGCGGAGTTCGCCGACGACGTCGCCGCGCTCTTCCGCCTCCGCCGCGCGGGGAGCCCGGAGTCCACTGTGGACACCACCGTGTTCTCGGAGCTCGGCCTCCGCCCGACGTCCTTCGCCGACTTCGCCGCCCGCGCGGCTCAGCTCTTCCGCGGTGAGGTGACGCCGGATCGGTTGTGGGCCTCGGGCTGGCAGGCCGGTAGCGCCGCCCGCTGACGCACCGCACCGGCCCGCTTGCCGGCTCACGCCAGATGAGTCGGCTTCCCGGCCAGGATCGTCGCTGTGAGCGGCATGTCCCGCAGCTGCGCCGGGGACAGGTGCGACGGGTCGGCCGCCGTGATCATCAAGTCGGCGACGTCGCCGACGGCGATCCCCCGGCGTCCGCCCGAAGCCGCGGCCAACGCGTCCGCCAGCGGGATCGCCTGTTCCGGATGCCAGGCCGGCCGGTCGTCGTCCGTGCGGCCCACGGCGGCGGCGACCCCGTCCCACGGGTCCAGCGGCGCGACCGGCGCGTCGGAGCCGATTTCGAGGCGAGCGCCGGAATCCAGCAGGGCGCGGTAGGCGTAGGCGCGGTCGGTGCGGCCGTACCAGTGGCGGTCGGCGACGTCGCGGTCGTCGGGCTGGTGGGCGGGCTGCACGCTCGCCACGAGATCCAACCCGGCGAACCGCGGAATGTCCTCGATCGACAGGAGTTGCGCGTGCTCGATGCGGCCGGGGCAGCCGACGGCGGCGAACGCGTCGAGGGCGATGGTGTTGGCCTTGTCGCCGATGGCGTGGACCGCCGGCACCAGGCCGTTTTCCCACGCCCGCCGCATCAGGGGCTCGAGCTCCGAAGGCGGAAGCTCAAGCAGGCCAGGGGAATCCGACTCCGGATAGGGGGCGTGGCAATACGCGGTGCGGGTGTTGAGCGAACCGTCCACGAACAACTTGAACGGCCCCACGCTCAGCAACCCGCCGCCGGCCGGCAGCACGTCACCGGTCCGGTGGCCGCGGGAAACAGCGACGTCGAGCAACAGCCGCGAAATCACACAGGACACCCGCGTCGCCGGTGCCGCCGCGGCAACACGGCGGGTCCAGTCGGTGACGGTGTCCGCGTACTCGTAGTCCACGATCCCCGTCACACCACGGGAAGCCGCCGCACTGAGCGCGTCGGCGACCCAGCGGTCCTGCACGTCCGGCGAGGCCGACGGCAGCGCGGCCGTGGCGGTCATGCAGTCGTTTTCCAGCAGCACGCCCGTCGGGTGATCGCGGCCGACCAGCTTGAGCGCGGCGGGACTGAGCCAGAGCGTGTGCAGATCCGCGCTGAACAACGCGACCGCGCGGCCCGGCAACGCGCGCTGCAGCAGGTCCTTGTGCGGTTTGTCCGGCCAGAGCCCGTCACGGAAACCGGCGCCGACGACGAGGTCGCCCGGCCGGTCGGACGTCTCCAACAGCCGCCGCAGCAGCAGTTCCACCGCTTCCGCCGCCGAACGCGCGTCGCCCAGCGGGATGCGCCGGCGGAAGGTGGCCCACTGCAGGGCGTGCACGTGCGCGTCGACGAGGCCGGGCAGGAGCGTGCCGCCGTGGCCGTCGAGCACGCGCGCGGCGAAGCCCGAACCGGTGCCCGGCTCCTCGATGGCGGCCACGCGGCCGTCGTTCACACGCACGTCGGCGAGGCCGCCGCCCAGCCCGACCCGCACCCGGCGGAGGAGGAGATCGTCCATCCGCCCAGCCTGCCAGTCCGGTGCGGGGGAAGGGAATCACCGGCACGACGAGATCACCGCCACCCCGTCACTGCCCGAACGGGTGACGAATGTGCGATGCTGGGAATGCGGGGGTACTCCCCCTTTGTTGATAAGTACGGCAGCCGTCGCCCGCCGCAGGGTCAGGGCCGGTCAGGGGCGCCGCCTTCACAAGCCGCGCAGGGTTCGACTCCCTCGGTTGCCACGAGCGAGTGGGTGGACTGTGTCCGCGGGAAGCGCGGACCGGGCTCGCTCGTCGTTTCTCCGGGGGTGCAACCCCCGGGCCCGCCCGGAGGGCTTCGCCCCCGGACCCCCGACGGTGGTCACCTTGGCGAGTCGTCTTCCCCGGGCCCCCGCGGTGGTCGACTTGCCAGGCCGCCTCCCCGGCCCCTGCGGTGGTCGCCTTGCCAAGCTGTCTCCCCGGGATTCCCGCAGTGGTCGCCTTGCCAGGCCGCCTCCCCCCGAACCCCCGCAGTGGTCACCTTGCCAGGCCGCCTCCCCCCGAACCCCCGCAGCGGTCGCCTTGGCGAGTCGTCGCCCCGGGTCCCTGCGGTGGTCGCCTTGCCAGGCCGTCTCCCCGGGACTCCTGCGGTGGTGGCGTCGTCGGGCCGTCGGGCGCGGGATCCTCGGGGTGGTCGTCCTGTCAGGCCCTCGGGTTAGGCCGTTCGTCTCACGCCGAATTGCGGCCGATAGGCTGACTGTCTGATTGATGCGGATGGTCCCGACCTGTGTACTGCTCCGATGACACAGCAGAGATCACGCTGGAGACGGCGGGCCGGGATCACCCTCCTCGCCACCGCCCTCGGCGTCGCCCCCGTCGGGGTGCCCGCTGCGCTCGCCGCGCAGCCCCCTTCCTCCCCCGGAAACCCCACCGCCACTGACGGCAAGACCCTCGACGACGGTGACCGCGCGCTCGTCGCCGAAGCCCAGCGGGCCGGCAAGCGCACCGTGACGCTGCTGGTCGCCGCCGAGCGCGGCCGATCGAGCGCCGCCGTGAACGACCTCAAGGCCCTCGGCGGCGTGGTCGAGTCCACGGACGCGAAGCTCGACTACGTCAAGGTCTCCGTGCCCGTCGCGAACGCCGAGAAGGCCGCGAAGCTCAAGTCGGTGAACGCCGTGGACGTCGACGGCCTCATCCACCGCGACGACCCGAAGCCCGAAGGCGCGGCCAACCCGATCCCGCAGCCGGCTCCAGGCAAGAACACCCCGCGCGTGAACCCCTACCTGCCCACCGGCGACACCTACGCCGCGCAGTTCGGCCAGACCTTCGGCGGCTGGGACGGCAAGGGCACCACCGTCGCCGTGCTCGACTCCGGCGTCGACCTCGACAGCCCCGCACTGGCCAAGACCAGCCACGGCGACCGCAAGATCGTCGACTGGTACAACGCCAACGCCACCAACTCCGGCGACGGCACGTGGGTGCAGCAGTCCACCCAGACCTACACCGGCACTTTCGCGTCGAACGGCCGCGACTGGACCGCGCCCGCCACCGGCGGCCCGTACACCTTCGGCCTGTTCAAGGAGACCGCGGGCGACCTCGGCGGCGCCGGCAGCGAGACGGGCGGCGACCTCAACCGCGACGGCGACCGCGCCGACTCGTGGGGCGTACTGCTCGACACCGCCACCAAGCAGGTGCGCGTAGACCTCGACGGCGACGGCGACTTCACCGACGAGAAGCCGATGTCGGACTACGGCAAGAACTTCGACGTCGGCTACTTCGGCACCGACAACCCGGCTACCGGCCGCGCCGAGCGCATGGCGTTCGTGGTGCAGACCGACAAGCCGGGCTTCGTGAACATCGGCATCGCGGGCGCCGAGCACGGCACGCACGTGGCCGGCATCGCGACGGGCAACGACCTGTTCGGCGGCAAGATGGACGGTGCCGCGCCGGGTGCGAACGTGATGGCCGTGAAGGTGTGTCTCACCACGGACTCGTGCACCTCCAGCGGCCTGCTCGACGGCGTGGTCTACGCCGCGAGCCACGGCGCCGACGTCATCAACATCTCCATCGGCGGCTTGCCCGCGCTCAACGACGGCAACAACGCGCGCGCGGAGCTCTACAACCGCACGATCGCCGAGTACAACGTGCAGATCTTCATCTCCGCAGGCAACTCCGGCGCGGGCGCGAACTCCGTCGGCGACCCGTCGGTGGCCACGGACGCGATCAGTGTCGGCTCGTACATCACGCGCGAGACGTGGCTGTCGAACTACGGCTCGAAGGTGTCGAAGGCCGAGGCGCTGCACCCGTTCTCCTCGCGCGGCCCGCGCGAAGACGGCGGCTTCAAGCCGGACATCATCGCGCCCGGCGCGGCGATCTCCACCGTGCCGCGGTGGGAGGCACCGGGTCCGGTCGCGGGCACGTACGAGCTGCCCGCCGGGTACGCGATGCTTCAGGGCACGTCGATGGCCTCGCCGCAGGCGACGGGCGCGGCGGCTCTACTGGTGAGCGCGTACAAGGCGACGCACCACGGCCGGCGTCCGCCGGTCGCGGCGCTGCGTTCGGCGATCAAGTCCACAGCGCGTTTCGTGCCGGGCATCGGCGCGTACGAACAGGGCGCCGGGCTGTTCAACGTGCCCGCCGCGTGGGTCGCGCTGTCGCTGAACCCGAAGCCGGACGCGGTGACCACCGCGGTCGACGTGCACACGGTGCAGTCCAACCTGCTGAAGCCCACCCCGGGTGTCGGCGTCGGCATCCACGACCGCGAGGGCGTGACCGTCGGAAAGTCCTACACGCGTACGTACACGCTCACGCGCACGTCCGGTTCTTCTCGTCCGGTCGTGTATTTCGCGCGCTGGGTGGGCAACGACGGAACATTCTCCTCGGGTTCCCTGGTGTCTTTGCCCCTGAACAAGCCCGTTTCCTTCCAGGTCAAGGTGAACCCCAAAAAGGCCGGGGCGCATTCGGCGCTGCTGTACCTGGACAACCCGCTGACGATCGGCGTCGACGTGCAGACCATGAACACGGTCTTCGCGCCGGCGGAGTTCGCCTCCTCGGGCACCTTCACCGCGTCGGGCACGATCGCGCGCAACCAGTCGGTGAGCTACTTCCTGCGCGTGCCGCAGGGTGCGAGCTCGCTCCAGGTGGACCTGACCGGTGGCGGCGACCCCGGCAAGGGCCAGGTGCGCTTCCTGCGCTACGACCCGACCGGCGTTCCGGTCGACAGCAACACCTCCACCAACTGCTACAACCCCGACGCGGGCGCGGGCTGCGTCGGCGGCACGCCGACCAGCCGCACGCTGACCAACCCGCTGCCGGGCGTCTGGGAGATCACGGTGGAGGCGCGGCGGACGTCCGATGTGGACACCGCGCCGTACAAGCTGACGGTTTCCGCGCTGGGCACCGCGATCACGCCCAACCCGGACGACATCGCGTCGGCTCCGCTGGGCACCGCGGTGGCGCGCACGTACACGGTGAAGAACTCGCTCAAGGCGTTCACCGGGCACGTGGTCGGCAGCACGTTCGGCAGCGCGAAGATCACGCGGCCGACGATCGCGCAGGACCAGTCGGCGCAGACGCCGCTGACCGTGCCGTCGGGTTCGACCTCGCTGACGGTGACGATCGGCAACACCGCCGACACCGCCGCCGACCTGGACCTGTCGGTGTACAACTGCAGCAACGGTTCGTGCGTCCTCGCGGGCCAGAGCGCCGACGGTGACTCCGAGGAGTCGGTGACGATCCAGAACCCGGCGGCGGGCGCGTGGGTCGCGGTCGTCGACGGGTACTCCGTGCCCACCGGGACCACGGCGTACGACTACCTGGACGTGTTCGCGAACCCGTCGTTCGGCGGCGTCACGGTGACCGACCCGGTCGCCGCGCACGCCTCGGGCACCACGTGGACCGTGCCGGGTGTCGTGACGGCCTCGGCCGCCCCGGGCGCGGACCGCGTGCTGCGCGGTCAGCTCTCGGTGGTCGACGAAGCGGGCGCGACCGTGGGCAGCGGAATCGTGCTGGTGCGTTCGGTGAGCTAGGTGCTTTCCGGGGAGCGCGGTGTCGCGCTCCCCGGAAGCACGCCCTGCGCGGCCTTCTCCCCGCTACGGCCACCGCCGGGGCCACGCAGGACGTACGCGATCCCCACCGCGATGAGTCCCCCGGCGATCGGGCCGACGAGGTAGGCCCACCAGGACGTCCAGTCGCCCAGCGCCAGCGCGGGCCCGAGCGAGCGCGCCGGGTTCATCGACGCGCCGCTCACCGGCGCTGCCCACAACCCGGCCGGCGCGATGTAGCTGCCCACGGCGATCGCCGCCAGGGGCCCCGACCTGCTGGGCGCCCGAGTCGCTGCCCAGGATCACGCTCACCAGCCCCGTGGTCAGCACGAGCTCCCACAGCATCGCCGTGACGGTGCTGATCCCGCTGCCGGGCAGCGTGAGCCCGGCGTCGCCCTGCTTGCCGAGCAGCGCCCACAGCAGCAGTGTGGCCAGGGCCGCGCCGACGAACTGCGCCACGAGGTAGGCGGGCACGCGTTTCCAGGGGAAGTCACCGCGCGCGGCGAACGCGAGTGTCACCGCCGGGTTGAGGTGGGCGCCGGAGACCGTGCCCATGAACAGGATGATCGCGGCCACCATCAGCGCGAGGGCCACAACCCGCGCGGACGTCGGGATGGCCGAGCCGCCGAACCGGGCGTTGACGACCCCTCCGCCCACGGCGACGAGGACCAGCAGGAAGGTGCCGAGCACCTCGGAGAACAGTCGCCGCCCGTCGTAGCGGTCGTTCCAGAAGTCGAACTAGCCGGCCACGGAGTTCGGCCGGCCGATCGAGCGCAACGCGACTTCGGCGTGGCGCACCTGCGTCTGGTCGGGTGTCCGGGTAGTCGGCTGGGCGGTCATCGAACACCTCGATCCGGCGGGGACTGGCCGTCATCGTCGGCCCGCCGGTGCCGCGGTCACCTCACCCGTCGGGAGATGAGCCGGGATCACGCGCGGGTGAGGAACGGGCCCGGGTCGGCCAGCACGTGGTGAATGGTGCGCCCGGCCGCGCCCAAGGTGGCGGCGTCGCCGCCCACAGTGGACGGTGCGAGCGTCGGGACCGAGCCCCGCAGGCGGCCCAGGCGGCCCGCCAGCACGGTCTCCGCGGCGGGGGCGAGCCACGGGAAGAGCGGGGCGAAGACACCGCCGAGCACCACGTGGTCGAGGTCGAGCAGGTTAACAGCCGAGGACAGCGCGAGGCCGAGCGCTTCACCCGCCGCGGTGGTGGCCTTGGTCGCGGTGGGATCGTTGGTGCCGAGGGTGCGCAGCAGCTCGTGGACGCTCGTGACGCCCGCGGCTTCGAGCAGAGCCTCTTGTCCCGCATAGGTTTCCAGGCAGCCGGACGCGCCGCAGCGGCAGCGTGGGCCCGTCGGGGACACGACGACGTGGCCCAGCTCGCCGGCGAGACCGTGGGTGCCGGGGAACAGCGCCGAGTCCACGACCAGGCCCGCACCGATGCCGACCTCGCCGGAGACGAACAGGAAATCGGACGGGCCGGCGCCGAACCAGAGCTCGCCCAGTGCGCCGAGGTTGGCCTCGTTGTCGAGGGTGACGGGCACGGGCAGGTGCAGCATGTCGGCGGCGCGGACGTCGCGCCAGCCGAGGTTGGGGGCGCTGAACAGCACGCCGTCGCCGACCGGGCCGGACACGGCGAGGACGGCGCCGGCGACGGTCAGGTTGTCAGCCGCGGCGAGGGCCGTCTCGGCGAGGTTTTGCAGCTCCCCCAGCACTTCCTCAGGGCGGGAACCGCGGTTGTCACGCTCGCGGCGCTCGGTGAAGCGCACGGTGCGGGCGAGGTCGAGCAGGCAGACGGCGAGGTAGTCGACGTTGATCTCCAGCCCCAGCGACGCCACCCGCGCGCCGGACAGCACGACCTCGACGCCGGGGCGGCCGCGTTCGCCCGCGCGGGCCGGGCCCGTCTCGGCGAGGAAACCGGCGTCAAGCAGGTCACCGACGAGCTTCGACACGGTGGACTTGGTGAGGCCGGTGAGCTCCGCGAGCGCCGCGCGGGTGAGCGGGCCGCGCCCGGCGACCTCGCCGAGCACCAGCTCGAGGTTGCGCGCGCGCATCGAGTCGTGCCGCACCGCCTGCGTCATCCCCGTGGCCTCCTCCCGGAACTGTACCGAGGCCCCGGTGAAGCGGCGGCCCTTGACGGGCGGGCCTCCGGGGCGCATATTTAGTCTACAACGTGAACTAATTGGTACTCGATTGAAGGGGACCGTCATGACCGACTTCGCGCCCACTCCGGACGACAAGTTCTCGTTCGGCCTGTGGACCGTGGGCTGGCAGGCCGCCGACCCGTTCGGCGTGGCGACGCGGCCGGCGCTGGACCCGGTGGAGAGCGTGCACCGCTTGGCCGAGCTGGGCGCGTACGGCGTGTCCTTCCACGACGACGACCTGCTCGCCACCGAGCCCGACCGCGACGCGGCCATCAAGAAGTTCAAGGCGGCGCTGGAGGCCACGGGCCTGAAGGTGCCGATGGCGACCACCAACCTGTTCACGCACCCCGTGTTCAAGGACGGCGGCCTGACCAGCAACGACCGCGATATCCGCCGGTACGCGCTGACGAAGGTGCGCCGCAACCTCGACCTGGCCGCCGAGCTGGGCGCCTCCACGTACGTGCTGTGGGGCGGCCGCGAGGGCGCCGAATCCGACGCGGCCAAGGACGTGCGCGCCGCGCTGGACCGCTACAAGGAGGGCCTCGACCTCCTGGCCGACTACGCCGTGTCCCAGGGCTACGCCATCCGGTTCGCGCTGGAGCCCAAGCCCAACGAACCCCGCGGTGACATCCTCCTGCCCACGATCGGGCACGCGCTCGGCCTCATCTCGCAGCTGGAGCGTCCCGAGCTGTTCGGCCTCAACCCCGAGGTCGGCCACGAGCAGATGGCCGGCCTGAACTTCGTGCACGGCATCGCGCAGGCCCTGTGGCAGGGTAAGCTCTTCCACATCGACCTCAACGGCCAGCACGGTCCCAAGTACGACCAGGACCTCATCTTCGGCCACGGCGACCTGACGTCCGCGTTCTTCCTGGTGGACCTCCTGGAGAGCGCCGGCTACGAGGGCCCGCGGCACTTCGACTACAAGCCGCTGCGCACCGAGGACGCTTCGGACGTCTGGGAATCGGCCGCCGCGAACATGCGGATGTACTTGATCCTGAAGGAAAAGGCCGCCGCGTTCCGGGCGGACCCGGAGGTGGCCGCGGCGCTGTCGGCTTCGCGCGTCGACGAGCTGTCAGTCCCGACGGTCGCCCCGGGCGAGACGCTGGACGACCTGGCCGCCGACTCGTTCGACGTCGAGGCGGCGGGTAAGCGGGGTTACCACTTCACCCGGCTGAACCAGCTGGCATTGGAGCACCTGCTCGGCACCCGGTGACGGATTTCCCCGGTGGCGGGGTAGGCCGTTTGCTGGTCGCGAGGTGGTCTGGGCGACTATCTTGTGTTCTCGCCAGCGCGGTCCCCGCCACCGAGGAGTCCCCACCATGACCGACGGTCCACAGCAGAGCCCGGGCACGCCGGAAACCCAGCCGGACGCGAGTTTCCCGCCGCCGCCACAAGGGCCCGTGCTGCGGTACACGCCGGGACAGCCGCCCGCGGCCGAGGCCGGGCGGCTGAGCGGCGGGACGCAGCAGGCGTGGTCCGCGCCCGCTGCGTCGCCGCCGCAGCCCTCGGCTCCCCTGCCGCCGCAACCCGGCCTGCCCCCGCACCCCGGGCCGCCGCAGCAGCAGTGGACCGGGCAGCCCGGGATGGCTCAGCAAGGGCCGGTGAAGAGCGGCGTGCTCGCCGTGGTGGCCTTCGTGGTCGGGATCGTGGGCCTGATCGTCCCGTTCCTGCCGGTCGCGATGGACGACGCGCACCTGGGTGGCTCGCTCGACCTCCGGGCGTGGATCGGGTTGCCGTTCGCACTGGTGGCGCTCGCTTTGGGCATCGCCGCGTGCATGGGACGGCGGCGGATGAAGGCGCTGGCCATCGTGGGCATGGTGTTCGCAGCCCTCACGCTGGTGGTCGTCGTCATCATGATCGCCAACCGCCTGACCTGAGGGCCACGCCGGTCCGACAGACCTAAGGCTTCGACGAGAAGGCCGCGTCGAACGCCGCCGTCGGGGGTGTGAAGTTCAACCGCTTCACGAACTCCAACGCCTCCGGCGCGCCGGTCAAGCGGTCCATGCCGGCGTCTTCCCATTCGATCGAGATGGGGCCGTCGTAGGCGATGGCGTTGAGCATGCGGAAGACGTCTTCCCACGGAACGTCGCCGTGGCCGGTCGAGACGAAGTCCCAGCCGCGGCGCGGGTCGGCCCACGGGAGGTGCGAACCCAGCCTGCCGTTGCGGCCGTTGAGTTGCTTGCGGGCTTCCTTGCAGTCCACGTGGTAAATGCGGTCCTTGAAATCCCACAGGAAACCCACGGGGTCGAGGTCCTGCCAGACGAAGTGTGACGGGTCGAAGTTCAGGCCGAAGGCCGGGCGGTGGCCGATCGCCTCCAACGTGCGCACGGTGGTCCAGTAGTCGTAGGCGATCTCGCTCGGGTGGACCTCGTGGGCGAAGCGGACGCCGACCTCGTCGAACACGTCGAGGATCGGGTTCCAGCGGGCCGCGAAGTCCTCGTAGCCGCGGTCGATCATCGACTGCGGCACCGGCGGGAACATCGCCACGGTGTGCCAGATGGACGATCCCGTGAAACCGACCACAGTGGACACGCCCAGCAAAGCGGCCGCCCGCGCGGTGTCCTGCATCTCCGCGGCCGCCCGCCGGCGCACGCCCTCCGGTGAGCCGTCGCCCCAGATGCGGGCGGGCAGGATGGCCTCGTGGCGCTCGTCGATGGGGTGGTCGCACACGGCCTGGCCCACCAGGTGGTTGGAGATCGTCCACACGCGAAGGTCGTACTTGGCCAGCGTGTCCCGTTTGGACTGCACATACCCGCCATCGGAAAGCGCTTTGTCGACTTCGAAGTGGTCGCCCCAGCAGGCGAGCTCGAGGCCGTCGTAGCCCCAGCCGCTCGCGAGGCGGCAGACCTCCTCGAAGGGCAGGTCGGCCCACTGCCCGGTGAACAGTGTCAGCGGTCGTGCCATCGAAAAAACCTCCTGATCAGACAACGGTCCACACGGAATCGGCGGCGGCGCTGCGTTCCACCGCGTCGAGCACGCGCTGCACCTGCAGCCCGTCGGCGAACGACGGCGCAGGGTCGGTGCCCGAAGCGAGCGCCACGAGGAAATCGCGCACCTCGTGGGTGAAGGTGTGCTCGTAACCCAGGCCGTGGCCCGGCGGCCACCACGCGCCGACGTACGGGTGCTCCGGCTCGGTGACGAGAATCCGGCGGAACCCGGCGGCCGACGGATCCAGCGTGTGGTCGTGGAAGTACAGCTCGTTCATCGCCTCGAAATCGAACGCGAGGCTGCCCGCGGACCCGTTGAGCTCGATCCGCATCGAGTTCTTGCGCCCGGCCGCGAACCGCGTCGCCTCGAAGCTGCCCAGCGCACCCGACGCGAAGCGCGCGGTGAACAGCGCGGCGTCGTCCACCGTCACCTCGCCCCGCGCAGCCGCCGAGGAAGCCGCCAGCCCCGACGACGAAGCGACCAGCGGCCGCTCGCGCACGAACGTCTCCGTCACCGCGCTCACGCCCGAAATCCGCGACCCGGTCAGGAACTGCGCGAGATCCACGATGTGCGCGCCGATGTCGCTGAGCGCGCCCGACCCCGCGCGCTCCTTCTGCAGCCGCCACACCAGCGGGAACTCGGGATCGACGATCCAGTCCTGCAGGTACTGCGCCCGCACGTGCCGCAGCTCGCCCAGCCGCCCGTCGGCCACCAGCGACCGCGCGAAAGCCAGCGCCGGCACGCGCCGGTAGTTGAACGCCACCATCGACCGCACCCCACGAGCGGTCGCCTCCTCGGCGGCGGCGGCCATCGCCGCGGCTTCGGCAACGTTGTTGGCCAGCGGTTTCTCACACAGCACGTGCTTGCCCGCGGCCAGCGCGGCCAGCGCGATCTCCGCGTGCGTGTCCCCCGGCGTGCAGATGTCGACGAGCCCCACTTCGTCGGACTCCACCAGCCGTTTCCAGTCCGTCTCCACGGAAGCCCAGCCGAGCTTCTCCGCGGCAGCCGACGCCGCCGCGGCGTCACGTCCGCACAGCACCGCCATCCGCGGCGTCAGCGGCACGTCGAACGCGTGGTGCACGGTCCGCCACGCCTGGGAGTGGGCCGCGCCCATGAAGGCGTAACCCATCATCCCGACGCCGATCTGCCCGGCCATCGAAAACCCTTTCACTCGAAGGAAACCGGCAGGTACTTGTCCACGTTCTCCTTGGTCACCACCGCCGAGAACGTGGTCACCGAAGCGGGGATCTCCTGCTCCGCCAGGTCCGACACGCCCTTCGCCTGCCCGAGCAGCCGGGCGAGGCGCACGGCGGACGCCGCCATCGTCGGCGGATAGAGCACAGTGGCCTTGAGCACCGAGTTGTCGCTCTTGATCGCCTCCATCGCGGCCTTCGACCCGGCGCCGCCGACCATCAGGAAGTCCGACCGCCCGGCCTGGCGCACGGCCTGCAGCGCGCCCACGCCCTGGTCGTCGTCGTGGTTCCAGATCGCGTTGAACTGCGGGTGCGCCTGCAGCAGCTCGGCCATGCGCGCCTGCCCGGTCGGCACGGTGAACTCGGCGGCGGCACGGCCGACCTTGCGGATGCCCGGGTAGTTGGCCAGCGCGTCGTCGAAGCCCTGCGTGCGCTGGCGGGTGAGCTCGAGCGTGTCGATGCCGGCGAGCTCGAGCACGGTGCCCTGCCCGTTGAGCCGCTGGCCGATGTAGTTGCCCGCGTTCACGCCCATGCGGTAGTTGTCGCCCCCCACCCACGTGCGGTAGGCCTGCGGCGAGTCGAAGATCCGGTCGAGGTTGATCACGGGGATGCCCGCGTTCATCGCCTTGCGCCCGGCCGGCGTGAGCTGCTTGCCGTCGGCCGGCAGCACCACGAGCACGTCGACCTTGCGGTTGATCAGCGCGTCGATCTGCGCCGACTGCGTGGCGGCGTCGTTCGACCCCTCGGCGACGACGAGCTCCACGTCGGGATGGCGCTGCGCTTCGGCCCGCGCGTTGACGGTGATCGCGTTGAGCCAGCCGTGGTCGGCCTGCGGCCCGGCGAACCCGACCGTGACTCTCTTGCCCGGCGCGTCCTGGGCGCCTTGGGGTGCGGTCGCGGCGGCGGGCGGTGGTTCCTCGTTGCTCGTGCACGCTGCGAGCGCGCCCACGCCCGCGAGGGTCGCTCCGGTCAGGAACGCGCGGCGGCGGATGTCGGTGTTCATCGGGTGGTCCTCTCACTCGAGTAGAGCGAAGCCCGCCGCTGCACGAGCACGGCGAGCACGATGATCACGCCCTTGGCCAGCTGCTGCACGGCCGTGGGCAGGTTGTTGAGGGTGAACAGCACGCTGATGACCGTGAAGACGAGCACCCCGAGCACGGAGCCGACGAGCGTGCCGCGTCCGCCGGAGAGCAGGGTGCCGCCGATGATCACCGCGGCGATGGCGTCGAGCTCGTAGAGGTTGCCGTTGCCCGACGTGCCACTGGAGGTGAGGATGATCAGCATGACGCTGGCGATGCCGCAGCACAGTCCGGAAAGGACGTACAGCAGGCAGGTGTGCAGCTTCACGTTGATGCCCGCGAGCCGCGCGGCCTCCAGGTTGCCGCCGATCGCGTAGGTGCGGCGGCCGAAGGTGGTGCGGTTGAGCACGAGCCAGCCGATGATCGCGACGGCCGCGAAGATCAGTACCAGCGGCGGGATGCCGAGCACGTAGCTGTCCTGGTAGCCGAGGTCGACGAGCGCCTGGTTGCTCGACGTCACGGTCTGCGTGCGACCTTGCGAGAGCTGGATCGCCAGGCCGCGGGCCGACGCGAGCATCGCCAGCGTGCCGATGAACGCGACCAGCCGGCCGTACGCGATGAGCAGCCCGCTGACCAGGCCGCAGCCGACGCCGACGGCCACGGCGGTGAACACGATCCCGGTGATGCCGAACTGCTGGGTCGAGCGCGTGGTCGCCCACACCGTCGCGAGGGCGACCACCGCGCCGACGGACAGGTCGATGCCGCCGCCGATGATCACGAACGTCATGCCCACGGTGATCACGCCGATCACCGAAGCCTGCACCAGTACCAGCACGAGCGTGCCCGTGGTGAGGAACTGTCCCGGTTGGGTCAGCGCGCCGATCAGCACCAGCACGGCCAGCACGCCGACCAGGCCGAGGTTGCGCGCCTCCCGCAGCCGCACCGAGAACCCGCGCGCACGTTCGGTTGCCACCGCCTGCTCAGCGTTCATTCCGCACGCTCCTGCTCTTCGAGGATGAGATCCAGCACGGCCGATTCGTCGAGGTCGCGCCCCCGCGCCTCGGTGAGCACGCGGCCTTCGCGCAGCACCAGCACCCGGTCGGCCAGGCCGAGCACCTCCGGCAGCTCGCTGGAAACCAGCACGATCGCGACGCCGGAATCGGCCAGTTCGCGGATCACGCGGTACAGCTCGGCCCGCGCGCCGACGTCGACCCCGCGGGTCGGCTCGTCGAGCAGCAGCACGCGGCAGCCCTTGAGCAGCCAGCGCGCGAGCACGGCCTTCTGCTGATTGCCGCCCGAGAGCTTCCCCGCGGGCCTGCGAATGTCGGGCGGGCGCAGATCGAGGGCCTCGGTGTGGCGGCGGACGGCGGTTGTCTCGGCGCGGGAGTTGAACCAGCCGAACCGCGCGTAACGCCGCAGCGAGGCGAGGGAAACGTTACGGGCCACGGACTCCTGCAGCAGCAGGGCCTGGCTCTTGCGTTCCTCCGGCGCCAAACCGAGGCCTGCGCGGACGGCCGACGTCACGCCGTCCCGCAGTGGTTTTCCGGCGAGCTTCACGTGGCCGACGGTGGTTTTCCTTGCCCCGTAGACGGTTTCGAGGACTTCGGAGCGGCCCGACCCGACGAGTCCCGCGAGACCGACGATCTCGCCTTCCCGCACCGTGAACGACACGTCTTCGAACGAGCCGGCCACGGTAAGGCCCTCGACCTCCAGCAGCACCGGACGGTCGTCGAACGCGTCTTCCGCGGGCCGGGGCGGGAAGAGGTACTCGACGCGGCGGCCGGTCATCAGCGCGACCAGCTCGGTGGTCGGCGTGGTGCGGGCCGGGAGTCCGGTGGCGACGGTGTGGCCGTCTTTCAGGACCGTGACCCGGTCGCCGACCTCGCGGATCTCTTCGAGGCGGTGGGAGATGTAGACGACGGCGACACCGCGTTCGGTGAGGCCGCGGATCACGCGGAAGAGGTTCGCGACCTCGTCGCTGGCGAGGACGGCCGAGGGTTCGTCGAGCACGATCAGCCGCGCGTCGAGCGAGAGCGCGCGGGCGAGGCTCACGATCTGCTTGCCCGCGGCCGAGAGCGAGCCGACCTCGCGTTCGACCCGGATCTCCCGGTGCCCCAGCCGGTCCAGGAGTTTTCGCGCCTCGGCGCGCATCGTCGCGCGGCGCACCCAGCCCGCGCTGGCCTGCTCGTGGCCGAGGAAGATGTTCTCCGCCACGGAAAGCCCGTCGACGAGGTCGAGCTCCTGGTACAGCGTGGCGATGCCGCACTTGATGGCGGCGGTCGGGTTGGGCAGCTCCACGGGCTCGCCGCCGACGCGGATCTCCCCCGCGTCGGGCCGGTGCGCGCCGGCGAGCACCTTGATCAACGTGGACTTGCCGGCGCCGTTCTGGCCCAGCAGGCAGTGCACTTCCCCTTCGGCCACGCTCAGCTCGACGTCGTCGAGCGCGCGCACGCCGGGGAAACCCTTGCCGATCCCCGTCATTTCGAGAAGCGTCATCCGCTGTCCCTCTCCCCTGCTCCGTCTACAACCCGCGCGGGGTCGTCGAACACGGCTTCCAGCGCCACGTGGGCCCCGCCGCGCGAGGCGGCCGAGAAGCCCAGCCACGACAGCTCCACGCGGCAGCCACCGATGTCGGGCGCGACCACCCGGGCCTTGAGCTCGGCCATCATCGGGCCGAGCAGGTACGGGCCGAGCTGCGCGAAGTAGCCGCCGAGCAGCACCACGCGCGGGTTGAACACGTTCACGAGCACGGCCGCACCGACACCGAGCCCGGTGCCCACCTGGGCCAGCGCGTCGAGCGTGCGGCGGTCTTTCAGCTCCGCGCGGCGGCGCACCATGTCGAGGCGCTGTTCGAGGTCGAGCGACGGGTCGTGCACCGGGTCGCTGGGCTCGGCCGCGAGCCGCAGCATCCCGGCGAGGCCCACGATCGTCTCCCAGCAGCCGCGTCTGCCACAGCCGCAGCGCCGGCCGTTCGGATCGAGCTGGATGTGGCCGATCTCGCCGGAGAACCCTTCCGCCCCACCGAGGAGCCGGCCGCCGGAGATCACGCCGCCGCCGACGCCGATCTCGCCGGTGAGGTACACGAGGTCCGCGGTGCCGGCGACGCTGCCCATCGCGTGCTCGCCGAGCGCGCCGAGGTTGGCGTCGTTGGCCATGCGGACGGGGAACCCCAGGCGGCCGAGGCGGTGGGTGAGCCGTTCGGTCAGGCCGGTGACCACGGGGACGTCGGTCCAGTGCAGGTTGGGCGCGAACGCCACGGTGCCGGCTTCCACGTCGACGAGGGCCGGTATCGCCAGCGTCAGCCCGACCGGCGCCACCTTGAGCCGGCGGCATTCCCTGAGCGCTCTCGCGGCCAGCTCGGCCGTCGCGTCGAGGACCTTGGCCGGAGGAAGCGCTTGCACATCGAGCGCCACGCGCTGTTCGAAGAGGACGGTGCCGGTGAGATCCAGGGCCAGCGCGGTGAGGTAATCGACGTTCACCTCGACGCCGACGCCGCCCACCCCGCGCCCGTCGAGCTCCACGATCGTGCCCGGCCGCCCGACCGCCCCCGCGCGTTCCCGCTCGCCCTCCCGCGCCAGCCCGCGCTCGACCAGCTCCGCGACGAGGCTCGACACCGTGGCCTTGTTCAGCCCCGTCTCCGCCGCGATGCCCGCCCGCGACCGCGGCCCGGCGTCACGCAGGTGCCGCAGCACGAGCGCGAGGTTGCTGCGCCGCACCGAGGCCTGATCCGCCGGCCGCGGTGGGCCGACGGGTCTCAGAGGCAGGGAGGAGTCCACGCTGACACCGCCAAGTTCGTCTGGTGGGGCAACAAATTAGGTCAGGGCGAACGAAGGGGTCAACGATTGAGGGATGGTAACGATCCCGGCAAAAGCCCCGAAATGCCGGAGTGACCTGGGGAAACTGTGCTTCGGGGCGTCGTGGGCGGTCCTTCGGATGGAGCACGGATTGGGATGAATCGCTGCCCGAACCACTCACCCGTTCGGCTTCAGCTACTCGGATGAGCCGGCCCGACGGGGTTGCGTGGACTGCTGGGCCACCCGGGTGAACGCGGCGGGGTGGCCGCAGAGGAATTCGTTGGAAACGGCTGTTTGTCACCGTTCGGCGCGGCAAGTCGAAAGTCCTGCACGGCTGCCGGGTTAATTCACGCGACGTTCGGTGGCGCCTGTGCCTAGACTTCCACGCAACGCGCTGACGGAACCGAGTAGCGCGGGGTCCCGCGCCCACAGAGAGCCGCCACAGCTGAGAGGCGGCGCCGCGCCCCCGCCGCGAAGACACTCCCGAGCAGCGGGGAGGCAATGCCCCGCCGGCCGGCCCCCGACACCGGGCTCAGTTTTCGAGGCCGCCATGTCCCGGCGGCGAAGGTGCGGTGGTACCGCGAGTTCCCTTCTCGCCCGCACCCCCAAGGGGTCGCCGAGTTCGCTCGAGGAGAGTGAATGTTCCCTCGCACCCTGGTCGCCGACCTGCCCACGCACACCGGCACCACCACGACCATCGCCGGCTGGCTCCACCGCCGGCGCACCCTGAAATCCGTGACGTTCCTGGTGATCCGGGACCGTACGGGGTTGGCACAAGTGGTGTTCAGTGCGCCACCTCGCCCCGGCCCGAACACGCCCCCGCCCTCCCAGGGGGGCGTCCCCGAGTCCATTTTATCGCCCACCCCCGACAAAAACGGGGACCAAGCCGAAATAGGGCTGAGTTGTCCACAACTCGGGGTCGGGTGTGGACAAGTCCGCCGACCGCACCGAAATCCCCCAGCTGAACGAAGAAACCGTCGTCGAGGTGACCGGGCGAGTCGTCGCCAACAAACAGGCACCCGGCGGGATCGAGATCGTGGAAGCGACCATCAAAGTCCTTGCCAAACCTGAGAAACAGCCGCCATTCGACCTCTACCGGCCCACGATCCCGGCAGCGCTGCCGACGGTCCTCGACAACGCGGCCGTCGCGCTCAGGCATCCCGAGCTGAAGCGGCGGCACGAGATCGCGGCTCGCAGCGTCGCGGCGTTCCGGCGCGCTCTCGACAGCCGCGGCTTCACCGAGGTTCACACGCCCAAGATCGTGGCCACCAGTACGGAGTCCGGTGCCAACGTCTTCCAGCTCGACTATTTCGGGAAGCCCGCCTACCTCGCGCAGTCACCGCAGTTCTTCAAGCAGGCGCTGGTCGGTGTCTTCGAGCGCGTCTACGAAGTCGGCCCGGTTTTCCGCGCTGAGCCCCACGACACCGCGCGTCACCTCGCGCAGTACACGAGCCTGGACGCGGAGCTCGGGTTCATCGCCGACCACCGCGACGTGATGGCCGTGCTGCGGGACGTCATCGCGGAAATGGCCGCAGCTGTGGGTGCCGAGGCTCCTGAAGTACCCCTGGAAATCCCGGCCATCTCCTACCCCGCGGCGCAGCAGATCTTGCACAGCACCGAACCCGACCTCTCCCCCGACGACGAACGCCGTCTCGGCGAATGGGCCCTGGCCAACCACGGCTCGGAATTCCTGTTCGTCACCGGCTACCCCATGGCCAAACGCCCCTTCTACACCCACCCCGACCCAGCGCATCCGGGCCTGTCCAACAGTTTCGACCTCCTCTTCCGCGGCCTGGAACTCGTCACGGGCGGCCAGCGGCTGCACCAGTACGCCGACTACCTCGCGGTCCTCGGCCCCGACGCCGACCAGTACCGCGACTACCTCGCGACGTTCGCCCACGGCATGCCGCCCCACGGCGGCTTCGCGATCGGCCTCGAACGCTGGGTCGCACGGGTGCTGAAGGTGCCCAACATCCGCGGTACGACGCTGTTCCCGCGCGACCTGCATCGGCTGAGGCCGTAGGAGACCTAAGTGGACGGTTCAGCGGCAAGCCGGTGGTCGACCCATCGGGTAAAATTCAGCCGTCCGAGCATCCGCCGGGCGGGTAAGGGGTGAGCGAGCCAGGGGGTCAGCCGTGGCCAGTCGTCAGCGCCGAACCGTGCTGTGGCTCGGCGGCGCAGAACTGACGCTGTGCGCCGGCCTCCTGGTCATCTCCTGCACTCCGACCGTGTGGCTCGGCCGGCAGGTCACCGACACACCGGTCGTGTCCATCCCGACCCGGGCGGATGCGGAAGCCCTGCTCAACCAGGCAACCGGCTTCGCCCGGGCCCACGACTACGTGGGCTTGTGCCAGACCGTCGCGCAGGATGCAGGCGCCTGCCAGAAGGTGCTCGATCGGGCGGCTGTCTCGCACAAGCGGCGCCCTCCGCCACACCGCCTGCGGTGGAAGATGCGATCGGCCAGCCGGACAAAGGCACCGTGCAGGGAGCCGAGGTACGGCACATCCGTGGCACCCGAGCGGACGGCACCACCTACACCGCCGATTTCTCCGCCGTTCGGGCCCCGGACGGGCAGGTCCGGAGCCAGAACGCCGTCTACTGGTTCAGCAGCGTCGCCAAACCGGCTTAAGTGGACGGTGCCGACTCCGGTGCAGGAGTCACCGGCTTCGGCACCCCCTCAGGTTCGGGTTCGATATGCGGCAACAGCCGGTCCAGCCAAGGCGGCAGCCACCAACTGTGCTTCCCCAGCAAGAACATCGCCGCCGGCACGATGATCAGCCGGATGATCGTCGCGTCGATCAGCACACTCACGCCAAGGCCCAGGGCCAAGATCTTGATCACCACACTCGGCGAAGCCAGGAACGCGAAGAACACGCACACCATGATCACCGCGGCCGAAGAGATCACCCGAGCGGTCACCGCGAGACCATCAGCCACACTCGCATGATTGTCCTTCGTACGCAGCCAAGCCTCGTGCACCCGTGAGAGCAGGAACACCTCGTAATCCATCGACAACCCGAACACGATGGCGAACATGATCATCGGCACGTACGACTCGATCGGCACCGTCTCGTGCACCCCCAACAGCGCCCCGCCCCAGCCCCACTGGAACACCGCGACGATCACGCCGTACGAAGCGGCGATCGACAGCAAGTTCAGCAACGCGGCCTTCAACGCCAGCACCGGGCTGCGGAAAGACAGCAGCAGCAACACGAACGCAGCCGCCACCACCACGCCGATGATCGTGGGCAGGCGGGCGGCGACGATGTCGCGGAAGTCGAGCTGGCCGGCGGTCATGCCGGTGACGTAGCTGGTCGCGCCGGCGAGAACCGGGGGCAGGGTCTGGGTGCGCAGCGTGCCGAGGAGCTCGTCGGTGGCGGCGTCCTGCGGGCCGGTCGTCGGCGTGACGGTGGACAGCATCAGCGCGCCGTCCGGGCTGGGCGACATCGGGGTGGCCGAGGCGACGCCGGGGGTTTTCGCCAGGGCCTGCTGGACGGCCGAGCCCAAGGCCGCGTCGGACGATTCCACGACGACGGTGAACTGACCGTTGGCGCCCGGGCCGAAGCCGCTGCTGATGGCGTCGTAGGCCTGACGCGTGGTGGTGCCGGCCGGGTCGGCGCCTTCGTCGATGTGGCCCAGCTCCATGGAGAACGCGGGGATGGCGAGCACCGCGGCCACGAGCACGCCGCCGCCGAGGTAGCGCCAGGGGTGGCGGTCGATGCGCACGGCGTAGCGGTGCCAGGCGCTTTCCTTGCCGTCGGCCGACTGCTCGGCCACGGGCTTGCGCACGTGCCAGCGGTCGATCCGCCGCCCGGACAGGCCGAGCAGCGCGGGCACGAGCGTCGTCGCCGCGATCCCGGCCACGACCACCGTGATCGCGGCGGCCAGGCCGAGCTTCCCGATGAACGCGACGCCGACGGTGAACAGGCCCATCAACGCGATGACCACCGTCGTCGCCGCGATGAGCACCGAACGGCCGCTGGTGGCGACGGTGCGGCCGGCGGCCGTGACCGGATCGGCGCCGTCGAGCAGGTGCTGGCGGAAGCGCGTGGTGAGGAAGAGGGCGTAGTCGATGCCGACGCCGAGGCCGATCATGATCGCGAGCGTGGGCGAGGCCGTGGCGAAGCTGATCGCGGCCGCCAGCAAGCCGAGGAAACCGAGGCCGGTCGCGACGCCGATCACCGACGTGACGATCGGCAGGCCGGCGGCGATCACGCTGCCGAAAGCCAGCAGCAGCACCAGGATCGCGACGATGATGCCCACGGACTCCGAGCGCAGGTCGCCGGCGCCGGGCTCGGCCGCCTTGCCGAGCGCGCCGCTGTAGTCGACCTGGACACCGGTCGCGCGGACGGGATCGGTGGCCTTGTCGATGCCGTCGACGAGGTCGGTGCCGAGCGCGGCGGGCTTGTCGTCGAACTGGATGTTGGCGAAGGCGACGCGGCCGTCGGGCGCGGTGGTGTCCGGTGCGAGCGGATCGGACAGCGACACGACGTGGGGCACGGCGCGGACCGCCGTCGCGGCCTGCTCGATGGCCGCGCTCTGGCTGCTCAGCGTGCCGGAGTCAGTGGTGAAGACCAGGCGCGCGCTGTTCGAACCACCGACGACGCCGTGCTCGGCGAGCACGGTGCTGCCGCGGCCGGATTCGGCGTCGGGCAGGCTGAAGTCGTCACTGTACGTGCCGCCCACGAGGTTGTTGGCCACCGTCGCGCCGGCCAGCACCAGGACCCAGATCACGATCACCGGCCACGGGTGCCCGGCGCACCAGCGGCCGAGTCGTTGGAGGATTCCGGCGGGAGATTCTTCCGCGATACGAGCGTTTTCCGTCATTTCGCCACCCGGCTTCCGGGAAGTTTCCCGGTCCAGCGTCACGCCGGGAACGGCGCCCGCCTAGGGCCGAAGGTCCTCGGACGGCCCTAGCCGAATGGTGACGGTGAGTTACCGTTTCGCGAAGGCGAGCGAACCCAGCGCGCCGACGAGTGGCGCCAGCTCCGGCAGCTCCTCGGCCTCGGCGAGCGCGGCCGACAGCGTGGCGTCGTGCGTCGGGCGGGCCTCGTCGAGCAGCTCGCGGCCCGCGACGGTCACCTCGGTGTAGATGCCGCGCCGGTCCGTCGGGCAGAGGTAGCGCGACAGGAGCCCGCGGTCCTCGAGCCGGGTCACCAAGCGGGTGGTGGCCGACTGGCTCAGCACCACGGCGTTGGCGAGCTGGTTCATCCGAAGGTGGAAGCCGTCCTGGCGCGCGAGCACGTCGATCACGGTGTACTCGCTCACCGACAGCTCGTGGTCGCGCTCGAGCGCGCGCTGCAGCCGGTCTTCGATGCGCGCGTGCAACGCGGCCAGAGTGCGCCAGCCCTGCGCCCGGGCCTCCACGGCGTCGTCAGCCAGTGACACGGTTCACCTCTTCTCGCCGACCCCCGCGGTTGCGGGTGGTTCGCCCTTCGGGCACTATCGAGCGTGTGCAAATAACCGCGTGTGCAAGTATTGCTGACGCTCGTAATCGTCTGTTGCCACTGTACTCGCGAACGCAGGAAGGGGTATCCACCCGATGAACATCGACCTGAGCGGGCGCACCGCCCTGGTCACCGGCTCCACCGCCGGCATCGGCGAGGCCGCTGCCGCCGCGCTGGCCGCCGCGGGGGCCGACGTGGTGGTGAACGGCCGCAACGCCGATCGCGTGGCCGAGGCCGCGAAGCGCCTGGGCGTGCGCGGGATCGCGGCCGACGTCGGCACCGCGGAGGGCGTGGCGTCGCTGGTCGAGCAGCTGCCGGACGTGGACGTGCTGGTGAACAACGCGGGCGTCTTCGCGCCGATCCCGGTGTTCGAGATCAGCGACGAGGAGTGGCTGCGGATCTACCAGGTCAACGTGCTCTCGGGCGTCCGGCTGACGCGGCACTACGCACCCAGGATGGTGAATCGCGGGTGGGGGCGGGTGATCTTCGTCAGCAGTGAATCGGCGGTTCAGCCGCCGACTGAGATGGTCCACTACGGTATGACGAAGACGGCCCAGCTGGCGTTGTCCCGCGGGATGGCGCAGGAGGTGGCCGGCACGGGCGTCACCGTCAACAGCGTGCTGCCCGGACCCACGCTCACCGAGGGCGTGCGCGAGTTCGTGCGCAGCCTGTACCCGGACCTCGACTTCGCCGAGGCCGAGCGGCGGTTCATGGCCCAGGACCGTCCGACCTCCCTGCTGGGCCGCCTGATCCGCCCGGAGGAGGTGGCGAACCTCATCACCTACGTCGCCTCCGACCAGGCCGCCGCGACCACCGGGGGCGCGCTGCGCGTCGACGGCGGGGTCGCGTCGGCGATCATTCCCTGAGTTTTCGTTAGCACAGAAGGGTTTTTGCGTTGACCAGCGTTCCTGTCACCAAGTTGAACAACGGCGTCGAAATGCCGCAGCTCGGCTTCGGCGTCTTCCAGGTGCCGCCCGCCGAGACGAAGGCCGCGGTCAAGACCGCGCTCGACGCCGGCTACCGCAGCATCGACACCGCCACGGCGTACGGCAACGAAGCGGCCGTCGGCGAGGCGCTCGCCGAGTCGGGCGTCGCGGCCGACGAGCTGTTCATCACCACCAAGCTGTGGAACAGCGACCAGGGCTACGACCAGACGCTGCGCGCGTTCGACTCCAGCTTGACGGCGCTCGGGCTCGAGCAGCTCGACCTCTACCTGATCCACTGGCCGCTACCGGCGCGCGACATGTACCTCGACACGTGGAAGGCGCTGGAGAAGCTCTACGCCGACGGCCGCGTGCGCGCCATCGGCGTGTCCAACTTCCAGCCTTCGCACCTGCGCCGCGTACTCGACGAGGGCGCAGTGGTGCCGGCCGTGAACCAGATCGAGCTGTCGCCGTACCTCGTCCAGCAGGAACTGCGCGCCTTCCACGCCGACCACGGCATCGCCACCGAAGCTTGGAGTCCCCTGGCCAAGGGCGGGGACCTCCTGGGCGAGCAGGCCGTCGTCGAGGTGGCCTCCGCGCATGGCCGCACGCCCGCCCAGGTCGTCCTGCGCTGGCACCTGCAGCTGGGCAACGTGGTCATCCCGAAGTCCGTCACGCCCTCGCGCGTGGCCGAGAACTTCGACGTCTTCGGCTTCACCCTCACCGACGCCGAGATGGCCGCGCTGTCGGCCCTCGACCGCGGCCTGCGCACCGGCCCGGACCCGGACACGTTCGACGTGGCGTGAGGTTTCGGCTGACGTGAAACGGGCGGCTTTCCTGGGTGGGAGGCCGCCCGTTTTTCGTTCTACGGTGCGGTATGGAGATCGAGCTGCGGGACTGGCTGCCCGACGACGCGGCGTGGTACGTCGCGCAGGTACAGGATCCGGACACCCTGCGCTTCACCACGGAACGGGCGACACTGACGGCCCCAGAGTTCCTGCGCGCGCTGAAAGCGTTGCGCCGCAACGAAAACGCCCTCGGTTTCGTCGCCATCGCCGCCGAGTCCGGCGAGCGGCTGGCCAACCTCGCGGCGGAGCGCAAAGGTGCCGTCGCCGAGGTCAGCTACTGGGTTTCAGCCTCCGCGCGAGGCCGCGGCGTCGCGAGCCGCGCGCTCGCCGAGCTGTGCCGGCGGGTGAGCACGACGTGGCCCGGCATCGAGATCCGCCTCTGGACGCACACGGACAACGTCGCTTCGCAGCGCGCGGCGGAGCATGCCGGGTTCGGCCGCGTCGAAGGCCCGCCCACGAAGGAGAGCAGCGGCCGGGTCTGGCCGGTGGTCCACTACCGCCGGCTCACGGCTTCCGGGCCACTCCACCCAACGTCAGATGGTTCAAATCCCCCACCGGAGTCATCCGCGGCCCGTCGGGCCACCACTCGTGCAGCATGCCCAGGCCCGGATCCAGCAGCTCCAACCCGGTGAAAAACGACTCGATCTCCTCCCGCGACCGGTGCACTGTGCCCAGCCCGGTGCCCTCGAAGGTCGAGTCGATGAGGTGCGCCAAGGCCTGCCGGGGTGGGTCGGCCGGGGGTTGGTGGTGGTGGGTGAGCAGGAGGTACGAGCCGGGGGCCAGCTGGTCGACGTAGCTGTGCACGATGAACCGCGCGCGGTCGAGGCTGTCGATGTGGTGGACGATCGAGCAGAGCAGCAGGGCCATCGGGCGATCGAAGTCGAGGTGGCGGTAGACGATGGGGTCGCCGAGGGTGGCGCCCGGGTCGGTGAGGTCGGCGCCGGAGACGTGGGTGCGGTCGTTGGTCTCCAGGACGGCGCGGCCGTGGACCTGGACGACAGGGTCGTTGTCGACGTACACGACGCGCGCGTCGGGATTGTGGCGTTGGGCGACCTCGTGGGTGTTCTCCACGGTGGGCATGCCGGAGCCGAGGTCGAGGAACTGGTCGATGCCGCGGTCGGCGGCGAGGTGGCGGACCACGCGCACGAGCCACGCGCGGTGCTCGCGCGCCATGTCCTGGGCGCCGGGGGCGACGGCGAGCAGGCGCTGGAGCATCACGCGGTCGGCTTCGTAGTGGTCGCAGCCGCCGAGGAGGGCGTCGGACAGGCGGGCCAGGCTGGGGCGGTCGTGGTCGAAGCGCGTCGAGGTCCCCGAAACCACCGCTGCCCCCTTCACGCCACGGACAGTGCACAGACTACGACACCGCGTCCACTCAGTGAACCCACTCCCCACAGCCTGCTCCACCTGCAGTAACCCTCAGGAGAACGAGAGTTCTACCCACGTCCTCCCGGTGTCGGTCGTCCGATACACAGCGGAGCCGCTTTCGGCGTCCGGCAGGCCGTCGACGACCACGCCGACGCCGTCACCGACGAAGGCGAGATCCGAAAGCCCGACACCACGATCGGACAGCACGGTGGTGGTCCACGTACGGCCGCCGTCGGTGGTGTGGTGGAGGAAGCCGTCGCCACCACCCTCGGCCGCGACCGTCGCGGTGTCGGCGGTCGCGGCGCTGAACCCCTGCGTGATGCCCACGGCCGGCGCGTCGGCCGTGCCGCTGAACGTGGCGCCCAGCCTCGGCGCGCGCCACATCCGCCGCTCCGACGAACCCGGCTGCGGCGAGCCCGGGCTGCTGCTGCACAACGCGATCACCTGCCCGGACCGCACCCCGCCCAGCGACGCCGTGGTCCCCGACGGGCACGGCGGCGAAGCGGGCGTGAACACCACTCCGTCACGCGAAGTCCAGTACTCCTCGGTGCGGTAGTCGGCGCCCAGCGCGATCTGCAGCCCTCCGTCGGTGGCCAGATCGCCGTACGTGATGCCACCCGTGACCTCGAACCCCGGCAGCGGCGCCAGCACCGGCGCGCCCGCGAGGCCGGAGTACACGGACGTGGTGTTGCCGTAGGAATTGCTCGTGACCACGGCGAAAATCCGGCCGCCCGTCTCGGCCAGAGCGGACACATAACGATGCCCGCCGCCGGCCACGAGCACCGTGAACCAAGGCCGGCCGCCGTCGCGCGTGGCGAGAATGCGGGAGCCGTCGGTGACGTACAGGTGCTGGGCGCTCGCGGCGACGAGCCGGACGTGGTTGTGGTTGTCCGGCAACGACATCGGCGGCGCGCCCAGCCTCCGCCAGTGCGCGCCGCCGTCGGTCGTCTCGAGCAGTACCGGGCACCAGCCCGGTTCGCCGCAGTCGGTGTAGCCGAGCACGAAGCCGTGCTCCGGCCCGGTCCAACTCGTCGACGCGGGCGCGAAGCCGGCAGGAACAGCAGAAACATCAGGAGCGGCAGTGGCGGAGGCGGGGACGAGGGCCAGCACGGCGAGTGCGGCCGCGACGGCGGCGGCGCACCGGGTGGGTTTCATGATCGGCAGGACGTGCGGCCCTCACCGAGGTTGCCCGCCTTCCCCCGGACGGCCCGGAATTCAGCCCTTCGGCTTCCGCGGCGACGGAGGCGCGGGCGGCTTCGGAGGTTCGGGCTGGGCAGACTGCGCCTGAACCTCCTCCACAGCCTTGTCTCCCTCGGGAGCAGGCGCGTTGAAGTGGTCCCGGCACCAACGGCCATACCGCCTCGAATGCACTGTCATCGCGTCACCTCCTCCCGGGCCGCACGGCGTGGACCCCACCAGGGTCCCCCGCCGACGGGAAGAGCGCCACTGCTTTGCGCGGGTCGGTGACCAGCCTCAGCCGACCGGGTGGCGTCCCTCGGCGAACTCCTCGATCACCTTCGCGCAGAAGGCCGGCAGGTCGTCGGGGTTCCGGCTGGACACGAGACCCTTGTCCACCACGACTTCTTCGTCGACCACGGTGCCGCCCGCGTTGCGGATGTCCGTGCGCACGCTGGGAAACGAGGTCAGCGTGCGCCCGCGGACCACGTCGGCCTCCACGAGCGTCCACGGCCCGTGGCAGATCACGCCGACGGGTTTGCCCGCGCGCACGAAATCGCCCGCGAACCGCACGGCCGCCGGGTCGCGGCGCAGGTTGTCGGGGTTCATCGTGCCGCCGGGCAGCAGGAGGGCGTCGTAGTCGTCGGCGGAGACGTCGGCGACGAGCCGGTCGACCGGGAACGTGGCGCCCTTGTCGATGTCGCCGTTCATGGCCTGGATCTCGCCGTCGGCCAGCGAGACCAGGTCCACCGTCGCGCCTTCGGCGGTGACCGCCTTGCGCGGCTGTTCCAGCTCCACCTGCTCGACGCCGTCGGCCGCCAGGATGGCCACCTTGCGGCCCTGAAGTGCGTTCGCCATCGGGTTTCCTCCGTCCGGGTCCTAGTGACCCACCCCGGCTACCCGCGTGGCGGACCGCTCAATCCGCGCGCGCCGCGGCTTCGATCGCGAGCACGGCGATGTCGTCGTGGCCGGAGTTGCCCAGCCACGCGCGCACGGCCTCGCGCAGCCGCGCCACGACCTGGTGCGCCGGCAGCCCGACGCAGTCTGCGAGCACGGAGTGGAACCGTTCGTCGCCGAACAGCTCGGCCGATTCCGTGCGGTTGCGGGCTTCCGTGACGCCGTCGGTGTAGAGCAGGCAGACGTCACCCTCGTCGAGGTGCACCGTCGCCTCGGCGAAGCGGGCCTGCGGCGAGATCCCGACGAGCGTGCCCGGCACGCTCACCTCCTCGACCCCGCCGTCGCGGCGCAGCACGAGCGGCGCCGGGTGGCCGCCCGAGGCGAGCGTGACGTCGAGACCCGAGTCCGTCGGCGCCACCGAGCCGAGCACGAGCGTCGCGAAACGGTTGGAGCCGCCGGCGATGAGCAATTCGTTCAGCAGGCGCAGCATCGTGCGCCCGTCGCGTTCCACGAGCTGCAGCGCGGCCAGCGAATGCCGCACGCGGCCCGTGAGCGCAGCCGCCTCGGCGCCCTTGCCGCAGATGTCGCCGACCACCACGAACGCGCTGCCGTCCTCACGCGCGAGCACATCGTAGAAGTCGCCGCCGACGCCGAGAACGCCGCCGGCCGGCTCGTACCAGAGCTCGAAGTTGGCGCCGTCGACCTCCGCCGGCGGCGTCGGCTTCAGCGTGGTCTCCAAGCCGCGCGTGGCTTCTTCCTGACGCGCGTAGCGCTGCGCGTTGGCCAGCGCCGTGCCCGCGGCCGTGGCGAACGCCTCGATCGCGCGCGGCTGCCCGGCGCCGAACGCCGGTTCCGTGCGCCGCCCGATCAGCACCGCGCCGGTGACGCCGCCCTCGTCGACGCCCAGCGACACCGCCGAAACCTCGGCGTGGCCGGAGAACCGCTCGGCCACCGCCGGCGGCATCGTGGCCACCTCCGCGGCGGGCACCACGCGCACCTCGGGCGGCCCGACGGCCGCGAACGTCTCGGCCACCGCCGGAGCGTGCTGAGCCGCCACCCGCCGGATGCGGCCGTGGCCGGGCGCGCCGTGGTCCTCGCAGCTCCACCACTCCCAGCGGCCGCGGGTGGTGGGCAGCAACACGAACACGCAGTCGCCCAGCGCGGAGGCGGCCAGCTCGGCGATCACGCGCGCCGTGCCGTGGCGGCCGCGGGCCGCAGCGAGTTTCGGACCGGCTTCCGCGAGGAACTCTTCGGGACGACGGGGGCTGTCGTCGACCACGGTCCACACGCGCCAGCCCTCGGGCAGCGGGCGCAGGTGCGCGGCGCGGCGGACCTCGCCGAGATCGATGCGGCCGGTGGTCTCCGTCACGGTGACGAGCACGGGCGGACCTTCGGCGGCGAGCGTGCGCGCGGCCGCGTTGGCCCAGCGTACGGCTCCGGCCGGGTCCTGGACGAACACCGGGTCCCGCACGTCTTCGAGCACCGAACGCCAGAATCCCCCGTACTCGGGCAGCTCGGCGCCGGGTGGCAGGGCCGACGCCGGAGCGGGCCGTGACACCATGCACGAACCTCCTGCCTCCGGGTCGACCGACTTGTCGTCAGTACAAGGTTGGCACAGCGTGAGCGGGCGGACTGGCTCGAAGTGTAGGGCGAACCGTGGCACGCTGGGTCGACGACCATGGCTGGCACACGCGTGGTGGAGAGGGTCGGCAGACATGACAACCGGTTCCGAGCGGGACGAGATCACCGGGGGAAGCGGCATCGCCGCCGGTGAGGCGGCCGCGCTGGAGCGGCTCCTGGCCGCCGTCCGTGACCTCGGCGAGGGCAACTTCCGCCGTCGGCTCGTGGCGAGCGGCGACGGGATCGCCGCTCAGCTCGCGGGCGCGTTCAACGACATCGCCGAGCGCAACCAGCGGCTCGTGACGGAACTCATGCGCGTGCGCGGCGCCGTCGGGCAGGAGGGCCGGCTCACCGAGCGCGTGCGCGCCGAGATCGGCCCCGGTGGTTGGACCACCGCCGTCGAGACGATCAACGGGCTGATCGAGGACGTCAGCAAGCCGGTGGTGGAGCTCGATCGGGTGCTGGGCGCCGTGGCCGAGGGCGACCTCTCGCAGCCGATGGCGCTGCAGCTGGACGGCAAGCCGCTGCAGGGCCAGTACGCCGACCTCGCGAAGACCGTGAACGGCCTGCTCGCGCAGCTTTCGCGCTTCGCCGCCGAAGTGATCCGCCTGTCGCGCGAGATCGCCGGCGAGGGCCGCCTCGGCGGTCAGGCCGAGGTCCCCGGCGTCGCGGGCACCTGGCGCGACCTGACCGACTCCGTGAACTTCCTCGCCGACAACCTCACCGAGCAGGTCCGCAACATCGCCCAGGTCACCACGGCCGTGGCGCGCGGCGACCTGACGCAGAAGATCAACGTGGACGCCCGGGGCGAGATCCTCGAGCTCAAGAACACCATCAACACCATGGTTGACCAGCTCTCCGCCTTCGCCGACGAGGTCACGCGCGTCTCGCGCGAGGTCGGCAGCGAGGGCCGCCTCGGCGGTCAGGCGCGCGTGCCCGGCGTGGCCGGCACCTGGCGCGACCTCACCGACTCGGTGAACCTGATGGCCGACAACCTCACCGACCAGGTCCGCAACATCTCCCAGGTCGCCACGGCGGTGGCCGCGGGCGACCTGACGAAGAAGATCGACGTCGACGCCCGCGGCGAGATCCTGCAGCTCAAGACCACGCTGAACACGATGGTCGACCAGCTCTCCGCCTTCGCCGACGAGGTCACCCGCGTGGCCCGCGAGGTCGGCAGCGACGGCCGGCTCGGCGGCCAGGCGGAGGTCCCCGGCGCGGCCGGCACGTGGCGCGGGCTCACCGACTCGGTGAACCAGATGGCCGACAACCTCACCGACCAGGTCCGCAACATCTCCCACGTGACCACCGCCGTGGCGAAGGGCGACCTGACGCAGAAGATCACCGTCGACGCGCGAGGCGAGATCCTCGAGCTCAAGACGACCATGAACACGATGGTCGACCAGCTCTCGGCCTTCGCCGACGAGGTCACGCGAGTCGCGCGCGAAGTCGGCACCGAGGGCATGCTGGGCGGCCAGGCGCAGGTGCCCGGCGTCGCCGGCATCTGGCGCGATCTCACCGGGTCCGTGAACTTCATGGCCAACAACCTCACCGCGCAGGTCCGCAACATCGCCCAGGTCGCCACGGCGGTCGCGCGCGGCGACCTGACCAAGAAGATCGCGGTCGACGCCCGGGGCGAGATCCTCGAGCTCAAGACCACGCTGAACACGATGGTGGACCAGCTCTCCGCCTTCGCCGACGAGGTCACGCGCGTGGCGCGCGAGGTCGGCACCGAGGGGAAGCTGGGTGGTCAGGCGGCCGTGCCGGGCGTGGCCGGCACGTGGAAGGACCTGACCGACAACGTCAACTTCATGGCCAACAACCTCACCGACCAGGTGCGCAACATCTCGCAGGTCACCTCGGCGGTGGCGAAGGGCGACCTGACGCAGAAGATCAGCGTCGACGCGCGCGGCGAGATCTTGGAACTCAAGAACACGCTGAACACGATGGTGGACCAGCTTTCGGCGTTCGCCGACGAGGTCACGCGGGTGTCCCGCGAGGTCGGCACCGAGGGCAAGCTCGGCGGCCAGGCCCGCGTGCCCGGCGTCGCCGGCACGTGGAAGGACCTCACCGACAACGTCAACGGCATGGCCGACAACCTCACCGAGCAGGTCCGCAGCATCGCCACCATGGCGAGCGCGGTGGCCAACGGGGACCTGTCGAAGAAGATCTCCATCGACGCCGCCGGCGAGGTCGCGGCGCTCGCGGCCACGCTGAACAGCATGGTCGAGACGCTGCGCGCGTTCGCCGACGAGGTCACACGAGTGGCGCGCGAGGTCGGCACGGAAGGCATCCTCGGCGGTCAGGCGCGCGTGCCGGGTGTGGCCGGCACGTGGAAGGACCTGACCGAGAACGTCAACTTCATGGCGCACAACCTGACCAGCCAGGTGCGCAACATATCGCAGGTGACCACCGCGGTCGCGCGAGGGGACCTCTCGCGCAAGATCGACGTCGACGCGCGCGGCGAGATCCTGGAGCTCAAGACCACCATGAACACGATGGTCGACCAGCTCTCCGCGTTCGCCTCGGAGGTCACACGGGTGGCCCGCGAGGTCGGCACCGAGGGCAAGCTGGGCGGCCAGGCCGAAGTCGAGGGCGTGTCCGGCACGTGGAAGCGGCTCACGGAGAGCGTGAACCAGCTGGCCGGCAACCTCACCACCCAGGTGCGCGCCATCGGCCAGGTCGCCACGGCCGTGACGGCGGGCGACCTGACCCGCCACATCACCGTGGACGCGTCCGGTGAGCTGGCGGACCTCAAGGACAACATCAACCAGATGATCGCGAACCTGAAGTCGACGACGTCGGCGAACCGCGAGCAGGACTGGCTGAAGACAAACCTCGCGCGCCTCGGCGGGCGGATGCAGGGCCACCGCGACCTCGCGTCCGTGGCCACCCTGATCCTGTCCGAGCTGGCGCCGCTGGTGAGCGCGCAGCAGGGCGCGTTCTTCCTGGCCCACGACGACGGCAGCGACCCGGGCCGCAAGGTGCTCGACTGCATCGCCGCGTACGGGCTCGCGCAGTCGCGCGCCGGCCTTCGGTTCACGCTCGGCGAGTCGCTGATCGGGCAAGCTGCCGTCGACCGGCAGACGATCCTCGTTCGCGAGGCGCCGCCGGAGTACGCGCTGGTGTCCTCGGGCCTCGGCTCTGCGCCGCCGGTGAACGTGATCGTGCTGCCCGTGCTGTTCCAGGGCGAGGTGCTCGGCGTGCTGGAACTGGCGTCGGTCAACGAGTTCTCCGCCGTGCACCTGGATCTGCTGGAGCAGCTGCGCCACACCATCGGTGTCAACGTGAACACGATCCTGTCGAACTCGCGCACCGAGGCGCTGCTGACCGAATCGCAGCGGCTGGCCCAGGAGCTGCGCGCGCGCTCGGAGCAGCTGCAGGCGCAGCAGGGCGAGCTGCGGCGCTCCAACACGGAGCTGGCCGAGAAGGCGGCGCTGCTGGCCCAGCAGAACCGTGACATCGAGGTCAAGAACATCGAGATCGAGCAGGCGCGCCAGGAGCTCGAGGAGCGCGCCGGGCAGCTCACCGTGGCGTCGCAGTACAAGACCGAGTTCATGGCGAACATGTCGCACGAGCTGCGGACCCCGCTCAACAGCGCGCTGATCCTCGCGAAGCTGCTGTCGGAGAACCCGGAGGGCAACCTCACGGAGAAGCAGATCCAGTTCGCCAAGACGATCTGGGCGGCGGGCAGCGACCTGCAGCAGCTGATCAACGACATCCTCGACCTCGCGAAGGTCGAGGCCGGGCGCATGGACCTGCAGATGTCCGACGTGACGCTGCCGGAGCTCGTGAACTACGTCGAATCCCTGTGCCGCCCGCTCACGTCGGACAAGGGCCTGGAGTTCGCCGTGCTCATCGACCCACCCGTGCCCGGCAGCGTGCACACCGACGAACACCGGTTGCAGCAGGTGCTGCGCAACTTGCTGTCCAACGCCGCCAAGTTCACCGACGAGGGCGGCGTGCGGCTGCACATCCGCATGGCGTCGGCCGAAGAGGTGGAGCAGGAGGCGCTGCAGTCGGCGGCGGGGATCATCGCGTTCGGCGTGGAGGACACCGGCATCGGGATCCCCGAGGAGAAGCTGGCGATCATCTTCGACGCGTTCCGCCAGGCCGACGGCACCACGAGCCGCAAGTACGGCGGCACCGGCCTCGGGCTCTCGATCAGCCAGCAGCTCACGGAACTCATCGGCGGCGAGCTGCGTGTGCACAGCGAACCGGGCAAGGGCAGCACGTTCACGCTGTACCTGCCCGTGGGCGCGGCGAACCTCATCGCGCCCGCCGTCCCGGTGCGCCCCACGCCGAAGCTGCCGGTCCTGCCGAGCACCATCACCGTGACCGAGCCGGACAGCGCCCCGAAGCGCTTCAACGGCGAGAAGGTCCTGATCGTCGACGACGACCTGCGCAACGTCTTCGCCCTCGCGGCGGTGCTCGAACAGGCCGGCCTGGAGGTGATCTACGCCGACACGGGCGTTGCGGGCATCCGCGCCCTGGAACGCCACGAGGACACGGCGCTGGTGCTGATGGACGTCATGATGCCCGAGCTCGACGGCAACGCCACCATCGCGGCCATCCGCGCCGAGGCGGCCCACGAGGACCTGCCCGTGATTGCCGTCACAGCCAAGGCCACCGCCGAGGACCGCGAACGCACCCTCGCCTCGGGCGCCGACGACTACATCACCAAGCCGGTGGACACCGACCTGCTCCTGGACGTGATCGCCACCCGCCTCGAGGCCGACGCGGCCTCGTCTTCGCAGGTGAACGGTTATGGAGCGGGTGACGGGAATCGAACCCGCGTAGCTAGTTTGGAAGACTAGGGCTCTACCATTGAGCTACACCCGCAGCGCCCCCACTGGGACCCAGTGGACCCGGAGGCTGGCCCAGCTTAGCGTGAGGGCTAGGCTGGTGCCGCACACCCCCTCCGGACCCCGGCTCGGCTCGGGTTTCGGCGGGTGGCGGGCATCGGGATGTGGCGCAGCTTGGTAGCGCATTCGCTTTGGGAGCGAAGGGTCGCAGGTTCAAATCCTGTCATCCCGACTCAGGCCGATCACCTGGCCGGCGGAAACGGCGAGATTTCTACGAGGGTAGGGATCGCGCCGTCTCAGTTCTCGTCTCAGTACAAGACGTTATACGGCGTTCAGACCACCGCGCGCGGCCGGGCGGGTCGTCGCCATCAGAGTCTCGGCCGGACGCTTCCGCGGCATCGAGGAGTTGCTGGAGCTGGTTCGATCAGGGAGTCTGCGTCAGCAGGCGCCGCAGGCGGCGCCTGCTGTGGCGCATCGCTCCAGCGGAAGTTGCCGACCTCGTCGGCGATTCCCGTGACGACTTCCGTCGGCACGTGGACATATCGCTTCGCCACTGCCGCATCGCACCAGCCATCACCTCCATGATCGCGGGCAGTGGCACCCACGGGACGAGCAGCATCGTCGCTGCCGTGTGACGAGCATCGTGCAGTCGGGCGTCGCGAACCTGAGCCTCGGCCAGCAACCTCTTCCGCTCATCGTGATCCGCTCGCGGATCCAGCGGCCGGCCGGTTGGCTGCGCGAACACGCAGCCCCTCCTTCCATTCGGTGCCGGCAAACTCGCGTTCTTGGTCGTGCGTCACCTGGTGCTTTCGCAGCAGCTCGAGGAGTGGTCCGGGAATTCCGACGGTGCGGCGTCCGGCTTTCGACTTCACGTCCACCTCCCGCAACCCACCACCATGACGTTCCGGACAAGAGCTGGCGTGGCGTACGCAGTCCGGCGGGCAAACCGGCGGGCACTTCGCATGCCTGGCGCACCGGAGCGGGCACGACTTCATTTTGTGTAGCCCCCGCCGCAACTGTGCGGGTCGTCGCAACCGTGCTTCCACTTGTGGCGTTGAAGCTGTCGGGGCGTGCGGAGCAAGCCGGCGTCCACACGTGTGAGCCGCTGCTGCCCGCCGCGCTTGGGACCCTTGGGCGGGCAGCAGCCCCGGAAGCCTCACCCGCGGGCATCAGTCGCTGGCTGCCGTGAACGCCACACCGCAGGAGCGCATGTGGCGGTGCGGCGGCCTGGCGCGACCTACGGTCGTCGCGACGACACGGTGAACGAGAACAGGGGTGCGGCCGTGGCCGACGGAGAGCACGTCGAAAAAGTGCTCGAAGTGCCACCAACCCGACACTGCGTCAGCCTCCGCAGCCCAGCGTCACGGCTTCTTCCGGTGAGCCCGGTATTCCTGTCCGCGCTTGTCCGACTGCTTGTAGACGGCGTCGGGTGCTTCCGGTGCCGGCCACACGGAGATCTGGTAGTCCTCGACGGGGTCCTCGACGTTGAGATGGGGGGCGATGTCGCGGCCACGCGCGTGGACGCGCAGCCGGTAGGAGCCGGGTCCCGCGTGGGCCAGCTCGGGGAAATCCGGATGGGCTTCATCCACGCCGTGGACGATGAGTTCCCCGTACTCCGAATCCACCGACACCTCGGCGACTTCGTCCCAGCCGTCGAGCTCGACCGAGTCGGGGGCGGCGTCGAGCGCTTGCACGGTCACGGTGACCGAACCCGTGTGGATGCCGGTGAGGACAACCGCCCCGTTGATGAAATCCGTTCCCACGAGACCGTTGGCGTAGGCAACGCTTGGGCTGGGCAAGTCCGCGCTCATGTCCTTGATAAGGAAGATCCCGTAACTCAGGGGCAGGTCAGCGGTCTCAGTCCACACCGGCTCGTTCATGCGCCCGCTCCCGCGCCCACCCATCACTACCCCCGCCCACGTAGATCGCTGTTCAGTATCAAACCGCAACTGAAGCACGTACGTCGATCTGCCACGTCTCCGGCATCGGCCCACCCATGCGGAGCCGCGTCGACGCAGCGACCCACATCAAAGTCTGGTTAACGGTGCCGAGCGCCGGCTGCCGCGAGGCGATCGCCAACAACACCTTCCCGTGGGACGACATTCTGAAGAACGCGAAGAATGTGTCGAGCAGGTACTGAGCCTGCCCCACGTTTGCGGCTCGGACAGCGAAATCACTCGGCGACCGACGGGGCGATCAACCTCGTGATCGGGCTCGTGATCGCCAGTGTGGTGAGCAGCAGGGGAACCAACGCGCGGGCCCCGTACCAGCGCAAGCATGCCTCGCGGGCAGGCATGCCGGCCCGGCAGTGGCACGAACCGTCGCCCGCCGAGCTAAGGCCTGGTCTCGGCGATCACCACCGGCACAGCGCGCGCAGAGGCGACTTTAGGCTGTATCCGTGCTGCTGATCCACGACTGGCAAACCACTGCCGACGCGCCCACGCTACGCACCGGCGGAATCCCTCTCGTCCCGGACGACTTCGTCTGGCCGAGGTGCCGCAAGTGCGGTGGGGCCATGCAGTTCCTCGCCCATCTACCCCTGGAAATCGGTGTGGTTGCGGCGTTCTTCTGCCAGAACGATCCCGGCATGTGCGATGACTGGGACGCCACTGCCGGCGCCAACCGCGCCTTCCTGTTCACCGGTGAACTCACCCCGCCGCTGTCCCAGCCGACGGTGAGCCGCTGCTGGGAGCCGTGACCGCTCTGCGTCTCCATCCCGCCGGCGAAAACACGGAGGAGCCGGTCCTCGGACGGGTGGGCGGCGAGCCTGACTGGATCCAGGGGGACGAGACCCCCGACTGTCCAGTGTGCGCCACCCGCATGACGTTCACAGCCGAGCTGGCGGAGGGCTACGACTTCGCCACCTCCGCGAACTTCGGCGGCGGGGGCCTCGGTTACCCCTTCACGTGCCGGCCCTGTGGCGAGGCCGCGTTCCTCTGGCAGAACTGAGGTTGCGGACCGAGTCTCAGAAACGATCGTTTCTGAGACTCGGTCCGTCGAGAACCGGCACTCCGCCACCCCCTGGCGGTGCCCTGACACGGAAAACCCCTTACCCGCCCTCACCTTCCCGGGGAACCAGCACGTGGTGGTGAAGTGTGCCGCGTGCGCGGTCACTGGACGGGAAGATCATCGGCGAAGCTGGGCAAAGCGGTCTGGCCGCTGTGACCCGAGCCGACCCATCCAAACTTCCTTCGGAGGACACAGAAACTCCGCATGAACGAGACTGGGCACGTATTTTTCCCGGAACAGCCTCGAAATCGGTTCGGTGGTGACGGTTCGATCAGCACCGTGAAATCCCCGAACCAAGGAGCGCGAGTGTCTTCCGACCCCACCGTTGTACTGGCCCACGGCGCCTGGGCCGACGGTTCCAGCTGGAGCAAGGTGATCGACACGCTGGAACAGGCCGGTGTACGTGTTCTCGCGGCTTCGCTGCCGCTCACGACGCTGCCCGAGGACGTCGCGGCCCTGGACCGCGCAGTGGAGCACGCCGGAGGTCCCGTGGTGCTCGCCGGGCACGCCTACGCCGGCGGTGTTCTCGGCGGCGTGACGGCACCGAAGGTCGAGGCGCTGGTCTACATCTCGGCGCTGGCCCCGGACGAAGGGGAGACCGTCGCCGACGTCTTCGGGCGCGGTACGCCGCACCTCCAGGCGCCGGCGCTGGCCCCCGACGCCCACGGCCTGATCTGGCTCCCCGACGAAGCCTTCGCCGCCGCCTTCGCGCCGAACGCCTCCGCCGAGGAACAGGTCCGCCTGCGCGCGTTGCAGCGCCCGATTTCCGGCGCGTGCATCACGGTCTCGGTGGGCCGCCCGCGGTGGCGCGACGTGCCGTCCTGGTACCTGCTCGCCGAGCAGGACCGCATGGTCCCCGCCGGAAACCAGCGGTTCATGGCCGAACGGATGGGTGCCGAGGTCCGGGTGCACGATGTCGACCACACGCCGTCGGTGACGGCGCCCGACACGGTCTCCGACCTGCTGCTCGAAGTGGTGGCGAAGGTCAAGGCCGGCCGGCGGTGATCACCGTCAGCCCCAGGCGGCTTCCGGTCCCGCACCGACCGGCGGTTCGCCGCCGGCCTCGGCGAACGCCGCCAGCGCCTCCACCAGGCTCCGCCGCCGTTGCTCCGGCATCTTCGCCACGATCTTCGCGATCTCCCGGCGCCGGCGCGCGGTGACCTGGCGGACGGTCTTCATCCCCTCGTCGGTCAGCTCCAGCACGATCTCCCGCCGGGAGACCGTGCTGTGCTGCCGGTGCACCAGCCCCGCGGCCACCAGCCGGTCGACCATGCGGCTGGCCGTGGACGGCGTCACGCCCAGGTGCTCGGCGAGGGTCGCGTGCTTGAGTGGCCCGCGCGTGTGCAGCACCACCAGCAGCCGGAACTGCGGCAGCGTCAGCCGGTCGCCGGCCGCGGCGATCGACCGGACCGACACCGCCACGAGCAGCCGCGACGCCGTGAGCACGGCGTCGGTGAGGGCGTCGACGTCGGCGGTGTCGGCCACCGGACTCGGTCGGGTCATGGCGTCCAGTCTGCCGCAAACGGGGAGGAATAGCCCGAAACCGCAGCACCCCGGCATCGCGACGGCGAGCCGGGGTGTGGGAAGTGGACTTCAGGCGACAGCCTCTTCCTCGTCGTCGCGGTGCTCGGCGAGAATCTCCTCGACGCGTTCACGCGGCAGCGCGCTGCGCAGCGCGAGGGCCATGACGATCGCCGTCAGCACCAGCGAGGCGACGGCCCCGAGGTCGAAGTCGAGCACGCCGAGGTTGCCGGCGTGCTTGTCCTGCTCGGGGTAGTCGCCGAGGTAGCTGATGATCGCCAGCCCGGCGAACCACACCAGCACCCACCAGCCGTGCCGGAAGTCCATGCGCGCTGTGCGTCCCTTGGCCAGCGTCTGGTGCAGCGCCAGCAGGACGTAGCCGAACGCGATGACCACGAACAGCTTCCAGTTCGTGTCCCAGCCGGTCCAGTAGATGATCAGGTTCGTGGAGAACAGCGCCAGGAACGCGACGATCCACGCGCCCGAGCGGCCGAGGCGGAACGGCCGGACCTGGTTCGGCAGCTGCTTGCGCATCGCGAGCAGCACCAGCGGCCCGGACCCGAACGAGAGCACGGTGCTGTTGGTGACGAACTGGACGAGCTGGCTCCAGCCCGGGAACGGCAGGAAGAAGAAGCAGCCCACCACGAACGCGAGGATGAGGCTCACCCACGGCACGCCGGTGTTGTTCACCTTCGACAGCCCGGCCGGCGCGTTGCGGTTGCGGCCCATCGCGTACGAGATGCGCGCGGTGACGCCGGTGTAGATGAGGCCGGTGTCCCCCGGCGAGATGATCGCGTCGGCGTAGAGCAGCCCGGCGAGCCAGCCGAGCCCGAGGATGCCGGCGATCGCCGCGAGCGGCCCGAACGTGGCGAGCACGTCGCCACCGGCCGAGAAGTTCGCGCCGACGTTCTGCCAGCCCTGCTTCGCCACCGCGTCGGACGGGACGGCGCCGATGAACGCGATCTGCAGCAGCACGTACAGGATCCCGGTGAGCACGACCGAGCCGATGAGGGTGAGCGGCACGTTGCGCTTCGGGTTCGACGTCTCCCCCGCAAGCTCCACTCCCTGGCGGAACCCGAAGAAGGAGAACGCGATACCGGCACTGGCGACGGCGGAGAAGATGCCGTGGGCGCCGTAGGGCGCGAAGCCGCCGTAGTCGGTGAAGTGGCTCCCGTCGAAGGCGGTGAACAGGAACACGACGATCACCACGGCGATGATCGCGAGCTTCCACCACACGAGCACGTTGTTGATCCGCGCGAACCAGCGCACGCCGAAGAAGTTCACGAGCACGAACACCGCGAGCAGCGCGATGCAGATCCCGGTGCCCGCCGGGGTGAGCACGGCGTTCTTGTCCGCGTCGAGCGTTTCCAGCCAGGGCACGTAGTTCGTGGCGTACTGCACGACCGCGAGCACCTCGATCGGCGACACCGCGGCCGCGGCGATCCAGGTGACCCAGCCCATCGAGAAGCTGGCGAAGGACCCGAACGAGTAGTGCGGGAACCGCGCGACCCCGCCCGAGTGCGGGAACATCGTGCCGAGCTCGGCGTAGGTCATCCCGATCAGGATGAACATCACCGCGCCGATCCCCCACGACACGATCGCGGCCGGCCCCGCCAGCTCCGCGGCGTTCAGCGCGCCGAACAGCCAGCCGGACCCGATCACCGACCCGACGGCGGTGAAGAGCAGGCCGATCGGGCCGAAGTGCTTCTTCAGCCGCTTGTCGTCGCCAGCCGCGCCCACCTGTTCCGGACTAGTGGTTCCGGCGTCCACGCCCATAGGGCCTCCTCTGTGTTGTCCGACGGCCAGCTACCCCGGTGAACGCCGGGGAAAACACGAGGATGCAAGATTGTTACCCACGGAAACAGTTGGCCAGGGCCGGCGTTCGTCCACAGTGGATCACGCGCGGTTCGGGCGCGACGCGGTGGCGGTGCCCACGCCCGCCGTGGCAGCCTTGTCCCGCAACGGTCCTTTCCGGCACCGGGCAAGCGCGCGAAGAGGAGAACACCATGGAGACCTGGGACGCCATCCGCGCCCGTCGCAACGTCCGCAGCTACACCGACGAGCCGGTGGCCGAAGAGCACCTCACGCGGATCGCCGAGGCCGGCTGGCGCTCGCCCTCGGCGTCGAACCGCCAGCACTGGGACTTCGTGCTCGTGACCGACCGCGCGCAGCTGCGTGAGCTCTCCACGGTCTGGCAGGGCGCCGGGCACCTCGCCGGCGCCCAGGCCGCGATCGTGCTGGTGGTGCCCGAACCGGCCGACGACCGCACGCGCGTGCTCGACCAGTACGACCTCGGACAGGCCACCTACGCGATGATGCTCGCGGCCGCCGACCTCGGCATCGGCACCGGGCACTCGTCGATCGGCGACCAGGACCGGGCGCGCGAGATCATCGGGGTGCCCGGCGACCACGTCGTGTCACTCATGCTGGCCATCGGCTACCCCGCCGACCGGCCGTTGCGGCCCATCAAGAACCCCACGCGCCGCCCGTTCGACGAAGTCGTGCACCGCGGCCGGTGGTGACCTTTCGAGCAGGGTCGAAAGCTTGTCCGCCCGCTCGGGGTGAGCAGCGGCGCGGACCACGCGCAGATCGTCCGCGCCGCGGCCGCGGCGACGGTGAGCCGGCAGCGCACCGCCCGGTCGGTGCCCGGCGGCCGCGAGGCGGCCGTCGGTGCGCAGCCGCACGGTGCCGTTGTCCTCACTCAGCGCAAAGCCGTCACCCCGCGGCCGGAAGAAGACGGACTTCGCCCCGGATGCCTTTCGACCGGGCTCGAAACCTCACCCGAACGTGAACGAGTACGCCTGCAGTCCCGGGCTCAGCTTCAGCGTCACCGTGCCCTGCTGGGGTGTCGGGGCTTGGACGACGGCGTGGATGTCCGGGCTGCCGGACACCGGGATCGTCTTCGTGACGCCGCCGGCGGTCGCCGTGACGGTGCCCGTGCCGCCGACGTCGAGGTAGACCGCGGAGGCGTCGTAGGTGAGGGTGAGGGAGGCATCGTCGCCGGCGGTGAGGTATTCGGGGGTCGTGGTCCACTTGCCCTGGAGGTCGACGGGGGCGCCGCCCGCGCCGCTGCGCTCGGAGCCCAGGTAGGTTTCCGGGCTCTGCAACGGGTTCGTGGGGGTGTCGTCGGCGACGTCGGTGCGCGGTGGGAGCGTCTGGCCCGGGTTGGCGGTGGTCAGCAGCTCGCGGATGAGCGACTCGGTGCCGTCGTAGTCGCCTTCGCCGATGGAGACGTGGCGGACGTGCCCAGTGGCGTCGGCGAGGTACTCGGCGGGCCAGGACTCGTTCTTGAAGGCGTTCCAGGTGGCGTAGTCGTTGTCGATCGCCACGGGGTAGGTGATGTGCTGGCGGGCGGCGCCGTCCGCGACGTTGGCGGGGACGTGCTCGAACGCGTACTCCGGCGTGTGCACGCCGACGATCTCCAGGCCCGCGTCGTGGTAGCGCTGATACCACGCCTCGACGTGCGGGATGGCGCGCTGGCAGTTGATGCACGAGTACGCCCAGAAGTCGTAGAGCACGACTTTCCCTTGCAGCGCGGCCGGTTTCCCACCGGGAGTGTTCAGCGACTGGTTGATGCCGACCAGCTGCGGCGCGGTGCCGCAGTCCTGCAGCTCGTCGGACGGGTCGCACGCCTGCAGGCTGCCACCACCGACCTTGTCCGCGCCGAGGGCCTGGTTCAGTCCCGCGGTGTAGTCGGGGATGGCGCGCTGCAGCGCGTCGGTGACGTTGAACGTGAGCGCGACGGCCAGCCCGATCACCACGATCCCCGCGGCGATGCGGACTTGGCGCTGCCGGTCGCGGAACGCCTTCACCCGCTCGGCGACGCGGTTGCCGGCCATCGCGAAGAACAGCAGCGGAATCGCCGTGCCGACGGCGAACGCGATGGTGAGCGCGACCGTCGAGGTACCGATCGTGTGCGTCGCGCCGGCCACGGTGATGGCCGCGAGCACCGGCCCCGCGCACGGCACGTAGACGGTGCCGAGCGCGAGCCCGAGCACGAACGCACCGCGGTCGCCCGGCACGGATTTGCGGCCCAGCCGGACAAAGGGGCGTTCCAGGAGGTCTTGCACGCGCGGGAACATCATCGCGACGCCGAGCACCACCAGCACCACGAGCCCCGCCCAGCGCAGCACGTCGCCGGGCAGGTGCAGCGCGGCGAGCACGAGCGTGCCAAGGAGCGTGACGAGGCTGAAGCTCAACGCCAGCCCCGCGACGATGAGGAACGGCCGGCGACGCGTGGGTGCCGCTGCCGCGCCACTTGCCCCGCCCGTCATGAACAACACCGGCAGAACCGGGAGAACGCACGGCGAAATGCCGGTGATCAGCCCGCCCACCAAGCCGATCAGCACCAACGTGATCAGGGTGACCTCCTCTGTCTTCGCACAGAGTAGGCCGGGGACCGGCCGCGGCAGCCGGTCCCGCGTGGACAGTCAGGAATTCGTAACACTCTTGCGCAGCCCGGCCTCTTCCAGCAGCGGCACGATCTGCGTGCCGAAGAAGTCGAGTTCGGGCTGGTAGTCGTAGAAGGTCAGCTGAACGCCGTCGATGCCCGTTTCGTGCAGGCGGCGCAGCTTGTCCGTGACCTCCTCGGGCGAACCGACGATGTGCAGGTGCCCGCCGACCGCGCGGCCACGGGCGGAGTGCTCGAGCCACGACTGGCTGTCGCCCGCGGTGTGGCGGTCGGTGAACGCGCCGATCGCACCGAGGTCGGCGTGGTCCATGATCGCCTGGTAGCGCGCGTGCGCCTCAGCGCTCGTGGGCGCCGAAACGACCGTGGGATTGATCACTACACGCACTTCGCGGCCCTGGTCCCGCGCAGCCTGCTTCACCTTCTCCACGTGTGCCGGCAACGCCTCCAGCGCGCGGTCGATGTTCTCGCCCGCCGGGCTGGAGATGAACACGAGGTCGGAGTTGCGGCCCGCGAACGCGAAACCCGCCGGGGAACCGCTGGCGGACACCAGGATCGGGCGGCCGTACTTCGGCAGCGGCGACGCGTAGGCCTCCTGCAGCGAGTAGTGCTCGCCGTGGAACGTCAGGTTGTCCTCCCCGGCCCAGAGGTCCTTGCAGACGGCGACGAACTCGTCGGCCATCGCGTAGCGCTTGTCGTGCTCGGGCTTGAGCTGCCCGAACATCGCGGGCTCGGTGTCGGCGTAGCCGGTGACGATGTTCGCGCCGAAGCGCCCGCCCGAGATGTGGTCGGCGGTGGCGAGGAACTTGGCCAGGTGCAACGGGTGCCACGGCCCGTACAGCACGTGCACCGTGCCCAGCAACAGGATTGACTCCGTCGCCGACGCGAGCGCGATCGCCGAGACGAACGGGTCGAGGAAGTTCTCGCGGTAGTGCGTCTGGCCGCCGAACCCGCCCTTGGGCAGCCACTGCGACAGCCCGAACGCGATGTCGAACCCGTACTTCTCCGCCTGCTGCGCCAGCGCCCGGTTGTAGTCGAACGTCCAGTCCGTCCCGCGCGGCAACGTCGACTGCGACCACCCACCCGTCTGCAGCGGCAGGAAGACCCCCAGCAGCAACGGCTGCCGCAACACCCGGCTCAACGGGCTGTCCGGGAAATCCTGCGGCTGCGCCGGCTCCGCCAACCGAGCCCGATCACGTTCGGACATGCACCACTCCTCGCCCTCGTCCGCCGCGACAATAGGTTGGACGTCAGACGTCTGGCGAGGTTGTCCAAGATCTGGGACGCCGTCCTGGGACTCAGCGCCGAGCGAGGGCGGCGGCGAGGTCGGGGACGAAGTCGCCGGCACGGCTGGACGGGGCGGTTCCGCACGGCCCGTCGGAAATGCCCGGCACGGTGAGCCACAGCTGCTGCGGAGCGCCGTCATCGGAGAGCACCTCGTACGACCCGATTCGCGCACCGGCCGGGTTACCCGCACCGGAGACCGGCTTGCCGTTGCGGCTGCTGTCGATCACGGCGGTGTAGTCGCGTTTCCCGGCGATCGCGGCAAAGGCCCGGCTGATCGCCCGGCTGGTCGCGATGGCCACACGTTCGGGCGCGTAGCCGCCGACGTTGGTGGTGAACCCGTCGACGTCCGGCCCGCTCGCCGCAACCCGCTGCGCGGCAACCTCCGGCGACGCCGCATCGGACACGTCGAACAGCACCTTCGTCCGGGCCGCTGACGCCAAAGCGTGGGCAGCGTCACCGGCTTCGCAGTGGCGCCCCCGGACGACGACCAGCGCGCGGTCGTGCCCCAGCCCTCGCGCCACCTCGCCGAATTACCGCGCACCCCCGTCCGCACACGCACCGGCCCGATCCGCGTCGAGCAGCAGGATCGGCAGCTTCCCCGCCGCCGCGGCGGCGGTCACCGCTGCCCGGACTTCCTCGCGGGCAGTTGCCGCGGCCTCCGCGATCAGCGTGGCCGCCGGCCTCGTGGCGATCCGCGTCCGGATCGAGTCCGTGCGCGGGCCGGGCGGCGCTGTCCGCACCCATTTCGCGGCGGGGGTGTCGGGATTGACGTAGAAGCCATCCGCGCCGGCGAGCAACGCGGTACGGCGGCCGCGCCGGCTGGGGCGGATCGAACGCCTTCGCCGTCGGCCCGCATGCGGCCAGCAGCACGACAACCGGCGCAAGCAGCGCGGCCTTCGGATTCGCCTTCACTGGAGGGCGCACTTCTCAGCCGGCCGAAGCATTCAACGCATCCAGCAGCCAGGTGTGCGTGACGCCCATCGGGGCCGGTTCGCCTGTGACCTGGCCCGCCAGGGTCCAGTAGGTGCGCACGCGGGGGTCGCGGTCGGGGGCCGTGCGGTGGTTGAGGGCGCGGCGGAAGGCCGGGGTGTCGGTGGTGCGCAGGGCGGCGGCGTGGGCGGCGACGAAGCGGTCGAGGGCCGGGCCCGGCGTCGGGCGGGTGCCCGACGTCACGGCGGGGAAGGCGAGCTCGCAGGCCTGGGCCACCTCGGCGTGGAGGGCGGCGAGGTCGGGGATCCGGTCGTGGTCGACCAGCGTGCTGGTGCGCAGCGCATCGACGAACGAGCGGTCCGAGGCGCGCAGGACGAGTGACGCGTAGGCGATCACCTGTGCGGGCGTCGGCAGCTCCGGGGGCGGCGGGGCGCTGATGTCCAGGAACATGCGGGCCGAGTCGGCCGGGACGGGGCCGGTGGTCATGGGGTGCCAGAGGCGAACGAGAACGTCGTGGGCGGCGTACCCGTCTTCCACGGCGGAGAGCAGTTCGAGGCGCGCGGGCCGGTCGAGCGGGGTCGCGTCCTCGACGGCGCGCAGGACAGACCGGCGCCAGGCCAGCGTCGCGACCTCGCGGTCCAAGGCGGCGCGTTCGGCCGCGACGGCGTCGGCCAGGGAGCGGCGGCCGGCGAGGACGTCGGTGATCAGCGGCAGCCCCAGGCCCAGGCCGCGCATCCGGCGGACGAGCGTGAGCCGCTCGACGGCCTCCTCGGCGAAGCGGCGGTGGCCGCCCGCGCTGCGGGTGGGTTCGAGCAGGCCTTCGTCGCAGTAGAAGCGGATCGTGCGGACGGGCACGCCGGTCCGTCGCGCCAGGTCGCCGATCCCCAGTGTGACCTCGGTCACCATCGGTAGAACCTCCAGCCGGATGGAGTTCCTACGGTACGGCCATGGACACCACCCGACTCGCCGACGCACTCCACCACCACACCGACGCCCTCGCGAAAGCCGCGGCCGGCGCCGACCCCGAAGCCCGCGTGCCGACGTGTCCTGACTGGCCGCTGCGCGTGCTCGTCGGCCACGTCGGCCAGGCGCACCGCTGGTCGGCGAGCATCGTCCGCTCCGGCCCGTCGCCTGTGCCCGACCCGTTCGACGCGGACCCCGGCGACCCGGCGGACTGGTCCGGCTGGTTGCACGCGGGAGCCGCGGACCTCGTCGACGCGGTGTCCACGAGCGACAGTCCTGTGTGGACCTTCTTCGGCCCGGGACCCGCCGCGTTCTGGTTGCGCCGTATGCTCAACGACACCATCATCCACCACGTCGACGCCGCGGGCCGCGAATTCTCCGTTTCCCCGGATCTCGCCGAGGACGCGATCACCGACTGGCTGGAACTGCTCGCGCACCCCGTCACGCAGACGCTCAAACCCGAAGTCGCCGAGCTGCGCGGCACCGGTCAGACCCTGCGGATCGTCCCCGACGACGCCGAGGGCTGGCACCTCACCCGCGCTCCGGGCGGTATCGAGTGGACCCGCGGCACCGCCTCCGCCGACGCCACGCTCGCCGGCCCGCTGACCGACCTCCTGCTCGTCTTCACCCGCCGCCGTCCCGCCGACGACGTCAGGATCACCGGCGACCGTAGCCTCATCGACCACTGGCTGGCCCACAGCGCGGCGTGAGCGCCCACGCCGGGTGGTCCCGCGGCGGCTGAGGACCGCCGTCGGGGAAAAGCTTCTCCCGCAACGTCCCAGGCCGGTACTCGCGCTGCATGAGGCCGCGCGCCTGCAGCAGCGGGACGACGTGGTCCACGAACTCGGTGAAGCTCGTCGGCGAGATCACATACTCGAGATTGATCCCGTCGACACCCGCGTCCTGCCAGCGCGCGATGTTCTCGACGATCTGCTCCGGCGTCCCCACCACGCGTTTGCTGGTGCGACTCAGGATCAGCTCGCCGAGCGTCCAGTCGTCCCGCGTTGTCGAGGCAAGGAGCTTGCGCACGGGCTCCGACACCTCGCGCCGCCGCAGGTCGCCGACGAGCGCGTCCGGGTCGTCGAGGCCGAAGTCGTGCCCGGCGAACACCGACGCGCGCGCCAGGTTCCCCTCCACGGTCTGGCGCTCCAGCAGCTCGGCGTGGCGCCGCCGGGCCTCGGCCTCGGTACTGGCGAGCAAGTAGGACTGCGGCACGAAAACCTTGACGTGCGCCGGGTTCCGGCCCGCGGCGGCCGCCGCCCGGCGCACGTCGGCGACGATCGGGGCCGCCTCGGCGGGGTCCTGGGCGTTGACGAACAGGCACTCCGCGTACCGGCCGGCGAACGCGCGGCCGGTACGTGAAACACCGGCGTTGAACAGCACCGGCACCCGCTGCGGCGACGGCTCGCTCAGGTGCGGGCCGTCAAGCCGGTAGTAGGGTCCATTGTGGACCACGGCGTGCACCTTGGCCGGATCGGCGAACTCGCGCCGCTCACGATCACGAAGCACCGCGCCGTCTTCCCAGCTGTGCAGCCAGAGCTTCAGCGCTGCCTGCGTGAAGTCCTCGGCGCGGCCGTAGCGCTCCTCGTGGCCCGGCAGCCCGCCGTGGCCGAGGTTGCGGCCCGCGCCCGGCAGGAACGACGTGACGATGTTCCACGCCACCCGCCCGCCCGTCAGGTGGTCCAGAGTGGACACTTTGCGAGCGAACGGGTACGGGTGCTCCTGCAGGATGTTCTGCGTGAACGTGTAACCCAGGTGTTCGGTGTGGTAGGCGAGCAGCGGGATCAGCACCGACGGATCGCCGGTCGGGAACTGCATCCCCTCGCGCACCGCCGCGTCGCGCGAGCCGCGGTAGGTCTCGTACGGGGCGAGGACGTCGGCGAAGAAGAGCGTGTCGAACCGGCCGCGCTCCAACGTCCGCGCGAGGTCGAGCCACATCGAGGGGTCGGTGTAGCCGAGCTGACGGCTGTCCGGCTCGGCCCACAACCCCTGCGCGTGGTGGGAAACCGCGAACATGTGGAACGCGTTGAACAGCATCCGCTCAGGCATCGTCGCTCAGCACCTGCGAGCCGATCACGTCCTTGCAGATCTCGGCGGAGTAGGCCATCAGCCAGCCCGCCTGCGCGTCGCGGAACCACCGCTCGATCGGCGACGTCTTCAGGTACCCCGAGCCCCCGCCCACGCGCACGCCGAGGTCGGCGATCTCGCGCGCGACGTCGTTGGCCAGCAGCTTCGCGCGCATCGTCGCGGGCAGGAAACCGGGCGAGTTCTCGTCGGCGAGCCAGCACATGTGCTGCGCGAACATCGCCGCGGCCTGCAGCCGGCTCTCCAGCTCGCCGACGCCGAAGCGCACCCACTGCTGCTCCGCCACCGTCCCGCCGCCCGGCAGCACCTTCCGGGCGCGCGCGTGCTCCCGCAACGCGGCCAGCGCGCCATCGGCCACCCCCAGCGACAACGCCGCCACCCCCGCCCCGATGTGGTTGGGGCGCTGCCGTTTCGACGGCGGGCAGCGGCGCTCGTGCGGCAGGAGCGTGCCGTCGAAGCGGATCAGCTGGCTGCCGCTCGCGCGCAGGCCCATCGCGTCCCAGCTCGGTTCGAACGTCATCGTCGCGGGATCGGCGTCGAGCCCGAAGAACGTGGATCCGCCGTCGACCTTCGCGTTGACGAGGAAGTGGTCGGCGATCTCACACCCGGACGAGAAGCGTTTCTCCCCGCTCAGCCGGAAACCGCCGGCCACTGCCTCCGCGGGCTGCTGCGACTGCAGGAACAGGTTCCCGCCCGCCGGCTCGCTCAACGCGTTCGCGAACCGCGCCCCGGCCGCCAGCCGCTCGGCGAAGAACCGCGCCACATCGGGCTCCGACATCTCCACCAGTCCCGCCGCCGCGCCGATGTGCATCACCCACACGCACGCCGTCGACGGGCAGGCCGCACTCAGCAGCCGGACGATCGCGCCGTAACTGCGGTAGCTCAGGTCCTGGCCGCCGTACTCGGCCGGCAGTAGCGCGGTGTCGAGCCCGCTGGCGTTCAGCCGTCGGAGGTTCTCGACAGGTAACTCGCCGGTCCGGTCACGTTCGGCCGTCGTGAGCGCGAACTCAGCGGCAAGCTGCGCCGCGAGGTCCACCCAGTGCTGCTCGTGAGCCGGCGGTCCGAGCGGATGTCCGGCAGCCATGACGCCTCCCCTGTTCGGCAACTCCCGACCGGCGATCTTGCCAGGAAAAGGCCTTCGTGGTCAGGCGCTCGTGCATGCAGAATCCCCGCATGCGCAACCACCTGCACGAGCCCGCGCTCAAAGCCGTCGTCGAGAGGTACGTGACGCCGGGCCGCAGGTACCTGCGGTTGATCAACACCCCGTTCCTGAGCGACCCGGCGGCGCGGCAGTGGTTCGGCCGCGCCCTGGCCGAGGACTCGCTGCACATCACCGACGACGAGCTCGCGCTGCTGCTCAGCTACGAATGGCGCGCGCAGCTCACGGCGTCGTGGCTGGTCGCCTTCGCCCGGCGCGAGGCGCACCGTGAACGGATCGGCGAGCTCCTCCTCGCGAACGAACGCGTCTACGCCGGCCGCGGATTCTGCTTCGCGCTGGCGCGATTCGGCACGGAGGAAGACGCACGTCTGCTGGCCGACTACCTCCACGCGTTCCTGCCGCGCACCGACCGCGGCGAGCAGGACTCGGCCATGGGCGCGCTCAGCTACCTGGACACGCGGCTGGGCACCGAGTACTCAGCCCGATTCCTCGGCGAAACCGGGCCTTGGGCGCACTGGCTGCACGCCAGGTTCCCCTCTGACCGAGCCGACGTGCCGGTGTCGCTGGATCAGTCCCGTGACCTCATCCGGACGCAATGCTCGTACGCCGACCACTGCATGGAAGCCCTGCCGCCCACCCACTGAACAGATCAGGGCGTCAGCTCGGCCACCGCCGCGTGCAGGGCCAGCAAGCCCGGCACCGTCTCCGGCGGGCGGCGGCCGAAGCCGCATTCCGTGGCGATGCCGAAGGAGTCCACAGCGGACAGTGCGGCCGCGATGCGTTTGCGGGCACCGGGTTCGCCGTCCGCGTCGTGCACAAGACCGAGGTACAGCTCGGTTTCAGCGGGCAACGCCAAGGACCGCAGCGGCGCGAAGTACTCCAGATCCGTCCGGCCGATCGGCACGGGCAGGTGGATCCACCCCAGCGGCCGCGAAAGCCGCGCGGCCAGGGCGTTCGCCACGCGGACCAGGAGCGCGGTGTCCGCGGGTTCGACGAAGTGGCGACCGCCGCTGTCGCCGTAACACAGGTGGTAGCCGAGGTGGACGTCGGCGGGAACGGCGTTGCCGAGGCGGGTCAGGCGGTCGAGGACGCCGGCCTCGAGATCCGGGACCCAGCTGGGGAAAACGCCCTCCAGCATGCCGAACTCGACGGCGGTGTCCCACTGGATCGCGAGCTGGTCGGCCGGGATGGCGTCGGTGATGAGCTCCAGCTCGCGCAGCATCGCGGCTTCGTAGGCGGGCTCGACGGCGGCCTGGTCGGCGGTGTCCACGTGCAGGCGGATCGGGGCCAGGGGCGTCGGCAGGCTGACCTGGAAGCGGACGTCCGGCAGCACCCCCGCCGCGCGCAGGCGCCGGAAGACGACCCACGACGACAGCGCCGCCTGGGCGTAGCCGAGGGGGCCGAAGCGCACCGCCGAAGCGGGACCGGCCAGCCGGTACTTGGGTGTGCTGCTGTACTCACCGCGGTGGACGTCGTCGGTCACCAGGCCGGGGGTGCGCGCGAACACCGCCCGCTGCCAGAACGTCCAGTTCGACCGGACGCCCGTCTCGCCGTCCGTAACCCGCCGGACGAACTCGCCGAGGTGGGCCGAGACCGCGCGGAACACCGTCTCCGAGTCCTCGAGCGGCACGCTGCCGACAAGGTGCACACCACGAGCCATCATGCGCCCCACCGTAAGCCCGCGCGCGGGCGTTCCGGAGGGACCGCGAGCCGAACAGTGGCCGGTCAGACCGCCCGCGGAGGTGGTATCGGGCAGCTCAGACCTGACGCGCCGTCGCCATGGCGCGTTCGGTTTCCCAGAAGGCACGCATCGAGGTGATCAGGCCGTCTCCACCCACGCGGTAGACGAAGACGCCGTCGGTGTCGACACGGTAGCCACCGGGCAGGTAGGTGGTGATGGTGCCGATGTTCGCGCACTCCGCGCCCGCGGCGAACGAATCGCGGATCACGAACTCGAAGCGCTCCACGTGCGCGATCGTCAGGTCCCAGAACGCGCCGATGCCCTCGCGGCCGTGGTGGCCCTTGCCCTGCTCGTCGAACATCGACGGGCCCACCGGGTCCTCCACCACGGCGTCCGGCGCGAACAACGCCAGCCACGCGCCCTTGTCGCCCGCTGCGACCGACGTCATCGAGCGGAAGGACGCCAGGCGAGCCGGCGGTTGGTCCGCGTCGACGTCCCAGCTGACCTCGACACTCATGTCACTCCCCCGATCCGCGGAACTTCGCGACGACCTCTTCGCCGAACTTGCGGATCGCGTCGACCTTCGGGCCCACCTCGGCGTCGAAACCGAGGCCCTCGAACACCCACGGCATCGTGATCGCGTCGGTCACGCCCACCTCGGCTTGCTCGCGGAACCCGTCGAGCCCGAACCGGTCGACGCACACCGCCTGGAACTCGAACGGATCGGCCTCGCGCCCGCGCTCGGCCAGCAGTTCCTTGAGCCGCTTGATCGTGTCGCGCAGCTGGTCGAGCGTCATCATCGCCGACGACCAGCCGTCGCCCACGCGCGCGGCCCGGCGCAGCGCGATGTCGGTGTGGCCGCCGATGTAGAACGGCACGCGCTTCGGCGGCGTCGGGCTCATGCGCAGCTTGTCGAAGTCGAAGAACTCGCCGTGGAACTCGACCATGCCGCCGTCGAGGATCAGGCGCAGCACCTCGATGGCCTCGTCGAAACGCTTGCCGCGCCGCTCGTACGGGGCGCCGCACCACTCGAACTCCTCCGGCGACCAGCCGATGCCGAGCCCGAGGCCGAACCGGCCGCCGGTCAGGGCCGCCACCGAGTTCACCTGACGCGCGAGCAGGACCGGGTTGCGCGAGCCGAGCTTCAGCACGGACGTGTAGAACTCGAGCCGCTCGGTGACCGCACCCATCGACGCGGCCGCCACCAGCGGGTCGACCCAGGGCGTCTCCTCGGTCCAGAACCGGCTGCCGTCGGGCGTGTACGGATAGTCTGCGGACACCTTCTCCGAGTAGAACAGGGAATCCGGCAGGACGATCGAGGAGAATCCGGCCTCCTCGGCGGCGCGGGCTAACTCGCCCAGCTGATCGAGGGGGTTCATCGCGATCGACAGGGAGAACTTCATCCCCCGACTGTAACGTGTTCTACTTTTCTCGGCCAGAGGTGCTCCGCGTCACCTCTCGGGAACCCTCAGCGTACTGTCCGCGTTGTCCGGTTCAAAGGCGGCCACGGGGCCGCCGAGACAAGCTCAACACGTGGAGTGACCCATGGGCACCGCGATCCTGTTGATCGTGCTCGTCCTCGTGATCGTCGGGGGCGGGCTCTACTTCGCCCGGTCGCAGGCCGCTTCGCGGCAGCGGCAGCTCGACGACGCGAAGGCCGATGCGCGCCGCCTCGTCGAACGCCTCGGCGGGCAGGTCCTCAACATCTCCGGCACCGACACGGCCTCACAGCAGGCGATGGCCGACGCCAGCGAGCGCTACAACGCCGCCGGCTCGCAGATGGAACAGGCGCAGACCGTCGAACAGGCTCGGCTGGTGAAGGACACCGCCGTCGAAGGCCTCTACTACGTCCGCGCCGCCCGCACCGCCATGGGCCTCGACCCCGGCCCGGCGCTGCCGGACGAGGCCGAGCGCGAGCGCGCCGGCAAGGTGACCGAGCACCGCAAGGTCGACGTCGAGGGCCAGCACTACGAGGCCTCGCCCGACCCCGGCCAGGACACGCCGTACTACTACCCCGGCGGCCGCGTGGCGGGGCGCCCGGTGCCGCAGGGCTGGTACAGCGAGCCGTGGTGGAAGCCCGCGCTCGTGGCCGGCGCGTGGGGCCTGGGCTCGATGTTCCTGTTCAGCGCCATGTTCTCCGGCATGGGCGGCATCGCCAGCGCCTCGGCCTGGGAGTCGGGCTACGACGCCGGCCAGCAGGACGCCCTCGAGTCCGGCGACCAGGGCGGCGACGGTGGCGATGGCGGTGACGGCGGCGGCTTCGACGGCGGCGACGGCGGCGGCCAGGACTTCGGCGGCTTCGACGGCGGCGGGTTCGATGGCGGAGGATTCGGCGGCGGCGGCTTCGACTTCTGACCCCACGCACGACCAAGGATCGAGCACCGTGAAGGGCTCCGCGAGGGACTTCGAGTCCCCCGGGGCCCTTCACGGCTTTCAGCGCGAGTGCACGCCGGCGGGGAAACACAGAACCCCAGTCATACCAGCAGGTTCCACCACTCCGTCCACATCGGACTCACCCCGTGATCGGCCGGATCCCCACCAGCGTCCCCGACAGGTGTTCGGCCGCCGGGCTGCACAGGAAGGCCGCGAACGGCACGATGTCCTCCGGCTGCCCGACGCGGCCACCCGGGTAGCGAGCACTCACCCGCGCTATGTGCTCCTCGCTCGCCGCCACGCGCATGCCCGGTGTGACCGTGAGCCCGGGAGCCAGCGCGACCGTACGGATGCCCTGGTCCGCCAGCTCCTGGTGCACCACGTTGCTCAGCAGGTGCACCCCGGCCTTCGACGCGCCGTACGCACCGGCGCCGGGACCGGCCTGGGTGCCGACCATGCTGCCGACGTAGATGATCCGCCCGCCGCCCCCGCGGATCATGATCGGCGCGAAGTGCTTGGTCACGAGGAAACAGCCGACGAGGTTGCTGTCGAGGATCCGTCGCAGATCGGCCAGCTCGAAGTCGAGCACTTTCATCGTGCCGGCGGGCGGCATCCAGCCGGCGTTGCTGATCAGGGCGTCGACCCGGCCCCAGTGCGCGTCGACGGCGGCGGCCGCGGCGCGGACCTGGTCCTCGTCGGACACGTCCGCCACGACCGCCAGCGGCTTCGGCGCGTCCGGCACCTCGGCCACGATTTCGTCCACGGTGCCCGCCGCCTTCGCCGAGCTGCGCGCGAGCACCGCGATCCGCGCGCCCTCGCGGGCCAGCCCCAGCGCGAGCGTGCGGCCGAGCCCCTGCGCCGCGCCGGTGATGACGATGACCTTGTCGCGGATGTCCACCTGCATGTGCACTCCTTTGAAGTGTGGTCTCCAGGCTAAGTTTAGCCTTCGACCCAAACTTCGGTACCCTGACTCCGTGACAGGACGACGCGAGGCGAACCGGGCCCGGATGCGGGCGCGCCTGCTCACGGCCGCGCTCAAGCTGTTCGAGGAGGGCGGCTACGAAGCGACGACGATCGACCACATCGCCGCGGAGGCCGACGTCGCGCGCCAGACGGTGCTCAACCACTACCCGCACAAGCGCGATTTCCTCGTCGAATGGGGCCAGGACCGTCGCGACCAGCTGCTCACCGTCGACGATTCCGACGAATCCGCGCGCACCCGACTGCACCGCTACTTCACCGCGTTGGCGGGCATCAACGAGCGCGAACGCACCCTCACCCGGATGCTGCACGTGAGCCTGCGCCACGACGAGGTCGTCGCCCACCAGCACCCCGTGCCCGACGCGACGATCGACGCCATCCGCCAAGGCCAGGACCGCGGCGAGCTGCGCTCGGAACTCCCGCCGCGCACCGTCGCCGAAGTGGTCACCGCGATCTACGGCGACACCCTCCGCCGCTGGCTCACCGACGAGGCGCCGCCGTTCGACCTCGCCGCCGCGCTGGCCGAACGACTCGACCTGCTGCTGGACGGCCTCACCGCGTGACTCAGGCGGGCTGACACGACGGGCACCAGTACAGGTTGCGCCCCACGAGCTCCTGGTGCGCCACCGGCGTGCCGCACACCAGGCACGGCATCCCGGCACGCCGGTAGACGTACACCTCGCCGCCGTGCCGGTCGTCGCGCGGCGCGCGGCCCTGCGCGGCCGGCATGTGCTCCGGCGCCACCGTGTCGATGCGGCCGATGCGCACGCCGTGGCGCATCAACGTCACCAGGTCGGCCCACATCTCGTCCCACAGCCCGCGATCGAGCGCGCGGCCGGGCACCATCGGGGCGACGCCGTGGCGGAACAGCACCTCAGCGCGGTACACGTTGCCGACACCGGCGAGCACCGCTTGGTCCATCAGCAACGCGGCCACCGACGTGCGCGAACGCGAGATCCGATCCCACGCGAGATCGGGCTTGGCGTCGCGGCGCAACGGGTCGGGCCCGAGCCGCGCCTTGATCGCGTCCACCTGGGCCGCATCGAGCAGCTCACACCGCGTCGGACCGCGCAGATCGGTCCAGTGCGTGCGCCCGATCAGGCGCATCCGCACTTGGCCGACCGGTTCGGTCTCCGGCAGCGGCGTTTCGCCGAACGTGCCGTACAGGCCGAGGTGGACGTGCACCGTCCCGTGTGGACCGTAGTCGTGGAACAGGTGCTTGCCGTACGCCTCGGCGGACTCCAGCACCTGCCCGTCGAGCTTCACCGCTTCCTCGGCGAACCGGCCCTGCGGGCTGGACACCGAGACGGGCGCGCCGGCGTAGCGGCGTTTGTGCAGACGGGCGAGGCGGTGGAGGGTGTGCCCTTCGGGCATCAGGCTTCCGGCAAGGGCGGGGGCGTGCCGGTGCGCTCGTAGTCGAGCAGTTGCTGGATCCGGCGCCCGTGGCGCTCCTCCGGCGAAGGCTCGGTGGCCAGGAAGGCCTCGACGATCTCCGTGGCCTGCTCGACGGTGTGCATGCGCGCGCCGACGCCGAGCACCTGCGCGTGGTTGTGCTCGCGGCACAACTGCGCCGTCTCGACACTCCAGCCGAGACCCGCGCGGATGCCGGGCACCTTGTTGGCGGCGATCTGCTCGCCGTTGCCCGAGCCGCCGATCACGATGCCCAGGCTGCCCTCGTCGCCGGACACGCGCAGCGCCGCGGCCACGCAGTAGGCGGGGTAGTCGTCGACCGGGTCGTAAGTGTGCGGACCGACGTCGACTACTTCGTGCCCCTGGCCCGCGAGGTGGCTGGCCAGGTGGTTCTTCAGCTCGAAACCGGCATGGTCGGATCCCAAGTAGACACGCACAGCGGCGAGTCTGCCATCACCGCCGGTGGCGGGCATGCTCTGGGGGTGGACACGTGGGAGCAGCCGGGACACGACGTGCGGCTCGAATGGGGTGCCGAAGGCGTCACGGCGCTCGGCGGCGCGTGCGCGGTGCTCGTGGTGGTCGACGTGCTTTCCTTCTGCACCACCACGGATCTCGTCGCCGCGCGCGGCGGCCGGGTGCTGCCGGTGCGCTGGCGCGACGAACGCGGCGTCGCCGAAGCGCGAGCCGAGGGCGCCGTCGTCGCGGGTGAGGCGGCGTGGACGCTGCGGCCCTCGTCTGTGACGGACATCCCGTCCGGCACGCTGCTCGCGCTGCCCTCGCCCAACGGCGCCACCCTGACCGCCGCGGCCGCCGCCACCGGCGCCCACGTGCTGGCGGGCTGCCTGCGCAACGCATCGGCCGTCGCGGCGAAGGCGCTCGAACTGGCGGCCGGGCGGCCCGTCGGCGTGATCCCGGCCGGCGAACGCTGGGGCATCGACCTGCTCGGCGAGGGCAAGCACTTCGGACCCCTGCGCCCTTGTGTGGAAGACCAACTGGGCGCGGGCGCGATCGCCGCGGCCCTCGCCCGCCACGGCCGCACGCTCTCGGCGGAAGCCGCTCTCGCAGCCGTGGCCTACGCGGGCACCGACCTCTCGCACGCCCTGCGCACGTGCTCGTCCGGCCGCGAACTGACCGCGGCCGGCCACCCCGGCGACGTCGAGCTCGCCGCGCAAACTGACGTCAGCACCACTGCGCCCACCCTGCGCGGGAAAACCCTGGAGGCGGAATGACTTGGACCGAGGTAGCCGAAGGCGTGCACGCGCGGCGCTACGAAGAGCTCGACCTGACCACGGGACTGGTGATCGGCGCCGAGCGCTGCCTGGTGATCGACACCCGCGGCGACGTCGACCAGGGCGCTGAGCTCGCCGCGGCCGTGCGGGAGCTGACGGACCTGCCGTGGAGCGTCGTCTACACGCACGCGCACTTCGACCACAGCTTCGGCACCACGCCGTTCCTGCCGTGCGACGTCTGGGCCCACGAACGCTGCCTGCGCGAGCTGCTGGACCACGGCGACACCACGAAGGCCAAGCGGAGCGCGAAATACCGCGCCGAGGGCAAGCCCGAGATCGCCGACGCCCTCGACCGCACCGGCATCATGCCGCCCGACCGGCTCGTGATCGACCGGGCCGAGCTCGACCTCGGCGGCCGCACCGTCGCGCTCGTGCACCCGGGCCGCGCGCACACCGACCACGACCTGGTGGTGCACGTGGCCGACGCGGGCGTCGTGTTCGCCGGCGACGTGGTGGAGCACGGGCCTAAGGGCTTCACCGCGGACTCGTTCAGCGACGAGACCCACCTCGGCGAGTGGCCGGGCGCGCTCGAGGCGATCATCGCGCTCGACCCGCGGATCGTGGTGCCCGGGCACGGCGAGCCCGTGGACCCCGGGTTCGTCCGGGAGCACCGCGACGGACTGCGCCGGCTCAACGAGCTGAAGGCCGCCGTGGCGGCCGGGGCCAGTGGGGCGGACGAGGCCGTGGCGGCCTCGCCCTACCCTGCCGGCGTCACGAGGGCCGCGTTCGCGACCCCGTGAAACCTCAGTCGAAGTTCAGCTCACCCGTGCGGGTGCGCTTGAGCTCGAAGAAGTCCGGGTAGCTCGCCATCGCGACGGCGCCGTCGAACAGCTTCAGCGCGTCGTCGCCGCGCGGGATCGAGCTGAGCACCGGGCCGAAGAACGCGACGCCGTCGATGTGGATGGTCGGCGTGCCGACGTCCATGCCGACCGGATCCATGCCCTCGTGGTGGCTCTTCTTCAACGCCTCGTCGTATTCGGTCGAGTCGGCGGCCTCGATCAGCTCGGCCGGCGCGCCGATCACTTCGAGGACCTCCTTGAGGACGACGTCGAAGTCCTTGTTGCCCTGGTTGTGGTAGCGCGTGCCGAACTCCGTGTAGAAGTCGCGCAGCGCCCCCTCGCCCTTCGCGGCGGCCAGCGCGGTGGCCACGCGGACCGGGCGCCAGCCCTTGTCCATCAGTTCCTGGTAGCGCTCCGGCAGCTCTTCCCGGCCCGAGTTCAGCACGGACAGGCTCATGATCCGGAAGTTCAGGTCCAGCTCGCGGTGCTTCTCGACCTCGAGGATCCACCGCGAGGTGATCCACGCGAACGGACAGATCGGGTCGAAATAGAAGTCCACCTTGGTGGGCTGGGACGCAGCGGTCATCTCAACGAGCTCCTCGCGAGGTTGGACGTCGGCAGGCATGCCTTTGCGGAGTGGGTGTCACCCACACTGAGCGCCAACGCGCGCGATAGGCCCGGTTGTTCCCCGTCGCCCGAGGACCGCTTCGCATGATTGGATGACCGACAGCCCGAAAACCGCAACCGTAATCGAAGACCAGAGGTGCCCGTGCCCGCCCCCAACCTGACTCGTGACGAAGCCAAGCAGCGCTCCGGCCTGCTGGATGTCGCGTCCTACGACATCGTGCTGGACCTGACCGATGGCCACGGCGGTCCCGGTGAGAAGACCTTCCTCTCCACCACCACAGTGCGCTTCTCCGCCACCCGGCCGGGCGAGTCGTCGTGGATCGACCTCGTCGCCGAGGGCGTCCGCTCCGCCGTGCTCAACGGCACCGACCTCGACGTGAGCGCTTACGTCGAGGACAAGGGCATCGCGCTGCCGGAGCTCGCCTCGGACAACGAACTCGTGGTGACCGCGGACTGCCGGTACATGAACACCGGCGAAGGCCTGCACCGCTTCGTCGACCCGGTCGACAACGGCGTGTACCTCTACACGCAGTTCGAGACCGCCGACGCGAAGCGCATGTTCGCCTGCTTCGACCAGCCCGACCTGAAGTCGGTGTACAAGCTCACGGTCCACGCGCCGCGCGACTGGAAGATCGTGTCCAACGCGCTCGTCGAGACCGAAAAGGACACTCCCGACGGCGCCCGTGTGACGAACTTCGCCGTGTCCGAACGGATCTCGACGTACCTGGTCGCGCTCATCGCCGGCCCGTACGCCGAGTGGCGCGACGAGTTCTCCGACGCCCACCGCACGATCCCGCTCGGTATTTACTGCCGCGCGTCGCTCGCGGAGCACATGGACGCCGACCGCCTGTTCGCCGAGACCAAGCAGGGCTTCGGCTTCTTCCACGAGAAGTTCGGCACGCCCTACCCGTTCTCCAAGTACGACCAGCTGTTCGTGCCGGAGTTCAACGCGGGCGCGATGGAGAACGCCGGCGCCGTGACCTTCCTGGAGGACTACGTCTTCCGCAGCCGCGTCACGCGCTACGCCTACGAGCGCCGCGCCGAGACGCTGCTGCACGAAATGGCGCACATGTGGTTCGGCGACCTGGTCACCATGCGCTGGTGGGACGACCTGTGGCTCAACGAGTCGTTCGCGACCTTCGCGAGCGTGTTCGCGCAGGCCGAGGCCACCGAGTACAAGAACGCGTGGACCAGCTTCGCGAACATCGAGAAGTCGTGGGCCTACCGGCAGGACCAGCTGCCCTCCACGCACCCGATCGCGGCCGACATCGTCGACCTGCACGCCGTTGAGGTGAACTTCGATGGCATCACCTACGCCAAGGGCGCGAGCGTCCTGAAGCAGCTCGTGGCCTACGTGGGCATCGAGCACTTCCTCGACGGCTTGAAGGTCTACTTCGGAAAGCACGCGTGGGGCAACGCCACGCTGGCCGACCTGCTGGCCGCGCTGGAAGAGGCGTCCGGGCGCGACCTGTCGTGGTGGAGCGCGCAGTGGCTCGAGACCACGGGCCTCAACTCGCTCAGCCCGCGCTACGAGGTGGCGGCCGACGGCACGTTCGCGTCGTTCGCCGTGGTGCAGACGGGCGCGAAGCCGGGCGCCGGTGAGCTGCGCACGCACCGCGTCGCGGTCGGCGTGTACGACGAAGACGGCGCGGGCAAGGTCGTGCGCACCGAACGCGTGGAGCTGGACGTGTCCGGGGACCGCACCGAGGTGCCGGCGCTGGTCGGCAAGCCGGCGGGCAAGCTCGTGCTGGTCAACGACGACGACCTCACCTACTGCACGATGCGCCTCGACCCGGCGTCGCTGACCACGCTGATCGACCGGATCGCCGACATCGTCGAGCCGCTGCCCCGCACGCTGTGCTGGTCGGCCGCGTGGGAGATGACGCGCGAGGCCGAGCTCAAGGCGCGCGACTTCGTGACGCTGGTGGCGCGCGGCATCCACGCCGAGAGCGAGGTCGGCGTTGTGCAGCGGCTGCTGCTTCAGGCGCAGACGGCGCTGAACTCGTACGCGGACCAGAAGTGGGCCGCCGAGCAGGGCTGGCCGGCGCTCACCGGGCGGCTGCTGGAGCTCGCCCAGGGCGCCGAAGCCGGGTCCGACCACCAGCTGGCGTTCGTGAACTCGCTGGCCGGCGGCGTGCTCGACGAGGCGACGCTGGGTGTCGTCGCGAGCTGGCTCGACGGCTCCGCGCCGCTGCCCGGCCTCACCGTGGACACCGACCTGCGCTGGCGCCTGCTTCAGGCGCTCGTGGCCCACGGCAAGGCCGGCACCGCGGACATCGAAGCCGAGCTGGCGAAGGACGACACGGCCGCGGGCCGCCGGCACGCCGAGCGGTGCCGCGCGCTGCAGCCGACCGCCGAGGCCAAGGCCGACGCGTGGCAGCGTGCCGTCTACGACGACGAGATTCCCAACGCCGTCAGCGACGCCCTCATCTCGGGCTTCTCGCACCCGGGCCAGAAGCAGCTGCTCGGCAGCTACGTCGAGCGTTACTTCGAGGTCATCGACGAGGTGTGGACGCGCCGCTCCAGCGAGCGCGCCCAGCCGACCGTGATCGGGCTCTACCCCTCGTGGGCCGTCGAGCCGGCCACGGTGACCGCGTCCGACGAGTGGCTCAAGACCGAGCACCCGGCCGCACTGCGCCGGCTCGTGTCCGAAGGCCGCGCCGGCATCGTCCGCGCGCTCGCGGCGCGGGAGTTCGACAGCCAGGTCTGAGAAGTCCGACGGCTCTGCCGCGCGGGGCTTCCCGCTCCCGTTCTCCAGGGGAGCGGGAAGCCCCGCGTCGCGTCACCGGCCGGCCGCTCGCGCCAGCGCGCTGACCAGCGCCTGAGCGGTCGCCTCCGCGGCGGAGGCGGCGATCCCGACACCCCGGCCGGGCGCGTCGAAAGTAGGTGACCCTGGTTCCCTCAGGCGGCACTGCGCTCTCCCGTCGCAACACCTCAGTGCCCGGGCCGTCCGTGGCAACGCCGGTGCGGCCCGGGACGAGGTACTCGGCCGCGAAGAGCTTGCGCCGGCGCGAGGTCGAGCGCCGCCGCCCTCGCCGCGTGCGCCACCATGCCCTTCTTGATCCCTGGGGGGTGCCGGAGCGCGCCGTGTGTACAAGGTCCTGACCGAGCACCACCGGGAACGCCGGGAAACACCCGTGAACGCCGAAGGGGGCCTCCTCGACAGTCGAGGAGGCCCCCTTCGGTGCGTCAGGCGGACGTCAGTGCTTCAGGTCCGGCCCGGCCTGGTCGCTCAGCATGCGCAGGGCGTTGACGAGGCCACCGACCAGGTCACCCTCCTTGAACGACGCGACCATGCTCGCCACGGCCAGGTTGGCGCCGCGGTCGGGCAGGCGGACGTGCGAGCGCTCGCCGACCACGATCTCGATCGCGCGCTGCGCGGGCGAGACCGCGAGGACCACGGAGTTGGCCGGGTCCTCGGTCGAGGCCAGCAGCTTCTCGGCTCCGGCGCGGGTGTCCTCGCCGAGGTCGCCGAGGTACACGCTGAAGGCGACGCCGGACTCGCGCGTCGCGAAGGTCAGCGCCTCGTCCAGGCGAGCGAGCTGCTGAACCGAGAACGGGCTGGTCGGCTCGCCGGGCTCGTACATCTTGGCCGCCGAACGGCGGCCGCTGTTGGTGATCACCTCGCCAAAGGCCAGGTCCTTCTCCGCGACATCGACCGCGGTGGCCGAGTGCGCGAGTTCACCACTTGCCACGTGCGCCTCCGGCAGCAGTCACGGTGCCCGAGGGCACCACAGAGTCCGGATCGACGGCGTGGTGACCCGCACCGACACCCTCCGGGTTGGCGGTCCACCACATCGCGGGGTACTCCCACGGCTGTCCCGGCCGGTACCGCGGCGTCCCCGAGAACTTCTTCCGCAGGGTGGCCGCACCGACCACCAAGTAGATGGCCAGGGGGATGACCGCGTAGACCAGGATCGTCTCGACAACGTTCACGCCGGTGAGCGTATCGGATGGCCCTGGCAGCCACCGCGCGGCGCCGCGCCGAGAGGTGACCGCTTGTCGTGCGGGAGCGCCCGTCGGCCGCTTGGCCCGCGCGCGCTGGAACGTTGGGGCGAAGCCGGGCGGGCCGAAAGGTTGCAACTCAACGTACAGGCGGCCGTACCGGTCACCCCCGTCTTGTCGGCGCACTGAAATCCTCGTAGCTTTTTCACCTGTACGGGCCTTGCGGTCCGCTCCTCAGCCCAGCAGGTCACGCACCGGTCCCAGGAGGCCACCTCATGCAGAGCGTCCAGCCCCCCGCTCAGGCGATCACCAAGCCCATTTCGTCACCCAGCGAGACCGAATTCCTGCCCGGAACGCGCGTGACGTCCGGCACAAGGGTTACCCGCGGTACTCGGGTCACTCGCGGTACCCGCGTCACCGGCGGCACGCGAGTCACGCGGGGCACCCGGGTCACCCGCGGCACGCGTGTCACCAACGGCACCCGCGTGACGGCCGGCACCCGCGTCACGAAGGGCACCCGCGTGACCCGTGGCACGCGAGTCACGTGCGGCACCCGAGTCACCCGCGGCACCCGCGTCACCAACGGCACCCGCGTCACCCGGGGAACCGGCGTGTCCTTCCAGGCCGACTTCGCGCTGGCCGCCTGAGAAAAGCAGAACGCGCGCACCCGGCAAGGGCGCGCGCGTGAAGACGAAGCCGCCGCGCGGACCACGCACCGGCAGCGTTCAGCGAATCATCGGCTCGCCCCGGCCGCCGCACAGGCAGCCGGGGTGCCGACGTGTCAGAGCCTTCCCAACGGGCCGTCAGACAGTCCGTCAGGCCGCGGAACCCAAGTACGGCCGCCACAGCGGGTCGGCCTCCTTGGAGTGCGCCAGCAGGCGCCAGTGCGGGCCGTGGGGCGCCCTCGGCACCACGCGCAGGCGCCAGCCCAGCTCCGAGAGGAGCTTGTCGGCCTTGCGGTGGTTGCACTTGGCGCAGCACGCCACGCAGTTGGTCCAGCTGTGCGGTCCGCCGCGGCTGCGCGGCAGGACGTGGTCGATCGTCTCAGCCCGGCCGCCGCAGTAGGCGCAGCGGTACCGATCGCGGTGCATGAGCCCGGCCCGGGTCAGCGGCACCTTCGCGCGGTACGGCACGCGCACGTACGTGCTGAGCCGGATCACGGACGGGACGGGAAGCGACACGGTCGCGGCGTGCAACTCCACGCCACCCGGGTCGCCGTGGACGACTTCCGCCTTGCCGCACATCACGAGCACTACCGCGCGCCGCATGGGCAACGCGGTGAGGGGCTCGAAGGTGGCGTTCAGCAGCAATACGCGACGGCGGCCCCAGGGCGGGGTCGCCGGGTCCCGGCCTCTACGCTGTCCGGGCGGACGGGAAACTCCCCCTGGTCGGGTCCCCGGCCCGGCCGGGTTCGTTCCGCCGGGTGCGGAACCTCCCGGGCAGGCGCGCAGGACCGTCTCCGGCGACTGCTCGGCCATGGCTTGGCCGGCGCCGCCGAGGGGGACGGGTTGTCGGTCTGGCACTCGACCACCTCCACCGGTGCAGGCATAGTCGACCACACATCAGCCCCAAAGTGCACGTGTGTTACGTGACGTGTCACGTGCCTGCGACCCAACATCCACTTGCCGTTGGGTGAACCGAAGCGACGGAAGGACTGTTCGACCCCGTGAACGCCGTGCTCAGCGCCCCGCCAGCGTGCATCTCCGACCCCAGCACCTGGTGCTCACAGGTCTTTTCGATCACGCACAACGAGTGGGTCGCCGGTTCGGCGGGCTGGCTCGTGACCAAGCCGCTGCGGATCATCCTGATCCTGGTGCTCGCGTTCCTCGTGCGGTATCTCACACGCCGGCTCGTCGACCGCGTGACCACGCTGCCGCGCGGCGGCAGCGGCAAGCTGCCCGCCCTGTTGAGACCGCTGCGCGAACGCGCCCCCGACGTGCTCGGCCCGGCCGTGGTGGAGCGGCGCCGGCAGCGGGCCACGACGATCGGCTCGGTGCTGAAGTCGATGGCCACGTTCCTCATCTACGGCCTGGCGTTCATCCTCGTGCTGGGCGAACTGGGCATCAACCTGGCGCCGATCATCGCGTCCGCGGGCGTCGTCGGCGTCGCGATCGGGTTCGGCGCGCAGAACCTGGTGCGCGACTTCCTGTCCGGCATCTTCATGATGATCGAGGACCAGTACGGCGTCGGCGACATCGTCGACATCGGCGCCGCGACCGGCACGGTCGAGGCCGTGGGCCTGCGCATCACCACGCTGCGCGACCTGCAGGGCACCGTCTGGTACGTGCGCAACGGCGAGGTGCTGCGCGTCGGCAACTCCAGCCAGGGCTTCGCCGTGGCCGTGGTCGACGTGCCGCTGGGCTACTCCGCCGACGTCGACCTCGCCACGACCGTGCTCACCGCCGCGGCCACGAAGGCCTCCGAAAGCGAAGCGCTCGCCACCAACGTGATGGAGCCACCGGAGATGCTGGGCGTGGAGAAGGTCACACCGGAGGGCATCCTGCTGCGCCTGACGGTGAAGGTGCGGCCCGGCAAGCAGTGGGCCGTGCAGCGGGCGCTGCGTGCGCACCTGCTCGCCGCGCTCGAGGAGGCCGGCTTCGAGCCGCCGCTGGGCCGGTTCCTGTCCGCACCGGGCGCCGACAAGTAGCCGGGGTAAGGGCAAGATGGAGGGGTGTCGACTGTGAGTGGCTCCGAACCGGCGAACCTTTACGAGGCCGTGGGCGGTGAACCGACGTTCCGGCGAATCGTCGCGCGCTTCTACCAGGAAGTGGCGACCGACGAGATCCTGCGCCCGCTGTACCCGGAAGAGGACCTCGGCCCGGCCGAGGAGCGCTTCCGGCTGTTCCTCATCCAGTACTGGGGTGGCCCGCACACCTACTCCGACCGCCGCGGCCACCCGCGGCTGCGGATGCGCCACGCGCCGTTCAAGATCGGCCCGATCGAGCGCGACGCGTGGCTGCGCGCGATCCGCGTGGCGGTCGACGAGGAGAACCTGCCCGAGCCGTACCGCGAGCAGCTGTGGGCTTACCTCGAGATGGCGGCAAACAGCATGATGAACAGCTTCGTCTGATGAGACGCCCGGTGGCGGGGCACCGCCGGCCCCCGGAGGGCCCGCCCCGCCCGGCGTGGTGGTCCGACGCCGTCTTCTACGAGGTCTACGTGCGCTCGTTCGCCGACTCCGACGCCGACGGGGTCGGCGACCTCGAAGGCATCCGCAGCCGGCTGGGATACCTGGAACTGCTCGGCGTCGACGCGCTGTGGCTCACGCCGTTCTACCGCTCCCCCATGGCCGACCACGGCTACGACGTGTCCGACCCGCGTGACGTGGACCCGATGTTCGGCACGCTCGGCGATTTCGACGTGCTGCTCACCGAGGCGCACGAGCGCGGCATCAAGGTGACCGTGGACATCGTCCCGAACCACACCAGCAACCAGCACTCGTGGTTCAAGTCGGCGATGGCCGCCGCGCCCGGCAGCCCCGAGCGCGACCGCTACGTCTTCCGCGACGGCCGCGGCCCCGACGGCTCGGAACCGCCCAACAACTGGATTTCCGTGTTCGGCGGGCCCGCATGGACACGGGTGCCCGACGGGCAGTGGTACCTGCACCTGTTCGCCTCGCAGCAGCCGGATCTCAACTACGGCAACGCGGACGTGCGCTACGACCTCGAGCGCACCCTGCGCTTCTGGCTCGACCGCGGCGTCGACGGGTTCCGCATCGACGTGGCCCACGGCATGGCGAAGCCGCCCGGCCTGCCCGACATGGACCCGCGCGCGTCCGGGTTCGGCGGCGGCGAGCACTTCGACCCGCGCTTCGACGACGACGGCGTGCACGAGGTCCACCAGATGATCCGCAAGGTGCTCGACGAGTACCCGGACACGATGGCCGTCGGCGAGATCTGGGTGCACGACGAGGACCGCCTCGCGCGCTACCTGCGGCCCGACGAGCTGCACCTGGCGTTCAACTTCCGCCTGGTCCTCACCCACTTCGACGCCGACGCGATGCGCACGTCGATCGAGCGGTCGCTGGCCGTGCCGCGCGCAGCCGGCGCGCCCGCCACCTGGACGCTGTCCAACCACGACGTGTGGCGCACCGTGAGCCGCTACGGCGGCGGCGCGGCCGGCCTGCGGCGCGCGCGGGCCATGGCGCTCGTGGAACTGGCCTTGCCGGGTGCGGTCTACCTGTACAACGGCGAAGAACTGGGCCTGCCGAACGTCGAGATCCTGCCCGAGACGATGGCCGATCCGCGGGCGCGCAGCCAAGGCTCGCAGTTCAGCCGGGATCCGGAGCGCGTACCGATGCCGTGGGAGGGTTCGCTGCCGCCGTTCGGCTTCTCGCGCAACCCGCGGACGTGGCTGCCGATGCCGCCCGAGTGGGCCGGGCTCACCGCGGAACGCCAGCTGGAAGACGCGTCGTCCACGCTCTCGCTGTACCGGCGAGCCGTCGAGCTGCGTAAGACGCAAGCCGCTTTCCGCGCCGGGGACGAGCTGGAGTGGTACGGCGCGCCCGCCGGCTGCTTCGCGTTCCGCCGCGGCGGCAAGGGCGGGCTGATCTGTGCGCTCAACACGTCGGCGAGCTCGATCGCCCTGCCGCCCGGCGAGCTGCTGGTGTCCAGCAGCCCGCTCGTGGACGGCAGGCTGCCACCGGACTCGGCGGCGTGGCTGGTCTGAGCGTGGGGAAGCGGGAAGCTAGCCGCGGGCTCCGGCCTCGAGGCCGAGCATGGCCAGCAGGCCACGCAGGTCGTCCACGTCGCGGGCACGGCCGGCGACGGTCCGGGCCGCCTGGTCGCGCTGGTGGCGCAGGCCCAGCTCCGCGGAGACGCGGGCTCGGGCGAACTCACTGGTGTCGGGGGACAGCGGACGGCGTTCCGAGCGCATCAGGCTCCTCTGTGAAAAACAGTCGTCGAGATACAAGTGGGACGACGGCCGGACCGAGCAGCCGGCTCGGGCCTCGCGGTCGGCCGAAGACGACGCCGGCTCTGCTGCCGGCGCGCGGGGGAACTCTCTCGACGTGACCGACGCTACACGACGTGCACCCGCGGGCACAATGAAGCACTGGTCAGCACCGGCACCGGTCCGCCTTTGGTCCACAAGGGACAGACAGTGTGGACTGGTTCCGGCCGCCGTGGCGCACCTGATCAGTGGGCTGGTGCGACCGCGTCCGACGTGGTTAACTGGCCGCGGTCATATTTTGTGTTCGTGCGGTGGGTACTCCCCGCAGCCACGCTCGCAAGATGCGCGGGCGTAGTGGTTCTCCGTCACCGGAAGATCAAACCGTCGGTCTTCGACCCGGGTGCCGAAGTGGCACCTCGATCGTTTTCAGTGGTGGAGACATTTATGACGCAAGGCACCGTGAAGTGGTTCAACGCCGAAAAGGGCTTCGGCTTCATCACGCCGGACAACGGCGGTGGCGACGTGTTCGTGCACTACTCCGAGATCCAGGGCAACGGTTTCCGTAGCCTGGAGGAGAACGCGCGCGTGGAGTTCGAGATCGGCCAAGGCCAGAAGGGGCCGCAGGCCACTTCCGTCACGATTCTCTGACGTCACAACGGTTTCTCCGAGGGGTCGGTGCCACGTGCACCGGCCCCTCGGCCGTTCTCGGGGAACTGCCGGAATTCTCCGCCGGGAACCTTGCCTGAGAACGGTTCGTTGAAAGAGGAGGTCGCGGCCGGCCCGCGAGGGCCGGACCGCACGAACGGTGTGATCCCCCCGCAACGGCAATGGCGCCCGGGCACACCCTCGATCCGGCCTCGGTCCTGCAGAGTGCAGCGATCGGACCAGCTCGACAGGAGCGTTTCAGCATCGACACCCCTCGCGCCACCCTTCCCTCCCCCACTCCCTCTGCGACAGCCCTCCGCGAACGGCCCGCACCCGAGCCCATGCTCGCCGGCCGCAAGACGGGCACCGAAGCCTTCCTCGTGAAGCTGTTCGCCGTGCTCCCCCTGCTGGCGGTCGTCGCCGCGGTGCCCCTGGCCTGGGGCTGGGGACTCAGCTGGCTCGACATCGGCCTCGCCGTCGGCTTCTACTACCTCAGCGGCCTCGGCATCACGATCGGCTTCCACCGCTACTTCACCCACGGCTCGTTCCGCGCCCGCCGCGGCCTGCGGATCGCGCTCGCCGTGGCCGGCAGCATGGCGATGCAGGGCCCCGTGATCTCGTGGGTCGCCGACCACCGCCGCCACCACGCCTACTCCGACCGCGACGGCGACCCGCACTCCCCGTGGCGCTACGGCACCACTCCGGCGGCGCTGGCGAAGGGTTTCTGGCACGCGCACATGGGCTGGCTGTTCGACCGCGACAAGACCAACTCGCGCCGCTTCGCCCCGGACCTGCTGGACGATCCGGACATCCGCCGCGTCGACAGCCTCTTCCCCGTGCTGACCGCCGTGACGCTGCTGGCGCCGGCGCTGATCGGCGGCCTCGCCACGATGAGCTGGTGGGGCGCGCTCACGGCGTTCTTCTGGGCCGGGCTCGTGCGGGTGGCGGCGCTGCACCACGTGACGTGGTCGGTGAACTCGCTGTGCCACATGATCGGTGAGCGCCCCTTCGAGGCGCGGGACCGCTCGGCCAACTTCTGGCCGCTGGCGATCCTGTCGTTCGGCGAGTCGTGGCACAACTCCCACCACGCCGACCCGACCGGCGCCCGCCACGGCGTGGGCCGGGGCCAGCTGGACACGTCAGCTCGGCTCATCTGGCTGTTCGAGAAGCTGAACTGGGCGTCTCAGGTTCGCTGGCCCCGCCCGGAGCGGCTGGCGCGAAAGCTCAAGACCGCCTGACGACGGGACGGGCACGTCGTTCCAGCCGGGCCGCCAGCTCGCCCCGATCGGCGGCGGTGCGGCTGGGCGGCGTGATCCACGCGCCCTTGTCGGAAGCCGAGACGACCTCGGCGACGAACCGGCCCACGAGGGCGGGTTCCGGGACGACGTCTCCGCCCAGGCGCGCGACGACGAGCGGCGGCTCGGCCGGCCTCGTCTCGACGGAAAGCGTCCAGCCCTGCCGGTAATTCCAGAGCAACATCAAGTCACGGCCGGGGTAACGCGGCGAGCGGCGGCTCAGCGCCACGTAGGCCGTGACCGTGTCGGCGACCTCGCATGACGTTCCCTCCACGGAGACGTCCAGGGCTTCGGCCACCGCGCGTACGTAGCCGACCAGGGCCCGTCTCAGCACCAGTGGGTCTTCGTGTACGGCTTCGGTTGTCAGACGATCGGGACCGGACAGGAGCATGGGTCTCCCCTCCACCGTCGGCAATTCGGCTCTGGCAGGCGGAAACGGCCTTCGGACCGCGTGCGCGCAAAAAGCCACGACAACCGGCGGTGCGGTGTTCGAGGTCGCGCCGAATCGGACATCGGCGGCTGATCCGGCACCGACTCTACCCGGAGTTTCGGTCCACGGGGACCGCCTAACCGCTCTGACCTCCGTTCATCCCGCCCGAACTGTCGCCGGAATCGGCCACGGACGTGGCGATCCACGCCGCGAACAATGCGGCCTGCACATACGGAGCGGCCTCACCCACGGCTCGGCCGACCCGCGAAAAACGGCCGGGCCGCGCGGTTTTGCCCGCCTGCTCGGGTCCCTCGGCGTCGGCCGGGCGGTCGGTTCGCCACGGCGTCTGCTCGGCACGCACGTCGGCGAGGAAATCTGCCGTCGGGTCGCCGTCGGGGTCGGTCATGTCCCCACCCTCGCACTGTCGCCGGGAATGCACCACGGCCACAAGGAAATCGCAAGAAAATCAGAAGCGAAGGGGCAATGGCGGGTGCCTGCTGCGCGCAATTCCAGACAAAGCGAACAGGCAATGTGACTGGGGCGAGCCCCGCGGAATGGCGAGGCTCACCCCAGGAATCACGCAACGATTTTTCAGAACAGAAGCGGCAACAACGCGTGCCTTCGCTTCAGCACCGCCCCATACCGCGCGTCCAGCCGCAGCCACGAGTCCGTGGCCGTCACGCGGACCACGTCACCGGTGATGGAAGAGTCGAACAACCCCATGCCGGACAAGGCGAACAGGCAGCGCAGCTGCACCTTCACCTCGAGCTCGCCGCCGGTCACCGTCAGCACGGCCTGATCCATCAGCGACGCCGGCGGCGTGCCGTGCGGGCCGACGTTGTCGCGGGCCAGGGTGACGCCGCGGTCGGCCAGGTCGGACACTACGCCGACCGGCAGGTCGTCCACGAGCTGCCAGCGGCCGGACGCGGGCAGCTCCGCGTGCCAGAGCAGGTCGCGCGCGGGGCCCGGGTCCATGACCTCGCCGCCGGCGACCGTGAGGGCCGCCAGCAGCTCGTTGCCCGACACCGTGATGTCGGCCGGGGTCACGGTCCCCGCCACCGCGCGGGTGGCGAGGACCTCGAACGGCGTGGCCGTCCACGCTTCGACAGTGCCGGTACCGCTGCCACCGTCGGGGCGGTTGCGCAGGCGTACGGCGGTGTTGCCGTCGAGCCGCACCGCGCGGGCGACGAACGCGCCGAGCGTGTCGCGGTCGCCCGCGTCGGGAATGCGCAGCTCAGGCATCGGCGAACACCTTCTTGAGGAACTCGGTCTCCTCGGCGGAGAGGCGCCGCGGCCGCAGCTTGACGGTGTCGTACGGCGCCAGCACGGTCTCGGCGGTCACGGCCACCGGGTCCGACTCCTCGGGCCCGGTGTGCACGACGTAGGCAAGCGTGATGCTTGCCGCCCCCACCTCGGTGAGCGTGATCTCCACCCGCACCGTCGTCTCGGGCGTGACGACGATCGGCGCGCGGTAGTGCACGCCGAGCTTCACCACGACCACGCCCTTGGGCAGCTCGGTGAGACCGGCTTTCACCGCGTCGCCGAACAGCACCGGGATCCGCGCCTCTTCCAGGAGCGTCACCATGTTCGCGTGGTTGACGTGCCCGTACACGTCCATGTCCGACCAGCGCGGCCGGACGTGCGAAACGTAGGTCACCGCACCGTGCTCCTGATCTGGCGCGCCGCCACCGACAGCGTCGCGAGGTCGAGGCGCCCGGAGCGGGTGATCTCGTCGAGCGCCACGCGGGCGCGCGACAGCCGCGACGCGTTGGTCTTCTCCCACTGCGCGATCTGGGCGTCGGCCTCCACGTCCTGGTCGCTGTGGCGCAGCGCGTCGAGCGTGATGGCACGCAGCGAGCCGTACACGTCGTCGCGCAGCGAGAGCCGGGCGAGGGCGTGCCAGCGGTTGCCGCGTTCGAGCTTGCTGATCTCGGTGAGCATCTTGTCGATGTCCAGGTGGTCCGAGAGCGCGAAGTACAGCTCGGCGGTGTCGGCCGGGCTGTGCAGCGCGTCGAGCCCCACCTGCTGCTCGGCCAGCTCGGTGACCTCGACCACGTCGAGCAGGCCGTAGCTGTGCAGCAGCAGCGCCACCCGGCGGGCGAGGTCGGCGGGCACGCCGTCGGCCACGAGCTTGCCGGCGTCTTCCTCCACGGACTCCAGCTCGCGCCCGCGCAGCAGGTCGCCCAGCTTCGGGCCGAGCTCCGCGACGACCGGGCCGAACCGGTTGATCTCGGCCAGCGGCGCGAGCGGCTGCGGCCGGTTGGTGAGGAACCAGCGGGCGGCGCGGTCGAGCAGCCGGCGTGTCTCCAGCACCATCGCGTCGGCGACCGCGGTGGGCACCACGTTGTCGAGCGCGTCGATCTCGGCCCACAGCGTCGGCAGGTCGTAGACGTGGGTGACCACCGCGTACGCGCGCACCGCGTCGGTGGCCGTCGCGTTCATCTCCTCCATCAGGCGGAAGACGAACGAGATGCCACCGCCGTCTACCAGCTCGTTGGTCACGAGCGTGGTGATGATCTGGCGGCTCAGCGGGTGCTGCGAGATCGCGTCGGTGAACTGCTCGCGCAGCGGCTTCGGGAAGTACTCGGGCAGCCTGCGCGTGAACACCTCGGAGTCGACCAGCTCGCTGGCGAGCAGCTCGTCCTTGAGGTCGAGCTTCACGTGGGCCAGCAGCGTCGCGAGCTCCGGCGAGGACAGGCCTTCGCCCGCCTTCTCCAGCGCGCGGAACTCCGAGGAGCTCGGCAGGGCTTCCAGGTTGCGGTCGAAGGCACCCTTCGCCACGAGCGACGACACCTGCCGCGCGTGCACCGACACCATCGGGCCGGCGTGGGCCCGGCTCACGCCGAGCACCGCGTTCTGCCGGTAGTTGTCGGCCAGCACCAGGTCGGAGACTTCGTCGGTCATCTCCTCCAGCAACGAGTTGCGCCGCGTGTGCTCGAGGTCCCCGGTCGCCACGAGGTGGTCGAGCAGGATCTTGATGTTGACCTCGTGGTCGGAGCAGTCGACGCCGGCGGAGTTGTCGAGCGCGTCGGTGTTGATCTTGCCACCGGCCCGCGCGAACTCGATGCGGCCGAGCTGGGTTAGGCCCAGGTTGCCGCCTTCACCCACGACCTTCACGCGCAGCTGGTTGCCGTTGACGCGGATCGCGTCGTTGGCCTTGTCGCCCGCGTCGCCGTGGGTCTCGGTCTCCGCCTTGACGTAGGTGCCGATACCGCCGTTCCACAGCAGTTCGACCGGCGCCAGCAGGATCGCCTGGATGAGCTCCATCGGCGGCAGGTGCGTGACGCCTTCGGCGATGCCGAGCGCCTCGCGCACCTGCGGGCTGATCGGGATCGTCTTGGCCGAGCGCGGGTAGATGCCACCGCCCTCGCTGATGAGCGAGCGGTCGTAGTCGTCCCACGAGCTGCGCGGCAGGTCGAACAGACGGCGCCGCTCCGCGAAGGTCGCCGCGGCGTCCGGGTTCGGGTCGAGGAACACGTGCATGTGGTTGAACGCGGCCACGAGGCGGATGTGCTCGCTCAGCAGCATGCCGTTGCCGAAGACGTCGCCCATCATGTCGCCGATGCCGACGGTCGTGAAGTCCTCGGTCTGCGTGTCCTTGCCCAGCTCGCGGAAGTGGCGCTTCACGCTCTCCCACGCGCCCTTGGCGGTGATGCCCATGGCCTTGTGGTCGTAGCCGACCGAGCCGCCGGAGGCGAACGCGTCGCCGAGCCAGAAGCCGTACTGGCCCGAGACCTCGTTGGCGATGTCGGAGAACTTCGCGGTGCCCTTGTCGGCCGCGACGACGAGGTAGCTGTCGTCGGCGTCGTGGCGCACCACGCCCGGCGCGGGCACGGTCTTGCCCTCGACGCGGTTGTCGGTGAGGTCGAGCAGGCCCGAGATGAACATGCGGTAGCACGCGATGCCCTCGGTCAGCTGCGCGTCGCGGTCGAGGCTCGCGTCGCCGGTCGGGACCGGCGGGCGCTTCACCACGAAGCCGCCCTTCGCGCCCACGGGCACGATCACGGCGTTCTTCACCGCCTGCGCCTTGACCAGGCCGAGCACCTCCGTGCGGAAGTCCTCGCGCCGATCGGACCAGCGCAGGCCACCGCGCGCGACCTCGCCGAAGCGCAGGTGCACACCTTCCACGCGCGGCGAGTACACGAAGATCTCGAACTTCGGGCGCGGTTCCGGCAGCTCCGGCACGCCGCTCGGGTCGAGCTTGATCGCGAGGTAGGGCCGCGTGGCGCCGTCCGCGCCGGTCACGTGGTAGTTGGTGCGCAGCGTCGCGTTGATCACGGCCATGAGACGGCGCAGGATGCGGTCCTCGTCGAGGCTCGTGACCTCGTCGATCATCGCGGTGATCTCGCCGACGAGCGAGTCCTCGCGCGTCTTGCGGTCCACATCGGACAGTTGCGGATCGCAGCGCGTCTCGAACAGGTTCAGCAGCCGCATGGCCACTTCGGTGTGCTTGAGCACCGTGTTCTGGATGTATTCCTGGGAAAACGGGCTGCGGACCTGCTGCAGGTACCGCGAGTACGCGCGCAGCACGGCGGCCTGGCGCCACGTGAGGCCGGCGCGCAGCACGAGGCCGTTGAAGCCGTCGACCTCCGCATCGCCGCGCCACGCCGCGTGGAACGCCTCCTGGAACCGCTCGCGCAGCGCGTCGAGCGCGACAGTGCTGCTCTCGTCGAGGTACTTCGCCGAGATGCGCAGGCCGAAGTCGTAGATCCAGCTGGCGCCGCCGTCTTCGCGGAACAGCTCGTACGGCCGCTCGTCGACGACCTCGACGCCCATGGCCTGCAGCAGCGGCAGAACCTTCGACAGCGTGACGCCTTCGCCGCGCAGGTAGAGCTTGAAGCGGCGCTCGCCCGGCTCGGCGTCGGCAGGCAGGTAGAACGACAGCGCGAGGTCGCCCTCGTCGTCCAGCGTGTCGAGCTTTCGCAGGTCGGCGAGCGCCTCGTCGGCGGTGAAGTCCTCCTTGTAGCCCTCGGGGAACACCGCGGCGAAGCGCTGGCCCTGGTCGACGGCGGACTCCTCGCCCATCACGCCGATCGGCTGGCCGTCGCCCGCGCGTTCGCGGCGCTCGGCCAGGATCGCCTCGACCATGCGGTCGTCCCAGCTGCGGACCACGGTGTTGAGGCGTTCCTGGATCCGCAGGGTGTCGGGCTCGATCCGGTGCGCCGGGTCGGTGTGCACGATGAAGTGCACCTGCGCGAGCACGGTTTCACCGATGCGTGCGCTGTACTCGAGCTGCGTGCCTTCCAGCTCCTCCAGCAGCACTTTCTGCATCGCCAGCCGCGAGCGCGTGGTGTAGCGGTCGCGTGGCAGGTAGACCAGGCAGGAGTAGAAGCGGCCGTACGGGTCGCGGCGCAGGAACAGCCGCAGCCGCCGGCGATCCGACAGCGTGATCGCACCGGTCGTGGTGGCGTAGAGCGAATCCGTGTCGGCGGAGAACAGGTCGGCGCGCGGCCAGTTCTGCAGCACCTCCAGCATCCGCTGGCCGGAGAAGGACTCCATCGGGAAGCCGGCGCGGTGGATGACCTCGCGCACGCGTTTGCACACCACCGGGATGTCGAGCACGTTCTCGTGCAGCGCCGTGGTGGTGAACATGCCGAGGAACCGGTGCTCGCCGGTCACGTTGCCCTCGTCGTCGAACGTCTTGACGCCGACGTAGTACGGGTACACCGGCCGGTGCACGGTCGAGGGCGCGCTCGCCTGCGTGAGCACCAGCAGCGTCGGGGACAGCGCGCTGGCGTAGGCGTCCGGGCCCGTGGTGAGGCTGCGGGCGGCGAGGCTGTCCTGGCGCAGCACACCGAGGCCGGACGCGAGGACCGCGCGCAACGCCGGCTCGTCGGAGTCGCGGTGCGGGTTCTCGACCAGTTCGTAGCGGCGGTAGCCGAGGAAGGTGAAGTGGCCGTCGGCGAGCCAGCGCAGCAGCCGGGCGCCCTCGTCGACCTGCGTGGGGTCGGGCAGCTTCGGCGGGTTCTGCTCCAGCGACTCCGCCACCGAGCGCGCGGTCTGCGCCATCTTGTCGGCGTCCTCGACGACCTCGCGGACGTCACCCAGCACCGAGGCCAGCCGGTTGTCCAGCTCGCGGGCGCGGTTCGGGTCCGTGACGAGGTCGATCTCGAGGTACATCCACGACTCGGCCGCCGACATCGCGGGCGGGTTGGCCGGGTCGGCGTCGGGGTGCAGGCCCGCGAGCTCGCCCGTGACGTCGCGGCTGACCACGACGATCGGGTGGACGATGCGGTGCACCTGCACGCCGTCGCGCGCGAACTCGGCCGCCACGCTGTCGACGAGGTAGGGCATGTCGTCGGTGACCACCTGCACGACGGTGGCCTCGCGGGTCCAGCCGTCCTGCGGCGCGTTGGGGTTCAGCAGCCGGACCGCCGGGCGTCCCGGCATGCGCTGCTTCGCCAGCTGCAGGTGCGAGCGCACCGCGCCGACGAGCGCCACGGGGTCGTCACCGACGATCTCCTCCGCCGGGATGTGGCGGTAGTACAGGCGGATCAGGTCACCGATCTCGGGCGCCAACGCCGCCGCGGCGTCGATCAGCTCGTCCCGGAGCTGCTCCGGGCTGGCCGAGCGACGCAACGCGCCGACTTCGGCACCGACATCTGTTCCGGGCGGGGACGAGACTCCCGTCGAGCTCATGTGAGGCAACTCTCCAGTTTCGAGATCGAGACGCGTCCGTCACCACAACGTGGCGGACACCCCCACACTAATCCGACCCCGCCGGGTCCGTGACAAAGACCAGGAGTTGTCCAGACTTAAATTTACCTTATGTGACTGGGGGTTTCCCGGTATTGATCGGTTCAGCTGCCGGGTCGCCGGACGGCCTCGTCCACCGGGGAATCCCTTGGCACCGGGCGCGCCGCGGCGCCGGGCGACGGGGGCCGCGGCGGCGGGATCGGGTTCGTGATCGGTTCAGTCGTCCGGAGGCCGCACGGAGCCTGGCGGCCAAACCGGAGAAGGTTGCCTCGCCCGACTGCGAGGATTCCCACACCGAAACCGCCCGGACGGGCGACACCGTTGCTCAGGTACCCCAAAGCGACGGCACTCAAACGCTGTTTTCGTGGTGCCGCAAAGGTGCTCGTGGTCCGGGCGAGGACGTCAGTCCCCGTTGCGGTTGCGCTCCGCCGACGCGTGCCCGTTGACCGGGCGACGCTTCTTGTCGTCCTCTTCCGAGCCCAGCCGCTTGACCAGCGCGGCGGCACTTGCCGTTCCCGCCTGGTGTTCGGCCAGCGCGCGGGCCAGCAACTCGGCCAGCCCGGCGTCCGGCGGCGGCTCGTCCTCGGCGATCGCGCGGGCGTAGCTCTCCGGGAAGGGCTGCGACGTCGGCGTCCACGAGTCGAAATCCTCGAGCGGGTCCAGAGCCGGCGGCATCCGCAGCCGGGGCAGCCACGGGTCCACGGCTTCCTCGGACACCTGTTCGTCACGCGGCGCCGGCGCCAGGTCCGGGGACTCGCGCTTCCACGGCGGGTCCGTCACGTCGGAGACCGCCTCGGGTTCCTCCGTGCGCGCGGTTTCCTCGCGTGCCCCGGCCTCGTCGGCGCGTCGGCGACCGCCACCGCCGCCGGTGGAGATACCCAGACGGTCCAGCACGGACCGAGCCGCGACAGAACCGTGTTCCGCGTCGTGCCGGGTCTTGCGGCCGCGGGAGACCTCGTCGCGGCGGGCGCGTTCCTCGCGGGCCCACTCGTCGCCCTCCCAGAGCGGCGCGGCGGGATCGTCCGCGGGCGCGGGGGCCATCGGCAGCTCGGGCAGAATGTTCGAAAGGTCCGGCAGCGACAGCCGCGGCAGGCCCTCGGCCGGGCGCTGCGGCGCCGGTTCTTCGCGCACGACTTCGGCCACGGGTTCCGGCTTCGGAGCCGGCACGGCTTCCGGCTTCTTGAACGGCTTGACCCAGCCCGGCAACGCCGCCGGCTGCTCGGGTGCCGCCCGACGGCCCGTTTCCGCACGAGTCTGACGGGAAGACGAGTGCGACCCGTTCACGGGCCGCTTGGCCGACGGCGCGGGCGGCTCGGCGACGCGCGGTCGTTCCGGAGCCTCGGCGCGCGGTGCGGACAGTGTGAAGCGCGCGACCTGTTCGGCCGGGGCCTCGGATCGCTCGGCGGGCGCCGCGGGTTCCGGCTCGTCACGGATCACCGGGATCACCGACGTCCGTTCGACCTCCGACTCCGCGGCCGCTCTCCCGAAGGACCACGTCGGCGTCTTCGGGCCGGATTTCTCCGGCTTGCGCACGGGTTTCTCCGGCACCGAACCGGCCGCGCGCACATACGTCGTCTCCGCCGGAGCGGCCGGCCGCGGCTGTGCTTCCGGACGCGCCGGGGTTTCCGCCCGCGACCGGGTTTCCTTCCGCGGCTGGGTTTCCGCGCGCTGAACCTTCGCCACGGCCGGCTTCGCAGCGGCCGGTTCCGGGGCAGCCGGTTCCGCGGGGATCGCCCGGATCAACGCCGTCGTCTCGACATCGCGCAGCGGCGGCTCGACGGCCATCGGCACCGGACGGCCACCCTGCGGCGCCGACCGCGCGATCACGTCGTCGAGGTCCAGTGGCGCCACCGTGTCCGCGCCGAACTCGCCCGCGAGCAGCCCGCACGCCTGGCGGCGCGCCCGCGAGTGGACGTGTTCCGCCGCGCGCGAGCGGTGCAGGCACGCGATGGCTTCCTCGGCGCTGCCGAACCGTTCCTCGATCTGCGCCAGTTCCAGCCACAGCCGTGAGGTGACGGCGGACAGCCCGTGGCGATCGGTGCTCGCCACGGCTTCGCGCACCAGCTCGGCCGCGGCGTCGCCGGCGCCGGCCGGCAGGTGGATGCGCGTCGCGACGGCCAGCCTCAGCCACGCCGTGGGCGCGACACCGGCCGCGCGCACGGGCTCGTTCAGCATGGGTTCGGCGATGTCGTACGCCATGGCGGTGTCGCCGCGGTCGAGCAGCGTGCTCACGAGCTGCAGCACGAGCCGCACGCGAACGAGGCCGCCGTCGTCGTCGGGTTTGTCCAGCTTCTCCAGGAAACCGAGGCCGGTACGGGCGGCGTCGGCGGCCGCGGTGAGGTCACCGTGGCGACGCCGGTGGGCTGCGGCTCCGTTGCGCAGCAACGCCCGCACGAGCAGCCGGGTGTCGGCGTCGAGCGACTCGTCGGCGACCACCAGCTTGTCGGCCTCCACGAGCACGCGGTCGAGCTCCGGCTTGCGGCCGAACTGCGCGAGGCAGCCCACGAGGTGGCACAGCGCTTCCGCGCGGTGCACGGCCGAAACCGCCGGCTCCGACAGCACGGGCCGCAGCGCGGCGAGCCCGGTCAGCGGCGTGCCGAGGCTGCGCGCGCACACGGCCAGGTCGATCCGCAGCCGCGCGGCCGTGTCGGTGTACCCGGCGTGCTCCGCGGCCCGCAGGGCGGCGACGGCGCGCCCGACGGTCGACGTGCGACCGCCGAGGCGCACGCGCGCCGCGACCACGAGACTTTCGGCGCGGATCCACTGCTCGTCCGCGCCCGCGGTCTCGGCGAGCGCGGCGGCGCGCTCGCCGAGCACCAAGGCGAGTTCGGGCGCGCGCAGGTGCAGCGCGTCCGCGCGCTCGATCAGCCGCCCGAGGTCGGAGAGGGTCGCTCCGCCGGCAGCAGCGAGCCGCCCGCCCGCGGGTGCGGGCGAGCTCGACCGGTTGTGCCTGCTGGCTTCCACTCCGGCCCCCGGCGTCAGTCGCGCTTCAATTTGCGATGAGTGACCCGGTGCGGCCGCGCCGCTTCGGCGCCGAGGCGCTCGACCTTGTTCTTCTCGTAGCCCTCGAAGTTGCCCTCGAACCAGAACCACTTCGCCGGGTCTTCGTCCGTGCCTTCCCATGCCAGGATGTGCGTGGCGACCCGGTCGAGGAACCACCGGTCGTGGGAGATGACCACGGCGCACCCGGGGAACTGTTCCAGCGCGTTCTCCAGCGAGCCCAGGGTTTCCACGTCCAGGTCGTTGGTCGGCTCGTCCAGCAGGATCAGGTTTCCGCCCTGCTTGAGCGTCAGCGCCAGGTTCAGCCGGTTGCGCTCACCACCGGAGAGCACGCCCGCCGGCTTCTGCTGGTCCGGCCCCTTGAAGCCGAACGCGCTCACGTACGCGCGCGAAGGCATTTCGGTCTGCCCGACGTGGATGTAGTCGAGCTTGTCCGACACGACCTCCCACACCGTCTTCTTCGGGTCGATGCCGGCGCGATTCTGGTCCACATAGGACAGCTTGACCGTCTCGCCGATCTTGACCGTGCCGCCGTCCGGCTCCTCGAGCCCCACGATCGTCTTGAACAGCGTGGTCTTGCCGACGCCGTTGGGGCCGATCACGCCGACGATGCCGTTGCGCGGCAGGTCGAACGACAGCCCGTCGATGAGCACGCGGTCGTCGAAGCCCTTGCGCAGCTTCTCGACCTCGACCACGACGCTGCCCAGGCGCGGGCCCGGCGGGATCTGGATCTCTTCGAAGTCGAGCTTGCGGTGCTTGTCGGCCTCCGCCGCCATCTCCTCGTAGCGGTCGAGGCGCGAGCGGGACTTCGTCTGGCGGGCCTTCGCGTTGGACCGCACCCATTCGAGCTCGGTCTTGAGGCGCTTGGCGAGCTTCGCGTCCTTCTTGCCCTGGACCTCGAGGCGCTCGCGCTTCTTCTCCAGGTAGGTGGAGTAGTTGCCCTCGTAGCCGACGACGCGGCCGCGATCGAGCTCCATGATCCACTCGGCGACGTTGTCCAGGAAGTACCGGTCGTGGGTCACGGCCAGGACGGCGCCGGCGTAGTTCATGAGGAACTGCTCCAGCCACAGCACGCTCTCGGCGTCCAGGTGGTTGGTGGGCTCGTCGAGCAGCAGCAGGTCGGGCGCGGACAGCAGCAGCTTGCACAGCGCGACACGGCGGCGCTCACCACCGGAGAGGTGGTCGACGGGCTCGTCTGGAGGCGGGCAGCGCAGCGCGTCCATCGCCTGCTCGACCGTGGAGTCGAGCTCCCACGCGTCGGCGTGGTCGAGCTCCTCCTGGAGCTGGCCCATCTCTTCCATGAGCTCGTCGGTGTAGTCGGTCGCCATCTGCTCGGCGATCTCGTTGTACCGGTCGAGCTTCTGCTTGGTCTCGCCGAGGCCCTCCTCGACGTTCTGGCGGACGGTCTTCGTGTCGTCCAGCTGCGGCTCCTGCATGAGGATGCCGACCGTGGCACCCGGCTGCAGGAACGCCTCGCCGTTGCTGGCCTGCTCGATCCCCGCCATGATCTTGAGAACGGTGGACTTACCGGCACCGTTCGGCCCCACCACGCCGATCTTGGCGCCGGGGTAGAACGCGGTGCTGACGTCGTCGAGGATGACCTTGTCCCCGACGGTCTTGCGCACCTTCTTCATGGTGTAGATGAACTCGGCCATGAAAGCGATCGTAGAGTGGCCCGATCCGCGCCCCGACGGCGGTCACCACCGCGCTACCGAGGGTCATGCGCACATCACGCGGACGACATCATCGGCGCGGTCATTCCGCCCGTTTGCCGTCGGCCAGGTTCTTGAGCATCGCGTTGTAGGCGGCCAGCTCTTCGCCGCCCGTGTTCTCCTCGCGGCGGTCCTTGCGCTTGGCCTCGCGCTCGTCGGCGCGCGCCCACTGCACCAGCAAGGCGATCAGCACCAGCAGCACGGGCACCTCGCCCGCGGCCCACGCGATGCCGCCGCCGAGTCGCTGGTCGGTGAGCAGGTCGCCGACCCACGGCAGGCGCAGTGAGGTGTAGAACTCCTGGCCGATCACGGCCTGCATGTTCATCAGGATCACGCCGAAGAACGCGTGGAACGGCATCGCGGCGAACATCATCCCGAGCCGCCCGACCGGCGGGATCTTGCGCGGCGCCGGGTCGACGCCGATCACCGGCCAGTAGAAGACGTAGCCGGCGAGGAGGAAGTGGGCGTTCATCGCCAGGTGCGCCCAGTGGTAGTTCAGCGCGGCGTCGAACAGGCCGGAGAAGTACAGCGCGTAGAACGAGCCGACGAACAGCAGCAGCGCGACGACCGGGTGCGTCAGGAACCGCGACACCGGCGAGTGGACGGCCGCCAGGAGCCACTCACGCGGCCCCGGAGGCGCGCCGGAACCCGCGGTCGGCAGGGCGCGCAACGCGAGCGTCACGGGGCCGCCCAGCACCAGCAGCACGGGCACGACCATCGACAGCAGCATGTGCGTGCCCATGTGCACGCTGAACATCGCCGGCGAGTAGCGGCCGATGCCCGACGACGTGGCGATCAGGAGCACCAGGCAGCCGGCGAGCCACGCGACGATCCGGCCGGTGGGCCACGAGTCGCCGCGTTTGCGCAGCCGCCATACGCCGGCGAGATAGAGCCCGGCCAGGACGATCGCGGCCGTGCCGTAGATGAGGTCGAAGCGCCAGTCGGTGAGCAGGCGCCAGAAGGTGGGCGCGCCGTCGAGGTTGTAGCCGATGAGCAGCTCGGTGGTCGAGGGCTGCGTGACCGCGTCGGCCGGTGGTGGTGTGCGGGCCAGGCCGGACGCGATGCCGAGTGTCACGAACATGATCAGCACCTCGACGGCCGCCAGCCGCAGCAGCTGCCCTCCGCCCTTGCCGTCGACGAGGTCCCGTACGCCGCGCTGGCGCTGCTGGTGGCCGAATACGCCGAGCAGCAGCAGCGCGACGACCTTCGCGACCACGAGCAAGCCGTAGTCGGTGGTGAACAGGTCGCCGAGGTTGATGCGCACCAGCGCGTTGATCACGCCGGAGATCGCCATCACGACCCAGCAGACCAGGGCCAGCTTGGAGAACCGCCGGGCGGCCAGCGACAGGTGCGCGCCCCGGCGCCAGCCGAGCGCCAGGAGCGCCACGAGCCCGCCGACCCACAGCGCGGCCGCGATCAGGTGGAACAGCAGGCTGTTGGTGGCCATGTCGTGCGAGCCGCCGCTCGCGGAGTGCCCCGTGACGGCCACCGGGACCAGGCCGGCGACGGCCACGAAGAACAGCACTGCCGTCCAGCCCCACGTGAGCACGAGCCGGCAGCCGAGCGCGAGCAGCACCGCGATCAGCGCCGTCCACAGCCACGCCTTGGGCTGCTCGATCGCGTCGACGAGGTCCAGGAGCGTCTGGGGCGAAAGGACTTCCAGGAACGGCTTGCCGGCGCCGTCGGCCGCGGTGAAGGCCACCGAGAGCAGCGACGAGGCGAACCAGACCCAGGCGGCGATGCCGCCCGCGCGCACGGCGGCGTAGCCCTCGGGCCCCAGCGTGCCGGACTTCTGCGGCGGCACCAGGAACGCGGCCAGCAGCAGCGCGCCGACGCAGACCACGGAGGCGGCTTCGGCGAGCACCCGGACGACCGTGATGCCGTAGCGCGTGACCAGGCCCGGGTCGGGCAGACCGGTGATCAGGTAGCCGGCGCCACCGGTGAGCGCGACGAGCCCGACCGCGACGACCGCGGCGAGCACCACGCCCACCGAGACCAGCGGCAGCACGCTGGTCCTGCGCCGCGCGGCCGGTTCGGGTTTCGTCACTGCGTCCGTGCTCACCGTTCGAGACTAGGCCGGTCCCGTTTCCCGCGGCACGGGGGTGCGGACGGGCATGATGGTTTCGTGCGGATCATCCTGCTGCGTCACGCCGAATCCCTCGGGAGCGTCGACCAACTCGCCTACACCCGGATCCCGGACCACGCGATTCCGCTGACGGAGACCGGCCGGGCCGAGGCCGTCGCGACGGGACCGGTCATCAAGGAACTGCTGCGGGGCGAGCGTCCGGACGTGTACGTGAGCCCCTACCTGCGTACGCGCGAGACGCTGCGGCTGCTGAGCATCGACAGCGACTGCGACCGCGTGGTGCAGGAGCCGCGGCTGCGCGAACAGGACTGGGGCAACCTGCAGGACCCGCAGGACCAGGAGGTGCAGCGGCAGCGGCGGCACGAGTTCGGGCACTTCTTCTACCGGCTGCCGTTCGGCGAGTCGGGCGCCGACGTGGACGATCGCGTGGCCGGTTTCCTCGCCGAGCTGCTGCACAGTGGCGGAACTCACCCGCGCAGCGTGCTGATCGTCTCCCACGGCCTCACGCTGCGGCTGCTGTGCCGCCGGCTGTTCGGCTGGAGCGTGGATCTGTTCGAGTCTCTGTCGAACCTGCGCACGTGCGAGCACCGAGTGCTGGAGCACGACGGGGACAAGTGGTCGCTCGACCGGCCGTTCGGGCAGTGGCGCGAGTCACCGGACGGGGAGACCCAGGGCTAGCTCCTCACGCCGGCGCGCACGGGCTGCGACGAGGGCGGCCGGCACGATCAGCGCGGCGATGAGGCCGACGACCACGAACGACACGGAGTAGGACGTCGCCTGCGCGATGCCGCCGATCATCGGCGGACCGGCGAGGAAGCCGGAGTAGGCGATGGTGCTGACGAACGCCAGCTCGCGTTCGCCGCCTCCGCCGTCGGCGCGTTTCCCGGCGCTGCCGGCCAGGCTGAGGGCCAGCGGGAACGCCGCGGCGAGGCCGGCGCCGGCCAGCGCGAAGCCGACGTACGCGAAGGCGGCCGGCGTGAACACGGCGGTGCAGACGAGGCCGATCGCCGCGACGCCCGCGCCGACGGCGAGCGAACGCGTGGCGCCGAAGCGTTCCTGGCTCCACGCACCGCCGAGCCGCGCGAGCGCCATGGCCAGCGAGAACCCCGAGTAGGCCAGCGCCGCCGCGCCCTGGCCGACGCCGTGGACGGTCACCATGAGCAGGGCCGACCAGTCGGAACTCGCGCCCTCGGCGATCGCCGAGCACAGCGCGACGGCCGCGAGCAGCCACAGCGCGGGCCGGCGGATCGGCGCTTTCCCCCGTTCCGGCGGCTTGGTCTCCTTCGGCGGCCGGTCCCCCGGCACAGCCTTGAGCACGGCGACGAGCACGAGCAGGGCCACCACGGCGGCCACGGAGAGATGGCGCGCGGGCGACCAGCCGTGCCCCGCGGCCAGCCCCGCGAGCAGGGAGCCGCCGAGCGCGCCGAAGCTGAACCCGGCGTGCAGCGTCGGCATCACGGCGCGACCGGTGCGGCGCTCGACGGCGACGCCCGCGATGTTCATGGCGACGTCGAGGGAACCCACACCCGCGCCGAGCACGAACAGGGCACCGGCGAGCAACGGCACATTCGGCGCGAACCCGACGAGCGCGAGCGCGACGGCGGCCACCACGGTGCTGCCCGCGACGGCCGCGCGGGCACCCACGCGTTCGGTGATCCGGCCGGAAACCGGTGCGGCACAGAGCATCCCGACACTCGCGCCGAGCAGCGCGAGCCCGAAGACACCCGGCACGGCGTGCACATGGGCGGCGATGGCGGGCGTGCGCGGAGCCCACGAACCGAGGGCCGCCCCGTTGAGCGCGAAGACCGCGAACACCGCCGTCCGGTCGCGCATCGCCGCCTGCCTCTCTGCCCGGGGAGCCCTTGGCCCAGAATGACTTAAGCGCTTCAGAGGGTCAAGGCCGCGCTATGCTCCGCCGATGACGAGCACCCGGCGCCGGCGTCCGACGCTGGACGACGTCGCCGAGGCGGTCGGGGTGTCCCGCGCGACCGTCTCGAACGCCTACAACCGGCCTGACCAGCTGTCCGCGCAGCTGCGGGAGCAGGTGCTGCGCGCGGCCAAGGAGCTCGGCTACCCCGGACCGAACCCGACCGCGCGCAGCCTCGCCACGAGCCGGACGGGCGCGATCGCGTTCCTGCTCGACGCATCGCTGTCGGCGGCCTTCTCGGACCCGGCGCTGTCGATCACGCTCGACGCACTCGCGAAGGCGGTGGAGCCGACCGGCCACGCGCTGCTGCTGTTGCCCGGCGGCGAAGCCCACGGCGGGCCGCCTGCCGAGCGCGTGCTGGCGGCGCAGGCGGACATCGCGGTGGCCTACTCGCTGGCCGACGGCAGCCCGGCGCTGGAGGCCGTGCGCGACCGGGGGCTGCCGCTGGTGGTGATCGACCAGCCCCTGCTGCCCGGCACCGCCCGCGTCGGCTGCGACGACCGGTGCGGGGCCGCGCTGGCGGCGCGGCACCTGCTGGAACTGGGGCACCGACGCTTCGCGATCCTGTCCGCGCCGCGGCTGTCGCCCGACGGCCCGTCCGGCCTGGAGTCCGCGCGCGCGAGCTCGTTCCACGGCACGCGCGAGCGCCTGGCGGGCTACCTGTCGACGCTTTCCGCGGCGGGCGTGACCGACGTCGCGGTGTCCGAGGCGCCGTGGCTGTCGGCGGACACCGCCCGGGCGAGCGCGGCCGAGCTCCTGACCGGTACGCCCCGGCCGACGGCGCTGCTGTGCATGTCCGACCAGCTGGCGCTGGCCGCCGTCGCGGCCGCCCGGCAGCTGGGCCTGCGCGTGCCGGACGACGTCTCGGTGGTCGGCTTCGACGACACCCCGCAGGCCGCCTGGGCAGAGCCGCCGCTGACCACCGTCCGCCAGGACCTCGCCGAAAAGGGGCGCACTGCGGGCGAGCTGATCCTGCACTTGATGGCCGGCGAGAATCCGCCTCCGCCGGTGGTGCTGCCGGTGTCGTTGATCCGCCGAAACAGCACGGCCGCCGTTTAGCAATACCGTTCACCGATCTGTGGACAACTCGCGCCGTTCGAGCGACGGAATACTACTTGTCCACAGACGTAGGAATGCGGGCAGACAAACTCACCCCCACCCGCCATCGTAGGAACCACACATTCCACGGCGGCCCACTCCGGCCGCCACCGAGGGGGGAGTTCCCACGATGTTCCGACGCCTGCTGCCGAAGCTGCCCGTGTTCCCCGGCCACTCCGGCCGGCCCACGACCCCGTCCCGCCTGCCGGGTTTGCCGGCGCGCCTGCCACGCGTCCTGCTCCTGGCGACGGCCGGATTGCTGGCGGGGACAGGGATGGCTTCTGCCGCACCTTCCGGGCAGGCTGTGCACGGTTCCGCCGCTGCGTCGGCTCACCGCGCCACCCACACCTCCCCGGCGGCCGAGCACCTCACCCGTGCGACTCCGGGCCCGGCACTCACCATTCCGGCCCCGACCGCCACTTCCGACCCGGCTTGCGCCGTCGGCGAACTGTGCCTCTGGAACACCGAAACCTACTCCGGCACCACTCAGCACTACGACCTCCGCACCGCCAATCCCGAGGACTGCATTCCCCTGCCCGAGGGATTCGAAGGGCATTCCTTCGTCAACCGCCTGACCCGCGACGTCACCGTCTACCAAAGCGAAGAATGCACGACCGAGGGAGACTTCACCACCTACCCGGGTGGCGGCACTTACGTTCCGCAATCCCCCTTCGTGGTTCGCGCCATCAAAATCTGGAACTGACGCGGGCGCCGTACCCCGGGGCGCACGCACCCCGCTTGCCGCCCCGGGGCACACGCACCCGGCGTGCTCACCCCGCGGCGCACGCACTCTGCTCGCCGCCCCGGGGCACCCTCATCAGGCGTGCTCACCCGTGGCGCAGGCACCCCGTTTGCCGCCTCGGGACGCCCTCATCCGGCGTGCTCACCCCACGGCGCACGCACTCTGCTCGCTCACTGCGGGGCGCCCTGACCCGACTCGCTCGCCCCGGGGCGCACCCACCCGACTTGCCCCGCTCCTCGGCGCTCTCACGACCGGGTGTGGCACTTCGCCGCGACCGGGACCGGCGAGCTGCCGCTCAGCACGATCATGGACGGCAACGGCAACCAACGAGTTCTCCTCGAGGCGAGCTCACCCGGCTCCCTCGCCGCTGGGGCGCTCTCAACCAGCGAGGCCACCCCGACGCGCACTCATCCGGCGTGCTCACCGGGCTCACCCACCTCCCGGGCGATCACCCGGGGCGCATCACCCGACTTGCCTGCTCCTCGGCGCTCCCCACCAGTGACCTCACCCCGAGGTGCCCGTGCCCGCCTTGATCCCCCGGAGCCGCCGCACCCGGCCCACCAACCCTGGCGGCACGCGCACCACCGTGCCCCGGGACCTTCCACCACCTCGACCACCCGACCGGGACCGGCTGATCGGTCACCCGCGGCCCCCACCGCGCCGCCCCACCGATCACCGGCCCCCGGGGCCGTCCCCCGAACGGCCCCACCCCCGTGGGCGCGCCACCTTCCCCGTGTCCAGCGCGCCCACGGGGCCTTCCCCGGCCCCTGCCACTGTCCCCCGCCTACCGCCGGTCCAGATCCGCTGCGGCCGCAGATACCGCCCACCCCATCACCGCTGCCCGACCGCTATCCAGCCACCGATGCTCCGATCTCCGCCCGTCTCCTTCGCTGCGCTCCGGCCGCGCCTCGCGACCGGTGCCGGACCGGGGGCGGTGGTGGGCGGTGGGCGTCGCAGCCGGAGCCGCGGCGGCCACGGTCGATCGCTCTGATCGATTTCGACCACCGTGACCGTCCCAGCGCCCCAGCCCGGTGCGCCGACAAGCCCCCCATTCATCACGTCTGGCCGAAGTCCGACCTCACCTCGAGAGGAACTCCCCCATGCACCCCGACCCTCGCCCGACGACCTGCCGAAACCACGCCTCTCGCCACCCCACCGAGGCCCCTGCCGCGCACGCCGACAAGAGGTCGTGGCGATCCCACCCGTTCGAGCGAGATGTCGTGGGCGGGCAACGGCCGCGGGGAAGCCCGGAGCGCCCGATGAACCCCTGGTGAACGCGCCGCCGCCCGGCCGCCGCGGCAACGACCAAGATCACCCGCGCGGGGACCAGGCGGGGGCGCGGCATCCGGCGAATCCGGCGAACGAGACCTGAAACGATTCGACGGTGTCGAACGATCGAGAGGATGGCGACGACTAAGCTGCCGGTGCTGGAGATCGGCAACCGTCGTCGACCCGGGCCCTCGTAGCTCAGCTGGATAGAGCAAGAGCCTTCTAATCTCTAGGTCGCAGGTTCGAGTCCTGCCGGGGGCACCACCAGCGGAAATGCCGCGCGCAGTCAGCGCGCGGCATTCGCCGTGGCCGAGAAATCGGCGCCACGCCACGGGTCGCGTCGGCGCGGTCGAGAGCGCCCACTGTGGACGGCCCGCAGCGGCCGCCGATCTTCCACACGACCGGACGCCGGATCGCGCAGCGTCCGAATGGGCCAACAGCTCCGGGCCGAGTTCCACTTGAGACACGCTTGTTATCTGGCGCCGCCACGCGGAATGCGCGACGGAGCGGTCACGCGCAGCCACAACGAACCCATCGAGGACCCCGCGAACCACAACGAATCGCGAAACCGGCGGCGCGCCGGGAACCAGGTGGCGCGTGCGTTGTTCGACGAGGCGCGCCGCGTCGGGCTCGTGCGGTGGCACCTGCTCAAGCTGCGTTACCTCGCCGATCACCCGCAGCAGCACAATGAAAACCCGGTCGCGCCGTTCCCGCTCGGCGGCACACCGCGCCGACGCCGCCGCACACCACCCGCGGTTCAGCTGGTGTTCGACTTCGCCGCGGAAGAAGAACCGAAGAGCGACAGGACAACCACCGCTCAGTCCACATCGGACGCTGCCTGACGCCCGACCGTAGGCGAACCGTATCTTCGAGTGACGAAGGGAGAGGTCGTGGACGTCGAGCAGGTGCGGGAAGCCGCCGTCGAACCGTACGCGGACGGGGTGCCGGTGCTCCGGGTCGTCGACGTCGTCGGACGGCGATCCGGGGAGTCGCGGCCGGTGGTGCTGAACGTGACGGAGCTGGACGGCCGGCAGTACGTCTGCGCTCCCGACGGCCGTGGCTGGGTGCGCAACCTGCACGCCGCCGGGTACTGCCGCGTGGAGCGCGACGGGCCCCAAGACCGCGACACCGTCCGGCGAGTCCGGCCCGTCGGCGACGAAGAAGCACAGCCCGTGCTCCGGGCTCAGACCGCGAACTTCCCGGACGGCCGGGCCACGACCGTGCTGCGCCTGGAATTCCTGGACTAGCCCGAGACCTCCCGTTTAGGTGATGCACATCATCTATCACTCTCAAATAGATGAGGTACATAATCTAAGCAAGGAGATCGACCCGCTCGAAGGAGTCCCGGAGATGTCGCAGACCATCACCCCCAGCCAGCTGACCACCCCGAACCTCACCATCGAGGCCGGCAACGGTGTCACCTACGCCTACCGCCGCTTCGGCAACACCGAGCGCGACGTGCGCCCGCTCGTGTTCCTGCAGCACTTCCGCGGCAACCTCGACAACTGGGACCCGCAGCTGGTCGACGCGATCGCGGCCGAGCGCGAGGTGATCCTCTTCGACAACACCGGCGTCGGCGGCAGCTCGGGCGCTACCCCGCGCACCATCACCGCCATGGCGCACGACGCGCTGGCCTTCCTCGACGCGCTCGGGCTCACCGACGTCGACGTGCTCGGCTTCTCGCTCGGCGGGTTCGTCGCCCAGGAACTCACCCTCATCCGACCCCTGCTGGTGAACCGGCTCGTCCTCGCCGGCACCAGCCACGAAGGCGGCTTCGGCTTCCACACCTGGACCGGCGAGACCGGCAACGCCGCCAAATCCGACGAGCCCGGCGCCGAGCACCTGCTGCACCTGTTCTTCGCGAAGACCCCGACCGGCGTCGCGAAGGGCTGGGAGTTCGTGCAGCGCATCTTCACGCGCACCGAGGATCGCGACGAGGGCGTCTCGCTCGCCACCCGCGACGCGCAGCTCGACGCGATCACGGCGTGGGGCATCCCGGACCCGAGCCGCCTCGCGCGCCTCGCCGCCATCACGCAGCCGACACTGGTCGCCAACGGGGACAACGACATCATGGTCCCCACGCCCAACTCGAAGGTCCTGGCGGACCACCTGCCCAACGCCCGCCTCGCGATCTACCCCGGCGCCGGCCACGGCTTCCTGTTCCACTACGCCACCGAGTTCGCCGGCGACGTCAACGCCTTCCTCGGCTGACCCTCCACAACAGACAATGGTCCGGCACCACCGTGCCGGACCATTGTCGTTCGGTCAAACAAGACTCCACAAAGGTCTCACTTGTGCGCGGTCTCGACCACCCGCCGGCGCGCGGCTTCCAGGATCTCGTCGGACAGCGGATCCCCCGCCGTCCCCCTGGCCAGGTACAGCGCGCCCACCAACGTCGCCAGCGTCGCCATGTGGTCCTCCCGCGTGGCGGACTCACCGTCGAACTCGGCGAGCACGTCGAGGAACGTCCGCACGCCGTCGGCATACGACTTGCGCAGCGGGCTCCCCTGCTCGTCCCGCGCCGCCTCACCGCCGAGCGCCGTGGCGGGACAGCCTTCACCAGGCGCGTCCCGGGATTCCTGCGACATGTACGAAGCCGCCAGCTCCGCGCGACGCTCGCTCACCGACGCCTCCGGGATCTGCCGCAGCTCCGCCGCGAGCTGTTCGAACGCCTCCGCCGCCGCCTCCCCGGCCAGCGCCTCCTTCGAGGCGAACTGCCGGTAGAACCCGCCCTGCGTGAGGCCCACTTCGCCCATCAGTTCGGCGACACTGACGCCGCCGACACCCCGCTCGCGGAACAGCCGCGCGGCTGCCGTGACAACCTCACTGCGGTGCCGATCGGCCTCGGCTCGCGACACGCGTCCCATGCGTCCTCCTAAGTAAACCTCTCCCCATGATATATGACGACCATCATCTTTTCGCCGTCGACGACCGTGACGCCCACGACAGCCCGACCACGGACTCCATGACACGTTGGGGTGACTCGAGGGGTGGAACCACCGGAATCCGGGAATTTCCCGAATAGCGGAAACCCCGCGTTCGAAGGAAAGGACGGCGAGGATGAAAACCCGAATCACTTCCTGGGCCACGGCCGGCGCACTCGTGTGCGGCGGACTGGTGGCCACAGCCCTGCCCGCGGCGGCCGACCAGGTGCCGGGCAACCCGGACCGGTTCTACGCCTACTGTTCCATCGACGTGCTCGGTTTCCCGTTGGCCTGTACGGAAACCGACGCCGAGCACGCGTCGCACGAGTGTTTCTACGTGCTCTACGGCGTGGACCTCACGATCGCCTGCGAAAGAATCTGACCACGCCCGCTCAAATGTTTCCGGCCCACGATTCCACGCGCTCGGTCCCGATGTCGGTGTCGTATCCGTGACCCGGGTGCACCACCGTTTCATCGGGCAGCACGAGCAATTTCCGGCGCACAGAATCGTGCAGCGTCGATCGGCTCGACATCACGTCGCCGGTCATGCCCGGGCCGCCGGACAGGAGCGTGTCGCCGCTGAAGAGCAGGCCTTCGTCGGGCAGGTGCAAACACACCGAACCCGCTGTGTGACCCGGGGTGTGCAGCACGACCACCGGTGAGCCGGCGACGGTGAGCACCTGCCCGTCGGCCAGCTCGGCGTCGGGGCGGCGGCCGGGGTAAACCGTGGCCCACAGCTTGGCGTCGCCCGGGTGCAGCAGCACGGGCGCACCCGTCGCGTCGGCCAGGGTGAGCGCGGCGTCGGCGTGGTCGTTGTGCGCGTGGGTGCACAGGATGCCCAGCACGTCGCGCCCGTCGATCGCGGCGGCGATGGCAGTCGCGTCGAACCCGGCGTCGACCACCAGCACCTCCTCCTCGTCGCCGAGGAGCCAGATGTTCGTGTCGACGGCGAACGACACCCCGTCGAAGCGGTAGTTCCCGGCGGTCACCGTGAGATCGACGTCCACGCCCGGGACGATGGCACGCACCACGAGCCGCGGCGGTCTCAAATAGCGACAGCTCCGCGCGGCCGCAGCCCGTCGACGAGTGTCGCGATGGTCTCGTCCACCAGCTGCGCCACCGGCCGCGCCCCGCTCATGCCGCTGGTCACCAGGGACGCGAGCCCCTGCAGCGTCGCGAAGATCGCGAACGCCACGTGCTCACCCCCCACCACGTCGCCGTCCGCCTGCGCGCGAGCGATCATCGCCGACGTCGTGGCGAACGTCCGATCTGCCACCGCCTGCAGCTCACGGGCGTCCTCGCGGTTCTTCGCCGCGAACATCAGGTCCAGCAGTGCCGGCCGCCGCGTCGCGAACCCGACCCACGCACGGGCGAAGGCCAGCAGCGCGGCGGCGAACGGCGCGCCGTCGTCCGCGCGCGCCACCTCGAGCTCGTGCCCCAGCTGCTCGAAACCCCGCTCCGCGAGCGCGTCGAGCAACGCCCGCTTGTCCGCGAAGTGCTGGCGCGGCGCACCGTGGCTCACTCCCGCGTCGCGCGCCAGCTGCCGCAGCGACAGCTCGTCCGGCCCCGACTCCTCCAGCACCCGCTCGGCGTTCTCGAGCAGCACCGCCCGCAGGTTGCCGTGGTGGTAGCTGGTGCGCGCCTCCGTCATGGCCGGAACCCTACGCGAGTGTAGGCAGCGACAACACCTTGACGAACCCCGCACCGCTCCCTAGGTTGTCCGGACATAGGACGTCGGACATCCCACGTCCTGTGTCTCTCCCCCATCCCCACTGACGAGGAGGCGGAACGTGTCACCGATCCGCAGGTTCGGGACGACTCTTCTCGCGGCAGCCGCACTCGGGCTGTCGTTCACCCCCGCGGCCACGGCCGCACCCGCGCACCACGGCTGCACGTCGTCGGTGCCCTTCACCTCCGGCTCCGAGGGCTACGACACCTTCCGCATCCCCGCGGTGGTGCGGGCCGCCGACGGGTCACTCGTGGCGTTCGCCGAAGGCCGGCGCGATTCGGCCGGAGACTCCGGCGCCATCCAGACCGTGTCGAAAACCTCACGCGACGGCGGCTGCACCTGGGGCCCGTTGACCGTCGTGGACACCAACGGCGACAACACCGCCGGCAACCCCACACCGGCCGTGGCGCGCGACGGCGAGCTCGTGCTGCTGACCGTCCACAACGGACCGGTCAGCGAAGCGCAGATCATGTCCGGCACCGCATCCGCCCAGGACACCCGTCGCGTGTTCGTGTCCAGCAGCCGCGACAACGGCCGCACCTGGACGCCGGCCCGCGACATCACCTCCGAAACCAAACTGCCCACCTGGCGTTGGTACGCCACCGGTCCAGGGCACGCCACGCTGCTGCGCCACGGCCCGCACGCCGGTCGGATCGTGGTGCCCGCCAACCACTCCAGCGCTCCGCCCGCCGGCTCCACCGACGTCGGCACGGAGGCGAAGTACTACGGCGGCCACGACCTCTACAGCGACGACAACGGTCGCACCTGGCACATCGGCTTCACCGACGACCGCACCGACGGCGTGATCGCCGCCAACGAGACGTCGATGACCGAGCTGCCCACGGGCGCGCTGTACTTCACCAGCCGCAACCAGGGCTCCGCCGCCGACCACCGCGTCGACGGCTACAGCTTCGACGGCGGGAAGACGCTCGTGCGGCCGTACCAGGTGCAGCCGGGGATCTCCGGCACGAAGGTGGAAGGCAGCGTGCTGCAGACCACGATCCCCTGGCTGCTGCTGTACTCCGGCCCGGCCGACCCGGCCACCCGCGCGGTGATGCAGCTGCGGCTCAGCTCCGACGGCGGGTGCACGTGGCGCGCGGGCCGCACGCTGACGAGCAACCCGGCGGGCTACTCCGACCTCGTGCAAGCCGACCCGGCGACCGTCGGCCTGCTCTACGAGACGGGCACCGCCGGCCCGTACGAAAGCGTGGTGTTCCAGCGCATCCCGCTCACCGACGTGCGCTGACCCACACCTCGGTCCTGCCGCGCCTGGGGGTGCGGCAGGATCGGGGCCGGGGCAGAAGGGGGCACGGCGATGACCGAAGACCGGTGGATCCGGCGCTATCACCCGGCGGACGACGCACCGGCACGGCTGGTGTTCCTCCCGCACGCGGGCGGATCGGCGTCGTTCTTCCACCCGTTCTCGAAGGCGCTCTCGCCCGACGTCGATGTGCTCGCCGTGCAGTACCCCGGCCGGCAGGACCGGTTCGGCGAACCCCCGCTCACGCGGATCCCGGACCTTGCCGACGCGATCACGCAGGCGTTGCTGCCGTGGCTCGACGTGCCCGTGGTGCTCTTCGGCCACAGCATGGGCGCCACTCTCGCGTACGAAGTCGGCCTCCGGCTGGAAGCACGCGGGTCAGGGCCGCGCGCCGTCGTCGTCTCGGCTCGCCGCGCCCCGTCCCGCCCGGGCGACGACACCCGACACCTGCTCGACGACAACGCCCTGCTCGCCGAAGTCGCGAATCTCAGCGGCACCGACCCGCGCGTGCTCGCCGACGAAGAACTGCGCGCAGTGGTCCTCCCCGCGCTGCGCGCCGACTACACCGCCGTCGAAACCCACACCCACCCCGACGCCCCGCCGCTGGTCGCGCCGATCCACGCGCACGCCGGCGCCGACGACCCGCGCGTGACCCCGAAGACGTTCGCGCCTGGGCCGCCCACACCACCGGCGGCTTCGACTTCACGACCCACGCCGGCGGCCACTTCTACCTCACCGAACGGCTTCCGGACGTCGTGGCGGCACTGCGCAAGACCCTCGCGATCACCCAGTAGGGTGCGCGAAATGGGACTGCGAAAGCTCCTCACCGGGTTCGGCAAGACCACCGCGTTCGCCGCGCTCGGGCGGGCCCTCGTCCCGGCCGACCGCGTGATGTTGCGCGTGACCGGCGGACGCCTGGGTGTCGGCACGCTGCTGGGACTGCCGGCCCTGCTGCTGACCACGGTCGGGCGCACGAGCGGCGAGCCGCGCCAGGTGCCGCTGCTCTACGTCGAACGCGACGGGGGCTACGTCGTGATCGGCTCCAACTGGGGCGGGGAGAAACAACCCGCGTGGTCGGCGAACCTGCTCGCCCAGCCCGACGCCACCGTCAGCATGCGCGGGCGCACCACTGCAGTCCGCGCGCGGCTGCTCGAAGGCGACGAGCGCCAGGAGATGTGGGACGCCGTGGCCCGGTACTGGCCCGCCTACGACACCTACGCCGTGCGCGCCGCCCATCGCGAAATCCGGGTGTTCCTCCTCTCGCCCCGGTAGCTTGGGCCATTCGGCCGAGCGAAGGAGAGGCGGATGCCGCACTACGCGATCCTGATCTACGAGCGCGAGACACCCGGCGGCGTCGCGGATCTCCCGCCCGAGCTGCTCGACGAGCACGCCCGCGTCGAGGACCGCATCACCGCTTCCGGCGGCACGCTGATCGCCGGGTACGCCACGCAGCCTTCGGCCATGACGCGATCGCTTCGCGGCGCGTCGGTCGCCCCCGGCGCCTTCGCGGTGAGCCCGGAGGCCATGGCCGGCTTCTTCATCGTCGACGCGCGCGACCTCGACCACGCCGTGGAGATCGGCCGTTTCGTCCCGGTGCTCGACGGCGGCGTCGAGGTCCGGCCGCTGCTCGGCGGCTGAGCCTCAGCGCGTGAGCACCGGCGCCAGGCCGAACACCTCGAACACCGCGGGGTCCTGGAACACGACGGTGTGCGCGACGCGGCCGTCCGCGATCGAGAACACCTGCAGCGTGTGCAGGCGGAAGTCCGCGCCGTCCCAGCAGTAGGCGGCGAAGGCGGGCTGGCCGTTGGCGTGCGTGCGCTGCAGCTGCCAGCGCGTGCCGCGCATCTCGAACACGCGCGCCATGAAGCGGGCGTAGTCGTCGCGGCCGCGGTACCAGAGCGGGACGGGCGGCATCTCCAGCACGACCTCGTCGGTCAGCAAGGCCACCAACGCGTCGACGTCCGCCTCCTCGAAAGCCCGGACGTAGTCGTCGATCACCTCTTCGCCGGATTCGGTGAGCTCGTCGGCCGACACCCCGGCGACCCCGCTTCGCGCGCGTTGCAAAGCGCTGTTCACCGAGGCCGTGGTGGTGCCGAGCAAGTTCGCGACCTCGGCGGCGCTGAAATCGAGCACGTCGCGCAAGACGAGAACCGCGCGTTGACGCGGGGGCAGCAGCTGCATCGCCGCGACGAACGCGAGCCGCACGCCCGAGCGGGCGGCGGTGACGGCGGCCGGGTCGTCGGGCAGCGGCTGCAGCCACGGCACGTCGAACGCCGGCACGAGCGGCTGCAGCGGATCTTCGCTCGGGCCGCCGAGCCCGGTCGGCAGCGGACGGCGGGCGCGGCCTTCGAGCGCGGTGAGGCACGCGTTGGTCGCGATGCGGTAGAGCCAGGTCCGGATCGAGGCGCGCGTGCTGTCGTAGCGTTCCCACGCGCGCCAGGCGCGCAGCATCGTCTCCTGCACGAGGTCCTCGGCCTCGTGCACCGAGCCGAGCAGGCGGTAGCAGTGCACCACCAGCTCGGCCCGGTGCGGACCGGTGCTCGCCGCGAAGTCGGGCACGTCAGTGCGCCGGGGCGTTGCTGTAGGCGGCGACCGACCACGAGCCGGTGGCGCGGCTCAGGGCCCAGGTGGCGATGCGCTCGCGTTCGGTGGGCAGCGAGTCCTCGCCCGCGAACAGGATCCCGGCGCGGCTGACGACGATCGCGGTGTCGCCGTCGACGCGCACGTCCTGCGGCTCGTCGACGCCGCGGGAACCCTTGAGCGGGCCGGCGAACGCGGCGCCCATGTACTCGCGCACTGCGGTGCGGCCCTGGTGGAAGACGCCTGGCATCACCACGGTCGCGTTCTCGGTGTACAGCGCGGCGAACGCGTCGGCGTCGTTGTCGGCCCAGGCGGCGTAGAGGCTGGTGAGCAGGTCGTGGATCTCGGCGGGGGTGGCGGTGGTGGTCATCGTGGTGGTCCCTTCCCTGAAGTGGTTTCGCAGGGACATACCGGCTGGCCGCGTGGAACTCATCGCTGCGCCGGCAGAAACTTTTCGGCTCGCGATTGCAGGTAGCGGCGCTCGGGCAGGCTCGACGTCCGTTTGGCCGCCCGAAGGTAGTGCGTGTGGGCCGCGTCGGTGTCGCCCGCGAGCTCCAGCAGGTGGGCCCGCACGGCGTCGAGGCGATGGCCCTGCTTGAGCCGGCTGTCGTCCTCGACGGTGGAGAGCAGGGCCAGCGCGGCGGTCGGCCCGTCGACCATCGCGACGGCGATCGCGCGGTTGAGCGTCACGACCGGGCTCGGCGCGAGCTCCGCCAGCACGTCGTAGAGCTCGACGATCTGCGGCCAGTCGGTGGTCTCGGTGCTCACCGCGCGGTCGTGCAGCGCGGCGATCGCGGCCTGCACCTGGTACGGGCCCACGGGTCCTCGCCCGAGCGTGCGGCTCACGAGTTCGACCCCCTCGACGATCAGCGGCACCGTCCACAAGCGACGGTCCTGGTCGGCCAGGGGCAGCAGCGCGCCCTCGTGCGTCCGCGCGGGGCGGCGGGCGTCGGTGAGGAGCATCAGCGCGAGCAGGCCCGCGACCTCACCGTCGTCGGGCAGGAGCGTGTGCACGGCGCGGGCCAGCCGGATCGCTTCCGCCGTCAGCTCCACGCGGTGCAGTTCCTCGCCCGAAGACGCGGTGTAACCCTCGTTGAAGATCAGGTACAGCACGTGGAGCACGACCTGCAGCCGCGAAGGCCAGTCCTCGGCCGAAGGCTCGGCGAACGTCGACCCCGCGGCCGCGATGCTCTCCTTCGCGCGCGTGATCCGCCGCGTCATCGTGGCCTCGGGCACGAGGAACGCCGTCGCGATCTCCGCCGTGGTCAGGCCCCCGACCGCGCGCAACGTCAACGCGACCTGCGAGCTCGGCGTCACCGCCGGGTGGCAGCAGAGGAACAGCAGCGTCAACGTGTCGTCGTGCTCCGGCGCGCGGTCCTCCCCCGGCCCCGGCACCGCCTGTGTGACCTCCTGGACGGCCACGTTCTCTTCGCGCCGGCGGCGAGCGCTCTCGCTGCGCCACAGGTCGGTGAGCCGCCGGGCCGCGACGGTGAGCAGCCACGCGCGCGGGTTGTCCGGCACGTCCCCGTCGGCCCACTGCTCGACGGCCGCGAGCAGCGCCTCCTGCACTGCGTCCTCGCAGGCCTCGAACTGGCCGTACCGGCGCACCAGTACCCCGAGCACCTGCGGCACGAGCGACCGGAGCAGGTCCACGTCCATCAGCCGGGCTCGGTGTCGCCCTCGGCGCCGGCGAAGAACGCGACCGGGCGGACCTCGATGCCGAGGCCTTCGATGCCGGCGTCGGGGATCATCGCGGCGACCGCGAGCGCGCGTTCCCGGGTCTCGCACTCCACGAGGTAGAAGCCGGCGAGGAACTCCTTCGACTCGGTGAACGGCCCGTCCGTCACGACCGGAACCCCGCCGCGCACGCGCACCACGGCGCTGTCCGCGGGCGCGCCGAGCGCCTGGGTGTTGATCATCTCCCCGGACGCGCGGATCTTCGCGATGAAGTCCCCGTGCCCGGACATCACCGCGTCCTTCGTCTCCTTCGAAAGTCCATCCCAGACTTCGGGGTTCATGTGCATCGTCAGCAGGAACTTCACGTCGTCCTCCCCAGGAGCCGGATCCTGACCGGCCTCAACCTAGCGGAAACGACCGTGTCCGGAAGCGCTTCGCGGCTCCGACCCTCGCCCGAAACCACCTTTCGGAAGGGGACCCGAAATGCCCGCCACCCGGTCGATCGTGGCGGCGTTCGCGCCCGACGCCGGCACGCTCATCGTCACCCGCGCGTTGCTCGGCATCGCGGGCGCGACGTTGATGCACTCGACGCTCGCCTTGATCAGCACCCTGTTCCCCGACGTGAAGCAGCGCGGCACGGCGATCTCGCTGTGGGCGTTGTGCCAGTTCGGCGGCGCGGCCCTGGGGCCGGTACTCGGCGGGGTGCTGCTCGCGCACTTCTGGTGGGGTTCGGTGTTCCTGCTCGGCGCGCCCGTGATGCTCCTGCTGCTGGTGGCCGGCCCGCTCGTGCTTCCGGAGCACCGTGGGACCGGTGGCACTGGTGGCTCTGGTGGGCTGATGGGGCGAAACTCGACCCGGCGAGCGTTGTACTTTCGCTGGCCACCGTGCTGCCTGCGGTGTGGGGGATCAAGGAACTGGCCACCGGTGGCGCAACGACGGCGGCTCTGGCAGTGCTCGCCGGGGTCGTGTTCGGCGTCGCCACCTGATCGCGGCCGACGGGGCACGCAGCCCGATCCGCGAGGCGCTGGGGATTCCGCGCAGCGGCTACGGCCACCTCGCGGACAACCTGGACATCGCGTTCCGCGCCGACCTCACGGAACTGGTGCGGGACAAGAAGTTCAACCTGTGCCAGATCGAGAACCCGGCGGCGTCGGGCGCGTTCGTGTCGGTGAACGGCACCGACCGCTGGCTGTTCTCCACGTCGGACTTCCCCGGCTCCGGGACCTTGGGCGACGACGGCTGGCGCGACCTGCTGCGCGCCGCGGTCGGCGTGCCGGACCTCGACGTGGAGGTGCTGAGCCTGATGCCGTGGGAGTCGGGCATGTACGTGGCCGACCGCTACGCCGAGGGCCGCGTCTTCCTCGCCGGCGACGCCGCGCACGCCATGCCGCCCATGGCCGCGGCCGGCGCGAACACCGCGATCGGCGACGTCCACAACCTGACGTGGAAGCTCGCGGCCGTGCTTGCCGGGTCCGCGTCACCGGCACAGCTCGACACCTACCACGCCGAACGCCACCCCCTCGGCTACGCGACGGCCGAGTTCTCCAGCCGGGTCAGCGGCCACCTCGGCACCATGATCGCGTCCGTGACCAGCGGCGAGGTCCCCGCCGACCCGGTCACCGCGTTGTTCGGCGCGCAGTACGACGAGGGCGCCTTCGTCCCCGACAACCGCGGCTCCGCCCCCGTCGACCACTACGCCCCCGGCGGCCGTCCCGGCACCCGCGTGCCCCACGCCTGGGTCTCGCCCGGGGTGTCCACTGTGGACCTCGCCGGCCCGGACTTCGCGCTCCTGACCGCGCCCGGCGACACCCACTGGACAGCGACGGCCCGCCACCTCGGCCTCCGCACTGTTTCGGTCCCCGACCCCGCCTGGCTCGACTCCGTCGCCCTCACACCCGACGGCGCCCTCCTCCTCCGCCCCGACGCGGTGGTCGCATGGCACTCGTCCTGCACCACCCCCCTCGACGACGCCTGCGCCCGCATCCTCGGCCAACCGGCGGCCGTCGGTGGGTGATCACTCACCCGGGACGCGCTCGGCCCGACTCAGCGGCCGCCGGCGCACGCGGCCAGCAGGCAAGCCGGACTCAACGCCCGAAGTACCCCACCGGATCCCCCACCCAGCCGACATGCGCATCAGGCCGAACCAGCACCTCCCCCGTACCCCGCGCGAACACCACCCGGTCCGGCAACCCGGCCGGACGGTGGTCACCGACGTAGACGAAACGGCCACCCCGCAACTGTTCATACAACCGGCCGCGCGGGAGGTCGCGGTCCTCAGCACGAGCGCCGACAAGGCGGTCAGCACCAGCCGGCGGCGCATAGCGGATCCCGACACCCGAGATCACGCCGGCGACGCGGCGGGCGAGCGGAGCCGCGGACAAGGCGGCGCCGACGAGCCGGTTGCGGGCTTCGCGGAGAACGAGGGGCTTGATCATCGCCAGGCGGATGATCGCGCCGCTGCTGCGGAGGACGAGGCGGCCGACCGGGTGGCGCTCGGCTTCGTAGGTGTCGAGCAGGGTCTCCGGCATTCGACCGGCCAGCACCTCGGCCAGCTTCCAGCTGAGGTTGGCCGCGTCCTGCAGACCGGTGTTCATGCCCTGGCCGCCGGCGGGCGAGTGGACGTGGGCGGCGTCGCCGGCGAGGAAGACGTGGCCGGAGCGGTAGTGCGGGGCCTGGCGCTCGTCGCTGTGGAAGCGCGAGAGCCAGCGCGCGTCGTGCATGCCGAGGTCGGTGCCGAGGGAGCGGCGGGTGATGTCGCGGACCTCGTCGAGGGAGAGCGGTGCGTCGTCCGGAACCTGGGAGCGCCGGTCCCAGGCGAAGACGCGGTAGTAGCCGTCGCCGAAGGGGGCGACGAACGCGAAGCCGTCGCCGACGCCGTTGACCATGAGGAGGTCTTCGGGCGGCGAGTCGAGCCGGACGTCGGCCAGCATGATCGACTTCAGTACCGAACGGCCGGGGAACGGCAGGCCGAGTTGCCGGCGCACGACGCTGTGCAGCCCGTCGGCGCCGACGAGGTAGCGGGCGCGGTAGAGCTGGCCGTCGGCGGTGGTGACGTCGACGCCGTCGTGGTCCTGGGCCAGCGTGCGCACCTCGGCGCCCCACACGAACTTCGCGCCGAGCCGCTCGGCGCGCGAACGCAGGATCTCCTCGGTGTGGGGCTGGGGCGTGATCTGCAGGTAGCCGTAGCGCGAGGGCAGCTTCGCGAGATCGATCTCGACCCGGTCGAACAGCCGCAGCTCGCCCAGCCGCGCGCCCGTGGCGATCAGCTCGTCGGCGACGCCGCGCACGTCGAGGTGCTCCAGCGTGCGGGCGTGGACCCCGAACGCCCTGGTCAGGTTCGATCCCGTGGTCCGCCGTTCGAGCACCGTCACGGCCACGCCGGCTTCGGCGAGATCGCTCGCGAGCAGCAGCCCGACGGGTCCGGCTCCGACGACCAGCACTTCCGATTCCATGTCGACCCCCAAGTCAACATTCGTTTGCCAACATCTGTTGGCATCCAGTAGACGCCCTGGTACTAGCTATGTCAACACTCGTTGGCCTACAGTTGTTGGCATGACCTCGACCCGACCCCGCCGCTCCGACGCGACGCGCGCGGCGATCCTGGACGCCGCCCGCGAGCGCTTCGCCGCGGACGGCTACGAGCGCGCGACGATCCGCGCGATCGCGGCCGACGCGGCCATCGATCCGTCGATGGTGATGCGCTACTACGGCTCCAAGGAGAAGCTCTTCGCGGCCGCAGCCCATTTCGACCTGCGCCTGCCCGACTTCACACAGCTGCCACTCGAAGAAGCCGGCACGCTGCTCGCTCGGCACGTGCTGGCGCGCTGGGCGGGGGACGAGACGTTGTTCGCGCTCCTGCGCGCGGGCGTCACGAACGAGACAGCGGCCGAACGCATGCGCTCGATCTTCGCCGACCAGCTCGGACCGCAGGTCGCGAAGGTGTGCCCGGACCCCGCCGAGGCGCCGGTGCGCGCCGGGTTGATCTCGTCGCAGGTGCTGGGCCTGGCGCTGTGCCGGTTCGTGCTGCGGCTACCGCCGGTCGCCCAGATGACCGAGGACGAGGCCGTGCGCTGGCTCGGGCCGACCCTGCAGCGCTACCTCGTGGGGTACTGAGCTCACTCGAACCGCGTGGCGTCGCCCGCGCCGTAGCGGACGATCTCCGCCTCGCCGGACGAGAAGTCGACCACCGTGGTCGGCTCGACGCCGCAGTCGCCCGAGTCGAGCACCGCGTCGAGCTGGTGATCGAGCTCTTCCTTGATCTCCCAGCCCTGGGTGAGTGGCTCGCCGGAATCGGGCAGCAGCAGCGTGCTCGACAGGATCGGCTCCCCCAGCTCGGCCAGCAACGCCTGCGTGACCACGTGCTCCGGGATGCGCACGCCGACGGTCTTCTTCTTCGCGTGCATCAGCCGCCGCGGCACTTCCTTGGTCGCGGGGAGGATGAACGTGTACGGCCCGGGTGTGGTGGCCTTGATCGCCCGGAACACCGTGTTGTCCACGTGCACGAACTGCCCGAGCTGGGCGAAGTCCTGGCAGACGAGCGTGAAGTGGTGCCGGTGGTCGAGCTTGCGGATCGCCCGGATCCGCTCCATGCCCTCCTGGTTGCCGAGCCGGCAGCCGAGCGCGAAGCAGGAGTCGGTGGGGTACGCGATGAGCCCGTCTTCGCGAAGCAGGTCCACGACCTGGGCCAGCGAGCGCCGCTGCGGGTTCTGCGGGTGCACGTCGAAGTAGCGGGCCATGCGGCGAGCTTAGGGGTGATCCACCTCGGGGGCCGGGCGGGCTCGCCAGCGAGCGGCGAGGCAAAGTGTCGACGTGCACGCTCTTTGGTCCACGGACGAACAGTGGTCGCTGCTGCTCCCCGTGCTGCTCGCGCTGGTGCTGAGCACGGCGATCGGCCTCGAACGCGAGGTCGGCAACAAACAGGCCGGCCTGCGCACGCACACCCTGGTCGGCGTGGGGTCGGCGGTGTTCATGCTCGTGTCGAAGTACGGGTTCGCCGACCTGCTGAACACCGAGCACGTGGCGCTCGACCCGTCGCGGATCGCGGCGCAGATCGTCTCGGGCATCGGGTTCGTCGGTGGCGGGTTGATCTTCGTGCGCCGCGACGCCGTGCGCGGGCTGACGACGGCCGCGACGGTGTGGCTGGCGGCGGCGGTCGGCGTCGCATGCGGCGCGGGGCTGCCCGTGCTCGCGGTGGCGACGACCGTGGGACTGATCGTGATCACCCGCGGTTTCCCGCCGCTTTCCCGGTTCGTGGCACGGCATCGGCGCGAACCACCCATTCTGCGGCTGAGTTACTCCGACGGGCACGGAGTTTTGCGAAACGTTCTCGCAGGCTGTACCGAACGCGGCTGGGTGGTCCACCAGGTGGCGGTCGACAGGGAGACGGTTTCCGAAGAGGGGCAACGGATCGCGGTCGTCACGCTGCGGTTGCAAGGCCGCGGTGATCTTGCGGAATTGACGGCCGAACTTGCGGAACTGCCCGGCGTGCGGAGCACCGCGACGGGCGCGCAAGATCCGCTCGAAGATTGATCGAGTGCCCGCCCCCCACAGCGGCCCGGTCTTCGGGCACACTGGACGGCACACGGAAACCTCGGTGCGGCAAAGGAAACATCGCGCCCGGGGAGAAACCATCCAAATGGGAGGTGAGGCCATGGCCCCCGAAGATGGCGAGGACCTGATGTCCGTCGAGCCCCGTTTCGACCCGGCATGGCGCGGCTTTCACCGAGGCCAGGTCAAGGAATTCGTGGTCTGGGCCCAGGAAGAGCTCCGCCGGGTGGCGGCCGAACGCGACGCGGCGATGTGGCGCGTGGCCCGGCTGGCGGAGCACAACCGCGAGCTGCACGCGACGATCGACCGCATCAGCCGCACGCCCATAGAAGCCGACGCGCTCCAGGAACGATCACGGCGCATGATCGAGCTGACTCGCGAAGAAGCTTCGGAAATCATCGCGCGGGCAAAGGAAAAAGCGGAGCAGACGCGGCTCGACGCGGAGGCCGAGGCCGTGCGGCTCACCGAGAAGGAACGCGCGCTCGTCGCCGCGACCGAGGAAGATCGCCGCCGCGGGCACGCCGCCCACGAGGAGTTCATGCGCCGCGCCGCCGCCGAACGCGCCGCCGCCGACGAGGCCGCCGTGATGCGGCGCCGCCGCATGGAGGAAGACCTCACCGAGGCCCTGAACCGGCGCCGCACCGCGACGATCACCGAACTGGACATCCAACGCACGAAAACGCTGCGCGAGCTCGACGCCCACCGCACCGAGACGTTGCGCAACCTGGCCGCCCAGCGCACGGAGACCCTGCGCGACCTGGAGAACCAGCGCACGGAAACCCACCGGGTACTCGCCGCGCAGACCGCGGAAGCGCAGACGGAGGCCGACACCCGGGTCCGCCGCGCGACCGAGCACGCCAACGACATCGTCACCCGGGCCGACGACCGCGTCGCCGAGCTGACAGCCATCCACCACCGCCTGAAAACGGCGCTCACCGGCACCCGCGAGCTCCTGGCGTCGGCGACCGCCGCGCTGGACCCGCGGCCCGACGACACCAGCACCGCCGTACCCGTCCAGCGCCGCAAACCGGCGCTCACCGAGGCGACCACAACCGGCTGACCTGCGGTTGTCTCACTCCTGCAACTTCTGCCGAGCGGCCTGAACACGGGGTCGCCGGCCCGGCTTTTCACGCCGGCCCCGCGTGGAGCGCCCCGCCGAGATCACGCGCGCCCCTAAGTTGGGGCCATGACCATCACCGGGCCGAGGACGACGTCGACGCGGTTGCTGCTCGTCGTCGTGTGCGTGGTGGTGCTGGCGACGGCGACCACGCTCGCCAACCGGGTCTTGCCGGGCTGGGCGTACCCGGTCTGCGGAGCCGTGACGGCGGCGGTGCTGCTCGCGCTGGCGTTCGGTGCCGGGTACACGCCGGCCGACCTCGGCGTCAGCCGCGCGACGCTCGGTCGGGCGGCCGTCACCGGGCTGATCGGGGCGGCGTTGTTCCTGGTCGTCTTCGGCATCGCGGCCGCGGTGCCGGCGTTGCGGACCGTCTACGACGACGGGCGCGTCGGCGACCCCGACCTGCCGCAACTGCTGTGGCTCACGCTCGGGCGGATCACGTTCGGCACGGTGATCGTCGAGGAGATCGCGTTCCGCGGCGTGCTGCCGGCGCTGCTCGGCGCGCGCGACGACCGCTGGCGGTGGGGCCCGATCCTCGGGGCGTCGGCGTTCTTCGGGCTGTGGCACTTCCTGCCGGCGCTGGCCGTCGGGCGCAACGCGGCCGTGCACGCGGCGCTCGGCGGCATCCCGACGCAGCTGCTGCAGGTGCTCGCCATGGTCGCGGCCGCGGCGGCGGGCGTCTTCCTCCACGCGTGGCGGCACTTCGGCCGGGGAGTGCTGGCGTCGGTGCTGGTCCACTTCACGACGAACGTCGGCGGGCTCGTCATCGCGGTGGCCGTCCGGGCGTGAATACGCATACCCCGTATCGGATACGTGGGGTGGGTATACTGGACGACGTACAGGTGCGAACGAAGGGGACGATGCGCGATGACGGGCTACGGCAACGAGCGGGATGCCTATCTGAAGCGTCTGCGCCGCATCGAGGGACAGATCCGAGGCCTGCAGCGCATGGTCGAGGAGGACAAGTACTGCATCGACATCCTCACGCAGGTGTCGGCGGCCACGAAGGCGCTGCAGTCGTTCTCGCTGGAACTGCTCGACGAGCACCTGGCCACCTGCGTCGTGCAGGCCGCCGCGGCCGGGGGTGAGGAAGCCGACCTGAAGGTCCGCGAGGCCTCCGACGCGATCGCGCGGCTGGTCCGCTCGTAGGTCCGGACAATGAAAAAGAGGGGCGCCCCGGCTGGACTGGTCCGCTGTTGTTGGACTGGCTAACTGAAGGTGAGCTTGTCGTCTCCGACGCGGAACTCGGTCACGTCAGCGACCCACTTCTGGTTCGGCGCGTCGGCGGTGAATTTCTGGAACAGCAGGTTCGAGGCGATCTGGCCTGGGTCACCTCGATCGACACATGGTCTCGCCGCCTGATGGCTCGGCAGACCAACCCGAGCCCTCGCATCAGACTCAGCACGGTTTTCTTCGCGATCCGCCAACCGGCCTTGACCAACGCGTGGTGGACACGGCGATGCCCGTAACGGACATGGTTGCGGGTGAACACGTCCGTGATCGCGGCCTTCAGCTCGGCTCGCAGCCGCTCGTTCTCGCGCCGCAACCGCTGCAGCTCACCCGCCTCATCGGCCGCGGCCTCTGGGCCGGGCGTCTGCCCCGCATTTTCGGACGCAGCCCGTCCTCACCCTCGTTGCGGTAGACACGCACCCAGGTCTCGATCAGCTTCGGCGAGGCCAGCTCGAACTCGCGAGCCAGATCGAGCTTGGACTCACCGACCAGAGACCGCCGCACACTTCAAGCTTTAACTCGAACGGAACGAACGCTTGGTCGACCTGTCCACCAGCGCCCCACCTCCACGCACCGCCGCTGCACGCTTCCGCTGCGACGGCGAACTCCGCCCTGCACACCGCTACTCCCCGGAAGAACGGAACTGGAAACCCAGTCCAACTTCCGGGGAGCTTTCACGGGGCGCCCCTCTTTTTTTCAGCGCGGTTCAACGTGGTTCAGCGTGCGGCGCGGAAGCCGCGCAGACGGAGACTGTTCGAGACCACGAACACCGACGAGACGGCCATCGCGGCACCGGCGATCATCGGGTTGAGCAGGCCGAACGCCGCCAGGGGCAGGGCCGCGACGTTGTAGGCGAAGGCCCAGAACAGGTTGCCCTTGATCGTGCCGAGTGTGCGCCGGGCGAGCCGAATGGCGTCGACGGCGGCGCGGAGGTCACCGCGGACGAGGGTGAGGTCGCCGGCCTCGATGGCGGCGTCGGTGCCGGTGCCCATGGACAAGCCGAGGTCGGCCTGGGCGAGGGCGGCGGCGTCGTTCACGCCGTCGCCGACCATGGCGACCACGCGGCCCTCGGACTGAAGCCGCTTGACCACCGCGACCTTGTCTTCGGGTAGGACCTCGGCGATGACCTCGTCGATGCCGGCGGCTTCGGCGATCGCCTGAGCGGCACCCGCGTTGTCGCCGGTCAGCAGGACCGGCGCGAGGCCAAGAGCGCGGAGTTCGGCGACGGCTTGGGCCGAGGTGGGTTTGATCGTGTCGGCGACGACCAGCACGGCCTTGGCCGCGCCGTCCCAGGCCACGAACACCGCGGTGGCGCCCTGCTCCTCGGCCGCTGCCTTGGCGTCGGCGAGGGCACCGTCGACGTGGATGCCCCAGTCGGCCAGGAAGGTGGCGCGGCCGGCGAGGACGGCCGTGCCGTCGACGAGCCCGGTGACGCCGAGGCCCTCGGTCGAGCGGAACTCCTGGACCGCGGGCAGTTCGCCGATGCGGTCGCGGGCGCCGGCAACGATGGCCTTGGCGATGGGGTGTTCGGAGGCGTCTTCGACGGCTCCGGCGTAGCGCAGGACCTCGGCTTCGGTGATGCCGTCGGCGGGGTGGACGCCGGTGAGGCTCATGCGGCCGGTGGTGACGGTGCCGGTTTTGTCGAGCACGACGGTGTCGACGCGGCGGGTGGACTCGAGCACCTCGGGGCCCTTGATCAGGATGCCGAGCTGGGCTCCGCGGCCGGTGCCGACCAGCAGCGCCGTGGGCGTGGCGAGGCCGAGCGCGCAGGGGCAGGCGATGATCAGCACGGCGACCGCGGCCGTGAAGGCCTCGGCGACGTCGCCGCCACTGGCCAGCCACGCGACGAGCGTGATCAGGGTGAGCATGAGGACGATCGGAACGAAGATCCCGGACACGCGGTCGGCCAGCCGCTGCACAGCGGCCTTGCCGTTCTGGGCCTCCTCGACGAGCCGCGCCATCTGGGCGAGGCGCGTGTCGTCGCCGATCCGGGTGGCTTTCACGACGAGGCGGCCGCCGACGTTCACGGTCGCGCCGGTCACGGCGTCGCCTGTGGTGACTTCGACGGGCACGGATTCGCCGGTGATCATGCTGACGTCGACCGCGGAGCTGCCTTCGGTGACCACGCCGTCGGTGGCGATCTTCTCCCCGGGCCGCACGACGAAGCTGTCGCCCACTCGCAGTTCGCTCACGGGGACTCGGCGTTCGATGCCGCTCGCCAGGACGGTGACGTCCTTCGCGCCGAGTTCGAACAACGCGCGCAGCGCGGCGCCGGAGCGGCGCTTGGCGCGGGCTTCGAAGTAACGGCCGGCCAGGATGAACGTGGTCACGCCGGAGGCGACCTCGAGGTAGATGCTGTTCGTACCCATCCCCGGGGTCACGGTGAGGGTGAAGGCGTCGCGCATGCCGGTCATGCCGGCGGTGCCGAAGAACAGGGCGTAGAGCGACCAGAGCGTGGCGGCGGAGACGCCGAGGGAGATCAGGGTGTCCATGGTCGCGGCGCCGTGGCGCAGGTTGGTCCACGCGGCGCGGTGGAACGGGAACGCGCCCCACACCACGACCGGCGCGGCCAGGGTGAGCGAGAGCCACTGCCAGTTGTCGAACTGCAGCGCGGGGACCATCGCGAGCAGGATCACCGGCACCGTCAGCAGCGCCGAGTAGACGAGCCGGTCCCACATGGGGCGCGTCTCATCGCCCGGCTCCGGGGCTTCGGGCTTCTCGGGTTCGGGGCGCTGCGCCGTGTAGCCGGTGGCCTCGACGACACCGACCAGATCGTCGACCGACACCGTGGCGGGGAACTCGACGTGGGCCTTCTCGGTGGCGTAGTTGACGCTCGCCGTGACCCCGGCGACCTTGTTCAGCTTGCGCTCCACGCGCGCGGCGCACGAAGCGCACGTCATCCCGCCGATGACGAGCTCGACCGTCTGCGGAGCGTGTGTCGTCGTGGTCATGGCGGCCTACGCGACGAGCCGGTAGCCGGCCTCGGTCACGGCCGCCGAGACGGCGTCCACGGCCAGCGGCTGCTCGCTGACGACCTTCACCGCGCCCGACGCGAGGTCCACGTCGACTTCCCGAACGCCGGTGAGCTCCCCGACCTCTTCGCGCACCGCGCCGACGCAGTGCGCGCAGGTCATACCCTCGACGGTGTAGGTGGCTTCGGTCATCACCGGCTCCTTCGTGCTGTGGCGTCCCTGATCTCTTTATACCCCTTGGGGGTAGGGGTTCACCACGTGGGCCGCCTGTGGGACCGGTTACCCGGCCCGGCAGACTGCGGTGATGCGGAAGCTGTACGCGATCGGGATCGGGGCCGGCGACCCGGAACACCTCACCGTCCAGGCGATCGACCGCCTCAACCGCGTCGACGTGTTCTTCGTCCTCGACAAGGGCTCCGCGAAGGCCGACCTCGTACGGCTGCGCCAGGACATCCTGTCGCGCTTCGTCACACGGCCCGGCTACCGCGTGGTCACCGCCACGGACCCCGACCGCGACCGCACGCCGTCCGACTACCGCGCCGCCGTCGCCGACTGGCACGAGCTCCGCACGGACGTCTACGAGCGTCTCATCCGCGACTCCCTCGGCCCCGACGACACCGGCGCCTTCCTCGTCTGGGGCGACCCGTCGCTGTACGACAGCACCATCGCCCTCATCGAGGCGGTGCTCGCGCGCGGCAACGTCGCTTTCGACTACGAGGTGATCCCCGGCGTAAGCAGCATCTCCGCCCTGGTCGCCCGCCATCGCACGACGATGAACCAGATCGGCCGCGCCGTCCAGCTCACCACCGGCCGGCGCCTCGCCACGGGCTGGCCCGCGGACGCCGACGACGTCTTCGTCCTGCTCGACGCGCACACCACCTTCGACCAGTTCACCGACCAGGGGCTGCACATCTACTGGGGCGCGTACGTCGGCACCCCGGACGAGATCCTGCTGTCGGGCCCCCTGGACTCCGCGTTGGCCGCCCGCCTCCGTTCGGTCCGCGCGGAGGCCCGCGCAAAGCACGGCTGGATCATGGACACGTACCTGCTGCGCCGACGGGTGGGCCGCAGCGATGGGTGAGCTCCAGGACCGGGTTCAACGCCGGCTCGACACTTTGGTCGACACCGGCGAGGAGACCGGCCTGCAGGTCGCCGTCTACGAGGACGGCGCGCTCGTCGTCGACGCGGTGGCGGGCACGGCCGAGCCGGGGCGACCGCTCACCTCCGGCACGCCGATCTTCAGCTTCTCCACCGCCAAGAACGTGGCGGCCACGCTCGTCCACGTGCTCGCCGCGCGGGGTTTCCTCGACTACGACAGCCCGGTCACGGATCTCTGGCCCGAGTTCGGCGCACACCGCAAGGCCACCGCGACACTCCGGCACGTGCTGACCCACACGGTCGGACTGCCGGCCATGCCGCGCGAGATCACCCCGCGCGAGCTTCCGGACTGGTCCCGGGTGTGCGAGTCGCTGGCCGCCGCCCAGCCGCGCTGGCCGGCGGGCACCGCCACGGGCTATCACTCGTACACCTTCGGTTACCTCGTCGGCGAGCTGGCCCGCCGTGCGACCGGGCGGTCCATGTCCGAGTTGCTACGCGAGTGGATCACGGCGCCGCTCGGGATCGAGGGGCAGCTCTACTTCGCCGCTCCGGAGGAGGAGCTGGCGGGTTTCGCTCGCCTCGAGCAGCAGACTTCGCGCTGGCCGGCCGCCCCGATCCTCGCCCCGTGGGAAAGCCGGCCGAGTGCCGATTTCGGAAACACCGGCACAATCCTGCGCGCCGACATCCCGTCCGTGGGTACGGCCACCGCGCACGGCCTCGCCGCGATGTACAACGCCGTCCTGCAAGGCACGCTCCTGGATTCCGCGCGCTTGACGGAACTGTCCGCGCTCGCGTTCGAGGGCACGGACCAGGTCTTCGGCAATCCGGCGCGTATGGCCCTGGGCTTCCCGATCGGCCGCATCGGCGCCCCGGCCGAGGAGAACTCCGCGGCCTTCGGCTGGCCGGGCGGAGGCGGCAGCTACGCCTACGCCGACCCCGCTCGCGGAGTCGCCTTCGCCCTCACGAAAACCCGGCTCGTACCGAACTTCGACACCGCGCTGTCGGTCACCGCGATCCTCGCCGACCATCTGTCCGGAACCCGTTGAGCTTCCGCACGAAGGGGAAACTGATGTCCACTCCTACGGCTGACAACTCGAGCGCCCCACAGACCAGCCTCGGCCCGTTCTCCTCGCCGGGCGCCAGCCCGACGCCGTGGGAGGCCACGGAGTGGGCGCTGCGTCACATCCAGAAATTCCACCTGTGCACGGTGCGTCGCGACGGCCGCCCCCACGTGACACCGCTGCTGGCGATCTGGGCGCTCGGCGCGATGTGGTTCACCACAGGTGACAACGAGCAGAAGGCCAAGAATCTCAGCTCCAACCAGGCCTGCACGCTGAGCACCGGAACCGGCACCCTGACCGGCATGGACTACGTCATCGAAGGCACCGCGAGCCTGGTCACCGACCAGGCCACCAGGGATACCGCGGCGACGGCGTTCGAGCAGGCCTACGGCTGGCAGCTCAGCCGCGAGGACGGAACGTGGTACCAATTGGGCGACGCCATCAGGACCGGGAACGTCCAGCTCTACCGGGTCCAGCCCGACAAGGCTTTCGCCTTCACAACCGGTAGCGAGTCGTCGCAGACTCGCTACCGGTGGAGCTGAGTCGAGGACCCGGCTGGCAGCGGTGCAATGCTTGAGAACCGTGGAGTCGCCGGTGAAGGGCGTAGCTTCCCGGTGATCGAGTAACTGGTCTCAAACAAGCCGACGTTTGTCTATCCCTGGGTGATCACCTGTCCGGGTCAGACGGGCCGGCGGTCGGTCGGAAAGGGTCGGGAAATAGAGGCAGGCCCCGGGAGAACCGTGAAGATTCTCGACCGGGGCCTACTCTAAGTAAGTTCGGCGGCGTCCTACTCTCCCACAACCCTTCGGTTGCAGTACC